>DAOUEA010000060.1:0-6099 GCA_034430475.1 Chloroflexota bacterium | reverse complement strand
GGACGCAGACCCGACCCGGCCTCAGCACCTCGTCCAGGATGGCCTCGTCCGCCGGCACAGTCTCCACCCACTCCGGGAGCCCCTCGCATGCGGCGAGGCTCGCCCGGCGAACGCCGATCCTCAGCCTGGCTTCGGATCGCGTCTCCCGAACGACGGCGACCGCCTCCACCAGCCGGTCAAACCCGGTTCGCGCACCCGGCTGGACGACCGCGACTACGACGTCACTCTCGCCCACCCCCAGGTCCGGCAGCAGCGGGTCGGTACCTGGCGGAAGGGGAACCGCGTTGCTCAGCTTCAGGGCCCGCGCCAGACCCTCGGTCGGCGCGTAGTGGACGGTGCCGACCTGCTTCAGGAGAGAGTGGGACAGTCGCCAGAGCCAATCCGTCAGGAACTGGGTGCGGCGTCGCCTGGGATGAACATCACGAAAGAGCTGGTAGGCATCTCGGAAGTACACGCCGACAGGCTTGCGCAGCAGCCTCATGAAGGCCAGGAAGAGAAGGTCGGTCGGCATGGCGTTCGTCGTCGGCGCTTCGACGTACACGGCCCGAACCCGGCGTGGCCCGCCCCCGAGGAGCCAGCGGAGCCCCGCCCAGACCCGCCCCAGCCGACCGCCCACGATCCGCTCGGTACGGACCTGGCGCGCCAGCGCCTCCGTCATGGCGACGATCCTGACTTCAGGCGCCCGATCGAGATGCCTCAGGGCGTACATGCCGTAGAGCAGGATGCCGGGTGAGTCGTGCGTGCGCGACTCCAGGCGCGCGGCGCGTCGATCGGTCTCAGACATAGGCGCGGCTGATGATAGCGTACGGCCGTCCGAGTCCACGGCCGTCCAACCCACAGCCGAGCCCGGCTCCCTCCCCGGCCAACCGCCGCGAGCCCGAGCCCCGGAAGGTACCATTCGCATGGGCTGGCGGGCTGTGACCTCGGACCCACACGGAGGACGCGTGATTCAGGATCGCTCTATCGGGATCATCGGCCTGGGCTACGTCGGCTTGCCGCTGGCAATGGCGTTCAGCGAAGCAGGGCTGGCCGTGACCGGGATCGATGCCAACCCGGATCGCGTCGAGGAGCTGAACTCGGGCCACTCTCCGATCGACGACGTCGACGACGCCCGCCTCGGCCGCGCCCTGAAGACCGGCGTCAAGTTCATCGCCTCCGCGGATGCTGGCCGTTCTCTGGGCGAAGTCGATGCCATCGTCGTCTGCGTCCCCACGCCGATCACCCAATCCAAGGATCCGGACCTGGGGCCGGTCATCTCGGCGGCCGAGTTCATAGGCCAGTCGCTGCGCAAGGGCCAGCTGGTCGTCCTGCAATCGACCACCTTCCCCGGCACCACGACCGGCCCGTTCCGCGAGGAGCTGGAGAAGTCGGGCCTTGCGGCCGGCCGGGACTTCGACCTGGCCTTCGCGCCCGAGCGCGTCAATCCCGGCGACCCGACCAGCTCCGGGCGCGAGGTGCCGCGGCTCGTTGGGGGCGCCACTCCCGCGTCGACGGCGCGAGCCGGGGCGCTCTTCGAGAACATCAACGATCGCGTCGTCCCGCTCTCGTCGCCGGACGCGGCCGAGATGGCGAAGCTCCTGGAGAATGTCTTCCGCAGCGTCAACATCGCCTTCGTCAACCAGCTCGCTCTCCTCTGCGAACGAATGGGCCTGGACGTCTGGGAGGTGGTGGACGCCGCCGCGACCAAGCCCTTCGGCTTCATGGCTTTTCGGCCCGGCCCGGGAGTGGGCGGGCACTGCATCCCCGTGGACCCCTACTACCTGGCCTGGCGCACCCGCGAGTTCGACTTCGTCGAACGCTTCATCGAGCTGGCCGGCGACATCAACCTGGCCATGCCCCGCCACGTCGTGGAGCTGGCGTCGGAGGCCCTGAACCAGCGGGGCCAATCGCTGAGGCGGGCGCGCGTGGGCGTGATCGGGGTCGCCTTCAAGCCCGACGTGCAGGACGCGCGGAACGCGCCGGCGGCGAGCATCATGGCCTTCCTGCGCGAGAAGGGAGCCGAGGTCTCCTACCACGACCCATTCGTGGCTGAGTTCAGCGATACCGAGGGGGAGGTCTATCAAGCGGTTCCTCTCGAGCGCCTGCTGGCCGAATCGGACCTGGTAGTCGTCGTCACCGCCCACAACTCGATCGATTGGGCGGCCGTCTACGACCGGGCGGCGCTGGTCGTGGACACGGTCAACAGCTCGCGCGGCCACGTCACCCGCCAGGGCCAGGTGCTCCGCCTGGGGGCCGGCTGGACCGAGCCCAGCGCCGAATAGAGCCGCCCGCCGCTAGCCTTCGGCGCCGGCCTCTCGGGCGATCTCGGCGATCGTCTCCTCGAGCGGCGTCTCGGGCACGAACCCGACGAGGCTGCGCAGGAGATCCACGTTCGGCACGCGGCGGTGCATGTCCTCGAAGCCCTTGCCGTAGGCCTCGGAGTAGTCGATGAGCTGAATCGGCGAGTTCGAGCCCGTCAGCTGCAGCACCAACGCGGCCAGCTCCCGAATGGAGACCTCACGCGGGTTGCCGACGTTGACGACCAGCCCGATGGACTGTGGCGCGTCGGGCAGGGCCATCATTGCCGCCACCACGTCCCGGACGTTAGTGAAGCAGCGCTTCTGGCTGCCGTCGCCGAAGACCGTCAGCGGCTGGCCGGACAGAGCCTGGCGCACGAACCGGGGCACCACCATGCCGTAGGCTCCGGTCTGACGCGGGCCGGTGGTGTTGAACAGCCGGACCGCGGTCACGGGCAGCCCGCGCTCCTGGTGGTAGGCCAGGGCCATGAACTCGTCGGTGGCCTTTGTCGCCGCGTACAACCAGCGGCTGAAAGCAGTGGCTCCGTAAACGGTGTCGTCCGTCTCTTTGAGACCGTCCGCCTCGTTCTTGCCGTAGACCTCGCTGGTGGAAGCGAAGATGGTGCGGACCCCTTTCTCGGCCGCCCTCTCGAAGACGGCTGCCGAGGCGTCGAGGTTGGTTCGAAGCGAGGCCAGGGGGTGCTTCAGAATGGTGAAGACTCCCACCGCCGCGGCGAGGTGATAGACCAGATCCACGCCCTCGAAGGCAGGACCGATGATGGCCGAGTCCTCGGCCTTGCCCTGCAGGAACCGCACCTCGCCCGCCTTGACGCGGGCCTCGATGTTGCCCAGGCGGCCGGTCGAGAGGTCGTCGACGACGACGACCTCATCGCCTTTCGCCAGGTGGGCATCCACCAGATGCGAGCCGATGAAGCCGGCTCCCCCGGTGATCAGAACCTTCATGGGCGGCGCTCGGAGCGCTTGCTGCCGGAAGCGGCAGCCGGCACCAGTGAGCCGCTCGCCGGGGCTGCCGGAGCGGTCGCCGGGGCGCCTGTGGAAGCGGCTGTGGACGACGCCGCCGAGGCTACAGAATGGGGCACGCGCCAGGCGATCACGGTCTCAAGGCCCAGCACCAGCAAGCCCGCCACGGCCACCACGGCCACCTCGAGGGCCGGGGGCGGCGCCAGCCATGACAACAGCACGGCCAGGCTGCCGCACGAGAGGCTGACCAGACCGACCACGACCAGCATCTCCAGCGGCTGCAGGCCGGCCCTGACCAGGCGATGCGAGGTGTGGTCCACGCCACCCTGGAACGGCGATTCGCCGCGCCGGATGCGGGTAACCGAGACCATAGCCACGTCGCCGAACTGGACGAAGGCGGCCAGGGGGATTGCCAGCGCCGCTGCCGTCGCCTGAGCGCTGGGGTGAAGCACGGCATCGTGGATCAGCAACGTGCCGCATGAGGCCAGGGCGAAACCGAGCATCAGGCTCCCGGCATCGCCCATGAACACGCGGGCCGGCGGCCGGTTGTGGACCAGGAAACCGAGGCAGGCACCGCTGATCACCAGACCCAGGCCGACCTGGTTGCCCTGCATGCCGGCCGCCATCGCGCACAGGGCGATCGTGGCCGCCGTCTCGGCCGTCAGGGTCGTGGCCAGGCCGTCGGCGTTGTCCACGAGGTTGGTGGCGTTGGTCATGACCGGAATAGCGACCGCACCGGCCACTCCCCAGACCAGTCGGAGGGGCATGACCTGATCGTCGAAGACGACGAACATGAAGCCGGCGCCAAGCAGCGCCTCGGCCAGGACGCGATAGTGGGGCCTGACTCCGTAGAGATCGTCCATGAGGCCGATGGCGGTGAGGCCCACCAGGCCCGCCAGCCAGGCCACCAGCGTCAGCCCCTTGTCCAAAACGACCCAGGCCACGGTTCCGACCGCGATGGCGACAGCCAGCCCGCCCAGGATGGGGACCACCTGCCGCGACCAGCGATCTGCCCTCGGATGCACGACCGCCCCGTGGCGGAAGGCCAGCCTGCTGGTCAGAGGCACGAGCAACGCGGCTACCGCGAACGCCGCCACGCCCAGCAGCAGCGGTCCGACGGTCAAGTCATCACTCCTATCGATGCGCCCGCGCAGGCTGCCAGGATGCAGCCGCCCGGCACCCGGGCCTCCAACGGGCTGGACACGCACCCCGACGGAAGAGAGACGCGGGCGCCGCTGCTAGGAACCGGCGGCCGCGTAGCGCGTCTCAGTGCCGTCGCGGCTCGCGGCCCAGTATCCCATACAGGCCGATTGGCGTGCCTGCGGCGCCGCCCACAGTGCGGGTAGCCTGTGACGGGCCCAGTGGGATCAGCCGCGCCTGCACCTTTCCGGCGCGATACCTTCCAGGCCGTAGAAGCGGCTGTCGACGCCGAACATGTAGAGAGAGAGCTTCGCCACCTCGACCGGCTTCAACCGGCTTGTCCAGGTGCCCTTGGTCTCGGTCGTGGGTGGGTGGTAGTTGTAGGGCGGGCCAAGAACGCATTGCCTGACGTCCTCGGGCTTGATGCGCTGGGTGATGGAGATGTACTTGTTGACCGTCCTGAGCGGGAAGTCGGTCTGGATCGAGGTGCCGGCCAGCTCCAGAAGATCAGGCCACAGCAGCAGCCCTTCGGGCGACACCAGCTTCTGGCTGAGGGCGTACATGACGTCCTGCTGGCGCGCGGCGCGTGTGTAGTCGGTATCGCCCGCCCCATGCCGTGAGCGGACGTACTTGAGGGTCGTGATGCCGTCCATGCAGACCTCGCCCTTCTCGATGAAGGTGCCCGTGAACGGGTCGTTGATGGCCCTCGGATTGTCCACGCAAATGCCCCCGATCATGTCCACCATGACCCGGAAGCCGTGGAGGTCGACCAGGGCGTAGTAGTCGATCCGGACGCCGACCAGCCAGCCGATCTCCTTCTTGAGGGCGGTCAGCGGATCGTCGGGCGCCTCGATGAGCCCGGCTCTCACGAGGTTGTAGAAGTTGTTTATCTTGGTGTTCACGCCCGCGTTGCCGCCCCAGTAGAACTCGTAGTTGGCGGTGTCGCGGGGCACGCTGACCATGGACACCTTGCGGGCCTTCAGATCCAGGCTGACGACGAGCAGCGAGTCCATGAGGGCGTGGGATCCCCCACTCAGGCGGTCGATGCCGGTCAGCAGGATTGTCATCCGTTGCCCCGACGGGCGAGGCGTTATGCCCGAGGAGGGCTGCGGGGCCGCGATTGTCGAGACCGGCTCGAACGGTATCAGGGTAGGCGTGGGGCTGGCCACGTACTCCTCGCTCGGGTCGGCGGAGATGGTGGGCAGGCTGCCGAGGATGTCGTTCTGCTCGATCCTGGTGTCGAAGACGTAGGCCGCCCAGGCAGTTCTGACGACCCAGACGTGACTGGCCAGGATTGCCAGCAACAGGACCCCCATCACAGCCGCGTCCAGCAGGCGAGGTCGGCGCCGATCGGCTGCCAGAACGTAGGCGTGAACCATCGACGCTCCGCGCCAGATCCCGATGAAGGCGATGACCGCAGCGAAGGTCAGGGCGAAGAGCGGATCGGCGAAGAAGCTGCCGACGAAGAGGCCGGCGCCCTGGCTCAGCTGCAGGGCCAGCCAGAGCGCGACCGCGATCGCCGGCAGGGCGAAGAGAAGGGCCTCGTTGCGCCGGCGGAGGTAGAACTGCCCCAGGCCGGGCCACAGGAAGGAGAGGAGGCTTGCGGCCAGGGGCGAACTCAAGGGCCGCACGCGCCCGCCAGGCGACGAGGCGTCCGGCTGGGCTCCACCTTCGACCAAGCCGCCGCGCAAGCGGCCAGACC
>DAOUEA010000059.1:0-7671 GCA_034430475.1 Chloroflexota bacterium | reverse complement strand
GGATGGCTGGACCGTCGCGACTGCACAGTCCATCATGATCGCGAACCCGTTTTGGAGCCAGCAATGACCAAGCTTCGTGAGCAGATCGAGACGCCGCTCGCGACCAAGGCGGCCTTCGCCTTCGTGGCCGATTTTGCCAACTCGAGCATCTGGGATCCCGGCGTCGAAACCTCGGAGCGCCTGGACCCGGGCCCCGTCGGCGTCGGTGCCCGCTATCGGCTGGGCGTTCGGCTCGGCGGTCGCGTCGCCCCGATGGAGTATCAGATCACCGTCTTCGAGGCGCCCCATCGCGTCGTGCTGACCGGCGAGGGCTCCGGCGTCTCCGCCGTCGACGAGATCCGATTCGAGCCGGCCGGAAAGGGAAAGGGCACCCGGATCGACTACACGGCCGACATCCGCCTGCACGGCTGGATGCGGCTCATTCAGCCGTTCCTGGGACGGTCCTTCGCCAGGCTCGCCCGCAACGCGATCGAAGGCATGCAGCGCGAGCTGGACAAGCGCGCTCGGTAGGGGCCGCCATGAAGGTCGCCGTCGTCGGAGCGGGGGTCAGCGGCCTGACCGCCGCCTACTACCTGAACCGGGAGCATCACCAGGTGCGGCTCTTCGAACGCGAGCCGCTGGTCGGCGGGCACGTGAAGACGATCCCCGTTGAGACGCCCGGCGGGATCGTCCCCGTGGACACGGGTTTCATCGTCTACAACGAGACGACCTACCCGCGATTCGTGGCCCTCCTCGCCGAGCTGGGGGTGGAGACGCAGCCGACGGAGATGTCCCTGGCCTCGATCTGTCGCTCGTGCGATCTCGAGTTCAGCCTCAAGGGCGCCGGCGGCGTCTTCGCCCAGAAGTCCTCGCTGTTGCGGCCGTCTCACTACCGGATGCTGATCGACATCCTGCGCTTCTATCGCCACGCCCGACGCAGCCTCGACGAGGGCGCTCCCTCGGACGCGACCCTGGGCGACTACCTGGACGAGAGGCACTACGGGCGGGGCTTCCGCAGCCACTTCCTGGTGCCGCTGACGGCCGCGGTCTGGTCCACCGGCCCGGACAAGATCCTCGACTTCCCGGTCGACTACCTGCTCCACTTCCTGGACAACCACGGCCTCATCGGACTCACCAGGAGGCTGCAGTGGCGAGTCCTCCGCGGCGGGTCGATGGAGTACGTCAAGCGCATCGTCGCTTCGCTACCCGCCGATGCCGTCCGCTCCGGCAGCCCCGTCGTCGCCGTCACGCGCAACGCGAAGGGCGCCTCGGTCCGAACCGGCGACGGAGCCGGCGAGCGCTTCGACGCGGTGGTCCTCGCCTCGCACTGCGACGACACTCTGGCCTTCCTCGCCGACGCGGACGAGGCCGAACGGGCCGCCCTGGGCGGCATCTCCTACAACCGCAACCAGGTCGTACTTCACACCGACAAGACCCTCCTGCCCAAGCGGCCCCGCGCCTGGGCCTCCTGGAACGTGGACCAGGCCAGCTGCCGGCGGCCCAGTGAGTCGCTGACGATGACCTACTACATGAATCGCCTCCAGTCGCTGGCCGGTCCGGACGAGTACTGCGTTTCGCTCAACTGCGGCGACCGGCCTGACGCGGACAGGGTCATCGTGGCGCGCGAGATGAGCCACCCGCGCTACACCTTCGGGACGCTGGCCGCGCAGCAGGCTCTCCGCTCCCTGCAGGGCCGGCGGAACACATTCTTCGCCGGGGCCCACCTGGGATACGGCTTCCACGAGGACGGCTGCCGCTCCGGCTACGAGGCGGCCCAGCTGGTCTGCGCGGCCGCGGGGCAGCGAGTCAAATGAGGTCGCATCTCCTGGAGGGGAAGGTCCGGCACCGGCGGGCCCGCCCGTTCGTGTACGAGCTGGAGCACAGCGTCTACTACTTCGCCCTGGACCTGGGCGAGATCGACGAGGTCGCCGGCAAGCTGGCGCTGGTCAGCCGCAATCGGCCGAACCTCCTCGTCTTCCGGGACGGCGATCACCTCGATCCGCCGGCCACCGATCTACCCGAGACGTTTCGGGCGCACCTTCGGGCGGAAGGCTTCGACCCCGAGGGCTGGCGCCTGACCCTGGTCACCAACCTGCGCGTCTTCGGCTACGAGTTCAACCCGGCCAGCTTCTTCCTGTGCCGGGACCGCCTGGGAGAGCTTCAGGTCGTCGTCGTCGAGGTCCACAACACCCACGGCGAACGGCACCTGTACACCCTCCGGCCGAAGCGGTCGCGGGGCGCCTACACCGCCTCGATGGACAAGGACTTCTACGTTTCGCCGTTCATCGAGATGGAGGGGCGATACACCGTCCGGGTGCACGATGACCCCACGACTCTACGGATCGCGATCGACATGAGCGAGAAGGGCGAGTTGCTGCTCAACACCAGCCTGGTCCTGCGGCGCCTGCGCCTGAACAACCGCACGGTCGCCCGGATGCTGACGCGGTACCCCTTCGTGACGCTGAAGACGATCGTCGCGATCCACTGGCACGCCCTGCGGCTGTGGCGCCGCGGGGCTCGCTTCCATCGCCGCGGCGAAGCCACTCGATGAGCGTCCTGGACCCCGCCCTCGCCCGGCTTGCCCGCCGGGTCGGCCTGGCGGCCCTGAAGCGCATTCGAGTGGGCCGGCTGACCGTGGTCCTGCCGGACGGCTCGAGCCAGTCCTTCGGCGAGCCGTCGGCGAAGCGTCAGGCCGAGATCCACATCCACGACCGCAGGGCCCTGGTCAGGATCCTGCTCCACGGTGAGACCGGCATGGGCGAAGCCTACGTGGAGGGCTGGTGGTCCAGCCCGGACCTGGTGGGTCTCGTGGAGCTGGGGCTGCTGAACCGCTACTCGCTGGGGCTGTCGCTGGGGTGGTGGCGACGGCCCGCGCAACTCGGCCGGACGCTGGCCCACCGCCTCAAGCGCAACACGCGCCGCCAGGCGCGCAAGAACATCGCCGCCCACTACGACCTGGGCAACGACTTCTACCGCCTCTGGCTCGACGAGACGATGACCTACTCCTGCGCCGTCTTCGCCTCGGCGGACCAGCCGCTGGCCGATGCCCAGCGCAACAAGTACCGGGTCATCGCCGAGGGGGCGCGCCTGCGCAAGGGACAGCACGTCCTGGAAATCGGCGCGGGCTGGGGCGGGTTCGCCATCTGGGCCGCCGGCGAGATCGGCTGCCGCGTCACCTCGATCACCATCTCGGAGGCCCAGGCGGAGCTGGCTCGCGAGCGGGTGCGGGCGGCCGGCCTGGAGGGCCTCGTAGACATCCAGCTGCGGGACTATCGCGAGGTCCAGGGCACCTACGACGCCATCGTCTCGATCGAGATGCTCGAAGCCGTCGGCGCGGAGTACTTCGAGACCTTCTTCGAGGCTTGCGATCGAGTCCTCGCCCCCGGCGGTCGGCTGAGCCTGCAATCGATCGCCTTCCCCGACGTCGCCTACGAGCCTCAGCGACGGGGCGTCAACTGGATCCAGCGCTACATCTTCCCGGGCGGCCTGCTGCCGTCCCTGGCGGTGATCGAGCGATCGACCCACCGCACGAACCTGCTGGTCAGGAGCGTGACCGACATCGCCCTGGACTACGCTCGCACGCTCCGCCTGTGGCGCAAGCGATTCCTGTCACAGGCCGACGCCGTCCGCGCGATGGGATTCGACGACCGCTTCCTGCGCACGTGGGAGTACTACCTGGCCATCAGCGAGGCCGGCTTCGCCACCGGCACGTGCCAGGACCTGCAGATCGTGCTGGAGAAGAGCCGCGGCCTGGAGCCGGGCTAGCCCTTCACCCAGAAGACGTCGAGCAGCGCCGCGGCCGTCTCCTTGTCCAGCTGGAAGGTGAAGCACTGGGTCGGGTACGGATCGGGTGTCGCCATGAAGTCCTGCGGGTCGAGCGCGTCGACCTGGGCCTGGCTCACGAACCAGATATAGACGACGGCGTCTCCGCCGCGAACGTAGGGAGCCAGGTCCACCATGAGCCGGTAGATGCGGTCGCCGTGGCCGCCCGGGGGCAGCGCCGTGTCGTGGCGGCCATCCGGCCACCAGTAGATCTGGACCTCGCCGAACATCGCGCCCGGCTGAGCGTCCTTGACCTCGTCGAGGTCGACTGCCCGGGGCAGGCCCTGTTCGATGATGGCGTAGGCCTCGCCCAGGTGTTGCAGCGCGTCATCCTCGTAGAGGTCCGTGTAGCCGGCGTCGGCCATCACGAAGCCGATGGTGCCGAAACCGCCGCTATCGTCCGACCACGCGTAGGGCGTGGCTTCGGCGCCGCCGGACGTCTCGACTGCGGAAGGCGACGGGCCGAGGGTCGGCTGCGGGCTCTGCGGGCTTTGCGCGGGCGAGGCGCTCGAGACGCTGCTGCCGCAGGCCGCCAGGCCCGCGATCACGACCAGGTTCAGACAAAGACCGGCTGCCCCGCGAACCGATGCGCCGACACGTGTACCAGGTGTGCCGTTCAAGCTCTCTCCTCATCCGGGACGCGTTCGCCCCGTCCAAACCCCACTTGGGTGGGCCCTCCGGGGCGTCGCGCCCCTACCCAGTAGACCACGCCGGCGGCAGGCAGGTTCGATGAGGCGGCACGCCCGCTACTCGGCCGCCCACCACTCCCCGATGAAGTAGAGAGTGGCGTCGTCCGGGCCGAAGGTGGCGCCGTGGCACAGGAACTCCGGCGGGAACCAGGCCGGAGTGGCATCGTGGTTGTCCGAGCCGTCGGCGTTCATGACGTAGATGTCGTACGCGCCCGCGCCGTCTATCGCGGCCACGATGTACGCGATCAGGCTGCCCGAGGGCGACCAGGCAGCCAGGCCCTGCGAGTAGCCGTTGCTCGTCAGCGCCGTCACGCCCGATCCATCGGCCGCCATGGCGTACAGGTCGTAGTTGCCGTGGGGGGAGTCGTCTGCCACCAGCCGCTCGAAGACGATCCGGCTGCCGTCGGGGGAGATGCGCGGATCGTAGTCGCCGAACGGCAGGTTGGCCTTGCCCCACTCCCCTGCCCGCGGCGGATCGGTCAGCTTCTTCGCGCCCGAGCCGTCGTCGCCCATGATCCAGATCTGGCTGTCGCGGGTGAAGGCGATTCGGTCGCCCACCCACGAGATGTCCGCGTCGTGCCCGCCCGAGTCGTACAGCAGCTTCGAGCCGCTGCCGTCCGCGTTCATCACCTTGATGTCCAGCGTCTTGCCCATCGAGAGATAGGCGAGGCGCGAGCCGTCGGGCGACCAGATCGGATAGGTGTCCAGCACCCGGTTGTCCGTCAGCCTGGTGGGCTCTCCCCCGCCCATCGCCAGGGTGTAGATCTCCGAATCCTCGTTTGTCGTGCCGCCCACCTTCCGGGCGAAGGCGAAGCGATCGCCGGCCGGATTCAGGGCCAGCCCGGACAGCTCGTCCGGCGTGCTGTAGATCAGCTCCACGGCGCCCGAGTCCAGCCGCAGGCTGTAGATCCCCCAGCGATCCTGGTGGGGTACGACGGTCGAAACGGCCGAAGGCGCGGCCCCCGAAGGCGTGGGCGAGCCGGGCGAGGCCGTACTGGACGCGCAGCCGGCCAGCGCGACGACGACGGCGGCCGCCGCCACCAGTCCGAACAGGCGCTGGACTCGAGACATCCCCCCGAGGATACCCGGCCGATCCGGTCCAGGTAAGCCCCGGTAGAGCGCCCTGTGTGTCAAGCGAAAGATCCAGAAGAGCAGCGCCGCCACCTCGCCCGACTTCGACGCGGAGCGAAGCGCCTACGACTTCCTCGTCGACTGCGAGGCCCTGCCGCCCGGGTAGTATGCCGATGCCTACTTCGGCCTTCTGGAGTCCCTCGAGCGGCTCATGGGCAGGCCGGTGGAATGTCATATACAAGGACATACATAAGCATGCCGCTACTGATCCAAGAAACTCCCGCGACGGATGCTCCAATGGAGCTACTGCTGCTTGCCGATCCCTCGGAAGACAAGATCCGCTCCTACCTTCCTGGATCAAGATGCTTCGTTGCCTCACGTGATGCGGTTGTGGTTGGTGCCTGCGTCGTACAGCCACGTGGCACGAATACGTATGAACTGATGAGCATCGCTGTTGACCCGGCTCACCAGAGATCCGGATACGGCACAGCGCTCTTGAAGTGGGTTGTCGATTTCTATCGCGATTTGGGCGCACGGCAACTGGAGGTGGGCACCGGCACGTTCGGCTATCAACTCGCTTTCTACCAGCGGCAGGGCTTCCGGGCCACAAGCATTGACCATGATTTCTTCGTCGATAACTATCCTGAGCCGATCTTCGAGGACGGAATACAGCTCCTTGACATGCTGCGCCTTACGCTGAGGTACTCGGGCAACGTTGCCTGACAAGTCATTCAGGCCGACGCGGCTTCGCGGTGCGGCTTGACCAGCGCTAGCCAGACCACAACAAGAACGATGACCGAACTTGTGGTGCGCGAATACGGGACTACAAGAGCAGCGCCGCCACCTCGCCCGAGTCAGCCGAGCGCACCGACGCCGCCCTGGACGCCCTGCGCGAGGATCTGGCCGCTCGCGCCCGCGCCATCCGCGCCAGCGACTTCGCCCCCACTCCCAGCGGTCGGGCTTGCGGGTGGTGCGACTTCGCGGCCTTGTGCCCGGCGAGCGGGCGTTCCGACTAGGCTTCCGCCGGCGGGCGGCGCGACTCCAGCCGAAGGAACTTCGGCGGCTTCGATGCCGGGGCGGTCGGTGGCGCCCCACCCCAGATGAGGGTGTCCGGATCGAAGTCCAGGTCCCCCGGCCAGACCAGGGTGCCAGCCTCCACGCCAACCTGGCGAAACTGATCGTAGTCGTCGCGCAGCGGCTGGAACACCGGGCCCCAAAGGAGCGCGCGCAGGTCGCGCTCGACCGTCTCGCCGTCGGTGAGGGTCAGTCTCACCCGGTAGTCGTCCAGAGCCTGCGCAGATCTGATCCTTAGCATCTCGGCCAGCATGCTATCGCAGCCCTGCGATTCTGTTGAGCGGGAGGTGCCGTTCGGCCAGACCCCAATCCTCGGTCAATTCACCCCGGTGCTCGGCCGCCCACTCCACGACCAGGCCCATGGCGCGCGGACTGAGCCCGCCGGCCATCACGGACAGGTCGGCGATGCGGATCTGGACCTCCTCTCCTTCGTAGGCCGCGTGGAAGTGAGGCTGGGGATGGTCGTCGTAGTAGATGGAAATGACGATCCCGAAGAATGTGCTGACTTGAGGCATGCGGTCTTTGTGCTCGGCTCACTTGTAGCGGGTGGCCGAAGAGTGCATGAGGCCGCTCTACCGTCACTTATCCGCCGCTCCAGCGCCGAGCGCTCCGACGCCGCCCTGGACGCCCTGCGCTCCGATCTCTCGGCCCGCGCCCGCGCCATCCGCGCCAGCGACTTCGCCCCCACTCCCAGCAGCCGTGCGTGCGGCTGGTGCGACTTCGCGGGCTTGTGCCCGGTGAGCGGGCGGTAGGCGAACGACTTGGCCTTCGGCCGAAAGGACGGCGGGACGACGATGGGCGGCCTGCCTGCGCTCGAACCGGCGACTCCGGGGGACGGATGGAGTCGAAGCGCCGGGACAACAGGGAGTGGCGGCCCTCCGCACCTGGCCAGCTTCAGCGTCCCGTGGGACAAGGCCAGGACGGACGGCAGCTGAGCGCCGCGCACTTGCTCGATGAAGTGAGCGCAGACGGCAGCGCCCCAGCCGACTACCGCTGCGAGGGCTGCGCGATCTCGTTCTGGTAGGAGAAGCAGCAG
>DAOUEA010000058.1:0-1742 GCA_034430475.1 Chloroflexota bacterium | reverse complement strand
TGCCCCTCTGCCCGCCGTGCCCTGGAGGCTCGTCGGCGGATGGCCGGGAATCAAAACGACCTTTCGTCTCCGGGACGAAAGGTCGAACCTTCCGCGGTGCCACCCGCCTTCGGCATCTCTGCCGCTCTCTTGGCCGACGGGTCGGGCTCTCGCGCTCTGGAGGCGCGACTCCCGCCGATCGGTGCTGCCCTGTATCGCTGGCGCTCTGCGCCGGAGCCTACTGGCGAACCCTGGAAGTCCACGGTTTGGTCCGGAGGCTCACGGGTCCATTCGCTCCTTCCGCCGCCCCAGCTTGCACCACCCGCTGGTTCTCTACGCCGGCGCCGGGAGTTACTCGTCCCGATCACAGCCCGTGTTCGAATGTGGCGGGAGTCTACGGGCGAGACCGGGTGGCTGTCAAACGAGCGCCGGAGCCGCTGCGGCGGGTCGTGGCGCTACCGGCGGGCCGCTGCCCGCACTTCTGCCATCCTGCCAGATGTCGCCATCGGCGACGCGAGGCGAGACGTGCGGCCGATCCCAGGCGCCCACGGCCCGGCATTCTGCCAGATGTCGCCCGTGGGCGGCACGTGGCAGATCAGCGGACGCTCACGGACGGTTCAGACACGCTTCGGGCGCCGAACGGCTTTCCTCGCGGCAAGGCCTTCGCACCTCGTGTCGCCTGCGTCGACGTCTGACCAGAAAGCGAGGCCGGTCGTCGGGCCGGCCGGATGGCGCAGGAAGGCAGCCAACGATCGGCCGTCGCAGCCGAACCTGGTGCGCAGCAACGTCGAATGTTCGGCCGCGTGGCGCCGGTTCGTCCGGGAATTGGCGACGATCAACCACACGCTCACAGTTGCCGGTCGCCAGCCTCGCTGAGCGGCGATCACCGGGGCCAGCCGCGCCTTCCGATCGAGTGTCCCCAGCATCTCGTTGACGTCGACGAACTCGGTCTTCAGCTCGATCACGAGCAAGTGACGGTTCGCCTCGTGCCAACCAATCTGATCGACGATTCCGCGCTCGCCGTAGACCGAGAAGGAGACCTCTGCGGCGAAGGCCCAGCCGTCGAAACGGCCCAGCACCCGCGCAACGCTCTCGGCGAGGCGGGAGTGGCGCCGGTTCAGCAGGCGCTCGCCGCCGCCACCGCGCCATCGACCCCGGACCTCGACCTGGATCTGCAGCGGGGCCCCGACACGCCGGAGCGCGGCGAGGCTCAGTGCTGCCAGGTTGCCCGTTTCGATATCCGAGATCGTCGAGCGCGCGACGCCCGCCACCCGAGCAAGGTCCTGCTGCCGAAGGTTGCGTCGATGACGCGCGGCTCTGATCAACGACCCAAGCTGCTGATCGTCCACCGGCCGAGTCTCTCAGGCGCAGATCACTCCTCGCTTATCCGCATCAGGCTGCCAGTAGTTGCTCGCCACCGACACAGTGCAAGCCACGGCCTACCAGTACTCCTCGGTGTGGAGCGTGCCGACGTCGTGGCCCTTGTCGCGGACGAAGCCGCGGGCCTCGGCCCATTCGATGACCGTCTCGATCATGCCCGGGTTGCCGCAAAGGTAGATGTCGAAATTGTCCGGCGTCAGGGCCAGGCCCGTCTCGGCCTCCACGGCCCCGGAGGCGATGACGTTCTGCAGGTAGCCGCTCCGGCCCTTCCAGGTGACGTCCTCCTGCGGCCGCGTGATCACCGGCAGATAGTGGAAGTTGGAGCAGTGGCGGGCCAGGCCGGCCAGCTCGGTCCGGTAGCCCAGGTCCCACGAGAAGCGCGC
>DAOUEA010000057.1:0-2839 GCA_034430475.1 Chloroflexota bacterium | reverse complement strand
GGCGCGCCTGCCGCGGCCCGGTCTGGGTCCGGATCCCACCACCCTCCCGTGAATTCAGGGCGCCCCGCATCAGGGCGCGGGCGGCAGGTGTGGGCGCGCGCAATCGAGTGGCGGCTGTCCGGGCGGGCCTCAGCCCAGCATCCGGCCTGGGGGATATCCACCTCGACGGGTGTGGTGCTGACCCGGGCTCCAGCTACGGAGCAGTCACGTTGACCTGCGCCGACTCACTGCTGTTCCCGCCCAGCCTGCACGTTGCCAACACGCCGTACGTCACCCCAGGGGTCCATTCGTAGGACGACCACCCGATGTTCAGCCAGCCGGAGCTGTTGGCGTTCGCCCACGACGAGACGCGGCCGTCGCTGCGATGCATCTGGCAGCTGGCGTTGGGCACGGTCACTATGTGGAATGTCGGATACTGGGTCCCGGGCTTCGCCGCGTTCGGCTTCCAGGAGGATATCGTCCACGTGGGCTTCGGGAAGGGCGTCGGTGTGGGCTTCGGTGTGGGCTTCGGCGTGGGCTTCGGTGTGGGCTTCGGCTTCTTCGTCGGCGTCGGGCTGGGAGTGGGCGACGGAGTCTCTGACGGGCTGGCACTCGGCGACGGCGTGGCCGATGCCGTAGGCCTGGCCGTGGGCGTCGCCGAGACGCCTGCGATCGCCGGCAGATCGGAGGGCGAAGGAGACATCTCCTCGGTCGGACCGGCGGAGATGGTGGACAGGCCCATCCCGGCCAGCCCCAGGATGATGGCCGCCAGGAAGCCACCGACCATTACGACCACGCCGCGGCGATGGCGGCGCGGCGGGCGCTCGTCCCCCTTGGTCTTTGCCTTGGCCTTCACCTTGGTCTTCGCGACCGGCGCAGGGGCGGGGGCGACCGCCGTGGCGGGCGGCGCGGCCTTCGGGGCTGTGGTCGCCTCTTCGTTCGCGGCCACGTTGTCGTTCAGGGCATGGACGGCCAGGCGGACGTGGTCCAGGTACTCGTCCGCTTCGCCGCCGTAGCGCGCCCCGATCAGCTTGGCGGCCTGCGCGGCCCGGGCCGCTGCATAGGCTTCGGCCGAGGGGCCCAGGGCATTGAACGAGGGGTCGGGCGCGAAGGGCTGCTCTGGCGTGGCCTCGGCGGCCTCGGCCGCAGGCTCTTCGGCGGGCTCGGCAGCCTTGTCGGCCGCGGCGGGCTCCTCGGCAGCCGGTTCGGCCGCTGCGGGCTCCTCTGCGGGCTCCTCGGCAGCCGGTTCGGCCTGGGCCTCCGCCGGCTCCGTGGCGGGCTCCTCGGTGGCGGGCTCCGCGGCAGCGGCCGGCTCTTCGGCAGTGGGCTCCGCCTGGACTTCGGCCTCCTTGGCGACCTCGTCGGGCACGCTTATCGACCAGCCCTCAGAGCCGTCGCCCGGGGCCCCCTTGGTCAAATGCGGCTGCTTGCCGATCCACAGAGGCATTGCGATGTCTAGTCTCCGATTCGGAGCGCGCAAGACAATGGGACGAAGGTAATCCGCGGTCCAGACGAGGGTTGAGGGACGGCCAGTATGAACGCGTGAGCGGAGCTCGGCTCGGCGTTTGTCGCAGATGCTCACGAGAGGAGCGCTATCCGCATCTCGGAGCGGCCGCGGACGGCTTTCGGGCCTCTGTTAGCCGTGTGCGGCTGATTCGAGCGGCTGAGCTCGCCGAGTCGAGCCGCAGGCGCACCAGCGCTCCGAGGGCTCGCACCTAGCGCCCCCTCCATGTGAATCTGATCGAAATGGGGGGGGAAGGGGCGAACGAGGGAAGGGAGAACGAGGGAAGGGGCGAACGGGGGAAGGGGAGAACGGGGGAAGGGAGGAAGGGGGAACGAGGCCCAGCGGCGACGGCCGCTACTTCAGCCGGGCCACGATGCGCTTGGATGCCGCCGCGGCGGAGACCAGGACCCCGTCGGGGCGCTTCTCGGCCTTGCCGCCCTCGACGACTTCCAGGCCCGGGCAGTTGACCAGCAGCAGCCGCCAGGGGGCGGAGCCGCTCCTGCGCTCGGCCGACACCGCGTCGCCCCGCCGCGCGACGTCGAAGACCGCCGCCGGCGTGCCGTCCGGCCCCGGCACCTCGACATGGACCGAGGCTTCGTCCGCCAGCTCGTAGGCCGCCAGGGTGACGCCGTCGGCGAAGTCGTAGTCGGGCCGGTCCTCGTGCGCGCCCGTCGGCAGCACCGACCCGGGCCGGACGAAGAGCGGCAGGCTCAGCACCTCGTAGCGGTCGTCCATCCAGCGCGGCCCTTCGGCCACCACGCCGGTGATGAGGTGCGTCCAGCGGCCGGCCGGCAGGTAGTAGCCGCTCCGGCCGTCGGCGTGCAGGACGGGAGCCACCAGCAGCGACGGGCCCAGCATGTACTGGCGGTCCAGCGGCGCAGCCGTCGGGTCGTCGGGGAACTCGAGCAGCATGGCCCGCATCATTGGGATGCCGCGCTGCGAAGCTTCGGCGGCGGTGCCGTAGAGGTAGGGCATCAGGCGGCACTTGAGGCGGGTGAACGCGCCCACCACGTCGACCGCCATGTCGGTGATGTGCCACGGCACCCGGCTGCTGTCGCTGCCGTGAAGGCGGCTGTGGGAGGAGAGCAGCCCGAAGGCGGCCCAGCGCTGGTACAGGATGGGGGAGGGGGTGCCCTCGAAGCCGCCGATGTCGTGGCTCCAGAAGCCGAAGCCGGAGAGCCCCAGCGACAACCCGCCGCGCAGGCTGGCGGCCATCGATTCGAACGTGCTCAGCGAGTCGCCGCCCCAGTGGACCGGGTAGCGCTGAGAGCCCGCCGTGGCGCTGCGGGCGAAGATGACCGCCTCGCCCCGGCCGCGCTTCTCGCGCAGCAGCTCGAAGACCGTGCGCGTGTACAG
>DAOUEA010000056.1:0-2668 GCA_034430475.1 Chloroflexota bacterium | reverse complement strand
GAGCCACTGGACGAACGGACGGAGCCGAAGACGTCGTAGGAGGCGGAGGAGGTGAGCGAGCCCGAGGAGTCCGTCAGGGCTCGAACAGAGCCCAGAGCGTCGGTGATCGGGTAGGCGGACGAGGAAGGATCAGTTTCGGCCAGCAGGGTCGCGTCGGCCGATAGGAAGCCGCTGGTGCCATCGCTCAGCAGAGACGGCAGGCCTGCCGCCTGGTCCCACAGGTAGCTCGCGGTCGAGCCACCGCTGGTGGCCCTGACCCGCAGGCCGTCGCCGTTGCTCGCATAGGTGACCGCGCTGGCACCCGCAGTCGCCGAGGCGAGATTGCCGAAGTCGTCGTAGCCGAAGGAGGCGTACCGGGCGCGTCACGGATGGAGCCTGACTCTAGTCGTCGGCGAGAGCCTTCAGCGCCTCGCCAGCCAGCTCAGCATAGGTCGGCCGATTGGGCGCAGCTCGATCCCGCGCGACCCCGCGAGCGACCGGAGCAGCGGAAGGGCTGACCGATCCCGCATTGCGCCAAGCGCTTCGATGAGCGTGGCGAGTTCCTCACCTTCGGCACGCCCCGCCATCTCGATCAGCCTGGGAAGGGACTCGCGATCCTCACCGTTGCCTGCAGCACGGATGGCGGCGACTCGAACAAGCACTGATGGTCGTCGAGAAGCACCCTGAGCTTCTCGCGCGCAGCACTGTGAGTGAGCCTGGCCAGGCTGTTCGCGACATACTCCCGTGTTTCGTCGTCGCCCCGATCGGCAAGCCGCGCGATCTCTGGCGCCGATTCGGAGTCTCCCAGCAGCCCCAGACTTCGAGCAGCCTCCGCGGCTACGGCTTCCTCCGGATCGTGCAGCAGAGTCCGCAAGCGCGCGGTCTCGGAAGAGAGCCCCAGCTCCCCGACCGCCCTCGCCGCCAGTTCTCGATGCCTGGGGTCTGCAGAGCCCAGCTCGCGTACGAAGACATCGTCCGCTCGGTGGTCCTGGAGTTCGCACATCTCACACACGATCACGAGGCTGGTCAACGCGATGGTGATCCCCTCAGCCAGGAGCGGCAGCCACCAGGGAGCCGAAGCCGCTGGCGTGAGCGCTATCGTGTACCCGTTCGACATGCGTCCGCTCGGGTCGCTGTACGTGGTCGGGTTCTGGGCCGCGTAGGCGTAGGGGTTGAGCCCGCTGATGCCGAGCGGGGACCTTCAGAACCGGACTTCCCGCCGAGCGGCGAGACGATTCGGCTTGTTCAGTCACTGTTGCGAAACAGGAGCGCTCCGGGCCCGAGGATGGAGATCACCGGTATCCAGCCCTCGACCGCCTCCGTAATGCGGTCGGTATCGATCTCGAGCCTGGCCGAGCGATCGCCATACTGCTCTTGGTCCAGGTATTCGGCCCACACCCAGACTCCGCTCACAAGCTGTCGAAGCTCCTCCAACCGGGCTGCCGTCCAGCCGTCTCGCGGCATCCAGCCGGGGAACTCGCGCTCGAAGAACGCGATGAAGGGCCCCGCCGCGGCGAAGGAGCCCACCGGTACGGCGAATCCTTCCAGCTTCCTCTTCTCGACTAGATGGCCGTTGCACTGGTGGATGTACTCAATGCCGGTGTCGGCCGCAACGACCAGGAGGAGCCCGAAGATGTCATCCACGTCGCCAGGGTTCAGGAAGATTCTTCGCAAGGCGCCCTCCCGCACTGGGTCTACCACTTTTCAGATGGATAACCGATCGCCTTCATGAAGTTGCCTAGGCGATCATCATTGGTCATCAGCGCTAGATTCTCCTGCATCGCCGACGACAACACGCGTGCGTCTTCCTCGTGCAGCACTCTGCCAATAGACGCTGCATGAGCTTGCAGCTGAGCCACCTGGGTTGGGTTGTGAGGCCTCCCGATCCGGCCATATCGGGCCGCGAGCCACGCCTCGAACCTGGCGGGAGCGCCGATCTCGACGCGGGCTTGGGGTGAGACTACCGGAGAACGGCCCCGAAGTGCGATGTCTACTCTGCTGCCCATACCCCAATCGAGAGCCTGGATAACGGGATCTGCATCCATGGCAATCTCACCTCCCAGCCGCGGCTGCCCAGGGGTTTCCGGCTGCTCAGGCACCACCGGTTCGATCGGGCGTGGCTTGGGCTCGGTGTCCGGCCGCGGTGGGTTGCGATCCGAGTCGGGTACGGTCGGGCGATCGAGCAGGTCCGCGATTCTCTCGAGATCCTGCGCGACGACCCAGACGAGACCAATGACTCCGCCGGCACCTGCCGCCCCGGCGATGAGATCCAACCACGGAATGGAACGCTGTGCTGGCTGATAGGTCGCTACGCACTCCGCCATCGCCCCGCTCGGATCGCTGTACGTGGTCGGGTTCTGGGCCGCATACGCGTAGGGGTTGAAGCCGGTGATGCCCGGACCACCTGGGGTGAGAGGGTCGCGGCTGGTGAAGGTGCCGCTGGCAGGATCGAGAGAGCGGGCCTGCAGATAGACCAGCCCCGAGGAGTCCGAGAGAGCGCCGGTGTAGCCCAGAGAGCCGAGGGAGCCGCTGGACGACCGGACGGCGCCGAAGACGTCGTAGGAGGCGGAAGAGGTGAGGGAACCCGAAGAGTCCGAGGTGGCCGAGACTCGCAGGCCGTCGCCGTTGCTCGCATAGGTGACGCTCGTGGCGCCGGCGCTGGCGAGATTGCCGAAGTCGTCGTAGCCGA
>DAOUEA010000055.1:0-138626 GCA_034430475.1 Chloroflexota bacterium | reverse complement strand
TCGCCCTCTACGCCGAGCGCGGCCCGGACCCCGCCGAGCTGGACGAGGCGCGCGTTCGCATCGGCGTGGATCAGTGCCTGCTGGCCATGGAGGCCGACCGAATCGAAGAAGAGATCCGCTTCAACGCGGGCGAGCTGACCGAAGCCCAGGCTGCCGCCGATTCGGCCGCCGTGGCTCGCCTGCTCGAAACCCAACGCAATCTCAATGAGGCTCGCCGCTCGCTCGACCGACGCCGGCAGGAGACGAGCCTTCTCGCACCTGGAGGACACCGATGACCGATCCCCTGGACAAGCAGCTGGTGGAAGTGGCGCTCTCGGGGGTTGGCCGCCGCAAGGTAGACCCCGAGGAGGCCAAGCTGGCCGGCGTGCGCGGCCGGCGCATCGCCGACGAGGAGCCGTTGGACGACGAGCTCTCCGAGGACGAGGAGGCGAGCCCTTCGGACAGCCTCGAAGCTGAGGATTCCGACACGGGCATCGAGACGATCGACGAAGAGGGCTCGCCCGAAGCCCAGGCGACCGGCGAGGGGCCGGCCAAGCTCGACGCGGAGGCGCTCGAGGAGCCGACGCCCGAGGAACTGGAAGCCCTCTCGGCTGACATGATCGGGATCGACGACCCGGTCCGGATGTACCTGAAGGAGATCGGCAAGGTCGCTCTGCTGACCGCCGAAGAAGAGGTCGTCCTGGCCAAAGCGATCGAGCTGGGCGAGCAGATCGCGGAGGAACCGTGGAAAGCGATCGTCTCGCTCCACGAGTGGACCCACCACGACACGGAGCGCAAGACCCGAACCCTCAAGCCCCAGCACAGGCTGCCTTTCGGGCCGGAGGCCTCCCGCCTGGTGGAGAGCTCCATCCGGGCCAGGGACGCCAGGAAGCTCCTGACCGCGACGCCCGACTTCCACCTGATCAGGGCCGGCAAGGAGGCCACAGCCGACACGACCAAGGGCCTGATCAAGGAGCTGCGCCACCTGGTCACGGCCTACAACCACTCCCCCTCGCCGGACACCTTCCTGCCGCTGCTGGACCGCGCCTACTACGCCGTCCACAACGGCGACCCGGACGCGCGCGACAACAGCGGCCTGTGGGCCATCTACACCTGGACCCGCGAGTCGGTGGCCTATCCGGCTTTGCAGCGCTGGATCGAGGCCGGCAAGGACGCCGATCTTCTGCGGCTCCTGGGCTGGGATCCGGACGTGCCCGCGTCCACCAAGCTCTCCCGCCGCCGCGGCGAGCTGGTTCGCATCGGGCGCGACGCGCGCGAGCAGCTGACCTCGGCCAACCTGCGCCTGGTGGTCTCGATCGCCAAGAAGTACATCGGCCGCGGCATGAGCTTCCTGGACCTGATCCAGGAGGGCAACATCGGCCTCATCCGGGCAGTGGAGAAGTTCGACTACGAGAAGGGCTTCAAGTTCTCCACGTATGCCACGTGGTGGATCCGCCAGGCCATCACCCGCGCCATCGCCGACCAGGCCCGCACGATCCGAATCCCGGTCCACATGGTGGAGACGATCAACCGCCTGATCCGGGTCTCGCGAACGCTCCTGCAGGAGCTGGGCCGCGAGCCGACCGTGGAGGAGATCGCCGAGGCCATGAGCCGCGGCCAGGAAGTGGTGGTCACGCCCGAGAAAGTGCGCGAGATCATCAAGGTCTCCCAGGAGCCGGTTTCGCTGGAGACGCCGATTGGCGAGGAAGAGGACTCGCACCTGGGCGACTTCATCGAGGACCGCGGCGCGCTGGCGCCGGCTGAGGCGGCTTCGCACCAGCTCCTCAAGGAGCAGGTCGAGGCGGTGCTGGACTCGTTGACCGGCCGCGAGCGGCGGGTGCTGCAGCTTCGGTTCGGGCTCGAGGACGGCCGGGCCCGCACTCTCGAGGAAGTGGGCAAGGAGTTCAACGTCACCCGCGAGCGCATCCGCCAGATCGAGGCCAAGGCCCTCCGCAAGCTGCGCCACCCGTCCCGCAGCCGCAAGCTCAAGGACTACCTGGAGTAGGGGGGCGTGGCCGCGCGGGGGCGTGGCCGTGCGGGGCGGGGCCGGGTCGCGCGGGGCGGGGTCGCGCGGGGGCGGGGCCGCGCGGGGCGTGGCCGTGCGGGGCGGGCCTCTGCTCCGTTGGATCGCCCGAATCCAGCTACCGGATAGCGGCTGCGCGCCGATGTCCTGGCCCGATACCCGCCGGGCGGGCACGTCGGCGGCTTGCGACCGCTCGTCGGCCCGACACTGAGTTGAGTTGCCCAGATCGACGTACCGGATAGCGGCCGCGCGCCGCCCAGCGCCGCTTCCACCGCCGCTCTGCCCACAGGACGGGCAAGATGGCGCTCGTCCGGCGCCGGACCGCCGAAGTACCCACGCGATGGGAACCATCAGGAGCCATCAGAAACCATCGGCTTCGGGCGTTGGCCCGGTAAGCGCTGGATAAGCGGCGCGGTGGACGATGGCGCACGATGTCGACCAGAGCGAGACCGTGCGATCTCGGCACCGAACGGGCCCGCCAGATCGTCCAGGAGCTGGGCCGCGAACTGCGCCTGGCCCGGCTCGGCTACGGCCTCAGTCAGGCGCTCGTGGCCCGGCATGCCCGGACGTCGCGCTCGCAGGTCAGTCGGATCGAGCTGGGTCAAGCACCCCGGGTGTCGGTGCTGGAGCTTGGGCGGCTTCTGTCAGTTGTCGGCCTGCGACTGAGTGCGCGAGCCTATCCGGCTGGCCGGCCGATCCGGGACAGGGCCCACCTTGAGCTGATGCAGCGTTTCAGGGCGAGGGTCGCGCCCTCGGCTTCGTGGCGGTTCGAGGTTCCGGTGGGGCCGGCAGATGATGGCCGAGCATGGGACGCGGTCCTCTGGTTCGGGTCGTCGGCCGTCGCGGTCGAAGCCGAGACACGGCCCACGGACGTCCAGGCCCTGCTCCGGCGTCTCACTCTCAAGCTGCGGGACGATGGGACGGTTGTCGCGACTGTCCTCCTTCTCTCGGATACCGCGCACAACCGGTCGTTGCTGCGCGAGTACCGCGACGCCATCAGGGCCGAACTGCCGGCCTCGTCGGCCGAGATCCTGCGGGCGGTTCGCGAGGGGCGGCCGCCATCTCGGGGCGGCGTCGTGATGCTCTGAAGCTCACCCTCGTGGCGGCACCCGTGGGCATCGGGCCGGCTCGGAGACGAAGCCTGCTACGATCCGGCGGAGCGGCCGCCCACCGGGCTCGGCACGGAGGAGGACACGAATGAGCGCTGACCGTCCCGGGCCCCTCGTCTCGGCCGAATGGCTGGCCGCGCAGCCGGGCGACGCGAATCTGCGGATCATGCACGTCTCGTCCGACCGCAAGGCGTACGACCAGGGCCACGTTCCCGGCGCGGTGTTCTGCGACCTGCACGCGGACCTGGCCAGGGAGCGGCACCGAGCCTCGAACGGGCGCCGTCAACCGGCAATACCTGGTGCCGACCCGCGAGGACGTGGCCGAGACCCTGGCCCGCTGGGGAGTAGCTCCGGGGATGCGCATCGTCCTCTACGACGACGCCGGCCAGGGTCGCCACGCCATCCGCGGCTACTGGCTGCTGCGGCTCTACCGCTTCCCGTCGGATTGAGTGCACGTCATGGACGGCGGCCTCACCGCGTGGCAGGCGGCGGATCTGCCGACAGATTCCGAAGAGACCGTCCCGGCGCCCGCGGAGCCCGCTGAAGCCCTGGGCGAGCGCGACGAGTCGCTCATCGCCACGGCCGAGCAGGTCCTGGCATGGAGCCGCGAGGCCTGCGCTCCCGGCGGCCCCACGCGGCTGCTGGACGTGCGGCTCCTCGACGAGTACCTGGGCCACGACGTCCGCGCGGCCCGAGGCGGCCGCATCGCCGGCTCGCGGTTCCGGGTCTTCACCGACTTCATCGCCCCGGACGGCAGGCTTCGCCCGGCCGCCGATGCCGTGGCCATCCTGAAGGCCACCGGCGTGGAACCCCAGGAGTTGCGCGCTATCTACTGCCAGGGCGGAATTCGGGCGGCCCTGGTCTGGTTCGTCCTGCACGAACTGGCCGGCTTCCCGGAGGTCCGCAACTACGCCGAGTCGTGGGAAGAGTGGGGCAACCGGCCCGATCTTCCGGTCGAATCGTAGGGCGGTCGGCTGGGCGCTGTAGGGCGGCCGGCTAGATGTAGGTATCGGCGACCGATCGGATCCGCAGCGCCCGTGCGGCTTGCTTGACCGTCCAGCCTTCCGGCAGCTCGAATTCGACCGTGAGATCTCGGCCGGCGGGCAGATCGAAGTAGTTGTCCTCGAAGATGGCGTCGGCCCCTTCCAGCGACAGCTCGACCCAGCGTGCCAGCGCGTCCGAACGGAGCCGGACGGCTCCCCGACCTCCGTCCCCCGAACTGCCGGCCGGCTCGACCGACGACTCTATCGCGGGGGTTCGCAGCGCCAGCCGCTTGTCCGGCTCGAATGTGAGGACGGTTCGCGCCCCAAGCTCGCCCTCCCGCCATAGCTCGGCCACCAGCACCGTGCTCGAGCGCAGCTCCGCGCCGGGCGCCTCGCAGACCCGTAGCCGCGTCGTGGCCAGCGCCGCCGCCGCGACCGTCTCCGCCCCGGCCGACAGGACGTTGCCGTCCAGGTCTTCCAGCGACCAGCGGACTTCGGCCGCGACAGGTTCCGCCAGATCGTTCGTGACGGCGACGCTGACGTCATCGCCCTCCGCCAGGCAGGACAGCAGGATCGGGGCGAAGAACCGGCGCGAGGCGTAGTGCAACGCCTTCCACCGTCCGAAGTAGTCGATGCTGGACCAGGAGCTGACCGGCCAGCAGTCGTCGAGCTGCCAGTACAAGGCCCCGCTGCAATGGGGCCGCTGGCGCCGCCAGTGCTCTGCGCCTACCCGCATCGCCTCGGCGTGGAGGATCTGACTTAGGTAGACCAACGACGCGAAGTCCATCGGCAGGCGGAACTGCTGGGCCAGGTAGTAGAGGATTCGCGCGTTGCCGGCAGGGCAGCGCTGATGATGGTCCATCATCGGCGAGCCCAGGTTCCAGTCGGCCGGATCGGGGGCGAAAGCGGCCACCGTGGCCATTGCCGGCAGGGATTCGAAGCCGAATTCGCTGACGAACCGCCACGTCGTTTCGCGGTAGCTCTCGAACGGCGCCAGGCCGTGCCAGACGACCCACTCGTGCTCGTCGCCGCTGCGGTCGCCGATCGGCGCTTCCAGCGGCCTGCCGGACGAGGGCGAGCTGAGCCAGTACGGCGTCTCCGCGTCGCGATCCGCGACCCAGGCCGGCAGCGTCTTCGAGAAGAACTCCAGGTAGGCCGCGCGGAGCTCCTCGCCGTCGGGGCGATCCCAGCCCCAGACCGCCCAGCCGCGCTCCATCTCGTTGTTGCCGCACCACAGCGCCAGGCAGGCGCGATGGCGGAGCCGGCTCACCTGCTCGGCGACCTCCACCTCCAGGTTGGCCAGGAAGGCGGGGTCGTGGAGCGGGTAGACGCTGCAGGCGAACATGAAGTCCTGCCAGACCAGGATGCCCAGGCGGTCGCACAGGTCGTAGAAGGTCTCCGATTCGTAGTAGCCGCCGCCCCAGACCCGGATCATGTTGTGATTCGCCCGGGCCGCCGAGCGAAGCAGCATCTCGAGCCGGTCGTCCGAAACGCGAGCCGGGAATGAATCGGCCGGTATCCAGTTGGAGCCCCGGGCGAAGATGGGCACGCCGTTGACGACGAAGGTGAACGACTCGCCCCACTCGTCCGGCTCCCGGCGCAGCTCGAGCGTACGCAGGCCGAGCCGGTAGTCGCGGCGGTCCAGCGTTTGCCCGCCTGCCGTCAGCTCGATCTCGATCCGATAGAGCGGCTGGCCGCCCAGCCCGTTCGGCCACCACAGCTCCGGCCGATCTATCTCCACCGATAGGGTGGCTGCCGTGTCTTCCGGCCCGAGCGCCGTCTCGACCGACTCGGTTCGGCCGTCCGGGTGCTCGATCCGCATCCGCGCCGCCAGCTCTCCGGGCTCGGCACGCTCGGTTCGCACCTGGGCGCTGACTCGTGCCCGGTCGCCGTCGACTCGCTGCGCCAGACGCACGTCCTCCAGTCGAGCGGTGCTCCACGCCTCCAGCCTGACGTCGCGCCACAGGCCCACGTTCGGCAGCTTGGGGGCCCAGTCCCAGCCGAAGTGATAGGGCGGCTTGCGCAGGTAGGGCGCTCCGGGCAGCGTGTCCTTCGGCCTGTCGAGCGGTCGGACGGCGTCCAGCTCGGCGCCGCGCCGCACGGCCGAGCGGAAGACGATCGACAGCTCGTTGGCACCCGACCGCAGCCGGTCGGTGACGTCCCAGCTCCAGCGGCGGAGGGCGTTGTCGGCGCTGCCCAGGAGCTCGCCGTTGAGGCGAACGTCGGCCAGGGTGTCGAGGCCTTCGAAGACGAGAGCCTGGCGCCGCTCCGCCGTCACGTCGCCGTCGACCGCGAGCGAGCGCCGGTACTCCCAGTCGGCCTCGGCGACCCACTGGACGCGTAGCTCTTCGTCCGCGACGAACGGATCGGGGATTCGGCCGGCGGCCATCAGGTCGGTGTGGACGCCGCCGGGGACCCGGGCCGGCAGCCACTTCTGCGTGCCTGCCTGGCGGAACTGCCACGTTCCGTTGAGCGAGCGGTGGATCATCCGTCTCCTCGCGCCGACCGCCGCGCCGTTCCGCGGCGTCGTGCTATCCTGTCGCGCGGCGCCGCAAGGGCGCCCCGATCGCTTCCGCGATCGTAGTCGCTCCGGCGTAGCTCAGTCGGTAGAGCGGGCGGCTGTTAACCGCTTGGTCGTAGGTTCGAGTCCTACCGCCGGAGCCAATCGTCCTTCGGCCGGCCTCGGCTTCGGCTGCCCCAGTGCCCTTCGGGCACCCTTTCGGGCCGACGGCTCTGGCCCGCGTCTCGGTCAGGGGCGAGAATGAGCTGACGGACGAGGGTGAGCGGTGAGCGATCGACAGAAGGTGGTTCGGAGCGGCCTGCTGGCCCTTCTGTGCGCCGGCTGGCTGCTGGGGCTCGGGTCGCAGGTCTACACGCGTCAGCAGACCGGCTACATGGACGTCTTCCCGCCACAGATACTTCTGGGTGTCCTGCTGTGTCTGGGGGCTGGCGCGGCCGTCCGAATCGCGGATCGCACAAGGCGCACCTGGAGACGGGGCTCGCTGGCCGGGATTGCCATGCTGGGTTCGATGATCGGCGGCTATCTCCTGCTCACGGTCCTGATGTGGAACCCGATCTGGTCCGAGGGAGAAGGGGAGACCTGGTTTTCGTTCCTGGTGGAGGCGTGGTTCTGGATCGGCGTCCCGCTGGCCGTCGGGGCCGGGTTCGGGGCGCTCGGCTGGCTGACGGCCGATCGGCTGATGGGCGGGCCGGCTACCCGGCCGCCCCAGGCGCCGGGAGGCCGTCAGCCGATCTCGTAGCTGCCGAACAGCTGGCAATGGTCGCCCGGAGGCGAGCAATCCATCCAGGTCGAGGCGGGCCTGATCGGGCCGCCGCTGAGTTGCAGGTCGATGCGCATAAACCCGAAGGGCAGGAACGCCAGGCGGCTGGGCCGCCACGTCCAGCCCGGCCCCTGCCCCACTTCCAAGTGGGTGTCGCGCAACCCGGCCGCCAGGACGCGATACTCGGGCTCGGTCGGGGCGGTGTTGAAGTCGCCCACCAGCAGCAGCCGCGTGTCCGGGGCCGCGGCGGCGGCTTCGACCCGCTGCCGGATCTCCGCCACCTCGGCGTCGCGGATCGCGGGGTCGTAGGCGACCGGCAACCGCAGCGGCGTGACCGTGCCGATGTCGGCGTGCATGGGGTGGCCGACGATCAGGTGCACCGGGCCGCGAGGCGTGGCGACGTCCATCTCCAGGAATGCCGGCGCCAGGCCCGACTGGAGGCCCGAGACGGGATATCGGCTGAGGACCGCCAGGCCCCAGGGCCCCCATTGCGGGGCCATGGCTCGGTACTGGTAGCGAGCCGTGAGGGCAGCGTCCGCCTCGATGGCGGCGGCCGCATCCGGCTCGACCTCCAGCAAGGCGACTACGTCCGCGTCCACGCCGGCCAGCTCGGCGGACTGCTCGGCCGGGGCGCGCATCCCGTACTGCACGTTCCAGCTCATGACCGTGAGGTCCTGACGTCCCGCGCCGCTCCACGGCAAGGAGAGCCACTCGGATCCGAACAGGCAGCCGCCCACGACCGCCAGCACGGCCAGCCCGGCTCCCAGCCGCCGGGCCCGCACGAACAGGGCGACCGGCGACAGGAGCACAAGGACCGCCAGGAAGATGTGCTCCTCGAGGATCGCCAGCAGTGCCAGTGGACCGGAAGCGGGCGCCAGAACGAAGATCAAGAGGGCCGCGAGAAGCAGCGCCGCCGGCACCACGACCAGCAGATCCGGCCGAGACTGCGGTCTCATGTGGCGAAACCCGGACGTAAGTCCCATAGGCGGGGCAGTTTACGCGAAACCCGGAGACCCGCTACACTACCGCCCACGATGAACAGGTACGCCTTCGGCAGCAGCCTGCTCCTTACCTGAGGCGAGCCCCTCTGGGGTGCTCGCCGCTGACCTCCTGCGCCTTGGCAGGAGGTTTTCGTTTAACCGACAAGCCAGCAACCGCCAGGCCAACCGAGGGCCCGCCGCGAGGAAGCGGGCAGACCGCAAGCCCAGGAAGGAAGACGAGATGCCTCCCCAGTCAGCGAAGCCGAAGAAGATGTCCTACGGCAAGTACGTGCCGTTCCGGCCGCTGCCGCTCCGCCTTCCGGACCGGGAGTGGCCCAACCGCGAGATCACCGAAGCGCCGCGGTGGTGCTCGGTAGACCTGCGCGACGGCAACCAGGCCCTCATCGACCCGATGGACCCGGGTCGCAAGCTGCATATGTTCAAGTCCCTGGTGGAGATGGGCTTCAAAGAGATCGAGGTCGGCTTCCCGTCGGCCTCGCAGCCCGACTACGACTTCATCCGCCAGCTGATCGAAGAGGACCTGGTGCCCGACGACGTCACCATCCAGGTCCTGACCCAGTGCCGGCGCGACCTGATCGAGCGCACCTACGACAGCCTCAAGGGCGCCAGGAAAGCCATCGTCCACTTCTACAACTCCACCTCGGTCCTGCAGCGGCGCGTCGTCTTCCGCCTGGACAAGGAGGGGGTCAAGAAGATCGCTACCGACGCGGCCCAGATCTGCCTGGAGCAGGAGAGCAAAGTACCCGGCACCGAGATCCGCTACGAGTACTCGCCCGAGAGCTTCACCGGCACCGAGCTGGAGTACGCGCTCGAGGTTTGCGAGGCGGTTATGGACGTCATCAAGCCGACGCCGGAGCGCAAGATCATCCTCAACCTGCCGGCCACGGTGGAGATGTACACACCCAACATCTACGGCGACGCCATCGAGTGGTTCCACCGCAACGTGTCGCGCCGCGACTCGATCGTGCTGTCGCTGCATCCCCACAACGACCGTGGCACGGCCATCGCCGCCGCCGAGTTCGGAGTGATGGCCGGGGCGGACCGCGTCGAGGGCACGCTCTTCGGCAACGGCGAGCGGACCGGCAACGTGGACATCGTCAACCTGGCCCTGAACTTGTTCAGCCAGGGCGTGGATCCGAAGCTGGACGTGAACGACATCGACGCCCTGCGTCGGGTCGCGGAGCACTGCAACCGGCTGCCGATCGGGCCCCGGCACCCGTACGTGGGCGACCTGGTCTACACGTCCTTCTCCGGCTCCCACCAGGACGCCATCAAGAAGGGCATGGAGGCCCTGCCCAAGCCGTATGAGGCCTGGGAGGTCCCGTACCTGCCGATCGACCCCAAGCACGTCGGCCGCAACTACGAGGCCGTGATCAGGGTCAACAGCCAGTCCGGCAAGGGTGGCGTGGCCTACATCATGAAGAACGAGCACGGCATGGACCTGCCGCGCCGTCTCCAGATCGAGTTCAGCCGCTGCATCAAGATCATCACCGAGGGCAGCGGCACCGAGATCTCGGCCGAGGAGATGTGGGACGCTTTCGAGAAGGAATACCTTCCCGCCAGGCACAAGGTCACCCTGGCCGGCTACGAGACGGTTGCCACCAATGGCGACGTGAGCGTCAAGGCTCGCCTCGCCGCCGACGGCAAGGAGATTGCCGTCGCCGGCAAGGGCAACGGCCCCATCTCCGCCCTGGTCCACGCCTTGCGGGCGAATCTCGGTGTCGAAGTGGAAGTCCTCGACTACGCTGAGCACGCCCTGGGCGCCGGCGAGAACGCTACGGCCGTGGCCTATGTCGAGATCCGGTCGCACGGTGAGGTCCGCTGGGGCGTGGGCATGGACCCCAACATCACCACGGCCTCCATGAAGGCGGTCCTCTCCGCCCTGGAGCGGCTGGGGGTGGCTTTCGAGCCCAAGGGCGAGCTGGCCGGGGCGGGTGCGAAGGACTGACCCTCACTGGCACGAACGAACGAAGCCGGGCCGAAGACGGCCCGGCTTCCTGCTAGCCGGACGGAGATCCCGCCCGCAGCCGGTGCAGCTGCTCGAGATGCATCAGGTCGTGGACGCCGGCGAAGAGCAGCCACTCGCCGCAGCGCAACGGGCCCACCACGGGGTGGTCCAGGGGGCAGGCGTCCTGCTCGTGGCCGGCGACGGCGGTCGCGGCCCGGTCTACCTGGGCCTGGCTTCTGGACAGGCGTTCCAGGAGCTGGTCTCGAGTGACGCCGGCCGGGCCGGGCACGGACGGGACCACGGTCCCGGCGTCGGCCGGCCAGCGCCCGGAGGCGGCCAGCGACGCCGCCAGGCTGAGGCCGCGACGGGCCTCCATGGTGTGGCCCAGGGCCTCGGCAACGGTCCAGTCGGCCTCTCCGCCCGGGGCTGCGAAGGCGGCCTGGGGCAACGCGGCAACTGCTTCACCCATGGCCGTGGCCACGGCGCTCAGCTGGTGGGCGACCGCGGGCGCGCTGCCCGTACCGGCCCAGCGCCGCAGCTCGCGCCGCAGCCGGAGGTACTCCTCGTCCGCTAGAAGCGGAACAGGGCCACCACGTCGGGGGCGTGGGGCTCGAGGGCGTCGAGCCAGGCGCGGTTCGTCATAGGCAGCCAATTCTACGCAAGTCACCGGCCGGCCCGCCATGGCCGGCCCGGGCGTCGCCGCCTGCCGCGGCCTCAGCTGTGGCTCTTGACGTGGTCCATCACCTCGGGCAGGTAGCCGTGAGCCAGGCGCAGGGCCGCCCCCATGGAGTATGTGAACCCGTTGCACGAGGTCAGCACGCCGAAGTACGCGGCTCGTCAGGCGGGCCCGGAACCCGATACGCCGGCTCGGTCTTGCGCCCCGGATGCGGGCGGGCGACACTAGAGCCGCTTGACGACCGCTGGACCGGAGGCGGAACCGGCTCGTCGGCCCCCACGTCGGCCGCGCGGGCGCTGCCCGCATCGCCACGGAGAGCAGAAGGCCGGGTCATGGATCGCAGGCGCGTCGTGATCATGGGAGCTGCCGGTCGCGACTTCCACAACTTCAACGTCGTGTACCGCGGCGACAAGAGCGTCGAGGTGGTGGCCTTCACGGCCGCCCAGATACCGGGCATCGCCGATCGCCGCTACCCGGCCGAGCTGGCCGGGCCGTTCTACCCCGAGGGCATCCCCATCCTGGCCGAATCTGAGCTGGAATCGACCCTTCGCAAACGCGCCGTGGAGCTGGTCGTCTTCGCCTACAGCGACGTCTCGCACGAGCACGTCATGCACTCCGCCAGCCGGGTCCTCGCCTGCGGGGCCGATTTCGAGCTGCTCGGGCCGGCCCGGACGATGCTCCGCAGCAGCAAGCCGGTTGTGGCGACGGGCGCGACTCGCACCGGGGCCGGCAAGAGCCAGACCACTCGCTACCTGGCGTCGCTTCTTGAGAAGCAAGGGCTGCGAGCGGTGATCGTCCGGCACCCGATGCCCTACGGCGACCTGGCCGCCCAGAGGATCCAGCGCTATGCCTCCTATGCCGACCTGGACCGCTACCAGACCACGATCGAGGAGCGCGAGGAGTACGAGCCTCACCTGGACGCCGGGCGGGTGCTGTACGCCGGCGTGGACTACGAGGAGATCCTTCGCGCCGCCGAGGCGGAGGCGGACGTCGTCCTCTGGGAAGGCGGCAACAACGACTTCCCGTTCTTCAAGCCGGACCTGTTCGTCGTCGTCGCCGATCCGCTGCGGGCGGGCCACGAGGTCCGCTACCACCCCGGGGAGACGAACCTGCGAATGGCCGACGTGGTCGTCGTCAACAAGACCGACTCGGCCTCGGTCGAGCAGGTTGCGGAGGTCCTGGCCAACCTGGCCGGAGCCAACCCGACGGCCGCGGTCGTCCTTGCCCGCTCAGCACTGACGCTTGTCGGCGGGGAGGTGGAGGGCAAGCGCGTGGCCGTAGTGGAGGACGGTCCAACGCTCACCCACGGCGGCATGACCTTCGGGGCCGGCGTGGTCGCGGCCCGGCGCAACGGCGCGTCCGAGCTTGTGGATCCGCGTCCGTACGCGACCGGCCAGCTGGCCGAGACTCTGAGGCTCTACCCGGACCTGGAGCCGCTGATCCCGGCCATGGGCTACGGCGCCTCCCAGGTGGGCGAGCTGGAGTCCACCCTGAACGACATGCCGGCCGACCTTGTGCTCTCGGCCACGCCGATCGACCTCACCCGCCTGGTGAAGCTCAACAAGCCGATCGTCCGCGTTCGCTACGAGCTGGAGGAGGTCGAGACTGCCCTCGGCCCGGCGATCACCCTGGAGCAGCTCCTGAGCGGTATCGTGGACAAGGCCCGCGCCGGAGGCTCGAAGCGCTCGAAGCCCGCGGCCGGCCACTGACAAGGGGATCGCATGACGCGGCACCTGCTGACCCTGGATTCCCTGGGAAGGGATGGGATTCGACACACGCTCGACCTGGCCGCGTACGTCAAGAAGCAGGGCGGCGAGACCCGCGAGGCCCTGGCCGGGGGGCGGGTCGGGATGATCTTCGACAAGCCCTCCACCAGGACGCGGGTCAGCTTCGAGGCGGCGATCTGGGGCCTGGGCATGCTGCCGATCGCGCTGCGCCCTGACGAGCTGCAGATTGGCCGCGGCGAGACGATCGCCGACACGGCCCGCGTGCTGTCGCGCTACCTGTCGGCGCTGGTGATCCGTACCTTCGAGCAGTCGAAGCTCGAGGAGCTGGCCCGGCACAGCACGATCCCGGTCATCAACGCCCTGACCGACGACCACCACCCCTGCCAGGCCCTGGCCGACATGATGACCCTGGAAGAGGAGTTCGGGAAGCTGGAGGGCCTGCGCGTGGCCTACGTCGGCGACGGCAACAACGTCTGCCACTCCCTGATCCAGGGGGCGCGGCACATGGGCTTCACCCTTGCCGTGGCCACTCCGGAGGGCTACGAGCCGGAGGCGGAGATCGCGGCCGCGGCCGGGGCGCAGGTCGAGGTGGTCCGCGACCCCCGGGCCGCCGTGCGCGGCGCCCACGCCGTCTACACGGACGTCTGGGCCAGCATGGGCCGGGAGAAGGAGAAGGAAGAGCGGGCCCGCGTCTTCGTCTCGTACCGGGTAGATGCGGCGCTCATGGCCCAGGCCAGGCCCGAGGCCATCTTCATGCACTGCCTGCCCGCCCACCGCGGCGAAGAGGTTACGGACGAGGTGATCGACGGCCCGCAGTCGCGGGTCTGGGACGAGGCCGAGAACCGCTGGTACACGGAGCAGGCTCTGATCTACGGGCTGATCACCGGCGAGGAGCGCTGGGTGTGACTCGCCTGGCCATCGCCCTGGGCGGCAACGCGCTCATCAGGCGCGGCGAGCCCGGCTCCACGGATGTCCAGCGCCGCAACCTGGTCGCGGCCGCCCGCGGCCTGGTGACCCTGGCCGAGGGCAGCCGGGCGGAGATCGTCCTGACCCACGGCAACGGGCCGCAGGTCGGCTTCCTGGCGATCGAGGCGGAGATGGCCGCCTCGGTGGTGCCGGCGCCTCCGCTCGACGTCCTGGGGGCCGAATCCCAGGGCCAGATCGGCTACCTGCTGGCCAACGCCCTGCACGACGCCTTCCTGGAGCGCAACCGCCAGCGCCGCATCGCGGTTGTCGTGACGCGGACGGTGGTCCCGGCCGACGACCCGGCCTTCGCCAACCCGACCAAACCCGTGGGACCGGTCTACGACGAGAAGACGGCCAAAGAGCATGCCGCAAGCCGCGGCTGGAGCATCGCCCGGGACGGCAAGAGCTGGCGGCGGGTGGTGCCGTCGCCGCCGCCGGTGCGGATCGTCGAGGCGGAAGCGATTCGGATGCTGGTCGAGGCGGGCGTGCTGGTGGTGGCCAGCGGAGGCGGGGGAGTGCCGGTCGTGGAGCGCCCCGACGGGCGGCTGGAGGGCGTGGAGGCGGTCATCGACAAGGACCTGGCGGCAGTCGTGCTGGCTCGCTCCGTGGCCGCGGACGGGCTGCTGCTCCTGAGCGACGTGGACGCGGTCTACCGGCGCTGGGGGACGCCGCGCCAGGAGCCGATCCTGCGCCTGTCCGTCGACGAGGCGATGGAGGGCCTGGCGGCCGGCGCCTGGCCGGCGGGGTCGATGGCCCCCAAGGTTCGCGCCTGCGCCGAATTCGTGCGGGGCGGCGGGCGCTTCGCCGCCATCGGGGCGCTGGAGAACGCGGTGGCGATCGTCAAGGGCGCCTCGGGAACGTGGTTTGGGTCCAAGGCGGCGGGCTGGCCCGGGCGAGCGGCCTAGGGGCGCGCGGCGAACGAGGCGACCCGAGGGCCGCCCCGCTGCCAGGCCCGAACAAAAGCCGCGCGGCTCTCGTCTGGATCGGGCGAGAGGGGAGCGTGGAGTGAACGACACCTCCCCCCTCAGCATCTGGGTCCGAGAAGGGAAGGCGCGCGAGTGCCTTCCCCTTCTCGTAGGTGGGGCCTGTATCCGGGGCGCCGCGAGCACCGGACTGCCGGGCTCGCCCTATTCGTAGGCGGCAGCCTGGAGCTGGTAGAGCTCGGCGTACAGGCCCTTGTTGCGCATCAGCCGGGCATGCGAACCGGACTCCACGACCCGCCCGTCGGCGATCACGACGATCAAGTCGGCCATGCGAACCGTGCTGAAGCGGTGCGACACCAGGACGGTGATACCGCCCGAAGCCGCGCCGACTCGGCGCGCTCCCTCCGCATAGCGGTCGAAGAGGGCGTGCTCGGCCTCGGCGTCGAGGGCGCTGGTGGGCTCGTCGAGCACCAGCAGCAACGGCAGCTCGCGCATCATCGCCCGTCCCAGGGCCAGCTTCTGCCACTGGCCGCCCGACAGCTCCGTGCCGTCCGTGTACGTCTTGCCGAGCTGCGTGGACAGGCCGTCCTCGAGACGGCCGACGACGTCCGTGGCCTGGGCTCGCCCCAGAGCGCCCATGACCGCCGGCTCTTCGTCGAGCACCGGCAGGTCTCCCACGCCGACCGTCCGTCGGGCCACGAGCTCGAAGCGGGCGAAGTCCTGGAAGCCGGAGGCGATGCGGGCCCGCCAGCCGGTCAGCGGGATCGAGGCCAGCGGCACCCCGTCGACCTCGATCGAGCCCGAGGTCGGCTCGTAGAAGCGGCACAGGAGCTTCACCAGGGTGCTCTTGCCCGCACCGTTCTCGCCCACGATGGCGACGGTGGAGCCTGCCGGGAGGGTCAGGTTCACGCCTTCGAGGACCGCCTGGTCCGTGCCGGGGTAGGTGAAGGCCAGGTCGCGGAAGGTGACGCCGCTCTGCAGCCGACCGGGAACGGGCGCATCGGCGGACGCCGGCTCGCGCTCGGCGATGTACCGCTCGAGCCAGGTGAAGCGAGCGTGAGCGCGCCCGATACGCTGCAGGTCGGTCAGCAGCGCGACCGCGGCCGCCACCTGCTGGTTGACCTGGGCCGCCAGGGTGATCGCCAGCACCACGTCACCGACGGTGCGCTGGCCGGCGATGGCGTCGTTGACCACCAGCAGCACGCCGGCCACGTAGCCCGCGGCGAAAACGAGCTGGCCCGCGGCCCGCAGGACCATGGCTTTCAGTTGGGCGCGCCAGAGGCGGCGCGTCGTCTTCTCCCACAGCTCACGGTGGCGCCGGCGGATCTCGTCCTGGAGGCGGAAGACCCGCAGCTCCTTGGCCGGCCCGGCCGCCGTGGCCAGCCGGAAGAGGTGCATCGCGAGGCGTGTGTCCGGGGCCGTGGCGTCGCGGGCTCGGTCAAGGACGAGCTGGGCTTGGCGGCCCGCGATCAGCGGCGGGAAGGCGACCAGGGGCAGGAGCAGCAGGACGGGGTTGACCAGGGCCAGCAGGAGGCCGGTGAGGGCGATGGCCACGGCCAGGCTGGAGAGCGAGAGCACGGCGTAGAAGCCGTTCTGGATCTGCTGCAGCTCCTGCTCCAGGATGGCGATGCGGTCCGCGAACTCGGCTCGCTCCTGGTGCTCGATCCCGGCCGAGCCGTTGGCCAGGGCGATGAGCCGCTGCTCGGCGGCCAGGGTGTTGATCTCGGACAGCTCGAAGTAGGCGATGTGGGCGAAGTGGCCCAGCGTTAGGACGCCGATGATGCAGACGGCGACGGCGACGCCCGCGCCGACCGCGGCCTCCGCATCGCCGGCCACGGCCGAATCGGTCACCCACTTCAGGGCCAGCGCCAGCAACGGGGCGGCGATCGCCCCCAGTAGAATCAGGATCAGCGAGCCGGCCGTCTTGGCCCGATGCTGCTGCCAGGACATGCGCAGCAGCCAGGCCGCGCTGCGGAGGGCTTCTCTCATTGGGCGGCCTCCGGGTCGAGGGTGGGGCGGACCCCGTTTGGCCCTTGCCCGACCGGGGGCTCCTCGGCCAGGTCCTCCTCCTCGGCCAGGTCTTCCGCAGAGACCGTCTCGGTCTCCTCCTCGTCGGTGAAGCGCTCGGCCTGGAGGCGGAACAGCCCGGCATAGCGACCGTTGGCGGCCAGCAGCTCATCGTGGCTGCCCTGCTCGATCACCTTGCCTCCGGCCAGGACCACGATCCTGTCGGCATGGCGGACGCTGCTGAAGCGGTGGCTGATCAGGATGGCCGTGGCACCGCGGGTCACGTCCACGAACTTGTCGAAGAAGGCGGCCTCGGCTCGGACGTCGAGGGCAGCCGTCGGCTCGTCGAGGACGAGGATGGACGCCCCGTTCTCGAGGGCGAACAGGGCCCGGGCGATGGCCACCCGCTGCCACTGCCCGCCCGACAGCTCGGCCCCGTCCTCGTACTGGCGGGCCAGCGGCGTGTCGAGGCCCCTGGGCAACCGGTCGAGCGTGTGCAGGATGCCTGCCCGGTGCGCGGCAGAGGCGATGCGCTCCCTGTCGCCGGCCAGCTCGACCGCGCCGAAGCCGATGTTCTCGGCCGCGCTCAGCTCGTAGCGATTGAAGTCCTGGAAGATGACCCCGATTCGCGCTCGCCAGTCGTCGACGCCGAAGGATCGGGCGTCGATGCCGTCGACCGCGATTCGGCCGCTCGTCGGGTCGTAGAGGCGGGCCAGCAGCTTGACCAGGGTCGTCTTGCCGGCCCCGTTCAGGCCGACGATGGCGGTGCACTTGCCGGCCGGCAGCACCAGGTCCAGCTCGTCCAGGACGGGGCGATCCGAGCCGGGGTAGTGGAACGAGACCTTCTCGAAGCGGATGTCGCGCGCCGGCAGGCCGGCGGGGTCTTGCCGCGGCTCCAGCTGGAGGACCTGCTCATCGAAGGCGGCGACGCCGCTCTCGAAGCCCTGCACTCCGTCGTAGGCGAACATCCCGAACTGCGTCTGAGTGTCCGCCTCGGGGTAATGCTCGCCCAGGCGCAGGGCTGCCAGCGCGGCCTGCAGGCCGAGCGCCAGCTGGGTCAGGGTGATGACGCCGGTGGCCGCGGCGTGGCCCAACGCGGCAATCGAGACGGCGGCCACGGCCAGGCCAAAGGCGGTGTAGCCGAGGTAGGGGCGGAAGTAGATGCGGCGCCTCTCGGCCCAGACCTTGGCCAGGAGCTCCATCTGCAGCGCCCGGTAGCGCTCGGACAGCCAGTCGGCCAGGCCGAAGACGCGGATCTCCTTGCCCGCCTCGGGGCGCATCGCGATTGTCCTGTAGTAGCGGCCCTCGCGACGGAGGGCGATGTTGCCCGCGAAGAGCTTGCCGTAGGTGCGCAGACCGCCCCGTTGGCCCTTGCGGAAGATCATCGTGGCCAGCAGCAGACCCGCCCCGGCCAGCGGCGAGAAGACCCAGCCAACGAGAGCCACGCAGCCCACGAGCTGCGTGTAGCGGGCCACGAGCGTGAGAAGGCCGGCGCAGGCCAGGCCGGTTGTGCGGAAGGCGGTCTCGATCGTGGTCGCGACCTGCGTCAGGTCGTTGAGAAGCCGCTGGTCCTCCAGGGTCCCGATGCCGGTGCTCTTGAGCGAGGCCCCAATCAGGCGTCCGATCACGCGGCCGTCGATGCGCCGGGCAGCGAGCTCCCCCAGGGCGACCTGCAGCGGCGCCAGGATCTGCTGCGTCACGAAGGCCGACGCCGCCACGGCGAAGGCGACGACCAGGTCGCGCCACTCGGCCGAGCCCACCCCGGCGCCGACTGCCGCGGGCACGCGGCCGATCATGACGCTCGTGGCGACGATGAAGACCAGCGGCAGCAGACCCAGGAGGACGTTGACGCACAGGGCGCCGGCCAGCAACCCCCGCCCGGCACCGGGCAGGAGCACGGCGATACGCCAGTAGGAGCGCCCGATCTCGAGCGCGCCGCGCACGAAGTCACGCATTGGCAGCCGACAGCTCCCCAGGGCCTCGCCAGGCGAGGCCGACCCTTCTCTCAGGCGCAGCGTACCGCCGGGGCGGATATCCCGCACGAGTCACCAGACGAATGCCCGGTCTGGCTCTGTTCACGATCTGGCGCCGCCGTTCGTCAGCCCCATCGAGGCGCGACTTCCCGGTGCGCCTTGGCACAACTGAAGCGCGTCCAACTGGCAGGCTTCCATGACCTTCGGATAGACTGCGGCCAGTACCTTAGTCCTACAGGGGAGAGTCGTGGGCTTTCGCACTGCTGTGGCTATCTGCCTGCCGGCCGAGGAGTACCTGGCTGTTGGCCGCGAGCTGGCCGCTGCCGGATACGACCCGGTGCGGGTCACGAGCGTCAGCGATCTCGAAAACCTGCTTGCCTCCAGGCCCGAGGTCAGCCTGGCCATCCTCGACGGAGAAAGCGACTTCGACACCACGATCGAGATGTATTCGGCCCTGCGCGAGAGCGAGCGCGACGTTCCGGCGCTCATGGTCGTGGCCGCCGAAGCCGTCGAGCAGCTGAGCCAGGCCGGCAGGTCCCGCGTGAACGGCGAGTTCCTGACCCGCCCCTTCTCCGCCTCGTCGCTGCGCTGGCGCGTGGAGGCGATGCTCATCCGCTCCCAGACGATGATGATTCGGTCGATGGGCGACGAAGCCCGCAGCTCGATGATCGGTGGTGAGGCGCGTCGCATCGACGTCGTGGACCAGCGGCCGATGGGCCAGATCATCGTCGTCTTCAACCCCAAGGGCGGCGTCGGCAAGACCACGATCTCGATCAACACCGCGGGTGTGCTGCAGATGCGCAGGCAGCAGCGAGTCCTGCTCATCGACTGCGACACGGTCACCGGCCACATCTCCACCTCGCTGGGCATGGGGGCCCTGCCCACCGTCGTCGACGTCTGGACGCGTGAGATAGGGACGGTCCGCGAGAGCACCCTGTCTCAGATCGCGACCCGCCACAGCAGCGGCACAGACGTCCTGGTGATGTCCAACTCGCCGCTGCACACCGAGGTGCTGGATCCGCGGCGCGTGGCCGAGGCTATTGCCGCCGCCCGGGTGCTGTACGACTGGGTCATCGTCGACATGCATCCGGACTACGGGCCGCTGAACCAGGCCATCTTTGCCCTGGCCGATCAGATCCTTGTGCCGGTCACGCCCGACGTGCCCACCATTCGCGCCGGTGTCCAGTTCCGGGAAGTCTCGGTCGAGTTGCAGGTGCGCGACCGGCTGGCGCTCATCGTCAACCGCTCCAACAGCGGCGTCTCGGCCAGCGACATCGAGAAGGTTGTCAACGTTGGGGCGCTGGCCCGCATTCGCTCCGCCGGCGAGCTGTTTGTGAAGGCCGCCAACAGCGGCCGGACGGCAGTCGAAGCCTTCCCCAACGCCCGTGTAGTGGGCGACTTCGAGAAGCTGTGCTCCAGGTTGATCGAAGTCCGAGACTCCGACGCCGAGGGCGTCGAGAGCCTGGGCGGACAAAGCCCGATCCGCGGCTTCCTGAGTCGGCTGGGCGGCCAGAGCGTGCCACCGCGGCAGGTCGTCAGGGCCCGCTAGGAACCGTCTTCCGTCCCCTCCGTGCGTTCCGGCATGTGGAAGCGAGCAGACAGCCGGTCGGCGAACTCGCCCCGGACCGCGTCTTCGTCCACCTTCTCGATGTCGAGCTCGCTGGCGATCTGGCGCAGCGAAGCGATCTCCATGGCCCCGATGGAGTTGTCGGCCGACGCGACCAGGTAGCAGCCTCGCAGGACGGCCACCTTCTCCTCGGGTCTGGCCATCTGGCGGAACTCACGGGTGACCAGGTAGTCGCTCGTGCCGCCGGTGGTCCTGGCCTGCATCTTGGCCATCTCGGTGACGAGGGCGGCCTGGCCCAGGTCCAGGCCGGCATCGATCAGGAAGCCCTCTATGGTCGCGGTCTCGGCCTCGGAGATCGACAGATCCGAGTTGGCGGCCCGCGACAGGACGTAAGCCATCGCGGCCAGCAGCCGGGCTCGGTCGGGTGGCAGGGCTTCCAGGCGGGCGACGATCTGGCGAATGGCCTCGGTCTCGGCCTTCGACGCCGGAGCCCTGGCCTCCGGCTCGGCCCCGCCCCTTCCGCCCAGGAACTTCATGAACGACATAGGCTTCCTCCTTCCGGGCCTGCGACAGGCCGCTCGTAGCCTTGATGATGCTCCGACCTGGGCCGGGCTGCAGGCCCAGGGCGATCTCCACACTTCGGTTGAGCCCGGATTACCCTCGCTGGCGCCGACCTGACGCCTCTCGGCTCGTAGGCTGGGACGTCATCGCACCAACCCGGATAGGCGGGGAGCGGCTGGGCACTGCCCGAATGGGTGTTGTCGGCGGCCTGACAATAATCGAGCCGCCCGGCGCTGGCCCGGGCAGCGGGCACTCGCAGCCACCGGCGAGGTGCTCGCGCCACCGTCCCGCAGGAGAGCAGCAAGTGAGGGTCCACCACGGCCGCCCGTTCGCGCCCATCCTTGCCGCCCTGGTAGCGACAGCGCTTCTGTTGCCGGCGTGGTCGGCGACCGCGCCCGAGGCCCGCGCGGCGGGCGCCGCCGACGCCCAGGCATCAGAGCTGGTCCGGCTCATCAACGGCGAGCGAGCCAGCGCCGGCAAGTCCGGTCTCGGCCTGGACAGGTACCTGGCGGGCAAGGCACGAGACGGTGCCATATGGTGCCCCAACGACTCTTCGAAGGTCATGGCCGGCCGGGCCAAGGACATCGCCCTCAGCGGGCCCTTCTCGCACAGCCTCCGCCTTTGCAGCCAGTACTCGGTCACAGACGCCATGAAGACCTGGGGCTACGGCGGCGCGCGCGGTGAGATCCTGGCCATGAACGGCGGCTACGGGACCGGCCAGGTCACGTACGCCTACGGCTGCACGCCCTCGGTCTCCGAGTGCCCCGGCCCCGAGACTTCGGCCTACGCCACCACAGCTCGGGCGATGACGGGCTGGATGCACAGCTCGGGCCACTACTCGATCATCGTCGGCAACTATGACCGCGTGGGCTGCGGGGCCTGGGTGGGCTCCAACGGGGTCTACTACTACTCCTGCCTCTTCAGCCGGGGCGGCGGCCCGGTCGCCACTCCTAGGCCCCCCATCAAGGCAACCGCCAGGCCTGGGGCGGGCGGCGGTGGGCCAAGCCCGAGCAGCGTGACCGCCGGGGCGACTGCCACTCCAGCCGCCACGCAACCTCCGCCCTGGCCGACTCCGTCGGGTGCTTGCGGGTGGATCGTCGTCCCCGGCGTCTCGCCCGGTGCCGGCCTGACGCAGGCCGCTCCTGAAGAGGACACGACCGGCGGTACGTCGGGCGGAGGCACCGCCGGGCCGGCACCGGGTCTGCCGCCGGCGGCCGACATCGCCGTGGTCGCGGGAGGAGCGGTCGGGATGGCCGTCCTCGCCTGGCCGCTGCTGGGCGTGCTACGACGTCGCCGTGGCCGAGGGGTCGCGGCGGAGACGGACCGGCAGGCGCCGCTCGAATAGCCAATCGCGGCGCCCTGGCGGGCGCCGCGACGGTGCGGGATCGGGTGGATGTGAGGCCGGCTACTGGCCGCGACGGAAGCCAATCGCACTCACCACCAGGACGACGCCCAGGGCGATGATGGCCAGGGGCCAGACCAGGCCCAGGTTGATGCGGGGGTCGATCTCGTGCCAGACGAAGAGCCCGCCGACGATGATCAAGAGCGCCCCGAAGGACACACCCCCGATGCTGCTGCCGCCGTGCCTCTCCCAGTGCTCGCGGCGCCTCCAGCCGGTGTCCCAGATGTAGTTGGGGCCGGCGGAGGGTGCCGGCTCGCCTGCCTGGGCCGGCTCGGAGGACTGGGCCGGGGCGCTCTGCGCCTGGCTGTCGCCGGTCGGGGGCGGTGTCCCGCCCGGTCCGAAGCCTGAGCCGGCGGGCCACTCCGGGCCCTCGAGTGGAAGGACGACCACCAGGATCAAGTAGGCCAGAGCGGACAGGCCGCCGGACAGCGGGATCGAGATCAGCCACAGGACCCGAACGATGATCGGATCGACGTTCAGGTACTCGGCCACTCCGCCGGCGACGCCGGCGATTGTCCGATCGTCTGCCGAGCGATAGAGCCGGCGAGGTTGATTGCTGTTCACTTGCAGCCTCCTGCGGGATTGAGCGTCACGCTACCGACGCTGTTGTCGATCGTCAGATCCGCTCTGTAGGTCGCGGTGTCGTAGCCGGGCGTTTCCCAGGCGCCGTTGACATACGCCAGGCCGGCGCCGGAGAAGTTCTCGGATGCCAGGCTGCTCGTGTAGCGGATTCGCAGCCCCAGGCTGCTCGGCGCGCAGATCTCGGTCGAGCCGACGCTGTTGCTGATCCTGCCGCTGGTGTTCGAGGCCCCGTCGAGGACCAGGCCGGTCGAGCCGACGTTCGAGTCGACCGTCAGGTTGTCGACTTTGGCCGCCGAGAGGTCGACAGTCATCGAGCCGGCATTGAGCGAGAAGGTGGCGTTCGGGATCGTCGCTCCGGCCAGGTTGAAGGTGGCTTCACCGGCGTCGACCGAGGCCGAGAGGCTGCCCATTCCCGAGGGCAGCGAGACGTCCCACAGGTCGTACGAGCGATTGAAGAACCAGCCGTGGCGGTCGCCCTGGCGGATGGTGAGGGAGTTGGAGGCCGCGATGACGTCGGGATCTTCGCCCCGGATCGAGGCGTCGACCTGCCAGCGGTCGTCCGACGCAGCCGTAACCTGGGCCGTTCCGCACTGGAGGTCCAGATGGACGCTGGGGTTGGAGCCGTCGAACGTCCCGTAGCGAATGAAGGAGTGGCTCGGTCCCTTGTTGGGCCCGCATCCGATCTCCGGTCCGACCGCCAGCAGGCTGCCGAGCACGAGGCCCAGGCAGGCCGCCACCACAAGGCCGCCGATGATGGCACCGGGCGTTCTGGACAGGACGATGGCCAGGCCGATGCCGATGAGGATGAACGGCCAGAACCGCCACAGCTCCTCGACCGTGTCCATCGCGACAGCGCCCTGGTTGTAGGCCAGAGGCACTCCTCCCAGGACGATGAAGAAGACGCCCCAGTAGAGGCGTGCTCGGTCGATGGTCATGGGCCAATCCCTTTCCCTGCAGCGAGGCTCTGTGTCTCGCCCTCCGATCCGCGATTGCCGTGGGCATCGCCCGTCGGCCTGAGAATACGTTCGCGCCGGGGGCGAGTACATCATCCGGCGGGCGCGATTCGCCTACTCCGGCAGTAGTGGCCCCATCCTTCCTGAGATCGATGGCCCGTGATAGCCTCAGCGGCGAGTACGCGGCCCGGGCCGTGGGCCGTGTCGCCATCAGTCGGGAGGCCGGGAGATGCTTCTGAGCGAGTGGAGCAGTGTGGCCCCGAGCAGCGGGTGCATGAACCAGGCGGTGCTGGATGCCCTGGGGCCCGTGCTCTCCGACATGGGGGCCGGCGAGGACCCCGAGTGCTGGGTCGCCTGGGGCGAGGACCCCAACTACAAGTACTCCGTTCTGGCTCCGGCCGCCGCGGGACTGGTCGTGGTGGCGGTGCGGCTCAATCCCGGCAGCGACGCCGGGCCGCGAGCCACGGCCAAGCTGGTCCGCTGGCCGAAGATCCAGATCGGCGAGTTCTCGATCGAAGCCGCCGAGGGCCGCCGGGTGGTGGCGGTCCAGGTGGAAGGCCTGGTGCTGAAGGGCACGGATGAAGCGGCGTCGAGCATCTGCGAGTTCGTAAGGGGGTTGATTGCCGGCTCCGACGGTCGAGCCGTTCCCGGGCCGCAGCTCGTCCAGGCCGCGCCCGCGGCGGCGCGCGCCACGAAATCCGGCGCCCGGGGCAAGGGAGCCGCCCGGGCAGGCGCCGCTCCGGCGACCAGGGGCACTCGAAAGGGCGCCAGGGGTGCCAGGCAGCAGGCCGAAGCTGAGGTGGAGCCGGAGCCGCAGTTCGTCCCGCCGCACGCGATACCCGTTGCCGACGAGCCGCCCGCAGCCGGGCCCCCGCCGGCGGCGGAGAAGCCTGCGCCCCCGCAGCCGGCCCCTGGCTTCGGCCCGGGCGGGCAGCCCGGCATACCGCCCGCGCCGCCGGCCCAGCCTCGCCCGAGTACACGGGAGTCCGGCTCGGTCTGGGAGATCCCACCCAACCACCCGGCCGCTCGCGACAAGAAGCCGCGCACCTGGCGACCCTAGGCGGGCCTGGGGCAGCCGTAGCGGCAGGGGTTCCACCGGCGCGCCCGGCTGTTGCTCCGCCGGCGGGCTACTCGCCTAGCGGGCTACTCGCCCAGCGGGCTACTCGCCCGGCGGGCTACTCGCCCAGCGGGCTACTCGCCTAGCGGGCTACTCGCCCAGCGGGCTACTCGCCCAGCGGGCTACTCGCCCAGCGGGCTACTCGCCCAGCGGGCTACCAGGGCGCCGGGCTGCCGTCGGCCGCTGAAGCCAGATTCGCTACGTACCACTCGCCGTCGACTTGGTGCAACAGCACCCAGACCTCCGCCTCTGACTCGAGCGGCCCCACGGCGTAGACCAGGTCGGGCCCCACGTCGCCGACGAATGTCGAGCAGTAGTCGCCCGAAGAGGCCGTCTCGCACGGGCCGCCGTAGGTGAAGCCCTGACTGACGATGAACTCCTGGATGGCCTCGTCCGGGTCCGGGTGGCCCGAGGTCCAGTACGAGGGCTCGGGAGTCGGCTCGGGAGTCGGCTCCTCGGTTGGCGCCGGCGTCGGATCGTCCGACGGCTCGCCGGTCGGCTCCTCCGACGGCTCGCCGGCCGGCGCCTCGGTCGCCTGGTCGGTGGCCGCTGGAGTGGGCTCCGGAGAGCTGGCGTTGATGCCCAGCTGCTCGGAGATCCGGGGCCAGGTCAGGACGATGCCGGCGACGAGGGCCAGCACTGCGGCCAGGCCCACCAGGCGGACGATCATCCCCGGGCTCCAGCCCCGACGGCCCGCCGAGGCCGAGGGCGGGGGAGGCGGCACTTCGTCGAGGGGAGGCGGGGGCGGGGGAGGCAGGTCGGCCCACTCCGGCGGGGGCGGCGGGGGCGGAGGAGCGGCATCCGGGGCGAGCGTCGCGCCGCACTCGGCGCAGAACTTGCTCGCCTTCTCGATCTTCGCTCCACAGCTCTGGCAGAACATGGCTTGCTCCGCTGCGGGTCGAACGGCCTGTACTCGTGACGATAGGTCACCCGCGGACGTGTTGCAGGGCCGTTCGTCATGCCGCCTGCCCGCGCTCCGGGCCCCTACCCTGGCCGGCAGGGGCGGCGTAGGATGGCCCGGGAACCTTCGGCCGACTGGAGGCATTCCATGGGCCCGGCGCGTCTGCTGCCCGCCGGGGCGACCGGAATGGTCGCTCTGCTCATGTCCGCCCTGGCCATCGTCATGACCCTCGCGGCTGTGACCGGGTGGTTCGCCGGCTGGCCTCTCCTGACCAGCTGGCTGCCCGGCGCTGTCCTGGCAGGGGGCATCGCGGCAGCCTCTCTCGCGGCCTGGAAACTGGCACCTGGACGCCGCAGGCCCGCACGGGGCGGGGGCCACACGGCGACAGCCGACCGGAACGGGGCTGAGGCCTTCCGCGAGGCCTTCGCCGGCATCCTGTCCCATGAGCTGCGCACCCCCATCACCTCCATCCACGCCGCGGCGACCCTCCTCATGCGGGCCGGCCTTGACGACGAGCAGCGCGAGGAGCTGCTGGTCGACGTCATGGAGGAGGCCGAGCGGTTGCGACACCTGGTGGAGGACCTGGTGGTCCTGACCAGGGCCGAGCGAGGGACGATCCAGATCCACACCGAGCCGGTGCTCCTGCCGCATATCCTGCGCAAGGTCGTGGAGCGCGAGCGCCTGCGCTGGCCCGATCGCCGCATAGAGCTGTCCGTCGCCGGCTCGCCGCCGGTGGCCCAGGCCGAGTCGGCATTCGTGGAGCAGGTCGTTCGTTGCCTTGTGGGGAACGCCGCCAAGTACTGCGCGGCCGGGTGCCGGATCGACGTCGTCGTCGACTCCGACGAAGGCGCCCCTCGGGTGCGCGTCCTCGACAGAGGTCCGGGCATCGACCCGGCCGAATCGGCCCGCCTCTTCGAGCTCTTCTATCGCTCGACCAGGACTGCCCACATGCCCGGTTCTGGAATAGGCTTGTTCGTGGCCCAGAGGCTCGTCGAGTCGATGGGCGGCGTCATCTGGTGCTGCCCCCGCGACGACGGCTCGGGTGCGGAGTTCGGCTTCAGACTCCTGCCCCAAAGCGAGGAAGCGTGACGTGGGCGTCGAGATCGAGCGCAGGTTCCTGGTCCGCGACCGGGCGATCGTCGAGGGGATCGCCGGGATCCGGATCTGCCAGGGCTACCTGTCGCTCGACCCGGAGCGGACCGTGCGCGTCCGCCTGGCCGGCACTCGGGCCTCCCTGACCATCAAGGGCATCAGCTCCGCCAGCGGCACGACCCGGGCCGAGTACGAGTACGAGGTCCCCGTCAATGAGGCCGAGGAACTGCTCGATGCCATGGCCCTGAGGCCGCTCATCCAGAAGGTGCGCTACCGGCGGACCGTGGGCCGGCTGGTCTGGGAGGTCGATGCCTTCGAGGGTGAGAATGAGGGGTTGATGATCGCCGAAGTCGAGCTGCCGTCGGAAGGGGCTGCCCTCATCCTGCCGGACTGGGTCGGGGACGAGGTCACGGGCGATCCGCGCTACTACAACGCCAGCCTGGTGACGCACCCGTACTGCGAGTGGAGGCCCGATCGCTCGGGCTGACACCCAGCTGCCGCACATAGGGGCGACCCCCGACCTGGAGATCGGGGGTCGCTTTGTGGCCGGGTGGTGGCCGGCCGGGCTATGCGGCCGGGCTGGCGGCCGGGGCAGTGGGGCTGGCGGCCGGGCTGGCTGCCGGGGCAGTGGGGCTGGCGGCCGGACGCTTGTCCCGCAGCAGGCCCAACGCCTTGCGGCAGGCCTTGGCCTCGGCGACGGCGGTACGCAGCTGGGCCCGGGCTTCAGCCAGCTTGGTTCGGGCGTCAGCCAGGACGGGCCCGGCCGTGCCGGCGTTGAACTGGGCGACCGTGAGCGGCAGGACCGCGTCGGGGATGGGGCCGGCCAGGGCCATGGCCTTGTCCACGGCGGCGTTCATCCTGGCCAGGTGGGCTCTGGCGTCCGTCACATCCTTGCCGGCAGCCTCGGCCTGGGCGATCAGGTCGCTCAGCTTCTGGTCGATGTCCTCGAAGCGCTCGTCGGCTGCCAGCGCGCGGTCGGCTCCCAGCACAAGGTTGACCTTGGGGGCGACGAGGGCGTAGACGCGGAAGTCGGTGGCGATCTGGCGGATCTCGGTCTTGAGAGCGGCGATGTCCGTCTCGGCATCGATCTTGGCCTTGAGGTCGAGCAGGCCGTTCTTGGTCGTTCGGACCTCATTCGTCAGGTGGGCGGCGTGGTTGGCCGGCGCGAACTCCGCCTTGTCGATGCGCGTGGTCAGCATGTCCAGGATGGTGATCCGCCGGGCGATCTCGCAGTCGCCGAAGGCCTTCAGCTCCTCCAGCGTCGGCCGGTCGCTGACGGCGTCGCGCTCCGGGCGGCAGATGGTCCGGCCGGCAGGGCCCCCGGATGGGGTCGGCGACGGGTCGGCCGCCACCACGATAGCGGCCGTCGAGACCACCATCACCGTGGCCAGGGTCAGGCCGCCGAAGAGCGAGCGAGTCATCGATCTCATGTCTTCTCCTATGTGAGCTGCCGGCTATTCGCCGCCGTAGGCCCCGCCGTCCGACTCTACGAGCGAGGTATCGAGCCCGCTCAGGAACTGGTCCAGGGCCGTCAGGTCGGAGTCCACGGCGTCGATGGCGGTGCCGGGATCGAAAGTGGGCGCCGGTGAGGCGGCGTCCGTTGTCTCCGGCGACGGGGATCCCGCCGCCTGGAGGTCGAGCGTCTGGTCCGCCTCCGCCGGGATGGCCGGAGCGACAGGCTCGGTCCCTCCTGCCCCGGAGCTGCCACGACCACAGGCGGCCACGACAAGCGCAGCGGCCAGCAGCGCGCTGGCAATCCCGAGGGCCGGTCTGGTGTGACGGTTCAACGCGCTACCTCCAAGTCGAGCTGACGTGACGCCGAAATGCTCGAACCGGCGCCTTCGGGCAGTTCGGACGGCAGGTAAGCGCCGTGTAAGGCGCATAGGGCCACTGTCGTGTTGTCATTGGAGGCCGCGGCGGGTACGTTGTGCATGGCGCCTGGTGGCAGGAGACAGAGCGCCCTCTTCGATGGTGGGAAGGGGGCGGGCGCCAGGCACGCAGATCGGCCCACGACAGTCGCACCGTCACGCGATGGATGTCAACGAAGCGCTTGAGGCATGGCAGGCTCAGTACTCGGGCCAACCGCCCGTCGGCTTCATGCTGCGCTTCACCCATGAGGCAGTCTGGACCCGCATCCACTACCTGCACCAGGGTTTCGAGCCCCGCACCGTCGACGACGCGCGGCGCATGGCGGCTCACTTCGACGCGATCTGCACGGCTCTCTTCAGCGGGGCCACTGTGCTGGTCACGGCCATCCAGTTCGAGCCCAGCGTCGAGGAGAGCGCGGCCCTGCGCGCGGCCGGGGCGCGCCCGATAACCCCGCCGTCGGGCTGGCTGGAGAGCCTCGAGGACTACATCTCGGATCCCGGCCGGGCGGAGTGCGCGGCCTCGACCATCGCCTGGCGGCGCGGCTGCCTCAACGATCTGTGGTTTGCCGTGGCGCGTGATCGGATCGAGCGCCTGGCAGTCTTCAGCCCGGCCACGGGCGACGCCTTCTGCCCCTACCCCGGGGGCGCGGACATCTTCGTCTGGGGCTCCGAGCGGCGGCTCCAGCTCGGCTCTCGATTCGAGGCCCGGCAGCGGATGGCGCCCCCGATCCCGCTCTATCCTCGACGGAGCGGTCGTGCCGTTGCGGATCGCGGCTGACGCTTTCAGGGTCTGGCGGGCAGCCACGAGAACATCCAAACTACGGCCATGAGCCCCAAGACGACAGCCAGGCCACCTTCTCGCAAGCCCACTCCCCGGGCCGCCGCCAGGTCGGCCGGGCCCGCTGGTTCGGCGCCCCCCAAGCCGACGTCCTCGACCCCGCCGACGAAGGCCGACATCGCCCGATACCGGGAGAACCTGCAGGGCGAGGTGGACGCCATCGCCCTGTACTCCGTTCTGGCCGAAGAGGAGTCGAGCCAGACGCTGAAGGAGTTCTACACGCGGATGGCCGCGACCGAGACTGTCCACGCCAACGTCTGGCGCAAGCAGCTCGAGGCCGCGGGCATCGACACCGGCAAAGTCGGCCCGGCGTGGCGGGCCCGGGTTCTGATGTTCGTCGCCCGGCGTTTCGGGCCGAGCCTCGTCGTTCCCACCATCGCCGAGCGCGAGGGCGCGGACGAGGCCATGTACGACGACCAGCCGGAAGCCCTGTCCACGATGCCCGGCGACGAGCGCTCCCACGCTCGCCTGTTCCGCGAGCTGGCCGCCGGGCGCGGGATGGAAGGCGGTGCGATCGCCCGCATCGAGGGCCGACACCGCGGCGGCGGTGGCAACCAGCTCCGGGCGGCCGTCCTGGGCGCCAACGACGGCCTGGTCTCCAACCTCTCTCTGGCCATGGGCGTGGCCGGCGCCTCAGGAGGCGGTCGGGCTGTGCTGGTCGCCGGTTTCGCCGGCATGCTGGCCGGGGCGCTGTCGATGGCGATCGGGGAGTGGCTCTCCGTCCAGAGCGCCCGAGAGCTGTTCGCTCACCAGGTCAAGGTGGAGCGCGAGGAGCTGCTCAACGTCCCCGAAGAGGAGGAAGAGGAGCTGGTCCTCATCTACCAGTCGAAAGGCCTCGGGGCCGACCAGGCCCGGCTGATGGCGAAGTCGATACTGGGCAGCGACCTCGACAGGGCGGTGGACACGCTGGCCCGCGAGGAGCTGGGCATCGACCCGGAGGAGCTGGGCGGCTCGGCCTGGGTCGCGGCCATCACCTCGTTCTTCCTGTTCGCCGTCGGCGCGATCGTGCCGGTCCTGCCGTTCGTCTTCGCCGAGGGCGCCGTGGCCGTGGCCACCTCGGTGGTCATCAGCGCCGTGGCGCTGTTCGTCGTGGGCGGCGCGATCACCGTGGTCACCGGCTCGAGCGTTCTGCGGACCGGAGGCCGCCAGGTCCTGCTCGGCATGCTGGCCGCGGCTGTCACCTTCGGCTTGGGCTCTCTCGTGGGCCAGGCGGTCGGGTAGCCGGCCGCGCCCGCAGCCGTGAGCCGCGGGCAGGTGGGGATTGGGGATAACTCGGCCGGCGGCACCGTGTAGGCTGAGACCGACACTCTGTGCCCGAAGAGTGCGGCCCATCTACGTCACGGAAGGCCCACCTGCGGAAGCAGATGCCGTGAAAGCAGCCCACACTCGGTTGCATGTGAACAGGCACCTCCTCGGCGCCCGAGACGTCGGAGCGGCCTACGTTCGCATCGCCCGGCTCGCCCCTGCGGGTGGCAGGGGCCTGGTCGCGACGCTCGTCATCCTCAACCTGGTCATGGGCGTGCTGCCCGTGCTCTTCATCCTGGGCGCGAGCATCATGATCGGGCGCGTCCCGGCCGCGGTTGCCGGGGGCGTGGGCTCCGCCGAGTGGGGTGCCCTGGTCGTCAGCTTCGTGCTGGCCGCCTCCGCCTTCCTCGTCGAGCAGCTGCTGGCGCCGATCAAGGTCTCGCTGGGCGAGCTCCTGGCTCGGCGCATCGACGGCCAGATCTACCGCCGCCTGATCCATGCCTCCCTGCTCAGTGACGGCATCGGCCCGCTGGAGGACCAGGGCCTGCTGGACGAGCTGAGCCAGGCGGTGACCACGCTCGAGCAATCGGTTCGCACCCCCGGGCTGGCCTGCTCCGGCCTGCTGGCCCTCATCGCCCGCTACACGCAGCTCGTCGGCGCCGCGGCCCTGGTGGCGGTCGTGTTCGCCTGGCCGGCCGCTCTGGTCCTGATCGCGGTGACGATGGGCTTCCGGACGGCTCAGCGTGGCGGCCACCGCAAGGCCAGCAGGTTCTTCGCCTCGGACATGGGCCGGCGGCGAGAGGCGCGCTACATCCGCGCCACGGCGATGCACGCCCCGGCGGCGAAGGAGATCCGGGTCTTCGGCCTGGCCGGCTGGCTGACCGGGCGGTATCACGACATCCAGATGGCTACGTACGGGCTGCTGTGGGCCCAGCGCCGTCGCATCTTCCTCTACCCCTACATCGTGGCCACCGTCTTCGGGTTCGTTGCGGCCGGGGCGGTCCTGGGGGCGATCGGCGGGGCGGCTTCGGTGGGGGCGATCGACCTGACCCAGTTCGCCCTGGGCGTTCAGGCTGCCCTGGTGGCGGTCCGCCTGGGCGAATTCTTTCCCGAGTCGGACCTGCAGACCCAGTACGGCATGATCGCCTACGATGGCGTCCAGGCCTTCGAGCGGGGCATCGCCAGGACGAGCGCCCGGGCCGTCCAGCTGGAGCCGCGTCTGGACCCAGCCGGCCACCCCCGCAGCGAGATCCGATTCGAGGACGTGGATTTCGCCTACCCGGGCTCCGAGCGGCCGATCCTGGACAGGCTGAACCTGACGATCCCAGCCGGCCGCTGCACCGCCATCGTCGGCCTGAACGGGGCCGGCAAGACGACGATCATCAAGCTCCTGGCCCGGCTCTACGAGCCGACCGTGGGACGAGTGCTGGTCGACGGCCAGGACATCCGCTCCTTCCCGGTGCCCGACTGGCGCCGCCAGATCGGCATCATCTTCCAGGACTTCAATCGCTACGAGTTGACCGCCGCCGAGAACATCGGCTTCGGGGCGATCGAGATGGCCGGCGACCGCGACAGGGTGCGCGCGGCCGCGCGGCGGGCCGGCATCCTGTCCGCCCTGGAGCGCCTGCCAGACGGCCTCGACACGCCTCTGGCCCGCCAGTACAAGGGCGGCGCGGAACTGTCGGGTGGGCAGTGGCAGCGCGTCGCGATCGCCCGCTCCATCTTCGCCATCGAGAACGGGGCGTCGTTTCTGGTCCTGGACGAGCCGACGGCGGCCCTGGACGTGCGGGCCGAGGCGGCCTTCTTCGACAAGTTCGTCGACGTGACCCGCGGCGCCACGGCGTTGCTCATCAGCCACCGTTTTTCCAGCGTGCGCCACGCGGACAACATCGTCGTGCTGGCGGGGGGGCGGATCATCGAGCAGGGCAGCCACGAGGAGCTGATGAGCGCCGACGGTCGCTACGCCGGCCTGTTCCGCCTCCAGGCGGAGCGCTTCGCCGCCGACGGGGAGTGGTTGGAGGTGGAGGGGGATCTCGACGTCCTGACCCGCGAGGCACCTGCGCCGGGATCGCTGCCCGAGGCGCAGCGATGAGGCAGACGGTGCGCACCGCGCTGTGGTTGCTGCGGATCTCGTGGCGGCAGAGCCGGGTCAAGACGGCCGCGGCGCTGCTGCTGATCCTGGGCAAGGGGATCTCCATGCCGCTGGCGGCCCTGGCCCTGCGCTGGCTGACGGACGCCGCGCTCGCCGGTGACCTGGTCGGCGCCTGGGCCGCCGGCTTCGTCGTCTCGCTCTTCACCATAGCCGCGCTGACCTTCGGCCACTTCGCCCACATCGCCTACTTCGAGCTGTCGGAGATCAACGCTCTCGTGGAGGACGAGCAGCTCATCGCCCTGGCCAACGGTTCGCCCGGCATCGAGCACCAGGAGCGGGCCGACTACGCCGACCGGGTCATCGTCCTGGAGCGGGAGATACAGCAGATACGGAACGGCTTATACGCCGTGCTGTCGCTGATCAGCCTGGCCCTGGGCCTCGCTCTGACGGGCGTCATGCTGACGATGGTCAATCCCATCCTGCTGCTCCTTCCGGTCGTCGCCATCCCGCCCCTGATCACCGGCCAGCGGGCTCAGGCGAAGGAGGATCGCGCCCGCCAGGAAGCGGCGGAGGACCTGCGCCTGGCCACGCACCTCTTCCATCTGGCCACCGAGGCCGGCCCGGCCAAGGAGCTGCGCGTCTCGCGCCTGGCGGGGGAGATAGAGCGGCGCCACGACGACCTGTGGGGGCGGGCCAGCGGACGCCTGTGGCGGGCCCAGATCAGGGCCGCCGCCCTGCGGGCCGTGGGTCAGTTGGTCTTCGCCGTCGGGTACGTGGCCGGGATCCTGCTGGTGGTCAACGACGCCATCTCCGGCCATCGCAGCGTGGGCGACGTGGTCCTGGCGATCACGCTCGCCGCCCAGGTCAACCAGCAGGTATCCCAGGCAGTAGGGTTCCTGCACGACCTGGGACGCATCTCGCGCGCCTACGCCTTGTTCGATTGGCTGGCCCGCCAGGTCGCGGAGACGATGCCCCGGGTAGCGGACCAGCCCGTGCCCGAGCGCCTGGTCAGCGGACTGCACCTGAGGGACATCTCCTTCCGCTATCCCGGAACGGATCGGACCGTCCTGGAGAACGTGAATCTCGACATCCCGGCCGGCTCGACGATCGCTATCGTCGGCGAGAACGGGGCGGGCAAGAGCACGCTGGTCAAGCTGCTGTGCGGCTTCTACGCGCCCACCTCGGGCTCGATCACGGTCGACGACGCCGACCTTGCTCGGATGCCGGTCGAGGCCTGGCGAGAGCGCATCGCGGCCGGCTTCCAGGACTTCGCCCGCTTCGAGTTCGTGGCGCGGCGCACCGTAGGCGTCGGCGACCTGCCGTCGATCGACGTCCAGCCCGCCGTGGAGGCGGCGTTGTTCAGGGCCGATGCCTCAGACGTGGTGCGGCGCCTGGATCGCGGGCTGGCTACCCAGCTCGGCAAGTCGTACGCCGACGGCGAAGAGCTCTCCGGAGGCCAGTGGCAGAAGCTCGCCCTGGGCCGGGCGATGATGCGTGAGGAGCCGTTGTTGCTGGTCCTGGACGAGCCCACCGCGGCCCTCGACGCGCAGGCTGAGCACAACCTCTTCGAGCGGTACGCGGAGGGGGCACGGCGGGTCGGCCAGGCCACCGGAGGCGTCACCGTCCTGGTGTCGCACCGCTTCTCGACCGTGCGCATGGCCGACCAGATCCTGGTCATGGATGAGGGCAAGCTCACCGAGATGGGCACGCACGCGGAGCTGATGAGGAGCCGCGGCCTGTACGCCGAGATGTACGGTATCCAGGCCGGCGCCTACGGCAAGGCTCGTCGTCCAACGGCACCCGACCGAACCGCCTCGGGCAAGGTTGGCGTCTTCGATCTGCCAGACTGGGCCGCCGAGCTCAGCCTGGACAACCTGCCCGGCGGCTTGAGCTGGCTGCGCACGCGAGAGTACGGCGGGACATGGCTCAACGGCCTGGACCCGTGCCTTCGCTCGTGCGTCACGAGGTGGGGGCTCGCCCTGGGCCATCCGATCTGGGGCGGGACGACCTCGCTGGTCGTCGACGTCTGCCTTTCCGATGGAACCCCGGCCGTTCTGAAGATCCAGTACGCCGATCGAGAGTGCGAGCACGAAGCCGCGGCACTCAAAGTCTGGAGCGGGGACGGAGCGGCGCGCCTGTACGCCTACGATCCGGCGCAGCACGCGCTGCTGCTGGAGCGCTGTTGGCCCGGCACGTACCTCGCCGACGCGGAGATCGGCGCCGAGGAACAGCTCGGCGTCATGATCGACATCGCGCGCCGGCTGTGTGCCCCGGCCGGAAGGCCGTTCGGGCGGCTGGAGGACGAAGCCGCTTTCTGGGTCGAGCGGATCAGGAACCTGCGCGACAGCACGGACTTGTGGGAGCGGCGCCTCTCCGACGCGGCCATCGACGCCCTGCGGGCAGTCGGCTCCACCCAGGGCGAGCAGGTGCTGCTCAACATGGATCTGACCGCCAGCAACATCCTGGCGGCCGAGCGTCAGCCCTGGCTGACGGTCGACCCCAAGCCCGTGCTCGGGGAGCGTGAGTTCATGGCCTCGCCCATCGTCCGCACCCACGCCCTTGGCCACTCACGAGCGCAGACGCTCAATCGCCTGGATCGCGTCACCGACGAACTGGGCCTCGATCGCGAGCGGGCGCGGCTGTGGACGATCGGCCATGTGCTCGCCTGGGCGCGCTGGAGCCCGCACATGGAGCAGCAGGTGGACGTCGTTCGCTGGCTCGTCGACGACTGAGGCAGGTGCGGCCGCCGCTCCGCCGGCCCCACCTTCGCTCCTGGCCGCGATGCGGTACGCTCCGCGCCAATGAGCAGCGAACCGGCGACCACCCCCGAACGAGGCGACTTCATCCGTGACATCGTCGCCGCCGACCTGCGCGAAGGTCGGCACAAGACGATTGTCACGCGCTTCCCGCCGGAGCCCAACGGCTACCTGCACATCGGCCACGCCAAGAGCATCTGCCTCAACTTCGGGATCGCCCGCGAGTTCGGCGGCCGCTGCCACCTGCGCTTCGACGACACCAACCCCACCAAGGAAGAGCAGGAGTACATCGACTCCATCCAGGCCGACGTGCGCTGGCTGGGCTTCGACTGGGGCGAGCATCTCTACCACGCCTCGGACTACTTCGAGCAGCTCTACGAGTGGGCCGTCCACCTGATCAAGACCGGCAAGGCCTACGTCGACGAGCTCTCGGCCGACGAGGTTCGCGAACACCGCGGCACGCTCACCGAGCCCGGCCGCAACAGCCCCTGGCGCAATCGCCCGGTCGAGGAGAGCCTGGACCTTTTCGAGCGGATGAAGGCCGGCGAGTTCGCCAACGGGGCCAAGGCCCTTCGGGCGAAGATCGACATGGCCTCGCCCAACATCAACCTGCGCGACCCGGTCCTGTACCGGATCCTCCACGCCGCCCATCCGCGGACCGGCGACGCATGGTGCATCTACCCCACGTACGACTTCGCCCACGGGCAGTCGGACGCGATCGAGGGCATCACCCACTCCATCTGCACCCTGGAGTTCGAGGTCCACCGGCCTCTCTACGAGTGGTTCATCGACAACCTGCCGGTGCCTTCGCACCCCCGCCAGATCGAGTTCGCCCGGCTCAACGTCACCTACACGGTGCTCTCCAAGCGCGTCCTTCTCCGCCTCGTCAACGAGGGGCACGTGCGTGGCTGGGACGACCCGCGCATGCCCACCATCTCCGGCCTGCGCCGGCGCGGCTTCCCGGCCGAGGGCATCCGCGACTTCGCGGCCCTGATCGGCGTCGCCAAGGCGGACAGCACCGTCGAGGTCGAGATGCTCGAGCATTGCGTCCGCGACGTGCTGAACCGCAAGGCGCTCCGCCGCTTCGCCGTCCTGGATCCGCTCAAGGTGGTCGTCGAGAACTACCCCGAGGGCCGGGTCGAGGAGATGGAGGCCCCCAACAACCCCGAGGATCCGGCGGCCGGCACGCGCAAGGTTCCCTTCAGCCGCGAGCTGTGGATCGAGCGCGAGGACTTCATGGAGGAGCCGCCGCCGAAGTTCTTCCGGCTGGCTCCGGGGCGGGAGGTTCGCCTTCGCGGCGCCTACTTCGTGACCTGCACGGACGTGGTCAAGGACGCGGCCGGGCGCATCACCGAGCTGCGCTGCACCTACGACCCGGCGACGCGCGGCGGCGACTCGCCCGACGGCCGCAAGCCGAAGGCCACTCTGCACTGGCTCTCGGCGGCCCACGCCATGCCGGCCGAGGTGCGGCTCTACGACCACCTCTTCACGCGCCCCGATCCCGGCGCCGAGGGCGATCTCTTTGCCGACCTGAATCCCGAATCGGAGAAGGTCCTGACCGGCTGCCAGCTCGAGCCGTCGCTGGCCGAGGTGCCGGTGGGGGAGACCGTCCAGTTCGAGCGCCTGGGCTACTTCTGCCCGGACCCCGATTCGAAGCCCGGCGCCCCGGTCTTCAATCGGACGCTGACCCTGAAGGACACCTGGGCCAAGCTTCGAGCGCAGGGCCGGCATGGGGGCTGAGGTGTCCGCCTCGCTTGCTCTCCCTCCCGGGCACCGGCTGGTCGGCGTCGTGGAAGAGCCGGGGCTGTGGGAGCCGGCGGACTCGCTCTGCAGCGGCGTGTGGCCGGAACTGATGCACCACGACCCGGTAGCGCGCCGCTGCTGGGTCCATCTCAGCCGCGACTGGCCGGCCTTCCAGCTGGTGCTCGTGGACCCCGAAGGTGAGGTCGCCACCGCGGCTCAGGCCGGCCCGCTGTGCTGGGACGGCACGGACGAAGGGCTCCCGGAAGGCTGGGACGACCAGTTCGAGCGGTCCGTCGCGGACCTGGAAGCCGGCCGCGAGCCGGACACGCTGGGTGCCATTCAGATCGTCGTCGCGCCGGGCCGCCGAGGCCAGGGCCTCAGCGGCCTGATGCTCGAGGCGATGAAGCGGTGCGCCTCGGGGGCCGGGTTGAAGGCGCTCATCGCCTGCGTTCGGCCGACCGACAAGGGCCGCTACCCGCTGCTGCCGATCGAGGACTACGCCGCCTGGCTGCGGCCGGACGGGCTGCCCTTCGACGCCTGGCTGCGCATCCACGTCCGGGCCGGCGGGCGAATCGTCCGTCCCTCGCCGCGCTCGATGACCATCGAGGGCTCCATCGCCGAATGGCGCGAATGGACCGGCCTCGACTTCCCGGCATCCGGGCCCTACGTCGTGGAGGGCGCCATCGCCCCGGTCGAGATCGACCTGGCGGCCGATCGGGGCGTCTACTTCGACCCGAACGTCTGGGTCGTCCACGACCTGGCGGCCGCTCCGAGCGCCCCCGCGCGCTAGCTCTCGAACACGCCCGAGTCTGTTTCGGGCGGCAGACCCAACGCGGCCACGCCCGTGGGAATCGGGGGATCCTCCGCTGCGTCGCGGAACGGGCAGGCGAAGTGGTGGCGGCCCGAGCCGACCTCCACGTCCTGCCATTCGGGGTCGGGCAGCGAGACGAAGGCCCTGGCCCCCGCGGGAACCAGCAGATCCACCTCAAGCCGCCCGCCGGCCCTCGTCCAGGAGACCTCGGTCCGTCCGTACGGAGTCTCGTGGGCGGCCGAAGCATGGCTCAGCCCGCCGCCCGGCAGCGGGGCGACGAGGAGCCGGCGGTAGCCGGGCGCCGCCGGCGCGAGACCGGCCACGATCCGATGCAGCCAGTCCGCGACTGAGGCCAGGGCGTAGTGGTTGAACGACAGCATGTCGCCGGGGTTGAGCCGGCCGTCCGGCAGCATGCTGTCCCAGCGTTCCCAGACGGTGGTCGCGCCCATCGTGACCGCGTACAGCCAGGACGGGCATTCGGTTTGCGTCAGGAGGTGGTAGGCGGCGTCGATAGCGCCCGCCCCGGCCAGGGCGTCGCAGATCAGCCGCCCGCCCACGAAGCCCGTGCAGGCGTGGTAGCCCTCGGCCCGCACCAGCTCCAGGAGCCGGGCGCGGGCCCGCTCTCGGGCCGCGTCGTCGGGCAGCAGGTCGAACTGCAGGGCCAGGGCGTAGGCGGTGGGGGAATCGCACACGACCCGGCCGGACGGAGATACGTACTCGCGAGCGAAGGCGAACTTGATCTCGTCGGCGAGCGTCCGGTAGCGGCGCGAGTCCTCGCCATGCCCGAGCAGCGCCGCCGCTTCGGCCACGAGCCAGGCCGTATAGGCGTGGTAGGCCGTGGCGACGAGATACGGATCCGTGCGGGCTTTTTCGGGGGCGTCTGCCGGGGCGGCGGGGTCCAGCCAGTCGCCCAGCTGGATGCCGCTCTGCCACAGGTGGCTGGGGCCGGCAATCCGGGCGATCTCGTCCACCCAGGCCACCATGCTCGAGTACTGCTCGCTCAGGATCTCCTGATCGCCGAAGCGCTCGTAGAGGACCCACGGCATCACCACCGCGCCGTCGCCCCAGACGGCCATCGGCGCCAGCGGCCAGCTGAGCCCGAACCAGGGCACGTAAGCCGGCACGGTTCCCAGGGCCTCGTGCTCGGTGGCCACGTCGAGCAGCCAGTCGCGGAGCATGCCCGAGCAGTCGTACAGGAACGTCGCCGCGGGGGCGAAGACGCTGGCATCGCCGATCCAGCCCAGCCGCTCGTCCCGTTGCGGGCAGTCCGTCGGCACTTCCATGAAGTTGCCGCGCATCGTCCACAGGACGTTCTCGTGGAAACGGTTGAGCAGGGGGTTGGAGCACTCGAACCAGCCGGTCCGCTCCATGTCCGTGTGCAGCACCACTGCCCGCAGGCCGTCCTCGCCGGGCTCCCCCGGCCAGCCATCGACCTCGACGTAGCGGAAGCCGTGGTAGGTGAAGTCGGGCTCCCATTCCTCGGTCCCGCCGCCCTTGCAGACGTAGCGATCGGTCGCCGCCACGGCGCGGAGCGGTCGGGTGGCCAGCTCGCCGTCCTCCAGTACCTCGGCGTGGCGCAGAGTGACGGCGGTTCCGGCTCTGGCGCGAACGCGCAGCCGCACCCGGCCGACGAGGTTCTGGCCGAAGTCGACGATCGTCTTGCCCGAGGGCGACCGAGTGACGGCCACCGGCGTCAGCTCTTCCGTTCGGCGAACGGGCGGTCCCAACGGACCGACGAGCCGGGCGGTCTCCCGGCCGAAAGCCCGCACCGGCGTCCAGCCCTCCGCGTCTCCGCCCGGGGCCGACCAGCCGGGCCGCTCGCGCCGGGCGTCGTAGGTCTCGCCGGCGTAGATGCCGGCTCCCGTGAGCGGCCCATCGGCCCACTGCCAGCTCGCGTCGGTGGCGATCGTCGCGACGTGCCCATCGACGTGGCGCACTTCCAGCTGGGCCAGGAGGGCGACGTCGTCGCCCCAGATGCGGCGCTTGCCGCCATGAAACCCCAGGTGGCCGGCGTACCAGCCCTCGGCGACGGTCGCGCCGATGACGTTGGCGCCTTCTCGGAGGAGGGCCGTGACGTCGTAGGTGCGGTAGCGGACGCGATGGCGGTAGCTCGTCCAGCCCGGGGTGAAGATGTCGTCGCCCACTCGTCGGCCGTTGACCTCGGCCAGGCACATGCCGTGGCCACTGAGGTACAGACGGGCGCGCTCGATTCCGGGCCCCAGCTCGAAGGCCTTCCGCATCAGCACCGGCGGACGGTCCGGTCGATCGCCCAGCTCGCGCTCGGGACCTACCAGCTCGGCCAGCCAGTCGTCCTGCTGGAGCAGGCCGGCCTCGACTTCGATCGGCTCACTCCAGCCCGAAGGCTCGGCCGAGTCCACGCCCCAGACGCGCACCCGAACGGAGCGGCGATCGCGTGAGCCGAGTTCGGCCGCGGCCCAGGCGACAAGCTGCGAGTCGGCGGATTCGACCTTGTGGCACGAAGCTTCCCGCGTCTCGTCGCCGACTTCGATCTCGTAGGCGATCTGCTGCCAGTCCGGCTCGTCGGCCTCGATCTGCCAGGACAGGCGGGGCCGCGACTCCCCGATGCCGAACGGCCGGCGATGGTGTTCGACCGTCAGGCGACTGACACGAACGGCCATCCTGCGCTCCAACTGCTGGCTGGTGGTGGGCCGATGGTAGACGAACGGGCGTCCGGTCTGGCCCTCGAATCAAGAAGGAGCCCGAAGTCTTCGGGCTCCTTCGAATGGCGGCGAGGGCTAGTAGGAGCGGCGCTGGGTGCCGAAGCAGTCGCTGCAGTAGACCGGCTTGCTGCCGGTGGGGCGGAACGGGACCTGGGCCTCGCGGCCGCAACTCGAGCACGTGGCACTGAACATCTCGCGCGGCCCGCGATCGTAGCCGCCGCTCGAGTAGCCGCCGCCACCGCCTCCGCGCGAGGCCTTGCGGCTGGCACGGCAGGATGGGCAACGTCGTGGCTCGGTGAACTGCCTGTCGGCGTAGAACTGCTGCTCGCTTGCGGTGAACGCAAATTCCTGATTGCAGTCCACGCAGTTCAGGGTCTTATCTGTCTGTTCGTACAAAAGAAGAACTCCTTCTCGTGCGGCCTCAGCGAACCTTTCTCGCCGAGAACCGGAGGAGAGGAGTGTCGTAGTGCCGCTTGGTTTCGACGCCTGTTCCGGCGTCGTGGGCGAAGCGTACCACGCAGGACCGGCCACGTCGAACTTCTGTTCTGAGCCCCGGCTCCGGCGCGAGCCGCCGGGGCGTCATTCCTGTAAGATTTCGGCCTGCCCGCTGGCGCGTGGCCTAACGGTAAGGCACCTGACTCTGGATCAGGGGATTCTAGGTTCGAATCCTAGCGCGCCAGCCACTCCCCCCACCCGGACTTCAGACGGCCACGTCTCGACGGTCGAAGGCCAGCCCGCCGGCGATGACCAGCAGGACGCCGGTGCCTGCCAGGACGGCCAGGTCGGCCGGCTGAATACCGTTCCGTAGCGGCTCGCCGCCCTGGTAGAAGTGGAAGGGCGAGATGTCGCGGAGCCAGTGCAGCCCCTCGATGGTCGGCCCCAGGTTGTTACCGAAGTAGCCGACGATGGCGACGACGGCCACGGCCAGGTAGACGATGCTGCGCCGCCCGGTGGCCGCGCCCAGGCCGAGGGCCAGGCTGCCGAAGAAGATACCGAGCAAGGCCAGGTGGAGCGCGCCCGCCACGAGGTTCGCCGGCCCGATGCTGTCGATCTGTGCCGGGCCCGAGATGGCCAGCAGCGCCAGGCCGAGCGCCGCCGTAACGCCCAGCATCGAGACCACCATGGCCGCGCAGCGCTGCAGCAGCACGCTCCAGCGCGACACGGGGTGGGCGAGCGTCAGGTCCAGGCGGCCGTTCTCCTCCTCGCCGGCGATGGCCGACCCGCCGACCGCGGCGGCCATGATGATGATGATGGCCGGGCAGAGCATGCCCAGCGTGGTGGCGCCCAGGTAGCCTGCCGGCGAAGTCACGTCGTCGAAGCCCATGGCGTCGATCATGGCCTGGGGGTAGGACTCCAGGGCGGCCCTCATCTCCGGGGTGTTGACCATGGGGTAGAAGGAGGCGTAGAGAACGCCTATCCCGGTGAGGCCGACGGCCCAGGCCAGCAACGAGCGGCGCTGGTCCCAGAGGGTCTTGGTGAAGACGCTACGCAGCATCGGTGCCCTCCTCGCCGCGGTAGTAGACGAAGAAGACCTCCTCCAGGTCCGGCTCCTCGACAGTGAGGGTCGCGACGCCGAAGCGGGCCAGGGCCTTGACCAGTGGGTCGGCGCGCCCGGTGAGGCGGCAGCGCAGCACGTTGCCCTCGACCTCGATGTCGCCCACGTCCGGCAGCTTGCCGAAGGCGTCCTTGCGAACCGGGGCGTCGAAGCGAACCTCGACCCGGCGGACGGCCCGGCGCCGCAGATCCTCCACGGCTTCGACCGCGACCAGCTTGCCGTCACGCAGGATGCCGACCCTGTCGGCGCACTGCTGGACCTCGCTCAACACGTGCGACGACATGAAGATCGTCTGGCCGGCCTTGTGCGCCTCGGCGGCCAGCTCGAGGAAGCGCTGCTGCATGATCGGATCGAGCCCGATCGTCGGCTCGTCGAGGACGAACAGCTCCGGCTCGTGCATGAAGGCCTGCACGACCGCGATCTTCTGGCGGTTTCCCTTGGACAGGCTGCCGATCCGAACCTTCAGATCCAGGTCGAAACGTTCGGCCAGGGCTCGTATCCGCCCTGCCTCTACGCCGCCTCGCAGATGCCCCAGGTACGTCAGCAGCTCGCCTGCCGGCTGCCCTCCGGAGACGACGAAGTCGCCCGGAAGGTAGCCCACTCTGCGGCGCAGGGCGGTTCCGCCCGCTCTCGGTGCCTCGCCCAGGACCGTCGCCTGGCCGCCGGTGGGCCGGATGAGGTCCATCAGGATGCGGATGGTGGTCGTCTTCCCGGCGCCGTTGGGGCCCAGGAAACCGTAGGTCTCGCCCTGGCGAACCTCGAGGTCCAGGCCGGCCAGGCCTCGACGGCGCCCGTAGTACTTGGTCAGCCCGACGGTCCGGATCATCTCGGTCATAGCTGCTCCTGGGGCGGCGGGTCTCCTTGGGCCGCGAGATGGGCTGTCGAGTCGCGGGCCGGGTTCGAGGCGGATGCGGGCGGGCTGCAGGACCGCCCCAGTCTACGCTGCCCCGCATTGCCCCTGCCTCTCCGTCTGCGCTTCGTGCGGTACAGAGGAGCCGTCGGGTACTGGTACCAAAGGTCAGGTGCTTGCCGGCAACACCGAGACCATCATCCCCAGGCGGGCTGCCCGGAGCCTCCGGGGGCCCGGTAGCGCTGTGGAGATGGCGTGGAAGAACAGGCCGCCAACGCTCCGAACCGGTTGTTGGCCGACCTCACGTCGGTGATGCGGGCGACCGCCGAAACGTCGCGCGAGTCCGCGCTCGAGCAGTGCCGGACGGACGGCCAGGCCTTTATCGAACGCCTGCACGAGATAGCGGAGGAAGGGGCCAAGGGGCTCACCAAGACCGCCGAGGACGACGTGGCCACGATCGAGGGGCAGTCCAAGTCCAGCGTGGAGCGGGTACGCGGCGAGGCGGAGAGGCGCATCGGACGCCGCCGTGAGATCCTCGAGCAGGAGGCTGAGGAGTTCAAAGCGGCCGTCGATCGCGAGATCGAACGCGTCGATGGGCGGGTGGCGGAGTTCGAGAAGGAGATAGCGGAGTTCTTCGGGCAGCTGGAGGGCTCCGATCCGGAGACCTTCGCCTCGATGGCCTCCAAGGTGCCCGATCCGCCGGTGCTCGAGGAGCTGGATCTCGATGCGCTGGCAAGCCAGGTTCGGGAGAGGCACGAGGCGATTGCCCGCGCCGCTGCCTTGCCCGAGCCGAGCGGCAAGGGGTCGAAGGAGAAGGGATCCGGGGGCGAAGAGGGAGAGCTGCCGCCGTGCTGGTGGCTCGACTCGCCGTCAACGCTGGCGGCTGAGGCCAAGGGCCCGGCCAAGGAGTAGGGGCGCCCTCCCGCGAAACGCTCGCTCAGGGCTCGAAGATTGGGCCGCTCTGGTCGCCGTCGTTGTTGTAGCCCCGCACTTCCCAGTAGCCGCGGTACGAGGTGTCGTTGGAGAGCTCGATCCGATCGACCCACTTGACCCACTTGTAGCCCCACTTGGATTCGGCCACGACCTGGAAGGGGAAGCCGCGCTCGGCCGGCAGAGTCACGCCGTTCATGTTGTAGGCCAGGAGGATGTCGTTGGCCTGGATGTAGGCCAGGGGCAGCGACGACGTGTAGCCGTCCACGGCGTGGAAGATGACGACCGGCGCTCCATCCTTGACTCCGGCGTCGGCGAGGATGTCCTCGATCCTCACGCCCTCCCACAGGATCGTGGCATCCCAACCCTCCACGCAATGGAGCGTGACGACCTTGCTGTAGCGGGAGTGGGCGAGCACCTCGTCGTAGGTCAGCTCCAGCGGCTTGTCCACGAGGCCGGTGACCTCGAGCCGGTAGCCGTCCAGGGACACGTGTTGGACGCCCTTGATGGAGTTCTCCCGGAAGTCGCCTATCGACGACAGCTGTTCGCCCTGGTACTCACGTATCTCGACCGACTGCAGAGCCTCGAACGACGGATCGACGGCGCCGCTGGAGCAGGCCGCCACGGTCAGGACCGCCAGCACAGGCCAGATTCGGATCGCGTTGCGCATGCCAGCTCCTCCGGCTACTGGGTCGAGCCACCTCGCAGGCGCCACCACAGGGCGATGCTCACGTGGAGTGCCAGGAAGACCACGATCAGCAAGGCGACGGTCTCGTGCCAGCGCTGGGAGACGGCCTTGCCCACCACCCCGAACGTCAGGGGGTCCACCACTCGGAACTGGGTTATGCCGTATCCGGTGAGGAGCGTCAGGACCAGGAAGGCCAGCGCCAGCCAGCCGAACCAGTGGCCCAGCCGTCGAATGGTCGTCTTGCCCGCAACTCTGGTGAGCATCGGGAATCGCTGGCTCCGTCTCTGCCGTCCGTGGGGCTCGTCGTGGCACCATCACATGGCACCGGCCCGATGTCAAAGCATGGCGCTGAGCGTTTCACGGAGTGACTTGCCGGCCGGGGCGAGCCAGGGCTCGCCGGGGCGGGGGATCGCGCCTCCCGGGACGGCCGCTCTGGCGTAACGCAATCGACAGGAACGGACCATACCGTGCCCCGCATGACCACCTCCGCGCGCATCGCCGAAGGCCAGATCGCCCCGCCACGGTCCCTCCACGCCGGCCCTGGGGATCCGGAGGCCAGGGCCGCAGCCGCGGCGGTCCGCCGGCGCGTGCCTCAGCCCCGTGTCTGGGGCCTGCGGGCGAGCGATGCCTACGCCCTGGCCGCTCTGAACGCGCTCGTCATCGGGGCCATGTGGCTCCGCCACGGCGGCCTGGACCGGCTGACCACGACCTCCGGGACCTTCATGGCCCTCGGGCAGCTGATGGCGCTGTACGGTACCTTCCTGGCCCTGATCCAGCTCGTGCTGGTGTCCCGAAGCCCGTATCTGGAGCAGGTCTTCGGCACCGACAGGCTGCTGTGGCTGCACCGCTGGGGCGGCTTCGCGACCGTCTGGCTGCTGGTCGGCCATTTCGTCTTCACCACGATCGGCTACGGCATGGGCGACGGTTCGGGCGCTGTGGCCGAGTTCGTGACCTTCCTGACGGTGTACCCCTGGGTCCTCTGGGCCTTCGTCGCCCTGGTGCTCTTCGTCCTGGTCGCCGTCAGCTCGATCAGGGCCTCCCGCCGGGCGCTGCCCTACGGGACCTGGTACGGCATCCACCTGCTCATGTACGCCGCCGTCGCGCTGGCCTTCCTGCACCAGCTCATGGTCGGTAGCGACTTCGTCCACGATCAACTGGCCCGGCTCTACTGGGTCGGCCTGTACGTCCTGACGATCGGCCCGATCCTGGCCTGGCGCATCGGCGGGCCGCTGCTGCTGTCCGCCCGCCATCGCCTGCGGGTGGCCAACGTCGTCCGCGAAGGGCCGGGTGTAGTCTCGATCTACCTGACGGGCCGGGATCTGGACCGGCTGGCCGTCCGAGCCGGGCAGTGGTTCATCCTCCGCTTCCTGACCCGTGACGGCTGGTATCGGGCCCATCCCTTCTCGATCTCGGCCGCGCCCAACGGCAGGTACCTGCGCTTCACCGTCAAGGCCCTGGGCGACTACACGAGCCACCTGCAGCGGGTGCGCGCGGGGACGGCGGTCATGGCCGAGGGCCCCTACGGGATCATGACCGGCGCCAACCGAAGCAGGCGTCGCACGGTGTTGATCGGCGGTGGCATCGGGATAACCCCCCTGCGTGCCCTCCTGGAGGAGCTGCCGGCCGAACCGGGCGCCCTGACCCTCATCTACCGCGCCAGCCGCCCTGAGGACCTGGTCTTCCGCGAGGAGCTGGAGGCCCTGGCTCGGACACGCAGGGCAGCGGTCCACTACCTGGTGGGCAAGCGAGGCACGCCGCAGATGCCGGCCAACCCGCTGAGGGCCTCCGCGCTCCGCTCACTCGTCCCCCACATAGAACGTTGCGACGTCTACGTCTGTGGCCCCGAGGCCATGATCGACGGCGTTCATCGAGCCCTTCGGACGCTCGACGTGCCTGCCTCGCAGATCCACGCCGAGCGCTTCGCCTACTGAGCCGGGGGTTTTGCCATGCCGAGGCGACCGGTCTTCGCCGTCCTGATAGGTGGGGCGGCACTCATCCTGGTCATCCACTTCAAGACTCCGGAGCCCGTACCGGCAAGCCCGGCCGAGTTGCAGCCGGTCATCAGCTCGGCGGCCGGAGCGACCAGCGCGACCGCGTCGGGCAGCTACACCGGGTCGGTCGTCTCGACTCCCTATGGCCCGGTCCAGGTGCAGGTCACGCTCGACAGCGGCCGGATCACCGCCGTAGAGGCGGTCCAGGTGCCGTCGAGCGACCCGCACTCATGGCAGATCAGCCAGTACGCCGTACCGCAGCTGATCGAGAAGACGCTGCAGGCTCAGGCCGCCCAGGTCGATGCGGTTTCCGGGGCGACCTACACCTGCCACGCCTTCATGCAATCGATGCAGTCGGCCCTCAGCCAGGCAGGCGGATGACGGACGAGGAGCGGTCGGCTGCCGGCGCCTTCGGCCCAGCCGACGCAGTCGACCGAACCGACACTCACCCGGATCCCGACCGGCCGGGGCTGCCGGGCCTGCGGCGGATCGAGCCGGTAATGGGCACGGTCGTCTCGTTCGACATCCGCGATCGGGGCGTCGCCCCGCAGGCTCTCGATCGGGCCGTCGAGCGCCTGCACGACATCGATCGCCGCTTCTCGCCCTATCGCCCCGACAGCGAGGTCTGCCGGCTGGGCCGGGCCGAGCTGGCGCTCGACGACGCGAGCCTCGGCCTGCGCTGGATCATGGGCCTGTGCGACGAGCTGGCCCGGCTGACCGGCGGCTACTTCGACGCGCGGCGGTTCCGGCCCGACGGCATGCCGGATCCCACGGGCGTGGTCAAGGGCTGGGCGGTCGAGGAGGCCGCCTTCATCCTGGTGGACGCCGGTGCGGCCAACTTCCTGGTCAACGGGGGAGGGGACATCGTCGCTCGCGGGTCGCCTGAGCCGGGGTCCGGCCGGCCGTGGAGGGTGGGCATCAGGCACCCGCTCCGAGGCGAGCTTCTGGCGACCGTGCTGGAAGTGGGTGACGGAGCTGTGGCAACGTCGGGCACGTATGAGCGCGGCGAACATGTCGTGGATCCCCACTCGGGCCGCCCCTCGACCGGGCTGATCAGCCTTACGGTGACCGGACCGAGCCTGACCTATGCCGACGCCTACGCCACCGCGGCCTTCGCGATGGGCCGGGACGGGCCGGCCTGGATCGCCGGGCTGGATGGCTCTGAAGCCTTCGCCGTCACGGCCGACGGCTTGACCCTGGCGACGCGGGGCCTGGCCCCGCTCACTGGAAGTGCGCCTGCCGGCCGACCGGCAGCCCGGCCCTAGGCGCTGCGCTTGAGCGGCCGCAGATCCTTGGTGAAGGGCTCGTGGCGCCGGGCCGCGGCCTCCAGAAGGGGCAGAAGGTCACGGCCGACCATCGGTCGTGCGAAGAGGTAGCCCTGGAACGAGGTGCAGCCGTGCTTGGCCAGCATGGCCAGCTGGCTCTCGGTCTCGACGCCCTCGGCGATGACCTGCAGCTCCAGGTCCTTGCCCAGGGCGATGATGGCCGAGGCCAGGCGGGCCTCGCGCGGCCCGGCGTCCACCGAGGACACGAACGAGCGGTCGATCTTGAGGATGTCGACCGGGTACGTGGCCAGGTACGACAGGGCCGAATAGCCGGTCCCGAAGTCGTCGATAGCGACGCGAACCCCGGCCTTGGCCAGCTCGGCCACGACCGAGGTGGCGTTCTCCACTTCGATCAGGATGCTCTCAGTGATCTCGATCGCCAGGCGGCGCGGGTCCAGGCCGCTGCGGTCGAGGGCGGCGGCGATCTCGTCGGCGAAGCCCGGCCGCTGAACCTGCAGGGCCGAGATGTTGATGGCAACGCCCGGGGCCGCCTTGCCGAGCTGCTCCTGCCAGCGAACCGCCTCATGGCAGGCCTCGTCGAGCATCCAACGGCCCAGGTTGACGATGATCCCGGTCTCCTCGGCCAGGTCGATGAAGTCCTCCGGCAACAGCAGGCCGCGAACGGGGTGCTGCCAGCGAATCAGGGCCTCGCAGTCGCGGACCACTCCGCCCGGCATCGTGACCACGGGCTGGTACAGGACGGTGAACTGGTGGAGCATGAGCGCCTGTTCGAGGTCGGAGCGGAGCTGGATCCGCCGCATCACGTCGGCGTGCATCTCCGCCTCGAAGACGACGTGACGGCTCTTGCCCTTGCCCTTGGCCAGGTACATGGCCACGTCCGCCTCTCGGATCAGGTCCTCGGTCGCCTTCTCGGGGCCGCCGCAGCTGATGCCGACGCTGGCGTGGATGAAGAACTCCCTGCCGTCGACATGGATCGGGCGCTCGACGCGCTGCAGCAGCCTGACCGCCACCGCCTCGGCCGACTTGACGTCCGCTGCCGGCAGCAGCACGCCGAACTCGTCGCCGCCCAGGCGGGCCGCGATGTCGGGAGGCCGCAGAAGGCTCTCGATGCGCCGCGCGACCTCCACCAGGGCTTCGTCTCCACCTGGGTGGCCGAGCGTGTCGTTGATGACCTTGAAGTTGTCCAGATCGACGTACAGCACGGCCGCCGCCTGGTTGGCCGTCAGCGTCATCCGCAACCGGGCGATGAACGAGGCGCGGTTGAGCAGGTCCAGGAGGCTGTCGCGTTCCGCCTGCTCGCGCAGCTGCCACTCGAGCTCGCGGCGCTCATCGAGGGCATTCCGAAGCTGGCGGACCGTCAGCCACAGCCGCGCCGCCCACAGCATCGTCAGGGCGATGCCGGCGAAGGCGATCAGCGGCAGATCCTCGACCCGGCCGGCGGCCCAGGCCCAGAGCAGCATCGCGGGGGCGATCAGAAGAGCGCACAGGAGCCCTGCGGCTCTGGAGAACGGGATCGATCGGCGTTCCGCAGGGCCGTGGTACTCGCCCACGGTTCGAGCTGCCGGGTGGAGGCCACCGGTACCGAAGAGAACGAAGCCGATCAGCCAGCCCAGCTCGGTCACGCCGCCGCTGACGTATCTGCCGTCGGCCATCAGCCGGACGTAGAGCAGGTCGCTGATCAGGAAGGCGGCCAGGGCTAGCAGCAGCATGTGGATCGCGGCAGACCGCTGCGGCCCCATCAGTATGCCCATCAGGACGACGCCCAGGGCCACGTCGAGCAACGGGTAGCACAGCGTCACAACGAAGCCCACGGCATCGAGCCCGACCGTCTGCTCGGCCGACGGGACGATCAGGAAGACCCAGGCCACCAGCCCGACGCCCAGTGAGGCTATCGTGGTGTCGACCAGGGAATCGAAGTCCTTGCCGCTGCCCCGAGGCCAGGCCAGGGAGGCCATGCCCACGAGGGCGGCCGCATAGCCGGCCAGGTAGGTCACGTCTGCCAGCGAGGGGACCGGTGGCTCAGGCTTGCCGATGCTCTCCCAGGCCCAGACCAGGTCGCCCAGGCCGAGGAGGGCAATCCCCAGCGCGAGGCCGTACCAGGATCCGGCCTGCACCGCTCGGGAACGATGAGCGCCAAGAGCCAGGCCTATCGCTCCGTACAGGGCGAAGGACGGGGAGACCCACGTCCGCAGGTCGGCGCTTGTGAGGGCGTACAGGGCGGCTATCCCGACCAGGCCGCCGACCAGGTAGACGCGCCACAGTGTGCGGGGCGACGCAGCGCGGCGCCCCAGCCTGAGAAGCGTGAGGCGCAGGTCGGCGACATCCAGCCTGGAAGTCAAACCCGTTACTCCAGTGCGCTAGGCCCAACCGTCCGCTACGCGGCGACGGCACGACGGCAATTCGCGGTCCACGCTGCTCAGCGCACCGCTTCCAGGCGAATGGTAGACCCTCTCTCCCGCCGGCCAAGCGCTACAAGAGTCATACCCCGGCCGGATCGCCTCGATCGGGCCTGGGCGAAGGGTGCGCGTACCGCTCTGCTGGCGGCAGGCCCGGTGGCGGCAGGTCCGCTAGCGGAAGAGCTCGTTCTCCTTCGTCGGCGCGGTCTTGCCTGCGAGCGCCTCGAGACGGTCGACGAGCCGCAGCAGCTCGGCCGTCTCGGATTTGCGCAGCTCGCCCGACTGCAGGGCCAGCAGGAGGAGCCGCTTTCGCTCGACTTCGTCGGCGCCCAGAAGCAGCTCGACCAGCTCCGAGTGATCGGCCTCGTGCTCGTCCACTTCCTTGGGGTGATGCCGGTTGAAGACCACGCGCTAGCCTCCTGGAGTCAGAGCAGCCCAGATCGAAGCCCGGACAGCCCCGCTATCGGAATAGTCGGCCCCGGTCACGGGTTGTGTTGCTCCCCGAAGGTACGGGCGCCAGATACCCGAAAGGACCCCCGAAAGGTCCGTAGCTGCATTGAGGGTGGCAGTATACCCCAGACCCCACCGGACTCCCGTCACCCGGTGGCTGCCGCCGACGCATCGCGGCTGAACAGCTGGAGGTCGTGGAACGTCTGGACGGGTGCGACCGGCGGGCGGTCGCCCATAGGATCCGCGCGACGGGAGGCGCCTGGTGGGAGATCGGGGCGGTCTCGATCCATACGAATCCGGCGACGATTGGGCCCGCTACGGCGGCGCCCGTGAGCGGCCGGCCGATGCCGAAGCGGAGGAGCTGCTGCGCGACGATCCGTTTGCCGCCTATCGCTACGAGAACGGCCCGGGATCGCCGCAGGATCAGGAGCGCCCCCGACGCCACGGCAGGGCGAACCTCCTGGGGGCGGTGACCGCCGTGACGGTGATCGCCGTCTTGGCCGCGATCGTCAATCTGACCGCCCCCGGCCCGAATCCTGCCCCGACGCGCACGCCCTGGGCCGACACCTCGCCCACCGCCTCGCCCCTGATGACGGCGCCGCGCCCGACCGTCCGCCTGGCCCGCGTCGTGGTCACCATCCCCATGCCCATCCCCGTCTTCATCCCGGACCGGGCGTTCGCTTTCGACGACGGCAGCAGGATGTACCTGGCCGGCAACGCCGGTGCGCTGCCGGTGGACGTGGCCGCGGGCACCGTCGGCACGGTCTGGAGCGGCTCGGCCTTCCCCAAGGACTTGCGCCGCCTGGTGTACGACCGCGGCATCTGGGTCTCGTCCTGGCCGACCTCCTACGACCTCTGCGGGCCACCCTGCTGGGACAAGGCCTCCACCTACCGCATCGATCCCGAGAGCGGCGAGGTGACGCTCAGCCTTGAACACACCCTCCTGATCGGGGCCCAGTACGACGGCGTCTACGTCGCCTCGGAGGGCCGGCTGCGGGTACTGCATCCGGTCGACGGATCCGAGCGGTCTGCCGTCGCCTGGAGAACGGCCGGCGAGCCCAGGCTCGGCTGCGGCGGTGTCTGGTCGGTCGAGCTGGGGGCAGAGACTGAGCTGCGGGCGATCAACGCAGCCAGCGGCGACCAGGTCGGAGGTTCGGACCTGCCGCCCGAGACGACCTACGGGCCCGTCTACTCGGAAGGGCTGTGCTGGATGATGAGCGGCCGCGACGGCGCCTCGGCGGGCGGGACCCGGCTGATCCTGCTCAACGCCAGCGGCTCGGCGGTGGAGGACCGCTCCTACGCCAGCTCGATCGTGATCCTCGACAGCGAGTTCTGGCGGCTGGCCGACGACGGCTCCATCCAGCGTTTTGAGGTCCTCTCCGGCCAGGGGGGCTACGGCCGGCGCTACATCCTCCCGATCGGCCCGGAGAACGGCGACCCAGGCGCTCTCTTCGCCGCCGTGGGCTCGATGTGGCTGTATCGGGGGCAGGAGCTCATCGGCTTCGATATCCCGACCGGGAGCGACTACGCCGGGAAGTGAGCGCTTGCCACGGGTTCGCTAGCGAGCGTCCGTCTCCTCGGCGCCCTCGTCCGGGCCCGGGAAGAGCTGACCGAGCGCGATCGCGGCCATCGCCAGGATCAGCAGCAGGGCCGTCTCCAGCGTGGTGTACAGACCCCCGGTAGTCGAGAGGGCCCCACTTGGATCGTCGACGACCATCAGCAGCGGCTCGGCCGCGACCAGCCCGGCGGTGATCGGCACGTCCACGTAGTTGTCGCGGTAGAGGCGCCAGCAGCACCAGACGATGGCGACCAGGGCGAAGTCCCAGACGTTCAGCAGCCCCGCGCACCCCAGGCCGATGATCAGGCCGCCCTTGAGGGACCCGTCCGCCAGCAGGTCCTTGAGCGGCAGAGGCATGGCCAGAGCCCATACCAGCGCCGCGCCCGCGTAGACGACCGTGGTCGGTGCGTCCTGGGTGGTCACCCAGACGCCCATGGCGACGGCCCCGGTGCAGAAGATGGAGGTCACCACCCGCGGGCGGACTCCGGCGAAGGTTCCGACCAGCAGTCGAGCACTCAAGGCGCCCGAGGCGAAGAAGGGCCAGAAGGCCAGCACGATCTGCACTGGCTGAAGGATCGTCCAGCCCAGGGCCACGTTGAGCAGGTCCACGTTGGGATCCTGCGAGCTGAAGGCGCGGTATATGCCTTCACCGGCAGACACCGGCACCAGCACCGCCATCAGGGTGAGGAAGCAGGAGAGCCACCACAGGCTCTCGACGCGCCAGGTGCGTTCTTCGTCCATGGCAGCGAAAGGTATCACCCGGCCGGAGTGAGCGCTCGCTGAGACGCGAGCCCGGCCTGGTGCGGGCGCGGCCGAAGATCAGGCCACTTCCACCGAGAGCGGGCTGGCCTGGACCTCGCTGGTCTCGATGTCGATCACGACCAGCCGGCGCGGTCCCCGGGCCGACCTGCGATAGAACTCCAGCAGGTCTGCCTCGGCCGCCTTGAGGCGGGCTGTGGACTCCCAGGCGGGCAAGTCCGGCTCAGCGGCCTCGCGAGCCTCCATGGCGTCGACTATGGCCTGCAGGATTCCCTCGATGGCGGATGGCTCGGGCACATGAACCTCCTTCCTTCGAGGATGGAACCGGACGACGTCCCCACCGCCCGACCTTCCTAACCCTACTCCCCCTCACATTGCGAATCCATAGAGGAACAGCCTTAGTTCCATAAGGTGGAAGATGAATCGCCCTTCGTCCTACCCGTTGCGGCGGTTCGGGGCCTCCAGCGGCCCTCCGGATTGCAGCGGGCAGGCCACTTCGTCGCGCAGACCCATCAGCCAGGCCAGGCGGTTGCGGTGGCGACTGGCGACGCGATAGACGGTATCGGCAACCGGACCGGCCGGCGGCAGGGCGGTCCAGGGCCGTAGCAGCCAGCCGCCGGGCAGGGCCTCGAGCAACGCCAGGGCTGCCTGTCCACCGCTCGAGACCCGGCCGGTGGATTCGTCCACTACTTGGATCGACTCCCGAAATCGGTCTCCCGCTGCCAGCTGCTCGAGGGCGGGCCGGCCGGACGAGGCCGCTGCCGCCAGGGGCATGAACTCCATCCTGTCTTCGCGGTCCCAGCGCGCCAGGCGGCGGACGGTCTCTCGGCAGATTCCGCAGCCGGCATCGTAGACGACAGTCAGTCTGCCGGAAGGCTCGGAACGGGGGGCCGGCGGTTGGAGCGGCGTCTCGATGGCCACCGGCGGATGGTAGCGCGCCGACGAGTTCGAGTGAACCCCTGCGCCACCGGACGGGCCCATCGCCGCCGGCAATGTATGCTCGCGGGGCATGGCCCCCAAGAGAACGTCAAAAGAGAACCCAGCCGTCAAAGCAGAGCCCCGGTCGATCGGCACGTCGGGGGCGGGCGATCCGCTGGCCCGTGAAGTCAAGCTCCTCGGCTCGCTCCTGGGACAGGTGGTAGCCGAGCAGGGCGGGAGCGACCTGCTGGACTTCGTGGAGCGGTGCCGGCTGCGCTCGATCGCCATTCGGGAAACCGGCTCCGGCAAGGCGGCTGCCGAGCTGGCCTCCGATCTCGACGCTCTGACGATCGACCAGGCGGAGCTGCTCGTGAGGGCCTTCAGCCTCTACTTCCAGCTGGTGAACCTGTGTGAGGAACGGGACAGGGTGCGCCGCCTGCGGCTGGCCCAGAGAGCGGCCCGGCCGGAGGAGGGGACGCCCGACGCCACCGTCGACTGGCTTGTCGAGCGGGGCTGGTCGGCCGATCGGATCCAGCAGCTGCTGCGCCGGACGTCCATCGCGCCGGTGGTGACGGCCCATCCCACCGAGGCTCGGCGGCGGACTACGTTGACCGCACTGCGGCGCTGCTACCGCCTCCTGGAGCATCTCGACGACCCGCGCCTGGGCCCGGCCGACGACTCCGAGATCCGCCGCAAGCTGCGCGAGGAGATTACCGTCCTGTGGCGGACCGCTCCGCTGCGCCGGACTTCGCCCACGCCCATCGACGAGGTCCGGACCGCTCTGACCTACTTCGACGAGACTCTCTTCCGCGTGACTCCACGCGTCTACCGGGCCTTCGACAGGGCCATGGACAGGTTGGCCCCCAGGGCCAGGCGCGGCCGGTCGGACGGGGCGCTGGCCAGCGATTCCGGACTGAGCGGGACGCGTCCGCCTCGCGTGCCGGCCCTGATCCGATGGGGCTCATGGATCGGTGGCGACCGCGACGGCAACCCGAACGTCACGGCCGAGCTGACCCGCCAGGTGCTGCGCATCCAGGCGGACCACGTCATGCGCGGCTACGAGGCGGTGGCCACGCGCCTTATGAACACCATCTCCGTCGAGATTCCGCGCGAGGCCATACATCCGGAGCTCGAACGCCAGCTGGGCCGCGATGCCGAGGATCTACGGGACGTGATGCGCGACCTGACGCACCGTTTCCCGGAGGAGCCGTATCGGCGCCGCCTGGGAGCGATGGCCGAGCGCCTGCGCCGTACGCGCTGGTTCCTGACGGAGCAAGCCGGCACCTCGGTCGGCCGCTATGAAACGCCGGCTCAACTCATCGAAGAGCTGGCCGAGATGCAGGAATGCCTGGTCGTCGACCGCCTGCCGCGGGTGGCCTACGGTGAGCTGCAGGACTTCCGCTGGCAGGTCGAGACCTTCGGCTTCCATCTGGCCTCGCTCGAGGTGCGGCAGCACTCGGGCGTCCACGAGGCGGCTCTGGGCGCTCTCCTGCACTTGAGAGGCATGACCTCGCCGGACCTGGCTCGCGAGCTGGTCCCTGGGGTCTCTCCGGGCGAAGTGCTGGCTACCTTCCGGGCCATAGCCGGCATCCAGCGCCGTTTCGGCGAGGAGGCCTGCCGCCGCTACGTGATCAGCTTCACGCGCTCGGCTCAGGACGTGATGGCCGTGTTGCAGCTGGCCGAGCTGGCCGCGGGTGCGGTCGTGCCCTCGGTTGCGACGGGGGGCCTAGTCAGGGGCCAGGCCAACCTGGACGTCGTCCCTCTCTTCGAGACGGCCGACGCCCTGGAGAACTGCTCTGAGATCCTGGACGCGCTGCTCTCCAACCCGGACTACCGCCGTCACCTCGAGGCCCGAGGCAACCGCCAGGAAGTGATGCTCGGCTACTCGGATTCGTCGAAGGAATCCGGCTTCCTGTACGCGGCCTGGGCCCTGTACGGAGCCCAGTCGCGGCTGGCCGAGACTGCCCGCCGCCACGGAGTGGAGCTGACCCTCTTCCATGGCCGCGGCGGGGCCATCGGCCGCGGCGGAGGACCGGCCAACAGGGCCGTCCTGGGCCAGGCTCCGGGATCCATTCAGGGCCGCCTGAAGATGACCGAGCAGGGCGAGGCGGTGGCGGCCCACTACGCCAACATCGGCATCGCCGAGCACCACCTGGGGATGGTCGCCGGGGCGGCTATCATCGCCTCCACTCCCGAGCACGACGACTGCGTGAGCGAGGTCAACCGGCGCGGCAAACGTGCCCTCGACGAGCTGGCGGATCTGGCCCGGCACGCTTATCGGGACTTCGTATACGACGAACCCGGCCTGCCGACCTTCTTCCAGATGGCCACGCCGGTCGCCGAGATCTCGGCCATGGCCCTGGGGTCTCGGCCCGCCAGGCGCGGCAGCCTGGCCGAAGCGTCGCGGGGCACGGGCCCCTCGGAACCGCCGGCCCAGGCCCCGGACGTGGAGTCGTTGCGGGCCATCCCCTGGGTCTTCGCCTGGTCACAGGCCCGCATCTCACTGCCGGCCTGGTACGGCCTGGGATCCGCGCTGCGGGCCTTCCGCAAGGCCCACGGCGCTCGCGGTGCGACGAAGCTGGCCACCCTCTACCGCGACTGGCCCTTCTTCTCGAGCACGCTCGACAACGCCGAGATGGCCCTCTACCGCGCCGCGCCCGAGATCGCCCGTCTGTTCGCCGCGCTCGACGATTCGCCCAGGGGCGAGTACCTCTGGTCTCGGATCAGCTCCGAGTACGAGCTGACGATCGCGGAGCTGGCCAGGGTCAATGGGCACAAGTCGATGCTCGCCAACGAGCCGATCACGGAACGCTCGATCCGTCTCCGCCGGCCGTACGTCGACCCGCTGTCCCACGTCCAGGTTCGCTTCCTGGCCCGCCTGCGGGCCCTGCCGCCCGGCCACCCCGATCGCGCCCGCTGCGCGGCCGTGGTCCAGCTGACCGTGAACGGCGTCGCGGCCGGCCTCCAGAACACGGGCTAGGGCGGCCGTGCCCCGCTCTCAACCCTCCCCGGACCAGCTGCTTCCCGCCGACGACCCGGCCATCTTCGGCATGACCCTGGACGAGCTGGGGCTGCGCTGGGCGCGAGCCATGGACGCCTCGCCCATCGGCGCCGAGGCGATGAAGGGCGCCGACCGCCGGGCCCAGGCTCTGGGAATGCCCGGGTTCGTGCTGATGGAGAACGCCGGCTGCGCCGTGGCCGCTGCGACGAGGGCGATCGCCGTACAGACCGAGCGCTGGGACAAGGGGCCCGCGGTGGTGATGTGCGGCCCGGGCAACAACGGCGGCGACGGCTTCGTTGCGGCACGGCACCTGGCGCGGCAGGGGGCGCGGGTCGTCGTCGTGCTGGTCGCGGCCGAGGGCCGGCCGGCCGGCAAGGATTCGGCCCGCAACTGGGACCGCCTCGAGGCGGAGAGCCGCGTTGAGCGGATCCATACCCCGGTCGCCAGGGACGTGGCCATCCTGGGCCAGAGCATCGAGAAGGCGGCCGTGGTGGTGGATGCCCTGCTGGGGACCGGCACTGCCGGTCCGCTGCGCGAGCCCATCCGGTCGGCGGTGGAGGTGGTCAACAAGGCGCGCCGGGCCGGGATCCCGGTCGTGGCCGTCGACTGCCCGACAGCGGTCGACTTGACCGGCGGGGACCTCTCGGACCCGGTGGTCAGGGCTCACCTCAGCGTGACCTTCCACCGGCCCAAGTCGGGCCTGCTGACGCGGCGCGGCAGGGCGGTGGCGGGTCGGGTGCTGGTTGCGCCCATCGGTATCCCGCCTGAGGCCGATCGCGTCTAGCGTCTTCGGCCTAGGGCTGGATGATGACCCAGTAGCCGTTCCAGGTCGTGAGGGCGGAGTCGTAGTAGCGCCCGAAAAAGCGCGAAGTGAACTCGGACGTGGTCAGCCGCGTGTTGGGTGGCGGATCGTAGCCGTAGGCGTTGGGATCGCGCGGGTAGAGCGGGCCCGAGACATACACGGCCGTGACGGCGAAGTTGCTGGTGACGGCCGGGTCGGCCGTGGCCTCGAACCCGTTCAGAACCCAGGCGTGGCGGCCCCTGAAGACCAGCAGCCCGACCGGGCGGTTGGTGAGCCGCAGCCGGGTGGCCGCGGCCTTGATCGCGCTTCCGCTGTCGATGTAGCGGGCGACCGAGTAGGGCATGCCCCCGTAGCGGTTCAGGACGGCTGCCCAGCCGGCGGGGTTGCTGCCGCCGCCGGAGTAGGAAGCGCTGTCGTTGGCCTCGGCGTAGGCCATGTAGATGGACTGCGTGGCGGATGAGGTGTCGCTCTGGCCGAGAGTGAGGTTGAGCATCATCTGGCTGCTGGCGGCCACGCACTGCACCAGGTTGAACTGCGTGACATAGGCGTCTTCGCGGTACAGGTTGGCGGTCCCGGTCCAGGCCGGCAGGTCGACCGCGATGCGCAGGGCGCCCGACGTGAACAGGCCGCGGAATCCGGCCGCATCCTGGACGGTCAGGGAGTACCGGTAGCAGCGGGCCCTGTCGAGGGAGCGGGTGACCGCGGTGCCGGTGAATGCGACGTAGGTCCCGGACGACCAGGACACGCCCGAGCAGCTCTCGCCGTTGGCCGGGGCCGATTGCTCGACCAGGGTCCGGGAGACGATCGGCGAATGGAAGGCGTCCCACTCCAGCCAGCTGACGCGAACGGACGTCGTGTACGACACGACACCGTCTATGTAGGGGTTGGTGAACTCGACGCTCGGCCCCCAGCCCTTCGAGGTGGGGATGACCGGCGCCGAGGCGATCGACTGCGGTCCCTCGGGCGTGGTCAGGATCAGCACGAAGCGGTAGCAGTGATCGCGGGCCAGGCCCTGGACGTCGAAGGAAGTGCCGCTGACGGGCCGAGCGCTGACAGGCGCCCAGCGCGGGTCGCAGCCCTCAGTTCCGATCGGCCGGGAGGCCTGCACGGCCAGCGAGGACGATGTGACCTGCGCCCCCGAAGTGAGCGTCCAGGCGACGTGGAACGAACTGGTCCGGACCACGGAAACGACGCCGGGCGCAGGCGAGGTGAAGGCCGCGGCCGGGTCGGCAGCGTCTGCCCTGCCGGCGTTGATGGCGCCGAGCAGGACGGGCGCGAGAACGAGAACGAGGATCCGGCTTAGTCTCATCGTGTTGATTGCCAGGGCCGAGTAGCGGTGGTGGAACGAGCCGGGGGCCCGCCGGTCGGACCACCATAACCCGATCGGGCACCCTCGTGCACCATCCGTCGGTCATGCCCCCCGGCCAGTCCTTTCGGGCGATGCGCATACCTGCCGACATGTGAACCCTATGCACGGCGGATGCCCGGACGTACAATCCCGCCGCAGGCTCGCGAGCGGATCGCGAGCGAATAGGTAGCGCGGACTACCGGGCCCCTCACGCATAGCCGCGAGGAAACCGAGGGAACGGCTACTGAGAGGAGTTCCGGGTCTCGTGTACACGGACAAGATCCTGGTCTGCGCCGACTGCAGCCAGCAGTTCGTATTCACCGCCAACGAGCAGGACTTCTACGCCCAGCGTGGATTCTCCGAGCCAAAGCGCTGTGGTGCCTGCCGCGCCGCCCGCAAGGCGGCTCGCCCTGAAGGAGGCCACGGCTTCGGTGGTGGCTACGATCGCGGACCCCGGCAGATGTTCCCGGCGACGTGCAGCCGCTGCGGCAACGAAACCGAGGTGCCGTTCCAGCCCACCAATGGCAAGCCCGTCTACTGCAGCGACTGTTTCAGGATCGTCCGCGGCGGCTGATAGCGGGTCGAATCGCCAGACCGACGACCCGGGCCGATGCCCGTCGTCTCGTACCCAGGACCACCGACGTGGCCCCGTTGCCGCTGCCGGGAGGGCCGCATAGGATTTCGGCAAGTCCATCCGCAGCGGGAGGCCGACCGCCCATGGCCGCCGAATCCTCCGAATTCGACCTGATCGTCCTCGGCGCAGGCAGCGGCGGCTACTCGGCCGCCTTCCGGGCCGCCCAGCTGGGCATGAGGGTGGCCCTGGTGGACCGGGGCAGGATCGGCGGCACGTGCCTGCACGTGGGTTGCATCCCCACCAAGGCCCTGCTCGAATCGGCCGAGCTGTACGCGCGCCTGCGCAGGTCGAAGGACTTCGGCATCGCCCTCGGCGGCCAGCCGAGCCTCGACTACCCGGCCGTTGCGGCGCGGCGGGACCAGGTCGTGAAGCGGATGTGGACGGGCCTGCGCGGCCTGGTCGGCAAGAACGGTGTGACCTGGGTGGCCGGCAGCGGCCGGCTGGAAGGCGCCGGCGCGGTGCGCGTGGTCCTCAACGGCGAAGACGGGACGCCGGGTGGTGGTGGCGAGCAGGTCCTGCACGGCAGTGACGTCATCCTCGCCACGGGCAGCCGGGTCAAGAGCCTGCCCGGCCTGGTCCCCGACGGCCGGCGCATCGTGACGTCAGATGATGTGACGACGAAGGTCGACCTGCCCCGCTCGATCGCCATCGTGGGTGCGGGCGCGGTCGGCTCCGAGTTCGCCTCGCTCTACCACGATCTGGGGGTAGCCGTGACCCTGCTGGAATACCTGCCCTCGATCGTGCCGCTCGAGGACCGCGAGGTCAGTGCGGCCCTGGAGAAGAGCTTCGTCCGGCGCGGCATCAAGGTCATCACCAACGCCCGCTTCGACCCGGCCGCGGTGCGAGCCTCGGACGACGGCGTGACGCTGGCGGTCGGGCCGGAGGGTGGGGCAGCCGCCGAGCTGGCGGTCGAGCAGCTGCTGGTGGCAACGGGCCGCGCACCCAACTCCGAGGAGATCGGGCTGGAGACGACGAAAGTCGAGCTCGAGCGCGGGTTCGTCAAGGTGGACGGCTGGATGCGGACGGCCGAACCGCACGTCTACGCCATCGGCGATCTGGTAGGGGGGCTGATGCTGGCCCACGTGGCGGCTCACGAGGGTCTGGAGGCGGTCCACGAGATCGCCGGCCAGGGGCCCCAGCCGATCGACTACGATCGCCAGCCGCGAGCCACCTACACCCACCCTGCCATCGGCTCGATCGGCCTGAGCGAGCAGCAGTGCGAGGAGCGGGGGATCGCGGTCAAGGTGGGGCGCTTCCCCTTCGCGGCCGTCGCCAAGGCCGTGATCGCGGGCGAGACCGAGGGCTTCGCCAAGGTGATCGCCGGCGCGGAGAAGGGCGAGGTGCTGGGAGTTCACCTCTTTGGGCCCGGGGTCACGGACCTCATCGCGGAGGCGGCCGTGGCCATGAGCCTGGACGCGACCGCCGCGGAGATGGGCGGAGCCACTCACCCCCATCCCTCTCTGGCGGAGGTCCTGGGGGAGGCGGCGCTGGCGGTCGACGGCCGCCAGCTCAACGCTTGAAGGGGAAGGGCCCGGTCAGGCGCCGGCCGCGTCTGCCACCTCCACGCTGACGTCCCGGCCTTCCCAGGTGCCGGAGTCAGGCCACCAGATGGTGAAGACGACGCGGCCTCCGGAGCCCAGCTTCTCCGAGCCCGGGAGGTCGGCGATCCAGACGCCGAGACCTGTGTCGCGCGCGTCCAGGTCGGCCCACGTGGCGCCGCCGTCGGTGGAGTAGTGCACGCGGCCCGGGGCCAGCAGCTCGAGGCGGAGGACTCGGCCGGCCGGCATGGAGGGGCGCGGCACCGAGAAACGCCATGTCGCCCGCACGCGCTTGGGCCGCTTGCCCTGGTAACGCCGCCAGGCTGCCTGGGGACGGTCGATGGCGTGGCCCAGGGCGATCGATCGCACGAGCTTGATGTACTCGGCGTGGGCCCAGGCCAGGGGCATGGCCGAGCCGCTGGGCCGGCCGGAGAAGAGGCCACGTTCGGGAATTGGGTCGGCGTCCCAGACCTGCTCGGGCAGCATCTGCCCGCCCGAGGCCATGCGCCGCATGGCCTCCAGGTAGGGCCTCGCGTCCCTGCCGGCATCGAGCTCGTAGTGGCCCCGCTCGCCCACCAGAAGCGGCCAGCCCCGGCCGACGCCTGTGCCGTCGAACGCGTCGCCGTTCTCGTGCTCTCCGTAGCCGTCGCCGTCGTAGCGATGCCAGACCGGCCCGCTGGGCGTTTCCGTCCGAAGCAGCGCGTCGGCCACTTTCAGGCTCGAAAGGATGTGGGGGTCGTCCGGCAGGCGAAGGCCGAAGCGGACGAGGGCCAGGAAGTCAGTGCCAACCATCTCGTCGGCGCGCACCATGTTCGATTCGGGCGGCCTGTTGCGGACCGGCACGGGCGTGGATAGCGGGGCGCCGGCCAGGACTTCGGGCGAGGCTATGCGCACGTAGTAGCCGTCGACGCCGTGCCGGCGGGCCAGGGCCGTACCGCGAGCGTAGGTCCAATCCTCGATGGAGGCGTTCCAGTCGTCGGCCAGCTCCAGACAGTACGCGGCCGAAGGCTCGGGGAGGTATCCGGCGGCCGCCACCAGCGCGGCCACCACCGGGGCCAGCGTCGAGGTCGTCAGCCCCGCGTTCTCCTCCCAGCGGTCCTGTCCTGTGACTGGCCCGCTGCGGGCGATGAAGCGGGCGGCCCTGGCGATCATGCCGTCCAGGGCACGGCGGGTGAGGAGCTTCTGGAAGGCCGTCGCATGCCGTCCGGTTCGGCCGTGCATGTGCCCTGCCCCGCCGCGCAACGCGTCCGCCAGCAGAATGGGGTAGGCGGCCTCGTCGAGCTGGACGCCGGTCCAGTAGGGATCGCCGTCGACCCATTGGTTCTGAACCCAGTGACCGTCCGCCTCCTGAGAGGCGACCAGGTAGGCCAGCGTCCGCCGGGCCGAGGCGTGGGCGCCCAGGGCGACAAAGGCGCCGGCCGATTCGACGAGATCCCGCGACCAGACGAGGTGATAGCCGCCCAGGTCGTTTCGGGTATTGCCCCACGGGATTGAAAGGCTGGCCACCGTCGCGCCCGGCGCGGTGCGGTCCTGGAGCGAGCGCAGCACCGACGCCGAGGTCATGTAGAGATCGCGCTGGGGCTGGCTGAGGTTCGCGGGAGGATTCACGACAGTCCGCACGAAGCCCTGCCAGTTGGCCAGGTACTCGTCCCAGGCCGCGTCGAACTCGCCGACGAGCGCCGCGCAGGCCTGCAGGGCGGCCTCGTCCGGGCGGGTCCCGAAGGCCAGCGCGATCTGGGCCACTCCGTCGTCCAGGTCCAGCTCGGTCATGCCGGCCACGTGGCCGGCGTCGGTCGAGCCGAAGGTCCAGGCCATGCGGCCGTTGGCTGCGAAGTCCTGCCAGCCGTCGGAGGCTCCCACGTAGCCCACGCTCTGGCGCAGCGGCGCTGGATCCGATACCAGGGCCAGGGACCAGGGACCGTTGCGGGCGCAGAGCGCGGAGCGGCCCTTGTAGTCGCCTGTCCAGGCTCGATTGTGCGTGCCGGCGAAGCCGAGATGCGGCGCCAGCAAGGGGTATAGGCGCAGCGGGTGGGCTTTGCGCTCGGCGCTCGAAGCGTCACGCCGGTCTTCCAGACGCGCCTCGATGCGGACAAGGTCGGCGTGGTCGTCGGCGCAGATGCGCAGCGTCAGCCGGTAGCGGGGATGGTCGTGGACAGCGGTGATTGCCGGCACGCCCGGCGCCTCGGCGTGGACCTGGTGCTCGGCGTCGCGCTTGACCTCGCTCCAGAAGCCGGCGTCGTCGGCCACGATGAAGCCCAGGTCGCGGATCTGCGGCCGGTCCACGTGCGGCCAGTAGACCTCGTTGAGGATGCCGTGGCCGATGGTGAACCAGACCCGACTGGAGTAGTGGGACGTCCCGACCGCGTCCTTGTTGCTGCTCGACCAGGTCGGCGGCAGTCCAGGAGCGCCGGGTGCGGGAGGCCCGTTGGGTGGGTCGTTCGAATCCGCGCTCATCTGGCTGATCGAGCCGACGCCCGGCCCACCGGCACGCTCGGCCCGACTTGTGGGTCCAGCCAGCGGTCGCCGTGGACAAGGACCTCGTCTGCCTCCTGCGGTCCCCAGGTTCCCGGCTCGTATTCGTACAGCGGCGTCCGGCCGTCGAGCACGCCGTCCACCACCCGCCATGCCGCTTCCACCCAATCCTCGCGCGCGAAGAGCGACTGGTCGCCGCGGATCGCGTCGCCGATCAGGCGCTGGTAGGGCGGGCGTACGTCGGGGCTCTCGTGAGCCGCGTACAGCTCAACGGCCTCGCCGACCATGGCCTCGCCCGGCTTCTTCGCCCGCGCACCCAATGAGATCGACATGTCGGGCGTGAGCCGGAAGCGGAAGTAGTCGGCGTCGGGCGGCCGGCGCTCTCCGAAGGGCAATTGCGGCGGCCGCTTCATCTCGACCCGGACCTCTGTCGCCGTGACGGGCAGGCTCTTGCCGGTCCGGATGTAGAACGGCACCCCGGCCCAGCGCCGCGTATTGACGTTCAGGCGCAGGGCGACGAAGGTCTCGGTTGTCGAATCGGGAGCTACGCCCTCGACTTCGCAGTAGCCTCGGTACTGGCCTCGGATCACGTCCGCTGGCGAGAGCGGGCGGATCGAATCGACGACCTTGAACTGCTCGTTGCGCGTGGCCTCGGGCATGTGGCCGGACGGCGGTTCCATTGCCAGGAGGCTGACGACCTGCAGCAGGTGGTTCTGGATGACGTCGCGGATGGCACCGGCGGCGTCGTAGAAGGCGCCGCGATCGGCCACGTCGAAGGCCTCGGGCATGTTGATATGCACGCTCGAGAGGTAGTCCCGGTTCCAGATCGGCTCCAGGAACAAATTGGCGAAGCGGAAGTAGAGCAGATTCTGGACCGGCTCCTTGCCCAGGTAGTGGTCGATGCGGAAGATGTCGCGCTCGGCGAAGACCCGGTGGATCTCCTCGTTGAGTGCCCTGGCCGAGTCCAGGTCGTGGCCGAAGGGCTTCTCGGCGATTATCCGGGCGCCCCGGGCACAGCCGGACGCCTGGAGGTTGTCCACCACGGCTCCGAAGAGAGCCGGCGGGATTGCCATGTAGTGCAGCGGGTGGCGCGTTTTCCCCAGCTCGCGGCGGAGGGCATAGAACGTCTCCGCATCGTCATCCGAGCCCCGCACGAAGGTCAGCCCGTCGACGAGCTTCCGGGTAGCCTCACCGTCCTTGAAGCCGTGCTCGGCCAGGCTCTCGTGAGCGCGCCGGCGCAGGGCGTCCGTGTCGCCGTGGCGGGCCACGCCGATGATCGGCAGGTCGAAGCCTTCGTCGCGGATCAGTCCCGCCAGGGCCGGGAAGATCTGCTTGTAAGCAAGATCTCCGGTGGCCCCGAAGAAGACGAAGGCATCGGCCCGATCCTGCCGGGCATCCCTGGATGGACGGCCGGGCCCGACGGCCACCATGTGCTACTCCTTTCGCTCCTCATGCCCGCCGAAGCCGAAGCGCATTGCCGACAGCACGCGATCGGCAAGGTCGGCCTCGCCGCGCGAGGCAAAGCGCTCGTAGAGGGCGGTCGTCAGCACCGGCGCGGGCGTGTCGACCTCGATGGCGGCGATGCTCGTCCAGCGGCCTTCGCCCGAATCAGAGACGCGGCCCTCGAAGTCGGACAGATCAGCGCTGTGCACGAACGCCTGAGCGGTCAGATCGAGCAGCCAGGAAGCGATGACGCTGCCGCGGCGCCAGACCTCTGTCACGGCCGGCAGGTCCAACTCGTACTTGTAGTGATCCGGATCGCGGAGAGGAGCGACCTCGGCGCTGACGTCGCGGCCGCGCGAGCCCGAGGCGGCGTGGGCCAGGATGTTGATGCCCTCGGCATAGGCCGCCATGACCCCGTACTCGATGCCGTTGTGGACCATCTTGACGAAGTGGCCGGCGCCGCTGGTCCCGCAGTGCAGGTAGCCCTGCTCCGCCGGCGTGGGTTCGCCGGTCCGACCGGGCGTGCGCGGCGCTGCGTCCACTCCCGGCGCCAGGGCCTTGAAGATCGGGTCCAGGCGCGTCACCGCCTCAGGATCGCCGCCGATCATCAGGCAGTAGCCCCGCTCGAGACCCAAAACACCGCCGCTGGTGCCGCAGTCGAGGTAGTGGATGCCGGCCTTGGCCAGTGCGGCGGAGCGGCGCAGGTCGTCTACGTAGTAGGAGTTGCCGCCGTCGATGACAACGTCGTCGCGGCCGAGCAGCGGCACCAGACGGTCGACAGTGTCGTCCACCGAGGCTGCCGGGACCATCAGCCACAGGATCCTGGGGGCGGTCAGCTGCTCGACAAGGTTCTCCAGCGAGGTGGCCCCGGCCGAGATGGCCTTCTGATCAAGCAGCCCTTTCACAGTCTCGTAGTGGCGGGCATAGCCGACGACGCTGTGGCCGGCGCGGAGCCAGCGCCGCGACATGTTGGCCCCCATCCGGCCCAGCCCGACGAGTCCGATCTGCATCTTCGTCCCCTTTCCGCTGTGCGGCCTGGCGCCTTCCGGCGCGGCCCTATCGCCCCCAATCATCGCGGTTCTGCGGGCTGGCCGGAAGGGTAAGGGGCGCGGGTAGCGCCTGATGGGGTCGTCTCCGGCTCACGACTGCTCAGGGGGTGGCAGATGCGCGGCGCCTGCTGGTGGCGGATACTATCCGCGAGCCGATGACTGAGACCGCCCCCGCGCCCCGTCGCCACCCCAAGTGGATTCGCGCCCGGATCCCGGCGGGCGAGACGTACCAGGATGTGCGCCGGCTCATGCACGGCCTGCGCCTGAACACCGTGTGCGAGGAGGCGCGCTGTCCCAATCTCGGCGAGTGCTGGGCCGCACGCACGGTCACCGTCATGATCCTGGGTGACGTGTGTACGCGGGCCTGCGGCTTCTGCGCCGTCGCGACCGGACGCCCGGGGGCCGTCGACTCGGACGAGCCGAGACGCGTAGCGGAGGCGATCCGAGACCTTGATCTGGACCACGTCGTAGTCACGAGCGTGGCACGCGACGATCTGGCCGACGGGGGCGCGGGCGCCTTCGCCGAGACGATCAGGCGGTTGCGAATGGCCTGCCCGGGCATGGGCGTGGAAGTGCTGATCCCAGACTTCAACGGCGAAACGGAGCCACTGCGGACCGTCATGACGGCCGGTCCGGACATCCTGAGCCACAACCTGGAGACGGTGGAGCGGATGCAGAAGCCCGTGCGCAAGCGGGCCCGCTACGATCGCTCGCTCGAAGTGCTGACGAGGGCGAAGACGCTGGCGGCTGAGCTGGGCTTCGGGGTCGACGGACGGCCTGCGGGCATGCACACGAAATCCTCCATCATGGTCGGGCTGGGCGAGACGCGAGCGGAGCTGCGCCAGGCTCTTCTCGACCTGCGCGCCGTCGACTGTGACACCCTGACCCTGGGCCAGTACCTGCGGCCCACGCCTGAGCACCTGCCGGTGGAGCGCTACTATCACCCCGCCGAATTCGCCGAGATGAAGCTAGAGGCGCTCGAGCTGGGCTTCCGCCACGTGGAATCCGGGCCGCTGGTCCGCTCCAGCTACCGCGCCCGCGACCAGGTGCCGGACGCAGCGGCCCGAGCCGCCGCCCGGGCCGCTGCCCGAGCCGGGGCCCACCCTCAACCTCGCCCCGGGCGGCACTAGGCGCCACCCGCGCCCGAATGGGCCGCCCGGCCCGCCTGAGCCGCTACAGGATCTTCGAGAGGAACGCCTGCGTCCGCTCCTGGGCCGGGGCCGAGAAGACCTGGTCGGGCGAGCCCTCCTCGATGACCTGGCCCTCGTCCATCATGACCACGCGGTTGGCGACCTCGCGGGCGAAGCCCATCTCGTGGCTGACCACGATCATCGTCATGCCCTCGCGGGCCAGCTCCTTCATGACCTCCAGCACCTCGCCGATCATCTCCGGGTCAAGCGCGGAGGTGGGCTCGTCGAAGAGCATCAGCGCCGGCTTCATGGCCAGGGCCCGAGCGATGGCCACGCGCTGTTGCTGGCCGCCGGAGAGCTGCGCCGGATAGGAATCGGCCTTCGCCGCCAGGCCCACGCGCTCCAGCAACGCCCGGGCCGTCTCCTCGGCCTCCTCACGGGCGACGCCTCGCACCTGAATCGGCGCCTCGCTGATGTTCCCTATGGCCGTCATGTGCGGGAACAGGTTGAAGCGCTGGAAGACCATGCCGATCTCCTGGCGCTGGCGGGCGATGTTCTTCTCCTTGTCCTCGACCAGCTTCCCGCCCGAACTCTCGCGATAGCCGATCAAGTGGCCGTTCACGAAGATCCGCCCGCTCTGGATCTTCTCCAGGTGGTTGACGCAGCGGATGAACGTCGTCTTCCCCGAACCGGACGGCCCGATGACCACGACGGTCTCCTGCCGCTTCACCTGCAACGAGACGTCCTTCAGGACGTGAAGACGGCCGAACCACTTGTTGACGTCGCGGGCGTCGACGACGACGTCCGTCTCGGGCAGGGGCACGCCCCCGATGGCGCCGAGGAGGTTGCCGGCCATCAGCGGCCTTCCACGGTGCTGCCCGAAGATCCGCGCGACCCGAACACCCGGGAGAGGAAGCCCTCTTCCTCCACGGCACCGGCCGCGCCCCGGCCAAAGCGGCGCTCGATGCGAGCCTGGATGAAGCCCCAGATCGTGGTCAGCATCAGGTACCAGACCGCGCAGGCGAGGAACAGGGCGAAGGGCTGGAGCGACGTGGAACCGGTCGTGTTCTTGTAGGAGAAGATGACGAATAGCTCGCGGACACCGATGACCACCAGCAATGAGGTGGTCTTGAGCATGTTGTTGAACTCGTTGCCGAGCGGCGGAATGATGACCCGCGCCGCCTGCGGCAGGACGATCCGTCGCATCGTCTGCCCGTATGTCATCCCGAGCGACTTGGCGGCTTCGGTCTGTCCGGGATCGATCGAGAGGATGCCGGCCCGGACGATCTCGGCCATGTAGGCGCCCTCGTTCAGGCTCAGGGCGACTATGCCGGCCTGGACCGCGTTGGGCACGGCGACGTTGATGCCTGGGATGGTGAAGGTGGGGAAATCGTACAGGCCCACCGCCGGCAAACCGAAGTAGACGAGCATGATCTGGACCAGCAGGGGCGTTCCGCGGAAGAGCCAGATGTAGATCCCCGCGACCGCGCGCAGCGGCCAGGCCTTAGCCATGCGGCCCAGTGCGGCGAGGATCCCCAGGATCAGGCCGAGCGTCTGGCTGATGACGGCGATCGAGACTGTCAGCCACAGCCCGCTCAGGATCAGACCGTCGGGCTGGAAGATGGAGCGCCAGAAGATGCTCCAGTCAGTGGGGACGGATGCCTTGCCTGAGGAGCAGCCCGCGACTGTGAGGCCGGCGAGCAGAAGGCATCCGGCCAGCAGCGCTGGCCGGATGCCTCCGATGCGACGGGTCATGCTGACGGCCAGCCGTGTCTATTCGACAGACGTGACCGCCCCATCCTGGAGCTCGTACTTCTCGAGGATCGCCATGTACGAGCCATCGTCGATCATGGCCTTGAGAGCCGTCTTGACGGCGTCCTGAAGGCCGGTCTTGTCCTTGGGCACGCCGATGCCCTCGGGCGCGGTGTCGAGCAGGAGGCCGGGGACGAGCTGGAAGGAGTCGCCGTGCTCGGTCACCTGGTATGCCGCGACGGGTGAGTCCGTGAAGTAAGCGTCCACCTTGTTGGTCTGCAGGGCCAGCAAGGCGTCGCTGTCCTTCTGGTAGGTCTGGATCTCGATTGCCTCTTTGCCCTTGGCGACGCAGGCGTCGGAGAGACCCTTGCCTTCATAGGCGTCGGTGCCGCGCAGCGACTGATCCTCGGTCGTGCCGGTCTCGGCGGCCACGGCCTTGCCGCACAGGTCATCCACGCTCGTGATGTTCTCGGGGTTGTCCTTCAGGACCACGAAGGCCTGGCCGGCCACGAAGTAGGGGATGAAGTCGATCTGCTCCGCCCGGTCGTCGGTGATGGTCATAGCCGAGATGATCAGGTCGCACTTGCCCGTCGAGAGAGCCTGGATGATGGTGTCCCAGACGGTGTTCTCGACCTGGAGGGTCAGGCCCATCCGATCGGCCAGGGCCTGGGCGATCTCGATGTCGGAGCCGGTCGGGTTACCGCTCTCGTCGAGATACTCCTGCGGGGGATACGGCATATCCGCGCAGACGATCAGTTTGCCCTTGACGTTCAACTGGTCGTCGGCGACGGTAGCCGGCTTGCTGGTCTCTTCGCTGCTGCCGCAGGCGCCGGCGACGGCGCCTGCGACGATGACCGCGGCGGCCAGCGCGACGAGAATCCGGAGACGAGATGCAACCACTTCGTTCCTCCTGTTTTCCTGGTGACGCCAGCACGCGCGCCGTCCCGCCGCGACGCGCCCGGGCGTGTCGGTGGAGGGAGAGTATCCCCCGGCGGAGGCTGCTGCAAGGCTGATCCGGCTCGCTTGGGTTGTGATCCGGTTTCGGGTGCGCCCTGCGTTCTCGGCCCTCTGCCGCGGAGCGGCTATGCTCTGTCCAGATGGCCCGTCAGCTGCCGCGCAAGTTGCCGCTCGCCGAGCTCCATTGCCACCTCGGCAGCGCCGTGACGCCTTCGGTGATGTGGGGGATCGCCCACGACCAGGGCATCAAGCTGCCGACGAAGGACTACTGGGAGTTCCGCGACATGGTCACGGCTTCTCCCAAACGCGGCCACTCCTTCGACGGCTACCTGCAGCTGTTCCACTGGACGGAGCTGATCCAGTCCTCGCCCCTGGCCATGGAGCGGTCGGTCTACGAGGTCGTGGGCGGCGCCTACCGCAAGAACAACATCACTACCATGGAGCTGCGCTTCAACCCCATGAAGCGCAACCGCGGCGGCGAGCAGGACCTGGACCACATCATCGCTGCCGCCCTGCGGGGCATGGACCGGGCGGTGCTCGAGTACCCGATCCGCCCCGGCCTGATCTTCTGCCTGGACCGTGCTTTCCCCTATGAGCTCAACGAGATCATCGTCGACAAGGCGATCGCCTGGCGGAGCAGGGGAGTGGTCGGCATCGACATCGCCGGGCCGGACTCATCCGCCTTCCGGGTTGCCGACTACCGCGAGCTCTTCGCTTGTGCCCGCCGCTCCGGGTTGGGCGTGACAGTCCACGCCGGCGAGGTCGGCCCGGCCGAAGAGGTGGCCGAAGTGATCGAGCAGCTGGAGCCCGACCGTATCGGCCACGGCGTGAAGAGCGCCTACGACGCCCGAACGATGGGTCTGCTGCGCGAGCGCGGGATCGTCCTGGAGATCTGCCCGACATCGAACCTGCAGACGGAGGTGGTCTCCGGGTGGGAGGAGTTCCGCTGGATCTTCGACCAGTTCCGGCGCAACGGCATTCGCTTCGCCATCAGCACCGACGGCCCGGAGATGCTGCGGACCTACATCCGCGACGAGCTGGCAACCCTGGGGCGGCTGGGCATCCTCAGCTACGAAGAGCAACTGGCCGCGGCCGAGACGTCGATGGCGGCTTCGTTCGTGCCCGCGGCGGACGCCGCCCCGACCCCGGCCGTTCGGCCGGCCACCCGCCACGAAGTGGAGCGTGAAGAGCAATAGGCGGCGCCGCGGGTCGCCGGGCTACTTGTCCAGCGGCTCGATGCGGTAGGTGCAGCTGCGCCCACCCGAGGCGATGTGGCTCTCCCGCGTGACGCGGGCGTTCAGGACCTCGCCGAACAGCTGCAGCTCCTGGTCGCAGGCGATCTGGTATTCGCCCGAGATCGCGGAGATGGCGCAGTTGTGCTCGTGGAGGCGGATCGTGCCCGCGGCGTCGCAGGTGGCGCGGCCCAGATACCCTGTCTCGTCTTCGTAGCTGGCGACCTCGCGCACGCGATCCCAGAGAGTGGCGTCGGGCGGCAGATGGTCCTCGAAGCGCCGCTGGATCCGTGCCTTGAGCATCTCGCGCCGCACCTCGAAGATCTCGTGGATCAGCTCATCCCCGCCAACGGTCCTGATGGCCGAGAGCATCGACTGCGTAAGCGCGCCGTAGTTGGCTGGGAACAGATCCTGGGCCGGAGGCGTGAGGTCGTAGACATGGCGCGGCCGGCCCACGCCGTGGCGCGCCAGGCTGCGCGTGACCAGGCCGGCCGTCTCGAGCGTCCGAAGCTGCTGCAGGACGCCGGTGCGGCTGGCCCCGACTCGCTCGGCAATCTGGTCCGGGGAGGCGGGCCCGCCGGTGCGCAGGGCGTAGAGAACTTCGCGCCGCAACGTCGAGGAGGCGCCCGGGCCGGGCGAGGGGGTGACGAGCGGATTGGCCGTGCGCACTCGCCGCCCGATCATGTCGGCGTCTGTCCCATGCTCGAAGTGCTCGTCGCTCCCGATGTCGGCGGGCGCAGGCGAAGGTGTCTCGGAGGCAGGCTGGGCTGCGCGCGAGGCGCTTCTGACAACGGGCTGCAGGCTCATGGTGGAAAAGTAGCAGCGTGCGCCAGAACCTGCATCGAGTTGCCGTCCGGCTGCCGCGGTGCGGGCTGAGCCTGCCCGTGGACCGCGATCTGGCCGGCGAGGCCCGGTTGACTTACGATCAGCGCGGCGGGTTTGCCACACGGTCGAATCGGCGGCCGGGTTTGCGCGGTCGCAGGCCGCGGGCCTCCCACCCGCGCACCGAGGAGCAAGTTGCCGCACCTTCGACCGTTTCGCGCGCTTCGTTTCGATCCCGCCGTGGCGGGCGACCTGGGTGCGGTGGTCTGCCCGCCCTACGACGTAATCGGGCCGGAGCTGCAGCGCAAGCTTCTGGATCGCAGCCCGGTCAACGCCGTCCGGATCGACCTGCCCGAGTCGCTGCCCGGCGACGAGCCCGGGGCCCGTTACCGCCGCGCCTCTGAGCAGCTGGCTGCCTGGCGCGAGGATGGCACTCTGCGCCTCGATGATGAGCCGGGGATCTACGTCTACGACCAGGCCTACGCCGTGCCCGGCACCCGAGCCAGGCGGAGCCAGATCGGGTTCTTCGCCCGGCTGCGGCTCGAGGAGTTGGGGCCGGGGTCTGGAGTCCTGCCCCACGAGCGCACTCTGTCCGCGCCCAAGGAAGACCGCTACCTCCTGATGCGGGCTACACGCGTCAACACCAGCCCCATCGTCGGCCTGTTCGACGACCCGGGCGGGGAATCGGTGCGGGCGATGCGGGCCATGGCCGCCACGCCCCCCGACCTCGACGTGACGGACGACGACGGGGTCCGCCATCGACTCTGGTATGTGCCGGCCGGCGGGCCGCACTCGGCGGCAGTGGCTTCGCTCATCGCCACGGCCGCCGCCCGACCGATTGCCATCGCCGACGGCCACCACCGCTACGAGACGGCGCTGCGCTATCGCGACGAGCAGCGAGCCGCCGCCAGCACCGCTGCCGGGGCTCCGGGCGAGGAGCCGGCTTCGGACTACGTCTTGACGCTCTTCCTGGAGTCTGCCAGCCAGAGGCTGACGGTTCTTTCCACCCACCGCATCGTCCGTGGCCTGGGGGAGCAGGGCGTCTCGGCCTTCATGGCGCGTGCCCCCGAGCTGTTCGAGGTTCGGCCGGTCGCAGATCGAGTCGAGTTGGAAGCGGCTTTCGTGCCCGTCGACGCCGTGCCCGGCGGTGAGGGCAGGATCGGTCTCTGGACGCGAGCCGGCGGGGCCATCCTGCGGGCCAACCGGTCGGCCTTCGCTCCGCTGCTGTCGTCCGGCGGAGAGGCCCTGTGCGGACTCGACGTGACGCTGCTCCAGACTGCCCTTGACGAGCTGTGCGGCATCGATCGGGAGGCCATCGCGTCCGGGCGCCTGGCCTACACCAAGTCCGTGCCCGAGGCCCTGGACATCGTGGAGGCGGCCACGGATGGAGCAGACATGGCCTTCCTGCTCGATCCTACGCCCGTGGCCCAGATCGCCGCGGTCGCCGCCGATGGCGACGTCATGCCGCAGAAATCGACCTACTTCTACCCAAAGGCCCTCTCAGGGCTCATCATCAACGCTCACGAATGGTGAACAGGAGGGCGGACGCCCCCCGACGCAACGCTAGAGGCACATGAACGACGGATTCCCCGAGGGTCTGCGGGTAGCCAGGCCGCACCCGGTCGGCGCCAACGGCCGGCCGATTCGCAAGGACGAGATCGAGATCCCGGACCGCGGGCTCTACGTGGAGTCGTGGATGCCGGAGCGGCGTTCGCGCCGCCGGCCGCTGCTGTTCGTCCACGGCGAGCTGACCGGGTCGTGGGTCTGGGAACGCTACCTCTCCTACTTCGCCAGCCGAGGCTGGGAGGGTCACGCCCTCAACCTGCGCAACCACTACTGGTCGGCCACGGCCGACCCTACGCTCACGGACTTCGAAACCTACGTCGACGACGTCGTGGCGGTGATGGCCAAGCTGGGGCCGGCCTCGGTCGCGATCGGCCACGGCCTGGGCGGGCTGCTGGTCCTCAAGGCGGCCGAGCGCTTCCCGGTAGCGGCCGTCGTCCTGCTGGACAGTGAACTGCCGCGAGACCTGCGGCTGCCCGCCCGGCCGCACGAGCTGCGCGAGATCCCGGATGTCTACGGCCGCGACTACATCGGCTGGGAGACGTTGCCGGAGAAGCTCCTGCGCGACAACCGCGACCTGACCCTGGACGACGTGATCCGGCTCCAGCACCTCTTCGGCCAGAAGCCGTACGAGTCGGGGACGGTACGGCGCGAGGTGGTGGAAGGGATAGCCGTCGAGCGCTCGCGCCTGGCAGGCATCCCGATGCTGGTCGTGGGGGCCGGCCTGGACGGCACGATGTCCGCCACGGGAGCCGAGCGCCTGGCCGACTGGCTGGGCGGCGTATACGAGCCCTTTGGGGCCCACTCACACTTCGGCCTGATCATCGGCGAGCAGAGCTACCAGCAGGTGGCCGAAGGCGTCCGCGCCTTCCTCGAATCGCACCGCCTGTAGCGCCGGCCCGCAACGGGCGGTGCGGCCGCGCACATCGACGCTCCGCCGCCATGGCGCGCCTGCGCCGGGCCTGCTATCATCCCGCCCGGCCCGCCGCAACGCGGACCGCCAGCGCGCCGCATTCGTCTAGAGGCCCAGGACACCGCCCTCTCAAGGCGGAGATCATCGGTTCGAATCCGATATGCGGTACCAGTCGCAGACACCTACGCCCCCGGACCGCGCCCCGGGGGCGTTCTCTTTGTGCCGCGTGCAGAGACGCCGTGTGGCGGCTTGCGTGGATCGCTACGATCAACCCACAGAGCCCGGCCGAGCCTGGAGTCTGAGGACCAGCACTGAGCCCGGGACTGTCAAGGGAGAGAGAGGCTCATGGCAGCACAGCCCCCGCAGTACGCTGGTTTCTGGATCCGCGTCGTCGCCTACATCATCGACTGGGTGATCATGCTGTTCCTCTCGGTGACCGTCATCGGCCCCCTCATCTACATGCCGATCATGTGGACCTGGAAGGGCGCGACCGTCGGCCAGATGGCGCTCGGCCTGAAGGTCGTGCGGGCAGCCGACGGCGGCCCGATCGACGTCGGCACGTCGATCATCCGCTTCATCGGCCTGCTTATCGCCTTCATGGTGATCTTCATCGGCGTCATCTGGGTCGCCTTCGACTCCAAGAAGCAGGGTTGGGCGGACAAGATCGCCGGCACCGTGGTCATCAAGTAGCCTCGGCTGGCAAGAGTGAGAGAGCGGAGGCCGCGAGGTCTCCGCTCTCAGATTCTCGGCGCCGGTAGCGGCCCGCCACGGGCATCGACGGCGCGCTCTCCATTCGGAGCCTCGGCCTCCGGATTGCGGCTGATAGCATGAGCGCCGGCGCCTGGCTCCTGGGCGGGCGGACCGCCGTGGACGGGCAATGAGACGTGGGAGCACATCATGGCCTCGCAGCAACCACCCCCTCAGCCACCGCCTCAGGGTGCCTGGCCTCCGGCACCTCAGGGTGCGCCCGGAGGCTGGCCGTCTTCCGGGCCTCCGCCGGGCGACTCGCCGTACCCGCCGGAGGTGCCGTCCTTGCCGCCTGTGACGCCCCCCGGGCTCAGCGGCTACGTCTCCTACGGCGGCTTCTGGGCTCGCTACATGGCTCTGAGCCTGGACGGTACGATCCTGTACCTGCTCACCATCCTGCTACTCATCACCCTCGTGGGCATATTCCTCATCCCAGTCCTGTGGCTGGGGTACCTGCCGTACTTCTGGTCCAAGGGCCGGACTCCCGCGATGAAGGCCCTGGGCATGAGGATCGTCCGCGAGGCCGACGGCATGCCCATCGACATGGGCACCGCCGTCGTGCGCTTCGTGATCTTCGTGCTGGAGACGCTTGCCTGCTTCCTGCTCATCGGGTTCCTGGCGTTCGCCATCGCGGCTTTCGACTCGCGAAAGAGGGCCCTCCACGACATGCTGGCAGGCACCGTCGTGGTTCACGCCCAGCTGTACCCGCGCTAGCAGATCGCGCTTCCAGGTTGTCAAGGGCGGAGGCTCGAAGCCGCCGCCCTTGCGATTCCGCCGGCTGTACCATTCCTGTGGTGGGGATGCGAGTGGCGGAACGCCGCTCGACCCCGGCGTGGCAGGAGGTGGCATGAGCGACTCGCAGAACCAACCCGGACAGGCCCCCGGATCGCCTCCGGAGGGAACTCCGCCCCAGCCCGGCTGGCCTCCGCCGCCTGCCGGCGGCTACCCGCCTCCCGGTATCTACCCGCCGCCCGGCGCTCAGCCTGGCTGGCCTCCGCCGCCTGCCGGTGGCTACCCGCCTCCCGGTGGCTACCCGCCCCCGGGGTACCCCCCGGCCGGGTATCCGCCCGTCTACGGTGGGCCGCCCCGGTACGCTGGCTTCTGGATCAGGCTGGTGGCGTACATCCTGGACATGATCATCCTGATCGTCCTGACCATCGTGCTGGCGATCACGATCATCGGCATCCTCCTCTGGATCCCGCTCTGGCTCGGCTACATGCCCTGGATGTGGTGGAAGAAGGGCGCAACATTCGGCCAGCAGGCCCTGGGGCTGCGCGTGGTCCGGGCCATCGACGGTGGTCCTATCGACGGCTCCACCGCTGTTGTTCGAGCGGTCGTGATGTGGGCCGAGAACTTCCTCGGCGGCTTCTTCCTCATCGGGTACCTCGGCTACGTCTGGGCCGCCTTCGATCCCCAGAAGCAGGCCTGGCACGACAAGGCCGCCGCGACTGTGGTCATCCATGTGAACTGATCCCGAGAGTGGGAGATCTTGCGGGCGGAGGTCGCAAGGCCTCCGCCCTTCTCGCGCCCGCCGCGGACCGCCGATCGGCCTCTGGAAGCCCGCTCGTGGGCCCTTCTGGCGGCCCCGCGGACGGTCTCGAACAGACGATCGCCGAACGGCTGTTCTGTGGAAAACTTGGTGGACTAGTTGGTGGAGAAACCCCCTTTTTTGACACGGGGGGCACCCCTAGCATGGCGGCCATGCCTGCCGCGGTGGTGAGATGCGCGGAGGCCCAATGGCCCAGGCCCGGCCGTCACACCCGCGGTCGTCTGGAGGGCTTGGGTTGGCCCGGGTGGAATGGGAGCGGGTAGATCGATGGATTCGCGCAGGCGTCAGGAGGAACGGGCCACCAATGGGATCGCTCTGGAGTTCGTCCGCTTCTGCCGCAGGCGCAGGCACGTGGGCTGGCCCGAGCTGTACGACGAGATGTGCTTGGTAGCCAGCCGTGGGCTGTTTCGAGGCTGGGGCTTCATCGAGCTGGCGGAGCACGGAATCGAGTTCGGGCTGGCGGAGATGCCACGTCTGGCCGGCCTGGTGGCTCAGATAGCCACTGAGGAGGCGGAGCGGCGGAAGCGTCTCATGCGCGGCGTGATGGCTCCGCTACCGCTGCGGCCGGCGGCCGTGACGATCGCGGTTGCCCCGGAGCCGGTGGACGAGCAGGAGGACCCTCCGCTGCTGGCGGTCGCCAACTGACGCCCCCGGGTTTTCGGGGCAGCGGGGAGCCAACGAAGGCTCGGGCCAGGCGGGAGTCAGAGGAAGCGGGCTGTCAGGCGCTCGAAAGGTCAGGCGCGCAGCCGCCGGCGCGCCATCTCGGCCTCGATTTGCTGCTCGGCCGCCACGTAGGCGTCGATGCGCTGACGGAGCTGGGTCGCCTCCGGCGTGTAGAGGTGGACCTGCTGCTGGAGGATGTAGCTGAGCCGCCGGCTGGTCATGCGCACGTGGTCCAGGTTCTTCATCAGGACGAGCGGATCCATCGCCGCCAGGTCGCTCTCGGCGTACATTGGCTTCATGGCGCGATTGTAGCGGTTGGGTGGGGCTGCGCCGGGATGGGCCCTACAGCGCCCGCGGCCTCTGTGGCGGCCAGGTCCAGTCGATCGGCAGCGAGGCGCCGCTGATCGCTCTCCGCCGGCCTGCCTCGGTGGCTCCCAGGACCAGGATGCGGTCCAGCTTCGTGGCCCGGCCGGCCTCGCCGCCCCAGAGCTTGGTCATCTTGCGCCCGGCCAGGATGTCATCCAGGGCCAGGCCGGCCAGCCGGTAGCCCTCCGGCGCGGCGGCCGCCTCCCAGACCGCCTCGGCCAGGCCGATGCCGCCCCGCGCGGGCCGGCCGCGATCCATCTCCACGTCGCCGATGACCACGGCCACCACGGCGTCGTCCGCAAGGGCGGTCCGCAGACCGCGCAGGACCTCGCGCATGAAGACCAGGTAGGCATCGCGGTGGTGGGCGTCGTCCAGCAGGTCGTCGATCGCCGCGGCCTCGTAGCCGAGCAGCCACAGCCGCAGCCAGTTGTAGTAGCCGTACTTCACCACGCGCAGGTAGGGCGGCGAGGTGACCACCAGACGAGCTCGCTCGGGCAGGCCGCGGGCCCGCAGCGCCTCCCGGAAACGGACTCCGGAGTCGCGCGCGTCGCCGAGCAGGGCCATGCCCCGCGTCGTCGGGACGGGCTGGCGGTAGAGGCGGCGCACCTTGCCGTTGAGAAGATTGAAGGCGTCGCGTTCGGGCGAGCGGAACCCGGTGCGGGCCACGAAATCGCGGACGTAGCGCGGGGCCATGCTGAACGTGTTGGGCATGACCGCCGAGAGGTAGCTGCCGCTCTTGCCGTGCAGGATGCCGGTCAGCGTGGCCAGGATGAAGCGATCTGTTCGGTCGTCGGGGTCCAGCCCGGCCCGGAGATAGAGGACCTGGGCCAGCGTGCTGGGGTGGAACGCCAGGCAGACCTCCGCGGGGATGGGGGCGGCCGGCCGGTGTTTCTCGGGGCCGCCCACAGGCCTGCTGCCCGAGGCGGGGACGAGCACGGTGGGGGAGCCGGGATCGGCGATGGCGGCGCGGGCCATTTCCAGCCACTCCCCTGCGACGGCGGTCCAGGCCAGGCGCAGGGCGGTGAGGCGGGTCTTCACCTCGGCCTTGCTGGGTGGGTCCACCTTGGCTGCGGTCAGGATGTGGGCGAACGGGTTCAGGTCGTTGCCGGCGCCTATCCGGCCCTCGGCGCATGCCTGCAGCGGCGTCGTGCCCCTGCCGCTGAACGGGTCCATCACGACGTCGCCGGGGCGGGTGTAGCGGGCGATGAAGGCATGGGCCAGGCCGGCCGGGAAGCTGGCCAGATACGAGCACATGGGGTGGAAGCTGTGGCCCCACAGCCGCTGCTGGTCCTTCCACTCGGCGGGGATCGCCAGGTGGGGCAGGGCTACGGGTACCTGTAGAGCCAGGGCCAGCTGACCGTCAGCCCCCGCCGCCGGGGTTCGAGGGGCGGCCGGGGCCGGCACGGCGCTCGCATCCGTTCGGGCGCCGGTTCGCTCGACCGATGGCGTCGGCGGTGCCGGATCGGTCTCGAGCGGAAGCGACGGCAAGCCAGGTCTCCTGTGGCCGGCCGCGCGCGGCGGCCGTTGACTCCGAAGGCCCCCGAGTCTAGCACTGCCGGGAGGCCGCAACGATGGGACAAAAGAACTCTTGCGGCCGCGCGGGCTGGCCCCGCGCGGCGTCCGGCGCTACCCTACGTACGGCATTCGTGCCAATCCGGTGTCCCCGTAGCTCAGCGGATAGAGCAGCCGCCTTCTAAGCGGAAGGTCGTGGGTTCGAGTCCCGCCGGGGACGCCAGAACTAAGCAACGGAGGTGGGCAGATGAGCGGATGGACGCCCGCGGCGCCGGCCGTCGATCCTTCGGTCAAGATCCCAGAGGGGATGGCGATAGCCAGCATGGGCCGCCGCATCGGGGCCTTCATCCTGGACTACATCTTCCTCAGCATCACGGTGGGCATCTTCGGGTTCGTGGCTGTTGTCGCATCCGGTGCGGTGCATCTGAACCAGCAGGCCGTCGACCAGATCGACAGGAACGCTGCCAACAACCCGTTTGACGGTGTCACGGCACCGCTTCTGGACGTCGAGATGGGACGCCTGGTGATGGTGGCCTGCCTGTACGTCGGCTTGATGGCCCTCTACTTCATCGGATCCTGGATGGCCTGGGGCGGGTCGCCTGCCCAGAAGCTCCTCGGCCTGCGCGTGGCCGATGCGTCGAACGGCGGCAACCTTCGCCTCGACCGGGCGCTCGTGCGGTGGTTCGTCATGGTCGGCGTGGCCGAGGTCGTCGGCGCCCTGAGCCTTGTCTTCATGCTGGACTGGGTAGCCAAGACACCCACGAGCGACTGGCTGTCCCAGAGCAGCTACGGAGCGGGGGCGAGTTTCGGGCCCGGAGGTGGGTCCACCCTTCTCCAGTACGTCCCTCTGCTGTGGATGGTCCTGCTGGTGGTCGTGACCGGCATCGACAAGATGAAGCAAGGCTGGCATGACAAGGTGGCCGGCTCCATCGTCCTCGGTCCGGTCCAGTACAGCGCCTACGCGCAGTACCCGGGCGCCGGGGCCGCGCCGGCCTGGCCTCCGCAGCCGGCCGGGACCCCGCCTCAGGCTCCGGCCTGGCCTCCGCAGCCGGCCGGGACCCCGCCGCCTCAGGCTCCGGGCTACCCGCCGTCCGCCTACCCGGGCTACGGTGGCTATCCAGGCTATCCGGGCTACCCGCCGCAGGCTCAGCCGCCTGCCGCCCCGCCGGTTGCCCCGCCGCCGGCACCTGAGGCGCCCGCCGAGAAGCCCAAGAGGAAGCCCCGGAGCAAGCCTCAGCAGTAGCGGCGCGGGCGCGGCCGCCCCGGCCTAGCTCCCGATCAGGCGCGCCCCCGGCTTCAGCGCACCCTCGGCGCCTGTCGCTGCCTGGCGGAGCTCAGGCCGTACCAGGCACGCCCAGAATGACCCGCTCGGCCAGGCCGTCCCAGGCCTGGACCCGATCTGCCGCCTCCTCGCGCGTTCCGGCGACGGCTGTGGCGTCAGCAGCTTCACGCCCCGGCCCTCAAGCGCTCGCGCCACAGCTCGGGCAGTAGAGGCTGCTGAGCGTGCAGTCAAGGCCGCAGTTGCCGTGAGCGGCGCAGATCTCGCAGCGGGGGTTGTCGTGGCGGGTTTCGGCCAGCGCGCCACAGCGGCAGTGCCAGGTCCCGCGCGATCGGCTGCGGAGCCGGTCCATGCCTTCGACGACACACCGGAACGGCTCGCGGAATTCAATGACCGTGCTCACGCTGCCACGATAGCGGAGAACGGGCGATCGTGGATCGCCGGCGCTGTCGATTCGACGGAGGTGCTACCTTTCGGCAGTCCATCGTGGTCGCGGGCTCGCCCGCGGGAAGCAGAGGGCTGAGCCGCATGAAGTCGCGCTGGGGTGGCTGCTTCATCGAGATCGCCGAGACGATCCTCCTGACGCTGGTCATCTTCTTCGTCGTCCAGCACTTCGTGGCCCAGCCCTACCAGATCCTCCAGCAGTCGATGGTCCCCACGCTCAACCAGTACGAGTACGTGCTGGTCGACAAGTTGTCGCCCAACTGGAACGACTACAAGAGGGGCGACATCATCGTCTTCGAGCCGCCCAAGGGGTACCGGGAGAACGGCCAGGACATTCCGTTCGTCAAGCGCGTCATCGGCGTACCCGGCGATACCGTCGAGGTCCGCGACGGGGCCGTGTGGGTCAACGACGTGAAGCTGGACGAGCCCTACCTCTACCCGGGCCAGCCAACCGAGGCCTGGACGGAGGTGACCAGATGGGTGGTGCCCAGAGACTACCTCTTCGTCCTGGGCGACCACCGAGCCGCTTCTCAGGATTCCCGTGCTTTCGGGCCGATCCCCAGATCGAGCGTGATCGGCCGGGCCTGGCTGCGCTACTGGGGCGGCCCGTTCGGCTTCGTGGGGTCGGCCACCTACGAGGGCGTCCCCGACCGAACCCCGGCTCCCTAGCCCGGCAAGGCGGGGCGAGCGGTGGCGAAGCGACCCAGGAAGGCCGAAGGCGAGCGGTTCGACGTAGCACTCGTCGGCGGCGGGATCGTGGGCCTGGCCACGGCCCTGCGGCTCCTGGAGCGCCGGCCGCGCCTTCGGCTGGTGGTGCTGGAGAAGGAGCCCGAGCTGCTGGCTCACCAGTCGAGCCACAACAGCGGCGTCCTCCACGCCGGGCTCTACTATCAGGCTGGCTCGCGCAAGGCTCGCCTGTGCCGCGAAGGGAAGGCCGATCTGGAGCGGTTCGCGACCGAGCACTCGATACCCCTGGAGCGCTGCGGCAAGCTCGTGATCGCCGTCACGCCGGAGGAGAAGCCCGCATTGGAGGCCCTGGCTCGTCGCGCTCGGGCGAACGGCGTGCCGGGCCTGGAGACGGTGGGCCCGGAGCGGATCGCGGAGATCGAGCCGCACGCGGCGGGGATCGCCGGTCTGTACTCGCCCGAGACGGGAATCGTCGACTTCGGGGTCGTGGGGCGGGCCTACGCTGCCGAGGTCGAGGCGCGCGGCGGCCGGCTGGTCCGGAACGCGCGGGTGGACGGGATGCGACGCTACGCCCTGGGGGCGGGCGAGGAGTGGGTCCTGGACACGACCGCCGGCGAGTTTCAGACCGTCGCGGTGATTGCCTGCGCGGGCCTGTGGTCGGATCGCGTCGCGGCCATGACCGGCCACGCTGGCCGCGAGAGAGCGGTTCCGTTCCGTGGGGATTACTATCGCCTGCGCCCCGAGGCTCGCCATCTGGTGAAGGCTCTCATCTACCCGGTCAACGATCCGCGGTTCCCGTTCCTGGGGATCCACCTGACACGCCGCATCGACGGCGGCGTCTGGGCCGGCCCCAACGCCGTCCTGGCCTTCGCCCGCGAGGGCTACCGGCGCCGCGACATAGTCCCACGCGAGCTGGCGGAGACGCTGACCGATCGCGGATTCCTGCGCCTCGCCTTCCGCTACTGGCGGTCCGGCGTAGCGGAGATGGGCCGCGACTTCTGGAAGCCGGCCTTCGCCGCCGCGGTCCGGCGCTACGTGCCGGAGCTGAGCGAGGACGACCTGGAGCCCGGCCCGTCCGGCGTCCGGGCTCAATCGGTGCGCCTCGACGGCGAGATGGTGGACGACTTCTCGATCGGCGGCAGCGGGCGGGTCCTGCATGTCCGCAACGCGCCGTCGCCGGCGGCCACGGCCTCGCTGGCCATCGGTCGTGAGCTGGCCGAGCTGGCCGAGAAGCGCTTCGAGCTAGCCTGAGGCTCAGCCCCGGTCCAGCCGGTCCCGGGTGATGACGCGGGGGTCCTTCATCAGCTCCGAGGCGTGTGCCAGCCAGGCTTTCCTAGCGGTCGGGGAGAACTGTCTCGCCGAAGGAGAGGTAGCGATCCACGCCGCGGGCGGCCTGGCGCCCCTCGTGGATAGCCCACACGACCAGCGACTGGCCCCGGGCGCAGTCACCGGCCGCGAAGACGCCCGGGACGGTGGTCATGGAGTCGGCGTCGCGGGCGATGTTGCCGCGGTGGTCGAGGTGGCAGCCGAAGGCCTCCGGAAGCTCGGGTGCGGGCCCGGTGAAGCCCATCGCCAGCAAGACCAGATCGGCCGGGATCGTCTGCTCGGTGCCGGGCCGCTCCACCATCTCCGGCCTGGCGCCGGGCGAGCCGGCCACCCAGTCGATCTCGTAGGTCTCGAGCTGCTTCACGCGGCCCCTGGCGGTGCCGGCCATGCGGCGGGTGTTCACCAGGTAGCGGCGCGGGTCGGCGCCCCACAGGGCCGCCGCCTCTTCCTGCCCGTAGTCCAGCTTGTAGGTCTTGGGCCACTGCGGCCAGGGGTTGTCCGCAGCCCGCGTCTCGGGCGGGCGAGGCAGGATCTCGAGCTGGACGATGCTCTTGGCGCCCTGGCGGATGGCCGTGCCGACGCAATCGGTGCCCGTGTCCCCGCCGCCGATGACGACGACGTTTCGGCCGGCGGCGTCGAGCGGGGTCTTGCCGCCGCCCAGCAGCGCCTTCGTGCTGGCCGTCAGGTACTCCATGGCGAAGTGCACGCCGTTCAGCTCACGGCCCGGGACCGGCAGGTCGCGGGGCACCGTGGAGCCGACCGCCAGGACCACGGCGTCGTATTCGGCCACGAGCTTGCCCGGCTCGATGTCCTTGCCGACGCTGACGCCCGTCCGGAACTCGATCCCCTCGGCCTCCATGAGCTTGACGCGCCGCTCGACGACGCCCTTGTCCAGCTTCATGTTGGGGATGCCGTACATCAGCAGGCCGCCGATCCGATCGTCGCGCTCGAAGACGGTGACCTCGTGGCCGGCCCGGTTGAGCTGCGCCGCCGCCGAAAGCCCGGCCGGCCCGCTGCCCACCACCGCGACCTTGAAGCCGGTGCGCGCCAGCGGCGGTTCGGGCACGACCCAGCCCTCGCGAAAGGCCCGTTCGATGATCTCGGCCTCGATGGTCTTGATCGTCACCGGCTGCCCGGACAGGCCCACCGTGCACGAGCCCTCGCACGGGGCGGGGCAGACGCGGCCGGTGAATTCGGGGAAGTTGTTCGTCTTGTGGAGACGGATGATGGCCTCCCGCCACAGGCCCCGGTACACCAGGTCGTTCCACTCGGGGATGATGTTGTTGATGGGGCAGCCCAGGGCCAGGCCGTTGATGAGGGCGCCGGCGTGGCAGTAGGGGATGCCGCAGTCCATGCACCGCGCGCCCTGCCGGCGGAGGGTCTCCTCAGCGTAGGCAGGGTGGGCTTCGCTCCAGTCCTTGATCCGCTCCAGCGGCGGCCGGACGTGAGCCTGCTCGCGCTCGAACTCCATGAATCCCGTCGGCTTGCCCATCGTCAGTTCCCCGCCACGCGACGCGCGTCCAGGACGTTCTCCTCGAAGGCCGCCATCTCGGCTTCCTCCGCCGCGAGGCCCCTGGCTCGCATCCTGGCCTGCGCCTCGAGGACTCGCCTGTAGTCGTTGGGCACGACGCGGATGAAGCGGGTCACCGTCCTCTGCCAGTCGTCCAGCAAGGCTCTGGCCCGTGGGCTGGCGGTGTACTCGAGGTGGCGCTCCACCAACCGCCGGACCTCGGCGATCTCGTCCGGATCGGAGAGCGGGAAGAGCTGGACCATCTCCTTGTTGCAGACTCGCTCGAAGCTGCCGCCCGCGGCACCGCCCTCGCCGCTCTCGTCGAGGACGTAGGCGACGCCGCCGGACATGCCGGCCGCGAAGTTGCGGCCCGTCTTGCCGATGATCACCGCCCGGCCGCCGGTCATGTACTCGCAGCCGTGGTCGCCCACGCCCTCCACGACGGCGCTGACGCCGGAGTTGCGGACGCAGAATCGCTCGCCGGCCACGCCGCGGATGAAGGCCTCGCCTCCGGTGGCGCCGTACAAGGCGACGTTGCCGGTGATGACGTTCTCCTCCGCAACGAACGTCGACTCGCGCGGCGGGTAGAGGACGATCTTCCCCCCCGAGAGACCCTTGCCCAGGTAGTCGTTGGCGTCGCCCTCGAGGATCAGGGTGACGCCTCGAGGCACGAAGGCGCCGAAGCTCTGGCCGGCCGAGCCGCGGAAGTGGAGCTTGATCGTGTCCTCCGGCAGCCCATCGCCGCCGTGGCGCCGCGTAACCTCCGAGCCCAGCGTGGTGCCCACCACGCGGTTGGTGTTGTGGATCTCGAGCTCGGCCTCCACCTTCTCGCCGCGCTCCAGGGCCGGCTTGCACAGCGGGATCAGTTTGGTGGAGTCGAGCGAGGCCTCGATCTTGTGCTCCTGCGTGATCTGGCAGGTGCGGCCCACCGTCCTCGGCACAGGAGGCTGGTGGAGGATCCGGCTGAAGTCCAGGTTGTGGGCCTTCCAGTGATCGATGGCGCGGCGCATCTCCAGGCGCTCGGGGTGTCCGACCATCGCCTCGAAAGTGCGGAAGCCGAGCCGGGCCATGTGCTCTCGGACCTCCATGGCCACGAAGGTCATGAAGTTGACCACGTACTGCGGGTCGCCGGTGAAGCGCTTGCGAAGCTCGGGGTCTTGAGTGGCCACGCCGACCGGGCAGGTGTTGAGGTGGCAGACCCGCATCATCACGCAGCCCAGTGTGACCAGCGGCGCGGTCGAGAAGCCGAACTCCTCGGCGCCCAGCAGGGCCCCTACGACGACGTCGCGGCCGGTCTTCATCTGACCGTCCACTTCGAGCGCGACCCGCGAGCGCAGGTCGTTGAGCAGCAGCGTCTGGTTGGTCTCGGCGATGCCCAGCTCCCAGGGCAGGCCGGAGTGCTTGATGGAGGAGATGGGCGAGGCGCCGGTGCCCCCGTCGTGACCGCTGATCAGGATCACGTCCGCATGGGCCTTGGCGACACCGGCGGCAATGGTGCCGACGCCCACTTCGGAGACGAGCTTGACCGAGATCCGGGCCTGGGGGTTGGCGTTCTTCAGGTCGTGGATCAGCTCTGCCAGATCCTCGATGGAGTAGATGTCGTGGTGCGGCGGAGGGCTGATCAGGCCCACGCCGGGCGTGGAGTGGCGAACCTTGGCGATCCAGGGATAGACCTTGTGGCCCGGCAGCTGGCCGCCCTCGCCGGGCTTGGCACCCTGGGCCATCTTGATCTGGATCTCCTGGGCGCTGACCAGGTACGCGCTGGTGACCCCGAAGCGGCCCGAGGCGACCTGCTTGATGGCGCTCTTGAGCGAGTCGCCGTTGGGCAGCCTCTCGAAGCGCGCCGGATCCTCGCCCCCCTCGCCGGTGTTGGACTTGGCGCCGAGGCGGTTCATGGCTATGGCCAGGGCCTCGTGGGTCTCCCTGGAGATCGAGCCGTAGCTCATTGCCCCCGTCTTGAAGCGCTTCACGATCGACTCGACCGGCTCCACTTCCTCGAGCGGGACGGGCGGCCGGTGATTGGGCCTGAACTCCATCAGGCCGCGCAGGGTGGCCAGGCGGTCGGACTGATCGTCGATCAGCTTCGAGTACTCCTTGAAGGCCTCGTAGCTGCCGCTCCGCGTGGCGAACTGGAGCTGGGCGATCGACAACGGGTTGAAGAGGTGAAGCTCACCGTCGGCGCGGTACTGGATGTTGCCGCCGCTGGCCAGCTGCTTGTGGTAGATGGGGCGCTTGGGTGGGTAGGCCCGGTTCTGGCGGGCTCTGACTTCCCGGGCCACGACATCGATGCCGATGCCGCCGATGCGGGTCGGGGTGCCGGTGAAGTACTCGTCCACGAAATCCTGGTTGAGGCCCACCGCCTCGAAGACCTGGGCGCCGTGGTAGCTCTGGGTCGTGCTGATCCCCATCTTGGAGAGGACCTTCACGATCCCCTTGGCGAGGGCCTTGATGTACTTCTTCTCCGCCTTCTCGGCCGGCCCGGGGATCAGGCCCTGACGGACCTGGTCGTGGACCGTCTCGAAGGCCAGGTAGGGGTTGACGGCGCTTGCTCCGTAGCCGATCAGCAGGGCGAAGTGGTGGACCTCGCGCGGCTCGCCCGATTCGACGACCAGCCCGACCAGGGTCCGCGTGCCGGACCGGATCAGGTGGTGGTGGACTGCCGCCACGGCCAGCAGGGCCGGGATGGGGGCCTGCTCTTCGTTGTGGCCGCGGTCCGAGAGGATGATGATGTTGTGGCCCTCGGCGATGGCCTCGGAGGCGCGATCCCGAGCCTGCTCGATGGCCCGGCGCAGGCCGGCCCCGCCCTCTGCCACGGGGAAGATGATCGGCAGGGTGATCGTCCGGAAGCCGTGCGGGTCGGTGCTGTTGAGGTGCCGGATCTTCTCCAGCTCCTCGTTGGTGAGCACCGGCGAGGGCAGCTCCAGCTGGTGGGCCGAGCGGGGGCCGGGCTCCAGGAGGTTGCCCTCCGGGCCCACGGCCATCTCGCTGGCGGTGATGATCTCCTCGCGGATGGCGTCGATCGGCGGGTTGGTGACCTGGGCGAAGAGCTGCTTGAAGTACGAGTAGAGCAGATGCGGCCTTTCCGAAAGGACGGCCAGGGGGGTGTCGTTGCCCATCGAGCCCACCGGGTCTGTGGCGGTCTGGGCCATGGCGTTGACCTGCATCCGGACGTCCTCGGCGGTGTAGCCGAAGACCTCCTGGCGGCGCAGGACGGTCTCATGGTCGGGCTCGATCACGCGCGGCGGGGGCGGCAGCTCGGTCAGCTTGACCAGCCAGTCGCGAACCCACTCCTCGTAGGGCTGCTCGGTGGCGACCCGGCGCTTCAGCTCTTCGTCGGAGACGATGCGCTGCTCCGAGGTGTCGACCAGGAACATCCGGCCCGGCTGAAGGCGGCCCTTGGCGACTACCTTGTCCGGCGGGATGTCCAGCACCCCGGCCTCGGAGGCCATGACAACCCGGTTGTCCGAGGTGACGTAGTAGCGGGCTGGGCGGAGGCCGTTGCGATCGAGCGTGGCGCCGACACGGACGCCGTCGGTGAAGGCGATCGAGGCCGGGCCGTCCCAGGGCTCCGTCAGGCAGCTGTGGAATTCGTAGAAGGCCCGCTTCTCGGGCGACATCGATTCGTGGTGCTGCCACGGCTCGGGGACCATCATCATCAGGCTGTGGGCCAGCGAGCGACCGGACAGGTACAGCAGCTCGAGCGTGTTGTCGAGCATGGCCGAGTCGGAGCCTTCGATGTCGATGGCCGGCAGGGCCTTGCGCAGGTCATCCCCGAACAGCTTGGAGGAGAACTGCGACTGGCGGGCGTGCATCCAGTTGATGTTGCCGCGCAGGGTGTTGATCTCGCCGTTGTGGGAGATGTAGCGATACGGATGAGCCCTCGCCCAGGAGGGGAAGGTGTTCGTCGAGAAGCGCGAATGAACCATGGCGATGGCGCTCTCGACGCGCTCATCGACCAGGTCGGGGTAGAAAGTGCGCAGCTGCGAGGCGTTGAGCATGCCCTTGTAGACGATCGTCCGGCAGCTCAGCGAAGGGATGTAGAAACCGCCGCGGCCGGGGATGGCGGACCTTGAGGCGGCTTTCTCGGCCAGGCGGCGGACGACGTACAGCTTGCGCTCGAAGGCCATGTCCTCAACCAGGCTCGTCGGGCGATCGACGAAGACCTGGCGGATATGGGGCTGGCTGGCCCTGGCGCTCACTCCCAGGCCGGAGTTGTCGGTGGGGACTTCGCGCCAGCCGAGGATTCGCAGCCCCTCCTGCTCGGCGGCCTGCTCGAACAGCCTGGTGCACTCCACTCGAGCCCGTTTGTCCGGCGGCAGAAATATGGTCCCCGTGCCGTATCCGCCGCGGCCCCGGAGCTTGACGCCGGCTTTCCCGGCCTGCTCGACCAGGAAGCGATGGGGCATCTGGATGGTGATGCCCGCTCCGTCCCCGGTGTTCGCCTCCGACCCAGTGGCGCCGCGGTGCTCGAGGTTGACCAGGACCGTCAGGGCGTCCCGGACGATGTCGTGAGAGGGCCGCCCGGCGATATCCACCACGAAGCCGAAGCCGCACGAATCGTGCTCGGCTCCGGGGTCGTAGAGACCCTGGGCTGGTGGCCTGCCGGTCTGGCTCAAGTCCGTCTCTTCCTCGTCGCGGGCGCGCTTGCCCGGGAGCCGCATGGGTGCACCCAGCGCGGTCCCTGCTGCGCGCGCAGGAGCCTCGGACCCAGCGGAACGCCGAGTCTCCCCGAGTGGCTGGTTGCGGTCAAGGTTACGCTAGTTGCGATTCGGTACGGATCCGCAACCTTCGCGACGAGCCCAGGATCGCGCTAGACTTCCGACGCCTGCCCCGCATCGGCGGCCGGTCGCGCTCAACAGCTTCCAGGAGGTCATGAGTTGTCGCCCCGTTCGCGGCATGGCCGGGGATCGGCCAGCCGAAGGAGTCGCCATCGCCACCAGCCCGGCAGTCGCGCCCCGCAGCCGGCGGCGGCGCAGGCCGGGGCTCCGTCCGAGGCCCCGTTGGAGGAAGCCCCGGAGTCGTGGCCGCTCTCGGAGGCCGAGGGCGCGGAGCCGCTCTCGGACGTCGAGGCCGTGCAGCCGGATGACAGGCGCGCCCGCCAGGCACCCGTCAAGAAGAAGAAGCGTCACGGCACTGTGTACCGCTGGGTCGCGGCCTACCTGCCCCTGCTGGGCGTCCTGTTCGGGCTGCTGGCCGTCCTCTGGGTCTGGGTCAGCTTCATCAACCCGCCGCCCGTCGAGCCGAAGGACCGCTGGCAGCAGATCGAGGACCGCTGGAGCCCTGCCCGCGAGCAGGCCCGCAACGACCTGGCCAGCCACGGGCGCGATTTCGTGGCTCAGCTGGCGGACTACAAGGCCTTCTACGACGCTACCAAGGGCTGGCTGGACGACGTCCAGGCCTACGACAGGTGGTCTGAGGCAGACGAGACCGGCGAGACCGCCTACTACGTGGATCTGTTCATCAAGGACGGGCAGCACTACCTCGAACTGCTGAAGACGGCCTATGAGGCCAACACGCCGGAAGAGATCCTGACGATGGAGGAGACGCTGCCGGAGGCAGATCAGACCTGGGAGACGGAGCGGGCTCTGATTCGGGTGACGCTGGGGCTGCCGGCTATGCCCGAGCCGTCGGAGCTGCCGCTGCCGTCCGCTGCCTGCATACCGGTCGGCCCGGAGTCGCCCGGTATGTCGGCTTCGCCCGGTGCGTCCGCTTCGGCCGGCGCCTCCGGAAGCCTCGAGCCGACGCTCCCGCCGTGCCCAACTCCCACGCCGACAGCGTCCGCATCGGGGTCCGCATCGGCCGAAGTCACGGCTTCGCCATCGGCCGAGGTCACGGCTTCGCCCAGCTGACAGGGGGCCGCCCCGGCGGCCCCTTCATCGACGCCCGCCCGGTCAGCGCACCTCGCTGGCCGACCAGACGCGCTGCATGACATAGCGGCCGTCCCCGCTCGGGTCGAGCAGGTTCGGCTGAGCCCCGTATGCGACGACATAGGGGTGGAGCCTGACCTGCACCAGCCGGGCTTCGGAGAAGGTGGCCTCTACGACCACGCCCTCCATCGTCTCCTGGCTCCAGTTCTGGTCGAAGAAGAAATTGCCGTGGCTGCCGATGGCGAACTGGGGCCCGTTCGGCCCGGGCAGGATCGAGGCCCAGGAGGCCCAGTGGGTGCCGCTGCCCAGGATGTGGTCGGCTCCGCACTCGTACATCCTGGCGCGCTGGGCGACCTGGGCCTGCGTGATGTCGTTGTGGTACTCCGGCCAGCCCCACTGGGGCATGGCGACCACGACGTCGGCGACCTTGCGAGCCGCCTGCAGGGAGGCGCACAGGTTCTCGTCGGTCATGGGGGCTACGCCGGGACGACTCGCTGTGGCCGCCGCGGAGCCCTTGATGTCGTCCCAGCCGACGAAGGCGAACCGGACGCCTCGAACGTCTACGACCGCCGGCGCGAGCGCGTCCTCGAGCGTCAGGCCGGCGCCTGTGTGCTTGATCCCTGCTGCATCGAGGTAGCGCAGCGTCTGCCTGACGCCATCCAGACCGCCGTTGGTGATGTGGTTGGAGCCGAGGGTCACGACCTTCACGCCGCCCTTCTCGGCGAGGAGCGGGGCCACGCGCGGGTCGATGGTGAAGATCAGGCCGCCGTTGTGCTGGACCCAGCCGGACAGCATCGGGCACTCGAAGTCGTTGGCGCTGACGTCGTTGTCGGAGATGAGATCGGCGACCTTTCCCCTGTCGCGCCCGACGCGAATGTTGGGCACGAGCCAGCCGCCCTGGTGGGGGCCGCGGTACTGAGTGTCCAGACGAAACCCGGTATAGGTCGCGCTGCCGCCCGAGAGGGTCCAGTCCCAGCCCTTCTTGTGGGTCACGGCGAGGAAGCTGAAGCCGCGGTCGGGGCACGTGTCGCCGGTTGAGATGAGCGTCCTGATGTCGGCGGCGTCGTAGGCCGAGCCGGCGATCTCCGGCGAGGCGATCGCCTGCAGCGGGTATTGCAGCGCCCGGTGCTTCGGTGCCCCGAACAGGTCCGCCTCGCCGATGGGCAGGACCTTGAGTTGAGGCGCCACCAAACCGGGCGGCAGCAGGGCCAGCGCGCCGGCCGGCAAGCCGCCCGCCGCTGAGACGGAGGCCGCGGCTGAGGCGGAGGCCGCGGCTGAGGCGGGGGCCACCACGGCGTCGGGGATCTGCGTCGCCGGCAGGCAGTTCGTGCCGGGGCCCGGGACCAGGGCCACGCCGTCGAGCGTCAGGGAGGTCACCTCGCACGGGAGCAGGACCGTGCCCGCCGAGACCGCCGAGCTCAGGGCGTCGAGGGTCACGTTCGGCCGCAGGTCGTCATAGCGGGCCACGACGGCCAGCGGCAGGCCGACCGGTGCCGCGGTGGGCTCGGGCGTGACGGGCGCGGACGGGGTCCAGGGCATCGGTGTGGCGGTCGCCACCGGCGATCCTGTCGCCACGGGCCCGGATCCGCATGCCGAGGCGACGCTGGCGACCAGCGCAATCGCAGTGGCCCGACCTGTCACCCGGGCCGGGACCCTGGATCCGACGAAACCCCGCATCGGCCCTCCGTCTAGCCTCCTCGGCGATCGATGGTACTGCCGCCGGAGGCCCCTCGCGACCCCGGGACGGGCGCGGTCGAGCCGGGGCATGCGGGCCGGTACCGGTGGCGCCCGCCAGAAAGTACGGCTTGTGGCAGTTGAGTGGACTTTGTACGGTTCGCGTCGCTTCCAGTCCGGAAGCGTAGCCGTCGCCTGTTCAGGGGACTTACTCAGAGCCGATGGAGACGCAGAGGAAACCTATGGCTTCCATGGCGGCCAACGAACTCGGTCCGATGCTCACCGCAAGCGAGGTGGCCGAGATGCTTCACTTGCATGTCAACACCGTGAAGCGCCTCGGAGATCGCGGCGAACTGCCCTTCTACCGTGTCTGCAAGCGGGGCGACCGGCGCTTCCGTCTGGAAGACGTGATGGCCTTCCTGGCCCGGAACCGCTAGCTCACAAGCGCGGTCAGGCGCCCGGCACGCTCCGCAGCGCTGCCCCGAACATCTCCACGCCCTGGGCGATCTCTTCGCTTGCAGTGTCGATCGGGGGCAGGAACCTGATGACGTTGTGGTGCATGCCGCAGTTGAGCACCAGCAACCCCTGATCGGCACAGGCCTGGACCAGCGCCTCCCCGGTGGCCGTGTCGGGATCTCGAGTGGCGCGGTCCTTGACCATCTCCACACCCACCATGAGCCCCCGCCCGCGGACGTTGCCGATGCGCTCGTCTTTCGCCATGAGGCCCTGCAGCGCAGTCATCAGCTCCTGGCCGCGGGCCTCGGAGTTGGCCACCAGCCCCTGACGGCTGATCGTCTCGAGAACGGCGATGCCTGCCGCACACGACACCGGATTGCCGCCGAAGGTGGTCCCGTGGGCCCCCACTCCCCAGCGCTCCTGTAGATCGCGGCGGCTGACAATGGCCCCGATAGGCAGGCCGTTGGACAGCGCCTTGGCCAGGCAGATCACGTCCGGGACGATGCCGGCATGCTCAAAGGCCCACATCCTGCCCGTCCGGCCGATGCCCGACTGGATCTCGTCGCAGATCAGCAGGATCCCGTGCTCGTCGCACAGGGCCCGCAGCTCGCGCAGGAAGCTCAGGGGAGCAGGGCTGAAACCGCCCTCGCCCTGGATGGGCTCGATGATGATCGCCGCCACCGAGGTGGCCGGGATCTCGTGGGCGAACAGCGTTCGCAGGGCGCCCATGGCGCCGGCCGTGGCGGCCTCCTCGTCTTCACCGAAGTAGCGATAGACGTTGGGGTAGGGAGTCAGGTAGACGGACGGCAGCAGCGGCTCGTAGCCGAGACGGTAGCTGATGCTCGAGCTGGTGATCGAGGCCGCGCCGAAGGTCCGGCCGTGGAAGGCGCCCCGGAAGGCCACGATCCCGGGCCGACCGGTCACGCGCCGGGCGAGCTTCAGCGAGGCCTCCACCGCCTCTGCCCCGCTGTTGCCGAAGAAGACCGTGTCGAGCGGTTTGGGGCAGACCTCAGCCAGCATCGTGGCCAGCTGGCCCACCGGTTCCAGGTAGCCGAGGGCGTTGCAGATGTGGAGCAGCTTGTCGGCCTGGTCCTTGATGGCCTGGGTCACGGCCGGGTGGTGGTGCCCCAGCGACGTGGTCGCGATGCCGCAGGCGAAGTCCAGGAAGCCCCGTCCCGAGGAGTCGTACAGAGTGTGACCCTCGCCCCGCTCCCAGCTGCGCTCGTAGTAGCGGCCCAGGATCGGGGAGAGGTGCGGCTTGGAGATCGCGGCGTAGTCGCCCGCCGCCGCCAGGGCCATCTCCGGCGTTCCGCCGGTGGAGGCGGCAGAGGGGGAGGCGGTGGGCTTGTCGCCGGTGGACATGGCAGGGACTCCTCGAAACACGGTTCGCCGGTCGGCATCGACCGGCGGTTCTACGGAGTATAGGGGCGGCTGCCCCGAGGAGGCGGCTGCCGGGACTCCGGCCTCCCCAGGTGGCTTCGAACCCGTATGCCCCCAAAGTCCTATGCCATATGCGCCGAAAGTCCCACCCGAGGCCGCCGATTCATGTAGGCTGTGCAGCCACCGGAGGTAACCGGGTGCGCCGCGGAGGCTCAACGGGGGGCGTCTGTGCGGGCACGCGGCTGCGCGAGCGGAGAGGCTCGCGTGGCCGAAACCAGGAGGTGTCGTGGAGCGGATGGGACCCGGCGCTGGAGGAGAGGCGCTTGAGGCCGACGTGGAAGGGCAGACCGTCAAGGTCATGACCCGCCGGCCGGGCGGCGATGACGGCCGTTTGTTCGAGTCCGGGCCGAGCTCGACCCGGGGAGTCACGTCGCGCCCCACGGACGAGGACCTGGTCCGGGTGGTGCGAGAGCTGACCGGGGTCTCCGGCCAGGACGAGCCTCCGGTTGCCATCGCGGGGGCCACTTCCGGGGCGACGGTGGAGTTTCCTGGCGACGCGCCCGTGCCGACCGTGCCGGTCGAGCCCGTGTCCTTCTCGCTGCCCGGATCGCCCACGGGGCTGGCGCTCCACATGGACGAGCGGGGCGACGGCCGCCTGGAGGCCATCGATGGCGGCGGCGGACGGATCGACCTTGGGTCGGACGGCATGTGGTGGATCGTCAGCCGCCTGATCGAGGCTCTCGAGGATCCCCAAGGGGTCGCCGAGTGGCCGCGCTTCCTGACGCTCGGCACCAGGCTCGGCGGGCCGGCAACCCAGGCCTCGCTCGAGACCGACGGCCAGGGTCTGAGGATCGTCTGGCGTGGCCTGCGGAGCGGGATAGTGGGTGACGTGGTCGCGATCCAGGAACTGTCGTCGGAGCGGGTCGGCGGCTGGCTGACCCTGTTGCGCCCGGTCCGTGAGAGTCTCGAGAGGGACCGGGCTCATCGCCAGCGCATGCGCCCGGCCCGCACGGCTGAGCGCTGGGCACGGGCACTCGAGCGCTGGGAGACCCAGGGCACCTAGGAGGCTGGGTCCGTCGGGCTGGCCGGGGGATCGGTTGGGGCCGGCGGCACCACCCTCCGTAGACAGGGGTAGAGACGATGGCATTGCCGCAGCGCAGCGATCCCTGGCACGGGCTCTCGGTCGAGACTCTGCGCTTCCTGGAGATCCACCAGGCCAGGGCGGTGGCCATCCCGGGGCGCAGCTGGCGGGACCTGGGCGACGCGGTGATGCTGTACTCGGCAATGGAGCGCGACCCGTTCTTCAACCGCCTCGTGGCCGTGCGCTGGCCGGAGGTGTCGGCCGAGTTCGACGCCCGCCTCCGCGAGACGAACGAGCTCTTCACCTCGCTGGGGCGCTGGCCCCACGTATGGGCCGTCCCGGGGCTCAGCCAGCCGCCCGATCTCGTGGCCCGATTGACGGCCAATGGCTTCGTGAACCAGGGCGGGGGCTACGACATGCTGCTCGTGCGCGACTCCAGGGAGGAGCCACTGCAGCCGTTGCCGCCGGGGGCCGTGGTCAGCCACTGGAATTGCACCCCGCCGGAGCAGGTCCAGCCCCGGGCGGAGACCATCGCCAGGGTCATCGAAGCCGCGTTCAGCCTGCCTGAGGCGCGGCGGGCCAATCTGCAGCGGGAGATCGGCCTGACCCTGGAGCGCCCGGTCTTCCACGCCTACGTGATCACCGTGGAGGATGAGCCCGTCGCCACGGGCCAGCGCTACACTTTCGAGGGCGCCAGCTACCTGTCGTCGATCGGCACGCGGCCGCCGTGGCGCGGCCTGGGATTGGGCACCTACCTGACGCGCCTGATGGTCTCGGAGTCCCTCGAGGCGGGATTTGACCTGGTCTACCTGGGCGTGTACTCGGACAAGCCGCGGGCAGTCGGCCTCTACGAGCGCCTCGGCTTCGCGATCCTGGGTGGCGAATCTGCCGACCTGTTGCTCAGACCGGCAGGCTAGACTCGACGCAGGCAGCCGCGCGATGGAGAAGGCACCGGCTGCAGCAGGGAGTCGACATGTCTCAGACAAGCGAGCCTGTCATCTCCGTGTCCGACCTGCGCAAGTCCTACGGCGACGTGCAGGCCGTCGACGGGATCAGCTTCTCGGTCGGGCGCGGGGAGGTCTTCGGCATGCTCGGTCCCAACGGGGCCGGCAAGACAACCACCATCGAGATCCTGGAGGGACTGCGCAAACCGGATTCGGGGCAGGTCCGGGTCCTGGGCATGGACGTTCTGCGCAACGCCGACGCCATCAAAGAACGCATCGGGGTCCAGCTGCAGACGGTAGCGCTCTATCCGCGGCTGACGGTCCACGAGCTGATAGACCTCTTCGGAAGCATCTATCGCCGGCACCTGTCGACGGGCGAGCTGATCGACAAGGTGGACCTGGACGAGCGCGCCGGAGCCCGTTCGATGGACCTCTCGGGCGGCCAGCAGCAGCGTCTGTCCATCGCCCTGTCGCTGGTCAACGACCCGGAGCTGGTCTTCCTCGACGAGCCCACCACCGGCCTGGATCCGCAGGCTCGGCGCTCCATCTGGGATCTTGTCAAGGATCTCCAGAGCAGCGGCAAGTCGGTGATGCTCACGACCCACTACATGGAGGAGGCCGCCGAGCTGTGCGACCGGGTGGCCATCATGGATCACGGCCACATCCTGGAGATCGGCACGGTGAACGAACTGATCCGCAAGCGCTTCAAAGAGCGGGCGGTCTTCTTCGACACCCATCCCAGCCTGTCGCCGGCTCAGCTCTCCAAGCTGGGCGGGGTTACCCATGCGGCCCAGGAGGACGGCCAGACAGTCCTCTACTCGAAGGACGTGCCGGCCACCATCGGTGCGCTGCTGGCAATGGCCGACCGGCTGAAGGTCGAGCCGCACAACCTGGGCGTTCGCCAGGCCACGCTCGAAGATGTCTTCCTCGACCTGACCGGTCGAGCCCTGCGCGACTAGGAGGCGACAGATGAGAACCCTGTGGCGCCTTACGGTCGCCAACGTCAAGAGTCTGCTTCGTGATCGGGCGGCCCTCTTCTGGGCAGTCATGTTCCCGATCATGTTCGTGCTCCTCTTCGGGGCCATCTTCTCCGGCTCCGGGGAGACCAAGATCACCGTTGGCTTCGTCAACGAGGAGAACAACCCCGCCACTGCCAAGCTCCAGGAGGCATTCGAGAACTCGGGCCTGCTTGTCCTGGAGGTCGGGACCCTCGAGGACGAGAAGCAGGCGATGAAGGACGGGCAGGTCTCGGCCGTCATCGTCATCCCCAAGGGGCTTCTGGAGGCCTCGGGAGACAACCCTGCCTCGATCCAGCTCTACATCGACCCCACGGCATCCCAGGTCAATCAGATCGTGGAGAGGGTCGCGAGTGAGATTGCCAACCAGTACAACCTGACCCTGGCCGGTGCGCCCGTGGTCCTGACCGTCTCGAACCTGACACTCGAGTCCGAGGCTCTGACGGCCGCCGGCTACCTGGTCCCGAGCATCCTGGCCATGGCCTTGATGCAGCTCGGTGTCTTCGCCTGCATCCCGCTGGTTCAGCAGCGAGAGAAGGGCATCCTCAAGCGCCTGGGCGCGACCCCCCTGTCACGCTGGCAGCTGGTCGTCAGCCACGTCTTCGAGCGCCTGCTGGTGGCGATCATCGACGCGGTCCTGATAATCGGGATAGGCGTCGCGCTCTTCGGCGTCAAGATCCTCGGCAGCATCCTGGTCGTTGCCTTCCTGGTGCTGCTCGGAGCGGCCGCGTTCCTCGCCCTGGGCTACGCCCTTGCGGCATTCCTTCGGACCGAAGAGCAGGCCAGCGGCGTCGTGCAGCTCGTCCAGATCCCGATGATGTTCCTCTCGGGCATCTTCTTCCAGTTCGAGTTCTTGCCCGGCTTCCTGCAGTCCATCGGCCGCTTGCTGCCGTTGACCTACCTCGCCGACGCGATGCGCCAGGAGATGGTCCACGGGACGATGGTCGCGCCGATGGCGATGGACGTGGCCATCCTTGTCGGCTGGCTCGTGGTCTGTCTCGGCATCACGGCCCGCTTCTTCCGCTGGACCTAGGCGATACTGCGCACTTCTACCAGGTCATGATTGCCGGTTGACGTCGCACGTAGGGCCGTCCAGGCACGCCCCGAATCCCATGTACTCCGGGGCCGGCTCGCTACTTCTCCGTCTCGGGTGGCTGCCCGGAGGCCGCCTGAGCGCCCCACCGCTCCCAGTGCACGACCTCCTCGTATGACTTCCGCCCCTTGCGCTTCGGCCAGGTGAGGGCTTCGGGGTTGGCCGGATAGCCGAACGAGAGGATGAACTCGCACCAGTAGCCGTCCGGCAGGCCCAGCAGATCCTTGACCATGTCCTGGCGATGGATCGTTGCCGGCACGCTGCCGATCCCCAGCTCCCAGGCCGCCAGGGTCATGTTCTGGGCGGCCCGGCCCAGGTCCCACATGACCGAGAGGGGGGCGTCCACTGTGCCGGGGTCGGGCGTCACCAGCGCGATCGCCGCGGCGGCACCGGCCAGATGTGCCGCGTTCTCGCCGAGGCCCCCAAGCTGCTCGAGGTGCGCCCGGTCGGTGCAGACCACGAAGTCCCAGCGCTGCTGGTTCTTCGAGCTGCCGGCGCGGCGCCCGGCATTGAGGATCCGCTGCAGGTGCTCCGGTTCCAGGGGGCGGTCGGCGAACTTGCGCACGGCCCTCGTGGTGTCGATGGCGGTCCAGGTGTTCATGGCTGCTCCGGTCTAGCGGGGGCGGGTGGGGTCGGCGACGGGCGCGAGGTCGGGGATAGCGCCATAGCCGAAGCTGGGGTTGGCCGGCCGCTCCACTACGCAGGCGGCGGCCAGTTCGCCGGCTTTGTGTGGCGTGACGGCTCCACCCAGCGACCGGGCCAGGAACGAGGCCACGCGGCGCCGCATCTCCGGGGCTTCGTAGAGCCAGCGGTGGCCGAAGCCGGACAGCACCAGTGTTTCGACCTCGGCCGAGCCGGGCCGGCGGCGCTGCTTGCGGGCCGCGTCGGCGATCAGCGTCAGGTGGGAGACGGGTACGGCGCGGTCATCCTCGCCGTGGATCAGGAAGAGCGGTCCGCTGTAGCGGGCGGCGGCGGTGGAGGCGCTGGCGTCCTCGATCGAGTGCCGCCGCGCGACCAGCAACACGGCCGCCGTCAGGGCCGCCAGGGGCATGGCGATGGGCCCCGGGATCCGCATCTCCGCCAGCTCGAAGGTTCGGCGGGTCATGCGCACCGGGTCGGCCGGGGCGGACATGGCGACCACGGCGCCGACAACCGGTTCCAGCGCGGCCGCCGCGATCACCCCGGCCCCGCCCATGGAGTGGCCGATCAGTCCGACCCCCGATACGTCGGGGCGGGCGGCCAGCCAACGCGCTGCCGCGGCGGCATCTGCCGCGAACTCGGGCACGCTGATGGCCACTTCCTCCGGTGGGTTGTCGCCGTGGCCCCGGGCGTCGATGGCCAGGCAGTGGAAGCCGGAGGCGTGCAGGTAGCGGACGTGAGCCAGCGAACGGCCGCGATTCGACTCCCAGCCGTGAAGGATAACCACGGCCGGGTGTGGCTTGACGGCGCGCTTGCTGGCGCCGACGGCCGGGATCCACCAGGCTGCCAGCGTGTCCGGTCCGCCCGGCGGTCCGGGTATCGAAACAAGCTCGGAGACGAGCCCGAGATCCGCCGGTGTGCCCTCGACGGGGCTCCGGACCGGCAGCCCGGCTCGCGCCCTGTAGCGCAGGGCGAAGCGATAGGCGAGACCGAAGGACAGGGCGCCGGCGGCCAGCCCGGCGAAGGCGAAGTTGCGAGGCCTGAATAGCGACAGCATGAGGGTAGGGGACGCCACCCGGGCGCGGCTGTCAAGCGCCGGCCTCGACTGGCCCGTCCCGGGGGCCGCGGCGGCGGTCCAGGTAGACTGAGGGGATGCCGCATCGCAACCCGTTCGACGTTCTGGAGCTGCCGCTCGACGCCACGACCGCCGCGATCCGGAGCGCCTGGCGTCGGCTGGCGCGCCAGCACCACCCGGACCTGACGAGCGGCGACGCGGCGCTGGAGAGGCGCGCCACGCGGCAGATGGTCGAGATCAACGCCGCTTACCTGGAGCTGAAGGATCTCGTCAGCCGGCGGCGCTTCCGCGACGAGGCGGCCAGGACGCGCGGGGCCAGCCCATTGGGGCCCCTGGAGGCCCAGCAGGCGGAGGGCCCGGCCGTTGAGCACGGCACCCGGGCGACGAGCCACCGTACGCGGCCCGTCACGGCCCGTATCGACACCAGCGCCCTGTACCACCCTCGCAACTCCACCCTGCATCCGACGCGGCGCAGCCCGCTGCCCGGCCATGCCCCTATGCCGCGCTACGTGGAGGCTCGAGAAGCGCCGCGGGCCTCGACTCCCAGCGGCCCGACGCAACGCCGCGCCGGCCCCTCCCTGGAAGGCGACCTGCCCGGCCTGGCCGAGGCCCTGGCCACGCCCGTCGGCTTCGGCAAGTTCGCCGGCCTGGCCGTGGGCGACGTGGCGGACCTGGAGCCGACCTATCTCGAGTGGCTGGTTCGGACCGTGAACCGCGACCCCGAGCTACTGCTGGCCGCTCGAGTCGTGCTGAGCCACCTGGAGCGCAGGGGTCGGGCAAGGCGACGGCGGCTGGACACGAGCGTCCCGCGAGGCTGAGGTGCCGGCCGCGAACTGGCTCGGAGATGGAGAAACGACCCGCCCGGGATGCCCGGACGGGTCGCTCACCCGCCAGAAATGAGTCCCGGCCGCCGACCGAAGAGCCTTGATGGGCCGGCTGCTCCATGGTTGCTCGGGTCGTAGTCGAGGCCGGCAGCCTCCTCGGCGATCTCCAGGTCGCGAAAAAGACGGCGGTCTGCGAGAGCCTCGGCCCGTATCCGACGCCCTGGCTCTTCGTCCAGTGGTGTCGCCGGCGGCCAGTGACAACCCTACTCGGGAATCCCGCTTCTACAATGGCCCGTACGTGCGTGTCCGGGGCAGCCACTAAGTAAGGCGCGTCGGCGCACCACCCATTTGGGCGGGTCATACCTAGCACCCCCGTCCGGCTTACCTCGGAGGAGCGGCATGTACGCCAACGGACTGTCCTACCTGGAGGAGGAACGCGAGGCCTGGCGTCCCTTCGAGGCCCTGCTCGAACTGACGGACGAGCAGCTGCAGGCGGCCGTCGAGGGTGCCCACGACTGGACCGGCCGCGACCTGATGGCCCACCTGTGCGCCTGGATAGGGTGGTGGCTCGAGATCGCCCGGGAGCTGGCCGTAGGCCCGGAGAGCCCAACCATGGAGCGCCTGCGCGAGCTGGGCCGTAGCTGGGAGACGGAGGGCGACGCAGTCAATGCGGCCATCCAGGCCGAGTGGGCGGCCTTGCCGATGGCCGAGGTGCGACAGCGCTTCGAGTCCCTGCCGGGCGATCTGCGGGGTTACCTGACGGTGATCCCTGAGGCGCGCTGGCTCAAGGACGAGGCCGCGCTGAAGACGCTGCTCCAGAACACCACCGAGCACTACGCGGAGCACGTGGCGGAGCTGAGAGCGATCCTGACCGCCGCCGGCCGCTGACCGCCTGCCTGCCTCGCGGCGCAAAGAACGACCCCGGCCGAGGGGGCAGGCCGGGGTCGTATACGGGGCCGAGGGGGAGGCCCCGGGGGTGTATTCGAATTCGGTGGGTGCCTAGTTGGCGACCGGAGCGTACTGCGAAAGGCCGAAGACCGCTTCGATCTGCTCCGCAGGACGGGCTCCGACCACCGCCATGGGTTGGAGTCCGGGCCGGAAGAAGGCGATCGTAGGCAGAGTCGCGATCTGGAGCGCCTGGGAGACGCCCGGGTTCGCGTCCACGTCCATCTTGACGATATCGATTGCGCCGGCGTACTTCTCGGCGATGCGTTCGAGCTCCGGGGCGACCATGCGGCACGGCTGGCACCAGGCCGCCCAGAAGTCGACGATCACCGGCCGCTCCGCGTTGAGGACGATCTCTTCGAAGGTCTCGTCCGTTACTTCTCTGACGTCGGCCATCTGGTCCTTTCTGCCTTGCGGCTACGTGCCGGCCTCGGCGGTCAGCCTGAGATCGATTGGAGTAGCTCGCAGGCGTCCGTGATCCGCGTGTCCGCGAGCCGGTAGTAGATTGTGTTGCCGTCGCGCCTGGTCAGGACCAGGCCCGAGTTCCGAAGCACGGCCAGATGCTGGCTCATGTTCGGGACCTGGCAGCCGACTCTCTCGGACAGGTCCCGGACCGACATCTCGCCTCGCGCGAGGCACTGCAGGACGCACAATCGCTTCGGATCGGCCAGGGCCCTGGCCACCGCCGCCGATCGTTGCCGCGTTGCCTCGAGTTCGCTTACTTCGAGCATGCAGAGATCCTACAGTAAGTTGCGCAAATACGCAAGCAGCTTGCCACGGCCCGGCCGCTAGCCTTCCAGGTCCACCAGGCCGAGCGGGTTGAAGATGGCCAGAACCGTGGCATTGTCCACGCGGCTGCGCTCCATCTGCCTCCCCTGGTGCCTCTGCTACATCCGATGCTCGACGCTGCCCTCAGGTTGCGTCGATGCAGCGACGTTCCGTGCGGCCTCATACTTCGCCCATGTCAGAACGCATCGTTCCCCTGCAGCGGTTCCATGAAGCCCGAGGCGTACTGGAAGGGCGGATCGACCGCACGCCAATTCTGTCGTCATCGACGGCCGGCCGCGTCCTCGCGGCGCGCGGGATCGCCGCCGCCGACGGGCGCGTCTACGCCAAGGCGGAGAACCTGCAGAGGACAGGCGCCTTCAAGATCCGCGGCGCGCTCAACAAGATGGAGGCCCTGACGGCGGACGAGCGGGCTGCGGGGGTGATCACCCTCTCGGCGGGCAATCATGCCCAGGGGGTGGCGCTGGCCGCTCACGAGGCCGGGGCGCATGCCGTGGTCATGATGCCGGCGGGCGCCGTGCGCTCCAAGGTCGAGGCCTGCCGTGGCTACGGCGCTGAAGTGATCCTCTTCGGCCAGCACGTCGGGGAGACCTGGGCCCGCATGGACGAGATCCAGGCCGAGCGGGGCCTGGCGTTCGTTCCTCCCTTCGACGACCCGGCCATCATTGCCGGGCAGGGGACCATCGGCCTGGAGATCCTGGACGATCTGCCGGACGTGGACGTGGTGGTGGCGGGCATCGGCGGTGGAGCGCTGTGCACCGGGACGGCTGCCGCGCTCAAGGAGACCAGGCCCGAGATCCGCGTCTACGGCGTGGAGCCGGTGACCTCCAACTCGATGACGCTGGCCTTGAAGGCGGGCAAGCCGGTCACGATCCAGCCCGTCTCTGTCGCCGACGGCCTGGGCTCGCCGTTCGCCGGGGAGTGGACCCTGGCCATGGCCCATCGCTACCTGGACGGCGTGCTGCTGATCGACGACGCCACGATCCTGGCCGGGGTGCGCTTCGCCCTGGAGCGGATGAAGCAGCTCGTGGAGCCGGCTGGTGCGGCCGCCCTGGCGGCGGTGCTGTTCGGCGATGTTCCGATCCGCGACGGGGAGCGGGTGTGCGTGGTGCTCAGCGGCGGCAACGTAGACCCGGCCCGGCTCGGCGAGCTGTTGGCGGGCGCGGCTCCGCTCGACATCCCGCCGCTGGTCGGCTAGAGCGAAGCTCCTACCCCATGCCCAGCTCGTGGAGGCGGTCGTCGTCGATGCCCAGGTAGTGGGCCAGTTCGTGCAGGACCGTCACTCGTATCTGCTTCTCCAGGGCGGCCTCGTTCGGGAAATCCTCCTCGAGGGCGATTCGGAAGAGCGAGATCTTGTTCGGGAAGGGAGCCCAGTCGGCCGCCCATTCGGTTCGCGGCACGCCCTCGAACAGCCCGTACAGGTCGTCGCCGGGCCGCAGGCCGACCGAGCGGCGCTGCTCGGCGCTGGGGCGGTCCTCCACCACGATCGCTACCTCGTCCAGGGCGCGCGAGAATGGCGGGGGCACGGCCGCAAGGGCCCGCTCCACGGAATCGTGGAAGGCGGCGCGGTCTGCCGTCTCGCGGGCTCGCCAGCTGACGCTGCCCCGGCGGTGCTTCACCATGCGCCTATGCTACGGCCCCGGCCGCGCGTTGGCAGCGCTGGCGCTACGATGGCCGCGAAGGAGAGCAGTCATGCCGGATGACAAGCGCGGTCAGGGAGATTGCGACGACCTGGAAGCCCGCGTGCGCCAGATCGTGGAGCAGATCGAGCACGGCGACACAGGCGCGGGCGCGCCCGCTGAGAGCCGCCCGGCGGGTGGGATCGAGGAGGCCGTGCGCCGGATCCTGACCGAGATCGGCGAGGACCCCGATCGCGAGGGGCTCCTGCGCACGCCTGAGCGGATGCACCGCATGTGGCTGGAGCTGACCTGCGGCTACCTGGTCGACCCGGACAAGCTGATCAACGGCGCCATCTTCGATGTCGGCTACAGCGAGATGGTCGTGGTCAAGAACATCCCCTTCTACTCGCTGTGCGAGCACCACATGCTGCCCTTCTTCGGCACGGCCTCGGTGGGCTATGTCCCGCGAGGGAAGGTCGTGGGCCTGTCCAAGATTCCGCGGGTCGTGGAGATGTACGCCCGGCGGCTGCAGGTCCAGGAGCGCATGACCCAGCAGGTCGCCGACTTCCTCCAGGAGCGGCTCGATCCCCAGGGCGTGGCCGTGGTCATCGAAGCCCAGCATCTGTGCATGGCCATGCGCGGCATTCAGAAGCGCGGCGCGACGATGGTCACCAGCAGCGTCCTGGGCTGCTTCCGAACCAACCAGCGCACCCGCGACGAGTTCATGGCTCACCTCGAGCGGGGAGACAGGCAGGCCTGACCGGCTGGATCCGGAAGGCGGGATGCCGGAGCCCGGCTGCGAATGATCCTCAGCGCGGAACAGAGCCGGGCCTGGCACAGGGGCGGGCGACGATTGAGCGACCATTAACGCGTTCTCTCGAGGGTTATCGAGAGACAAGCGGAAAGTGGAATGCCATGGTCCAGCAGATCGAATCCAGGCGCGACATCGCGGCTCCGGCCGCGAATCGGCCACACGTCTTCCAGGAGATGGAGATCCCTCCGGTCACCGAGCCCTTCACGTCGCACATGGGCGGGCCCTACACGCCGCCCCCCGTGCCGGCCAGTCGGGCCCTCATGTGCGGCCTTTGCAGGAAGCCCCGCGAGGATCGCATTCATGTCGAGGGCGAGATCGAGGCCGACTTCGAATCGCCGCGCTGGGGCCTCTAGGCCGGGCGTGGGCGAGCCGGACAATCGAACAACCGAGCGGTCCATCTCGTCTGGATTACCGAGGCGCCGAAGACCGGCATGCGGCGCTCGAGATCCAGAACGGGGAGACCATGAACTTCCGTAACGCCCGCAGGAACGAGGGCAACAAGCAGGCTCAGGGGCCCGATCCGAAAGAACGGCATCTCTTCCAGGAAGCCGTGCCGGGCGGCCCCTGCGCGGTTTGCGCTCGTAGCAAGAACGATCCCGTCCATCAGGGCGTGGAGGTCGACGAGTCCCCTCGCTGGGGCTTCTAGCCCCGGAGGGTCGCTCGATGCACCCAACGCCGAACCGACGATCCGAAACGAAGCCGTGGGTCCCCGACCCGCGGCTTCCTCACGCCTTCCAGGCCGTGCCGCCCATCTACTGCGGAAGTGCGCACCACCAGATCCTCACCCCGGCCTGTCAGCTGTGCGGGCGCGGGCGCGGGGTGCGCATCCACGTGGCGGCTGAGGAGAATGACTCGCCGCGCTGGCCGCTGTAGGTGGGCAGCCCGTTATGATGCGGGCATGACCGACCGACCGATCAAGGTGCTCATTGCCAAGCCGGGTCTCGACGGGCACGACCGCGGCGCCAAGGTGCTCGCCCGCGGCCTCCGTGATGAAGGCTTCGAGGTGGTGTACACCGGCCTGCGCCAGACACCCGAGATGATCGTCACGGCCGCCCTGCAGGAGGACGTGGACGTGGTCGGGCTGTCCATCCTGTCGGGCGCCCATCAGACCCTGCTGCCCAAGGTTTGCGGCCTGCTCAAGGAGAAGGGGATGAGCGACGTGCTGGTCGTGGCCGGGGGCATCATCCCGGACGAGGACGTTCCCTCACTCAGGAAGGCAGGAGTGACCGCCGTCTTCGGCCCGGGAACCACCATCGCCCAGGTCGCCGAGTTTGTGCGCGCCAACGCCCGGCCGCGGGACTAGGGCGGAGTGGGCACGGCCGTGGAGCGAGCGGGGGAGCTGAGCGAGGCGGCCCTGAGCGGCGATCGTCGCGCCCTGGCCCGTCTCCTGACCGCCGTCGAGAACCGCACCCCGCTGGCCGAAGCTGCGCTGCGGCAGCTCTACCCCAGGGCCGGCCGTGCTCAGCTGATCGGCGTGACGGGGCCCCCGGGGGCGGGCAAGAGCACCCTGGTGGCGGCGCTCATCGGGGAGTTGCGCCGCTCCGGACGACCCGTGGCGGTCGTGGCCGTGGACCCCTCCAGCCCCATCACCGGCGGCGCCGTCCTGGGCGACCGGGTCCGGATGCAGGCCTACGCCGGAGACGACGGGGTCTTCATCCGCTCCATGGCCTCTCGCGGCCACTCCGGCGGGCTGGCCTACGCCACGACCGCGGCCGCGGCGGTCTTCGACGCAGTCGGCTTCGACGTCGTCCTGATCGAGACCGTAGGCACGGGCCAGAGCGAGGTCGAGGTCGCCGCCACGGCCGACACCACCGTCGTCGTGGAGGCTCCGGAGATGGGCGACGAGATCCAGGCCATCAAGGCCGGCTTGCTGGAGGTCGCCGACATCGTCGTTGTCAACAAGGGCGATCGCCCAGGGGCGCAGCGGACGGCGAGCCAGCTGCGGGCGATGCTGGCCGACGCGCCGCGCGAGGCGCGGCCGGGTGGACCTGCCCCCAAGCGGCCGGAGGTCCTGCTGACCACCGCCGCGACCGGAGAAGGAGTAGCCGATCTGCTGGCCGCTATCGACCGCCACCGCGGAGCCGCCGGGGCGGCCGGCGACGCCAACCGCCTTACCCGGGCCGAGGCTCAGGTCTGGGCCGTGCTGGCGGACCGCCTCCGCGAGCGGGCCCGCACGATCGAAGCGGCGCCGGTGGCCGCCGAGCTGCTGCGGGCCGTGGCCGCCCACGAGCTGGACCCGTACGCGGCCGCCGACCGCCTTCTGGCCCTGATGGTCTCGGCCGAGCGGGAGTAGGCAGAATCGCCCCGGCGCGGGGCTCTACTCCTCCGCCCCGCCGCCTCCGCCGGTGGCCAGCACCTCCCTCACGACCCTGACCACGGCCTCGATGTCGAACGGCTTGGCCAGCAGGCGGATGCCGCGGTCGGTGGCGAAGCCCCTGAGGTGGGGGTTGAGTACGTCGCCGCTCATGAAGACCGCGCGGCGGGCCATCTCGGGCCGGAACTCGACCGCCGCCTCGTAGAACTCCGTCCCGCTCATGCCGGCCATGCGGTGGTCGATCAGCATCACGTCGAAGGGGGTGTCGCGTAGAGCCTCCAGGGCGTTCGCTCCGTCCGCCGCCGGAACGCAGTTGATGCCGGCCGCCGTCAGAGCTTTGCGCAGGAAGGCGCGGATGGAGGGCTCGTCGTCGACGGCCAGGACGAAGGGCTGAGAGGCGGGGAAGCGAGTGGGGATGGTTGCGGTCATGGACGGGATCGCCCCCTGGTCGGCCGGGACGGGGGTCGGTGTCGGGGCCGCCTGCTCCCGGGCCGGCGCCCTGGCGGGCGCGGGCTGCTTCCTGGATCGGCTGGCGCGCTTCGTGGCCGGCTTCGCCGGCCCCGCCCTGGCGGCCGCCTCAGGCGCGGCCCTCCCCGCAGTCGCCTTCGCGGCCCGGGCGACGGGCCGCTTCTCGGTCGCCGGCTGAGGGGCGGCGCTCTCTGCCACTTCGGCCGCAGCCGGCGCTTCGTGGCGGGTCGGACGCCGGCCTACCGCCTCGACGAACTGCCGCTCGTCGATCGGACCGGCCCGGACCGGCAGCTCGATGATGAAGGAGCTGCCCGCTCCCTTTGGCCCGGGTTCGTACCACAGGCGCCCGCCGTGGGCGGCGACGATCCCGAACGAGACCGAGAGCCCGAGGCCCGTCCCTTCACCCGGTTGCTTCGTAGTGAAGAAGGGGTCGAACAGCCGGGCCCGGGCCGATTCCGGCACGCCGGGCCCATCGTCGCGGACGGTGACACGAACGCGCTCCTCAAGCGGCTTGTCGGTCTTGGCGCCTCGACCGGGCCTGGGCAGAGCCGCCGTGATCCACAGGTGGGAAGGCCCCGATCGCTTGACGTCGCGCATGGCCTGAATGGCGTTGATTGTCAGGTTGAGCAGCACCTGCTGCAGTTGGGCCCGATCCAGGTCGATCTCGGGGATCGTCGCCGGGATATCCACCGCGACCTCGATGTGGTTGGTGCTGAGGGCGTACGACTGCAGCTCCAGGACGCTCTGGACCAGGGCGGAGATGCTCGTGGGGCGTCGTTCGGGCGGCCGCTGCCGGGCGAAGTCGAGCAGGCTCTGGACGATCCGCCTCGTCCGGTCCGACTCCTGGACCAGGAGGCCGGCATCGTGGCGCATATCCTCGGGCAGCCGCTCGTCGCTTCGTATGAGCTGGCTGAAGGCGATGATCGCCGCCAGTGGGTTGTTCAGCTCGTGAGCCACACCGGAGACGAGCTGGCCGATAGCCTCCATCTTCTGGGCCTGCAGCAGCTCATTCGTCAGACGCTCCTGGTCGGACAGGTCGCGCACCAGCGACAGGAAGCGCCGCTGGCCCCCCAGCTCCACGACGCGGACCTCCACCTCTACGGGGAACTCCGAGCCGTCGGGGCGACGAGCCCGATCCTTGAATGTGCCGCGCCCCTGGGTCCAGACGATCTGCCGGCGCCGCGCCATCTCCCGCTCGTCCGCGGAGATGAGCTGGCCGAAGTAGCGGCCCAGGATCTCGCCGCGGTTGACGTGATACAGGCGAACGGCCGCCTCGTTGGCGTCGAGGACGGTGCCATCGAGAGCGGAGACGAAGAAGGCGTCCGGCGATTCCTCGAACAGGGTGCGGTAGCGCTCCTCCGACGCGACCAGGCGCTCCCGCAGGCGGAAGTTGGCCAGGGCGATGCCGCCGATGCGGGCCACCGAATCAAGCGCCGCCTCGTCGATGGTCAGGCGGAGGGTGGGCTGCTCGAAGAAGCACAGCAGGGCCCCGGCGAGCTCCTCGCCGGTGCGGATCGGTATGGCGCCGTAGGCCTGGAAGCCGGTCGTCTGGGCCATGGGCAGCACGCGCTCGCTGACCTCCCCGGCCATGAAGTCGCCCAGACTGCTGCCCCCGCCGGTGAGCATCAGCTGGCCTCCGGGAACGTCCCGCGCCGGAACGCCCTTGAGCCAGGGCCGGAACGCGCCCGCCTCGCCGGCCACGGCGTGAGTCTCGAAGTGGTGTCCGGGTTCCATCAACAGGTAGCAGACGCCGGTCGCCCCCAGGGCCTCACGGACGAGGCTGACCGTGCGGTGGGCCAGCTCTTCGAACGAGCTGGCCTCCTCGCCGATGCGGGTCAACTCGTCGAGGGTGTCGAGCCGATGGCTAAGGGCCCGTTGCGCCGCGGCGCGGTGTAGCAGCTCGGAGCGGAGCCTGAAGTTGGCCAGCGAGATGCTGCAGATTCGCCCGATCGGCTCCAGGAAGTGGCCGTCGAGCTGCTCTGCCCAGGGCGTCTCGGACCACTCGAGGTGCAGCGCCCCTGAGATGCGGCCGTCGACGTGAAGCGGCAACACGGCCTGCGAGTCGGGGTGGACTCGCGTTGTCCGTCCGCTCTGCTTCTGGTCCGACGGCGGCGGGGGCTGTGGCTCGGGCGGCTCTCGGGACAGCCAGACGCGCTCGGCCTCGAGCGTCTCCAGGGCCGGCCAGTCGGTGGGAGTGGCGGGCTCGGCTTCGTCCAGCCTCCAGTGTCGGCTCGGCTGGCCGACCCAGACGATCGGCTCGACTGCGCCGCGCGAAGGGTCGATCAGGACATAGCCGCCGCCCGTGGCCCCGGTGGCGACCGCGACGGCCTCGATGGTCTCCTGGGCCAACCGGTGCACGTCGTCGGTGGAGGCGCCCAGGAGGGTCAGCTCCTGCAGGGCGCGCAACTCGGCCGTAAGGCGGCGCTCGTGCTCCGCCGCTTCGTTGAGGCCGCGGCTCATCCGGACGTTGGCGTAGGCAATCGAGACGATGCGCCCCACAGCCTCGAGGGTCCGTTCGTCGACCGGGTCTGGCCCCGGCGCGAACTGACATACGAACGCTCCCGTCACCCTGCCGCCCTCGCGAAGCGGCGAGACTGAGCAGGCCGCCTCCGCCTCCGCCTCCACCTCCACCTCCGCCTCGGCCTCCGCCTCCACTTCCAGACCGCCCTCCGGGGGCCCGCTGCCGAGCAGCTCGGCGGCTGTCATCTGGAAAGCTCCGATTTCGGGGTGATCCAGCAGCCGCCGCCAGAAGGCGAACGATTCGGCCGGCCTGGCGGCCACGGCCCGGGCCATGCGAATGGCCGCTCCCTGGGCGGCAACCACGTCGAGGTCGGCGTCGACGAGCCTGACGGCGAACCCACCGTCTGCGCCGAGCGCGGCAACGACTCGATCCAGCAGGAACTGTGCGCCGGCACGCTCGTCCGCCTCGCCCTGGGGCAGGAGCGTCAGGCCCATCAGCGCTTCCAGCTGACCCGTCAGCCGCCGCTCCTCTTCCAGGCCGCGCCGCAACCGCTCCATCAGGCGGGCATTGTCGAGAGCGCTGACAAGCTGCGTGGCAGCCTCGCCGATCAGATCGGGCCCTGCCCCGACCCAGACGGGGCTGCGCGAGGCCAGGGCCAGAAGACCGATCGTTTCGTCCTGTCGCCGCAGGCTGATCACCTGGCCGCTCGTCAGGCCCTCGGCCGCCACCTCGGCCGCCACCCCGGCTGCGCCCTCGAAGCCGCCGAGCGCGTCGAGCTGGACCATCGCTCCGGGCCGGCTCAGGGCCTTCATGAGCGCCGGCGAATCGAGGCCTCGGAAGAGCCCGCCAAGCTTGGGGCTCGTCCCGCGAGAAACCTCCAGGGGATTGCGGCCACCGTGGTCGACGAGGACCACCAGGCCCGCGTCCGCGCCGGTGACCTGGCACAGCCGCTCGAGGGCGGCGTTCGCCATGTCGGTCCAGCTTCGTACCTCGATCTTCTCGCCGGGTTGCGAGAGACGGTGCATTTCGCGCAACTCGCGCAGGGCCCCCTCTGCCTCGAGCTGGTGGCGCCGGTCGCGGACATGGACCAGCGTGCACGCGGCAGAGGAGGTGGTCGAGAAGATCGCCTCGGCCGGGAATGGATCGCGCTCCGCCGACTCCATCGTGACGTGCCTGATGACGATGCCGGTGGCCTTCAGCTCGTCGCGTGTGGATGCTACGTCCGCCCTGGAGTCCTCAGACAGCAGGGTCAGGAGATTGCGACCCAACAGCTGCTCGCGGCTGAGCCCTACCAGCGCGGCGCCTGCCTCGCTCGCGTCGACACACACGTTGTCCTCGTCCACCAGGAACAGAGGCTGAGGTGTGCTGCGAAACAGGTCGCGGTAGGGCAGTTCGGACAAGGCTCTCACCAATGCTGGGCCGATCTGCAGCCAGGACGGACCCCAATAGCCGGCGCCGGGGGCGTCAGCCGCCACAGTATCGTAGCCAGCACCCGTCGGGGGAGGTAGATCGTCCAGGGTCCCGGTCGGTCGTAGTCCCTTTGCCCCGTAGTAGCCCTCGCCGGCCTGCGTCGCGTCGGGCGGTCCCGCGTTCTCCGCAGAGGTTTGCGCGGCGGCAGGAGGCCCTTTTGCTGTATCCTTCGCGGCCGTGGGCCCGTAGCTCAACGGTAGAGCGGGGGACTCTTAATCCCTAGGTTCAGAGTTCGAATCTCTGCGGGCTCACCAGATCCTGATCATCGTCCGGCCCCTTCGCGGGAACCCGCGAGGGGGCCGCGTTGTACCTGGCTGAGCGGCCTCCGGCCCGGCGGCTGGGGGCTACCTCAGGGCTGGCTCCAGGGCCGCGAACCAGATGTCGGCGATGACGTCATAGCCGCTGTCGTTGGGGTGGTTGCCGTCGCTGCAGAGAGTGGCGTAGTCGGTGAAGATCGTGGTGTCGTAGAAGTCCACGGTCACGGCGCCGTATTCGGCCGCCTTGCGGCGGATGATGTCGTTGTAGGCGCTCACGTGGGCGGACATGAGGGCCAGATCGGCTTTGGTGGTCTCCGGGAAGTCCGGCGCAGAGGGATCTGCGGGAGCGGCGACGCACGGACGCTTCGATTGGTCGTCCAGGAGGGCGATGTAGATCGACGCGCCGCGATCGGCCAGCCGTCCCAGGACCGTGTCCAGGTTGGCTTCGTAGGCGGCCAGGTCCTCCTGCTCCGCGGCCGAGGTCATGGGCTCGGGACCGAACTCGTAGAGGGCCCACAGGTCGTTCGAGCCGATCCAGACGAGGGCGATGTCCGGGCTGCTGTCGATCGCCTGGGCGATGTCGGTCGGCGGGTCGTTGGCCGTGTTGGCCAGGTCGCCCGACGTCCAGCCGGAGTGGCCGACGTTGAGCATGGTGCTCCCGGGCCGGATCTTCTCGATCATCGGCAGCAGGCGGCCGGGGTAGCCGCGACCGGAGTCGTCGCAGTCGCCTTCGGTCAGGCTGTCGCCGAAGGTGGCGATCGCCACCGCCCCGGGAGGCAGAGGCGAGGCCTGCGAATCGCCGGAGGGCAACGAGCCCTCTCCCGGCTCCTGCGTTGCGGCCGGAGTCTCGCCTGGCCCCCCGTCCGTGGCCGGCCCGGCCGAGGCGGCCCCCGACCCGCAGGCGGTGGTGACGAAGAGCAGGGCCACCAGCCCTGCAACCAGATGCGATCGGCTTGTGGTCACGAGTCCCTCCTCTTCCGGAGCGGCGAGCGCGGACGATGGCCACAGCATATCGCCCGGGGCAGCGGGATCTGCGCTCCTGGACCGGCCCCGCTCCGGCGGCCCGGGCGCGCCGCGCCTAGCCCTGGCCGGCGATCTCCGTCCTGTTGCGGCCGCCGTTCTTGGCGCGGTAGAGGGCCCCGTCGGCACGGGCGAAGATGGACTCCGGCGTGTCTGCCGGGACGGCCATCGTCCCGCCCACGGAAACCCTGAGCGGCACTCTGGCTCCCTCGAAACGGGCCTCGGAGCGCTGCACCAGCACCCGGATCCTCTCGCCGGCCTCGCACAATCTCTCTTCGTCCGAGGCCTCGACAAGGACGGCGAACTCCTCGCCGCCCCAGCGGGCCACCATGTCGCCGGAACGAATAGCTCCGGTCAGGGTGGCGGCCACTCCGGCCAGGGCCGCGTCGCCAAGGGCGTGCCCGTGCTCGTCGTTGATCGTCTTGAAGTGGTCGATGTCGACCATCAGCAGGCCGAAGGGCCAGCCGTAGCGGCGCAGATTCTCCAATCGTCCGGCCAGCGCCAGGTCGAACATGCGCCGGTTCGGCAGCCCGGTCAGCTGGTCGGTCAGAGCTTCGCGCCTCGCCCGATCGGCGTCTTCGGCCGCGGCGAGGGTCGCCGTCGCGTCGGCGAAGTACTCGATGCCGCCCACGATCCTGCCCGTCTCGTCGAGCAGCGGGGTGGCCCTGACCCTGACCGGCTTGCGGTGGCCATCGCCGTGGCGGAGCCAGATCGTCGCCTCGCGCGGCCGGCCGTCGCCAATCGTGGCTGCCAGCGGGCAGGCGGCATGGCACAGCGAGCGGCCCTTCTCATCCACGTGGTCCAGGATGTTGTCCAGGCACCGCCGGCCCACGACTTCACGCGCGCTGTGGCCTGAGATGCGCTCCGCCCCGGGGCTCCAGTACTTGATGGTCCTGTCCGGGTCGACGAGGTAGACGCCGTCGGCCATCTGGTCGACGATCGCCCTGTAGAGCCGGTCACCCGCGGGCGTGGCGGGCAGCTCGGGCTGAGCGGGCACCTCGGGCGCAGCGGGCTCTGTCGGCAGTGGAGCGGGCTCGGCCCCGAGCGGTGTCGGCGGTGGAGCGCGTCTCGCGGCGGGCTTGCCGCCTGGTCTGACCATGGCCGCACTGTACTACCCGGTGTGGGCCCGAAGCAGCCGGCTTGGCATCTCGTCCTGCGGGGCGGGTGAGCGTCGGGCCATAATGTGCCGCGGGCGCATGGTTGCCAAGGCGCCCGCCGTTCCTGAGTGGAGAACCGGCCGCTTCCGTCGCCGGCCGGTGGCATCGGTATACGCGAAGGAGAGTCGTGCGTTACGGGCACTTCGACGACGAGAGTCGCGAGTACGTCATAACTCGCCCCGACACCCCCTTGCCCTGGATCAACTACCTGGGCAGCGAGGCCTACTTCGGCATCATCTCCAACACTGCCGGTGGGTACTCGTTCTATCGGGACGCTCGATTGCGGCGCATCAGTCGCTATCGTTACAACAACGCCCCGCTGGACCTGGGCGGCCGCTACGTCTACCTCCGCGACGACGGATCGGGCGAGTTCTGGAGCCCCAGCTGGCAACCCACTCAGCGCGATCTGGAGGACTATTCCTGCCGTCACGGCATGGGCTACTCGATCATCGGCTCGCGCTACAAGGGCATCGCCGCCCAGACGCTGTACTTCGTGCCGGTGGGCGAGAACCTGGAGATCTGGCGCATTCGCGTCACCAACGAGCGCAAGGCGAAGGCCAGGATCTCCCTCTTCAGCTCCATAGAGTTCTGCCTCTGGGAGGCCAACGACGACGCCACCAACTTCCAGCGCAACTACTCCATCGGCCAGGTGGAAGTAGAGGACGGCGTCATCTACCACAAGAGCGAGTACCGCGAGCGGCGCGACCACTTCGCCTACTTCGCCTGCTCGGAGAAGGCGGCCGGCTTCGAGACGCAGCGCGACGCCTTCCTGGGCCCCTACCGCAGCTGGGACAGGCCGATCGTGGTCGAACAGGGGAAGACGGCCGATTCGATCGCCCACGGCTGGCAGCCGATGGGCTCGCACCACGTCAAGCTTGAGCTGGCGCCCGGCGAGACCCGCGAGGTGATCGTCCTGCTCGGCTACCAGGAGAACCCCCAGGACGAGAAGTTCGATCCCCCGGGCTCCCAGACGATCAACAAGAAGCGCTGCCAGCCGGTCATCGCCCGCTACCTCCAACCGGCCGAGGTCGAGAAGGCCTTCACGGACCTGCGCGACTACTGGAGCAAGCTGCTGGACATCGTCGAGGTCCAGACCGGCAGCGAGCACGTCAACCGCATGGTCAACATCTGGAACGCCTACCAGTGCATGGTGACTTTCAACATCAGCCGCTCGGCTTCGATGTTCGAGTCGGGCATCGGCCGCGGCATGGGCTTCCGTGACTCCAGCCAGGACCTGCTCGGCTTCGTCCACATGGTCCCGGCCCGGGCCCGCGGGCGGCTGCTCGACATCGCCGCGACGCAGCTCCCCACCGGCGGCGCCTACCACCAGTACCAGCCGCTGACGAAGCGCGGCAACAACTCCGTCGGGACGGGCTTCAACGACGACCCGGCCTGGCTCGTCCTGGGCGTGGCGGCATACCTCAAGGAGACGGGCGACCTGGCCATCCTCGACGAGCCAGTCCCGTACGACAACAAGACCGGCACCGAGAAGCCGCTCTACGATCACCTCCAGCGCTCGATCCAGTACACCCTCGACCGGCGCGGCCCGCACGGGCTGCCGCTCATCGGGCGGGCCGACTGGAACGACTGCCTGAACCTCAACTGCTTCTCGCAGACGCCCGGCGAGTCATTCCAGACGACCGAGAACAAGGAGGGCGGCGTCGCCGAGTCGGTCTTCATCGCCGGCCTGTTCGTCCTGGCTGCGACCGAGATGGCCGAGATCGCGGCCCTGCGCCACGACCAGACCGAGAGCCGGCGCTGCCTCGAAGCGGTCGGCGCGATGATGCAGGTCGTCGAGACGGCCGGCTGGGACGGCGAGTGGTTCCGGCGGGCCTACGACTACTTCGGCCACCCCGTCGGCTCGAAGGAGTGCCAGGAGGGCCAGATCTTCATCGAGCCCCAGGGCATCTGCGTCGCGGCTGGGATCGGCCTCCAGGACGGGCTGGCCGTCAAGGCTCTGCGCTCGGTCAAGGAGCGATTGGCCACGCCCCACGGCATCGTGGTCAACAACCCGGCCTACAGCCACTACTACCCGGAGCTGGGCGAGATCTCCACCTACCCCGAGGGCTACAAGGAGAACGCCGGGGTCTTCTGCCACACCAACCCCTGGGTCATGATCGCCGAGACTCGCGTCGGCGACGGCGAAGCCGCGCTCGACTACTACATGCGGCTGTGCCCGTCGGCGCGCGAGGAGATATCCGAGGTCCATCGCTGCGAGCCCTATGTCTACGCCCAGATGATCGCCGGCAAGGACGCCCCGACTCACGGCGAGGCCAAGAACTCGTGGCTGACCGGCACGGCGGCCTGGAACTACGTGGCCATCACCCAGTGGATCCTGGGCATCCGCGCCGAGCACGACGGGCTGCGCATCGACCCCGTCCTGCCGGCCGATTGGGGTGAATTCAAGGTCACCCGCCACTTCCGCGGGGCCACCTACGACATCACCGTCCGCAAGCCCAAGGGTTCGACCGGGCGCGTGACTCGGCTGGTCGTCGACGGCAAGGAGATCGAGGGCCACCTGGCCCCGCTGCCCGCGAAGGTCGGCCAGACGATGGAGATCGAAGCCATCTACTAGAAGGCGAGAAGGGAATGCATGCCGGCCGGCGGGAGCGTGTCGCGTCGATGTCCGACCGGCGGGGGCTGGTATCGGAGGCGCAATAGTGAGCCAGGACAAGGCGCGAGTCGGCGCCAACGCGTACGGCCACTTCGAGGAGGCCGCGCGCGAGTACGTGATCACCCGGCCGGATACCCCTACGCCGTGGCTCAACTACATCGGCGAGGGTCGCTATGGCGGCATCGTCTCCAACACCGGCGGCGGCTTCTCGTTCGACAGGGACCCACGCAACCGGCGCGTCAGCCGCTACCGCTACAATGCCGTCCCGGACGACCAGCCGGGTCGCTACGTCTACCTGCGCGACCAGGAGACGGGTGAGTTCTGGAGCCCCACGGTATCGCCGACCTGGCACCGGCCGGACGCCTACGAATGCCGCCACGGCACCGCCTACACGCGCATCGCCAGCTCGTACCGCGGCATCGACGCCGAGATGCTGTACTTCGTCCCCTTGAGCCCGGTGGACGAGCCGGCCCCCTGCGAGCTGTGGGTCCTGAAGGTCCGCAACACGGGCAAGGCGCCCCGCCGCCTGCGCACCTTCAGCTACTTCGAGTTCAGCCTGTACGACGCCCAAAACGACGCCACCAACTTGGACTGGGCGCAGCACATCCAGTACAGCGAGTTCGGAGACGGGGTCATCCGAGTGATGACCAAGTTCAATCCGCTGGTCTACTTCTTCGGTTCGAGCCACAAGCCGACCGGCTACACCTGCGTCCGGGAGGACTTCGTGGGCCGGGGCCGCGACCTGTCCAACCCGATCGTCGTCGAGTCAGGCAGCCCCGCCGACGCCCCGGCGCCGCGTGGCAACAGCGTCGGCTCGTTGACCCACGACATCGAGCTGGCCCCGGGCGAGGAGCGCCAGCTGGTGTACATCGCCGGCTGCACCGTCCGCCCGGCCGAGATAGACAGGGTCGTCAAACGGTTCTCGAGCGATGCCGAAGTGGCGTCTGCGTTCGACGCTTTGCGCGACGACTGGACGGCCTATCTGGGCCGTTTCAGCGTCGATACGCCCGACGCCGATACCAACGCCATGCTCAACTTCTGGAACCAGGTCCAGTGCCGCACGACCCTGTACTGGTCGCGCTTCGTGTCCGGCTACGAGACCGGCATGGGCCGGGGCATGGGTACCCGCGACAGCGGCCAGGACACGCTGGGCACCATGCACACCGTGCCGGACCACGCCCGGCGGATGCTGACTCAAATCTGGGAGATGCAGTTCGCCGACGGGCACACCCACCACCAGTTCTTCCCGCTCACGGGCGAGGGCGGGCCGGGCCTGGCGGGCGAATTCCCGAGGTGGCCCCAGTGGTTCAGCGACGATCACCTGTGGCTGATCCTTTCGGTCTGCGCCTACCTGCGCGAGACCGGCGACTTCGGCTACCTCGAGCAGAAGGTCAAGTACGTGGACCATGCCGAGGAGACCGTCTGGGAGCACATGCTGCGGGCCGTGGATTTCACCCTCGACAACCTGGGGCCCCACGGGCTGCCGCGCGCTGGCTTCTCCGACTGGAACGACACCATGAACGTCGACCATGGCTCGGGCAAGGCCGAAAGCGTCTGGACGGCCATGCAGTTCTGCCGGGCGATGCTGGACCTGCGGGACCTGAGCGCGAAGCTGGACCGGCCGGCCGAGGCCGGGCGCTTCGAAGGCATTCACGCCGCTATGGCCAGGGCCATCAACGAGCACGCCTGGGATGGGGCCTGGTACAAGCGCGCCTTCGACGACGACGGGCAGCCGCTCGGCGTCTCCGGCGCGGAGCACCAGGCCATCGACCTGATCCCCCAGAGCTGGTCCGTGCTGGGCGAAGTGGCTCCGCCGGAGCGAGCCGCGCTGGCCATGGCCTCGGCCGACGAGAAGCTGAACACCAGGTTCGGGCTGGCCCTGATGTGGCCGCCCTACGACGGCGCCGACGAGCGCATCCGCGGTACATCGACGTACGTGCCCGGGGCCAAGGAGAACGGCGGCATCTTCTGCCACGCCAACACCTGGTCCGTTGCCGCCGCGGCGATGCTGGGCGACGGCGAGACCGCCTACCGCTACTACCGCCAGATCCTGCCGCTGGCCCGCACCGACTCGGACGTCTACAGGGCCGAGCCCTACACCTACTGCCAGAACATCTGCGGACCGACCCACCCGTCCTTCGGCCTGGGCCGCAACGCCTGGCTGACCGGCACGGCCGCCTGGACCTACGTCGCGGCCACGCAGTGGATCCTCGGCATCCGGCCCACGTACGAAGGGTTGCGAGTGGCGCCGGCGATGCCGTCCGGCTGGCAGGGCTTCAAGGCCCACCGCGAGTTCCGTGGCACGGCCTATGAGATCGCCGTGCGTCGCGAGGGGCCCGGCAACGTCGTCTCGCTCGTCGTCGACGGCAGGCCGGTGGATGGCGACGTGGTGCCGCTCCCGGCGCCGGGGACCGCCTCGGTCAAAGTCGACGTCACAATCAAATGAGCGGCTTGCCCGGAACCTCGGGCGACTTCCACGGCCGCCCGACGCGGCGCCTGGACAACGGCCGGTGCTGGCTGGAAGTCCTGGCGGAGGCCGGGCCGCGCATCGTGCGCTTCGGGCTGGCCGGCGGCGAGAGCATCCTGGCCGAGACCCCGGAGATCGGCTGGGAGACGACCTTCGGGCGGTTCGAGCTGATGGGCGGCCACCGGGTCTGGTTCGCGCCCGAGAGAGCGGAGTGCTCCATCCCAGATTCGGCCGGGCTGACCCTGGAGCCGCTCCCGGATGCGGCTTTCGGCCTGGGCCTTCGGCTCATCGGGCAGGTGCAGGAGCAGATTGGCCTGCGCAAGACGATCGAGGTCCGGCTCGCCCCGGAGAGCGCGGCCGTCGACCTGCGTCACGTCCTGAGCAACGTGGGAGACAGCACCCTCGACCTGGCCGTCTGGCCGGTGACCCAGCTCAAGCTGGGCGGCGTAGCGCGGGTGGAGCTTCCACCTCCTGTGTCCGAGCACTCCTTCGTCCCGAATCGGCAAGTGGTGCTCTGGCCGTACTCATCGTGGGAGGACGAGCGGCTGTCGCTGGCCGATGCCGGCATCTCCGTCAAGGCCACGCCCGGGCCGATGGTCAAGCTCGGCTGCCTGAGCCACAGCGGCCGGCTGACATACGAGCGCGAAGCGGTGCTCCTCTCGATCTCATTCGACCCGGCTCCAGACGCCCGGCATCCCGACCTGGGCTGCAACGTGGAGGTCTACTGCGACCAGGGTTCGATCGAACTGGAGACGCTGGGGCCGCTCGTGGCGCTCGGGCCGGGCGAATCGGCCGTCCACGACGAACGCTGGGACCTGCGGCAAGTCGGGTAGATAGGTCGCGAATCCGATACCCGGAAGGCCGCGAGCGGCGCTAACCTGAGCCCAGGGTGGCGCCCGGCACTGCGGGTGCGGTGGCGGAACATCGCCCGGGAGGCTGGCATGGACCTCTTCTGGGTCCTCTACTGGGTCACATTCGTCCTCTTTGCGCTGATGCTGGCCGTCCTGCTGGCGGTCGAGCGTGAGGCGCTGGCGGAGGAGCGCGCCCGGCACCGGGCCTTGATGCTGGACGCCGGCCGGCTCACGGCCGCCCTGCTGATGTTCCTGGCTTTGCCCCAGGCTGAGCCCCGACCCCTGGCCCCGATCGGCCTGGGCCTGGCCGTCTTCGCCTTCGTGGCCGTGCCGACCTCGTGGGCTCTGAGCGCCGGCGGCATCGATCCTGTCTGGGAGCTGCGACGCCTCCAGACCGAGGGCGCCCAGCTGATGTCGCGCTACTCGTCGCCCACGTCCCCCGAGGGCACGGAGAAGATGAGGGCCATGATCGCGGACCTGGAACGGGCCACGTCCGAGGAGACGGCCGAGCTGTGCGACCTGCTGGCCGCTCGCTACGAGGACTGGATCGCCGGCGAGTACCGGCCCCTGGACCTCGGCCGGCGCGTGATCCGCATCTACGACCTGCAGCGGCATCTCTTCGGCGACGAGGTCAGGCTGCCCGAGCTGAGCGAGGAGGAGGCGACATTCCGCTGGCGCCTCTACCGCACCTTCGGCGAGCTGCTCGACTGCGCGGTGCCCGAGCAGAACACCCGGCAGCGGGAGCGTTTCGCCCGGCTGCTGCACGACCTGGAGACCTATCGTCGCGACGACACGTCGGCCTTCATCGACGGCGTCCGGCTGTCGGCAATGGTCTGGCAGGACACGCCCGGGACCCGGCAGGCCTGGCGCCCCGCTCCCGCCATCAGGCGCGGCGCCGCGCAGGGCAAGCGGAGCCCGGCTCTCTGGCCCACCTCGAGCGTCTTCTGGGGGGCGATCCTGGACGCCGTGGACCGGGCCGAGCTGCAGCGAATGACCCACCCGAACGAGGCGTAGGCGCGCCGCGGGGCGCGCCCGAGGTGATCCAGGCCGCCTACCGCACCCTGGCGCGCAAGTACCACCCCGACCACGGGGGCGATCCGGCCCGGATGCGATCCCTCAACGACGCCTGGGACGTGCTGGGGGACGCGGCCCGAAGGGCCACCTACGATGCCACCCTGGCTGGCGGGGGTTCGACGTACTCGGGCTTCGGTCGGTCCGGGTCGCGGTCGGCCCAGGCCGGCGGCAACCTCGCTCACGCCGGCCCTCCGCCCGGCCGGCCTTCAGGCAGCGTTCTCGACTTCGGCCGCTACTCGGGCTGGTCGCTGGGCGAGATCGGCCGCCACGATCTGGGCTACCTCAGGTGGCTGCAGCGCGACGCCGTGAGCCACCGCCTCCGCGCCGAAATCGGCGCCATCCTCAGGGAGAAGCGGGGCTCGCGCTAGCGGAGCGGGTCGCCCGCCCCACCGCTTCCGGCGTGCTAACCTACGGCCAACCCTTGAGGCCGGTCCCGTGAGGCCGGCGTACCGGTCCCGTGAGGCCGGGGAGGAGGTCCATGGCCGCCCCCAATAGCAGCCACCGCGCCCGAGAGGCCGGTGGCGTTTCTGTATGACGCCCCCTATGACGCCCTCTGCGACGCCCCCGCCGGCGCGCAAGCAGCCTCCGCTGCCGCGGCCCAGCTCGGTCGTCGACCCGCGCATCGGCGACCACGGCCCGGCTCTGCTGGCCCTGGCAGACGGGCGCGTCTTCGCCGGGATCGCCTTTGGGGCGCCGGTGAGCGGCGAGGGCGACCTGGTCGTGAACACCAGCCAGACCGGCTACCAGGAGATCGCCACCGATCCCTCCTATGCGGGCCAGCTGGTGGTGATGACCTACCCCCTCATCGGCAACTACGGCCGCGTTCTGTACGACGACCAGAGCGAGCGGCCCTGGCTGCGCGGCCTGATCGTGGCCAACGCCACGGCCGCGGTTCTGGATGGGGCGCAGCAGCTGGCCACTCTCTTGCGGGAGTCGGGGATCCCTGCGATCGCCGGCGTAGATACGCGGGCCCTGGCGAGGCACCTGCGCGCCAACGGCAGCCAGCGGGCGATCGTCACCGAGCCGGGCATGACGGACGTGGAGGCAGCCCTGGAGCTGGCTCGCGCCGTGCCCCGCTGGGAGGATCAGGATTTCGTGGCCCAGGTCTCGCCGGTAGAGCCGCGCGACGAGGGTGACCCTGCGGAGGGCGGCCCGCTCGTCGTCATCCTGGACTTCGGCCTCAAGACGAACATCGTGCGCAGCCTCCGGCGCCGCGGAGCACGCGTCCGCGTCCTGCCCCACACCGCCACGGCTGCTCAGGTCCTGGCGCCGGACGTGGACGGCGTGGTGTTCAGCCCCGGGCCCGGCGACCCGGCCCGCCTGGACGGTCCCGTGGCCCTGGCCCGTGAGGTCATCGCCGACGGGCGCCCGCTGTTGGGCATCTGCCTGGGCCATCAGATCGTCGGCCGGGCAGCGGGGGCGGGGACTCGCCGCTTGCCCTTCGGCCACCACGCGGCCAACCATCCGGTCAAGGACCTGGAGACAGGGCTCGTTCAGGTCACCGCCCAGAACCACGAGGTCACGGTCATCGCCGAGACGCTGCCGCCGGAGAGTGGATTCCTGGTCAGCCAGATCGACCTCAACGACGGCTCGGTGGAGGGGTTGCGCCACCGCGAGCTGCCGATCGAGACCGTCCAGTACCACCCCGAGGGTGGCCCCGGCCCCCTGGACGCGCTGGCCGTCTTCGATCGCTTCGTCACGGCGGCTCGACGACGCCACGGGGGAGCGGAGCCGGAGCCGACCGCCGGCAAGGTGGAGCCGCTCCACCTGGACACGGCCGAGCTCCAGCGACGGCTGGCGGGGATGGACTAGGCGCCGAGAACGCCGCGGCGGCCCGGCGCCGACGCGGTCCACTGGCCCCGGCTGGATCCCGTGCCTATCATCGAGAGCGGCATCCGCAGCAGCGCAGATGGAGGTGGCCGTGGCGACGACGTCATTCCGGTTCCTCGCGGCAGCCCTCCTGGAAGGGGGCCTGGCGGCAAGCGGCCTGGCCGCGAGCTGCTCGTTCGGTCCGCCCAAGGGCTGTGGGGACAACATCGGCGGAACCGCGAACGAGGCGCTCTTCGATCAGCACTTCTCCTCCAGGTGACATGCGAGGGCGCGTCCACCCCGGGTGGCGGCTCGGCGTCGTAGCCCTGGCGTCCATGGCGCTGCTGGCAGGCTGTGCGTCCGCCACCAGCCCGACGCCCGCCCCGACGCAGGCTGCCACCCTCCCGCCCAGCGCAACTCCAGCCCGAACGGCCACCCCGACGCCGAGCCGGACCCCGGCGGAGCCGGGCATCTGGGGCCGTCTGGCCAGCCCCGGGTTCGAGAACGAGCGCATCAAGACCAGCCTGTTCTTCGCCGGACAGGCCCGGGACGGCTCCTCCCGGTACGGCTGCGACGCCGGTCCGAACCTGCAGCTCTACACGGTCCACCCCAGCGACGGCCGCGAGCTGGCCTGGTCGGCCGATCCCGCAAACCGGGACTACGCGCTCGGCCAGATGGCGGACGCCGGCCTCAACGTGGTCAGCATGTCCTCGTGGGGCGAGGACTTCCTGCCGTGCGCCACCGGCTGGGTGCCGTTCGCGCCCATGCAGACGGCCCCGGGCGCGCACGACGAGCTGTTCACCGCCGCGGCAGGCGAGCACCTGCTGATCGTGCCCTTCATCGAATCGCGCGGCGACTGGGCGCTGCGCGACGAGTTCCCGCGCCTGGGCGACGGCCGCCCGGCGCCGGGCACGGTGAGCCAGATCGAGAACCTCATCTCTCGCTACCTGAAGAACCCGGCCCACCCGGAGTGGGCCGCCGGGTGGGCCCAGGTCTATGACCGGAACCTGGAGTCCCGCTATGCCGTGACCCTCATCCACGCCTCGTCCAACCTGCTCGCCGCCGGCGACGACGAGGCCTTTGCCGCCGGCCTCGACCTCGTGGCGGACAAGGTCCTCGCGGAAACCGGCGTCAGGGTCGGCTTCTTCCTGGACACCCTGCCGCCGTCTTCGAACGCGCCCGGAGCGTTCAAGCCCAGCCCCGAGAAGACCGGACCGGCGCTGGCCGCGACCGACTCCATCCTCGGCATCCAGTCGTTCATCCCCGAGATCTGGATCTCCGGCAATCCCACGGAAGCGCAGATCATCGCCTGGAAGCGCGACTACTCGAGCCGCTGGTCGGCTACCGGCGTGCCGTTCCTCATGGACGTCTCGCCGGGCTACGACGCCAGCGTCGTCTTCCCGGGCTCACGCCGCTACGGCTTCTCGACGGCCTGGCAGGATGCCCAGACCGCGATGGTCCGCGACTTCGGGCAGGACGGCCTGGTCTTCAACTCCTGGAACGGCTACACGGAAGGCATGGCCGCCGTGCCCACGACCGAATACGGCGATCGCTTCTACCGCTGGCTGGGCGAGCTGTGCCGCGAGGTGGACGGCTGGGACGGCGAGAACCAGGCTGTCCGGCAGGCGCCCGGCGAGGCAGCCCGGCTCAGCGGCGGGCCGGCCGGCGGCCGCCCGCGGCCGTCGGGGGTAGGATGGCGGCATGAGCCAGGACGAGATCAACGACCGCGAGCACGCCGATCCGGCCAACTGGTCAAGCCCGTTCGCCTTCTACCACAGCAGCCTGGACAGCAGGTTGTGGGTGCCCAAGCAGGATGCGTGGATGGGCCGGACGCTGAACATGGCCCATCCCATCGCCCGGGTGGTGGTCCTCGTCTTCGTGCTGGCGATGTGCCTGGGCGCGGCGGCGATCTTCCTGGCTATCCTGCCCCAGGACTAGCGATGGGCGCGCGATCGTCTGCCCGGACCATAGGCGCTTCGATTCGCCGCCCGGAGGGGCCGGGCGATGACGTATCCTCGCCTCACAGCTGCGCGGGCATGGTGCGCGCGCGCCGCCAATACGGCAGGAGGGCAAGTGGGCTCTGACGATCTGCCCGAGGTGACGGCCAACGCGGAAGAGGGATGGGCCGACTTCGACTTCAAGCTGACGCGCGCAGTGCCGCTGCCCGGCGGCCGGCGCTACCTGGAGGGGCACGGCCTTCACGAGGGCAAGCGGGTGGGCTTCGCCGTAACGCTCGGCGGCCAGTGGTCGGAGAAGCCGATGGAAGAGGCGGGCGGCATCTTCTACTGGGGGCAGGCGACGCTCCTTTCGATCGGCCCCGAAAGCGACAGGATGGTGGCCGCCCTGGACAAGCTCTGCGGCACGAACGCCGGCGCCTCGGAGATGGGCCACGAGATCGAAGTCGCCGTTGTGGGTCTGCTGACCGATCCCCGCCAGCTCGACCAGCAGCCGGCGCGGATGAAGCTCTTCTTCAACGCCGACCACGAGGGGAAGCCCGACTACGCGGAGGCCTTCCTGAACGTGGCCCTGGCTGAGAACAGCATCCAGCTCCACGAGAAGGACCAGGAGTACCGCGCGGCGCTGATCAAGGCTCTGTCCGCGGCCGCCGAGGGCAAAGGCGCCGAGGGCAAAGGCGCAAAGAAGGGCTGACGTGGACCCGGTTTTCGAGAAGGTCGACGCCTACCTGGACGAGCTTTTCGCTCCGCCCGACGAGGCGCTGCAATCGGCCCTCAAGGCGGCGGCCGAGGCCGGCTTGCCGCGCATTCAAGTCTCGCCCGTGCAGGGCAAGTTGCTGTACGTGCTGGCCCGCCTTGTCAGCGCCCGGCGGATCCTCGAGATCGGGACCCTCGGCGGCTACAGCGCCATCTGGCTGGGACGCGCCCTCGATCCCGACGGCCGACTGGTCACCCTCGAGGTCAGTGAGGAGCACGCCGCAGTGGCCCGGGACAACCTGTCCGCGGCCGGCCTCTCCGACCGCGTGGAGGTCATCGTGGGGCCGGCGCTGGCGTCGCTGCCCGCGCTCGAGGCCCGCGGCGAGGACCCGTTCGACATGGTCTTCATCGATGCCGACAAACCCGGCTACTCCGAGTACCTGCGCTGGGCTGTGCGGCTGACCCGGTCCGGCGGCCTGATCGTGGCCGACAACGTGATCCGCGGGGGCCGCATCCTGGCGCCGGACCCGGGCGACGAGGCGGCCTCGGGAGCCCGAGACTTCAACGCGGCGCTGGCCGCGGAGCCAGACCTGGACTCCGTCGTGCTGCAGCTCGTGGGCCGTAAGGGCCATGATGGGATAGCGATCGCAAGGGTGAGGTAGCAGGAGATCGCGAGAGCCGGCGGCAGGGAGGTGAAGTCGCATGGGCGGTCATCGAACGCGAAGCCACCTCAGCTCGCTCGTCGTGCTCGCCGTCTTTGTGGCGGGCGTTGCCAGCTGCGGGTCCACGGAGCCCGCGGCCGAACCCACGACGGCCCCATCGGCGGAAGCCACACCGGGCGCCGGGGCCGAACGATCCCCGAGGCTGGCGCTGTGGCTGGCCAACAAGGACGAGCTGCTGGCTCGGTCGGACGCCGTCTACGACCTGGTGATGAGCGCCTGGTTCGATGAGGCCGAAGCCTACAAGATCAGATCCCGCGACGCTTCGACAGTGGTGCTGGGCGGCCTCACCGAGACCTGGGTCTCCAAAGACCCAGGCTGGCTGGAGTTTCTGGTTACGGTCGCCAACGGCGGGGACCCGAACGGGCCGCTGCAGATAACCGACGACATGTACCTGATGCTGGGCAGTGACGGCGACGGCACCCTCGATCGCCGGTGCAACCCGCCGGGCTGGGACAACATCGAGGCCATGGACCCTCGCGACTCTGAATGGCGCAAGCTGATCCTGGCCTTCTACGAGAACGTCGCCTGGACGCCTCAGCACGACGGCGTGATCGTTGACATGGTGGACGCCTATCCGTTCTGCGACGGCGGTTGGTCTGGTGGCGTGAGCACGCCGATAGACGCCTCGGCCTGGGTCTCGGCCCAGGACCAGATCCTGAGCCTGTTCCGCAGCAAGATCCCGGCCGACAAGTGGCTCATCGCCAATGCCGGGCACGACTTTCCCGAGGGCTCGCCCTTCCCGGAGCATCTGAACGGCTACCTCCTGGAGAACTTCCTGGGCGGCTGGGGAGCCACCCTGGAGGAAGGCCTGGCTTCGGCCGAGCGCGCGCTCAGGACGACCCAGGCCCCGCACGTCGTCGTCTTCGCCGTCGATACCGATGACACCGGGACGATCGACTGGGCCCGCTTCCGGACCGGGCTGGCCGCGAGCCTGCTGCTGGACAACACCTACTTCGCCTTCGACTATGGGCCGAGGGACCACGGCGGGGTGACGGACTGGTGGTTCCCCCAGTACTACGACGTCGCCCTGGGCGATCCGGTCGCGGGCTACTCGCTCTCGGGCGGCGCCTACCGGCGCGACTTCGAGAAGGGCGTCGTCGTGGTGGCGGCCGGCGCGGATGCGCACCTGGCTTTCGACGCGCCCTACGTCGACGTGGCGACCGGCCGGACGGCCTCCAGCTTCGACGTCCCGAAGGGCGACGCCGGCATCTTCGTGCTGCCGGAGGGCCTCTCGGCGTAGAGGGCTGGCTCAGGCGGCGGCCGGCTCCAGGCGAAGCACCATCCGCTCGAAATCGAAGGTGGCGGCGTAGGCGCACAGGTAGCCGTGCGAGACCAGGCCGCCGATGCGCACGCCGTACTCGTGCTCGAGAGCCGGCGGGAACGGTCCAAGGACGCCCCGCAGGTTCTCGCGGCGTGCAGCTCCCATGGCCAGCGAGCCGACGTCGAAGAGCCTGAGGCTGATCCTGCCGCCGCCGCCCAGGCCGGTGGCCTGCGGCTTCCCGCTGACGGCGATGTGCGCCGCCTTGAGCGTGGATTCGGGGCAGGTGAAGGCGCCGCCTGCCAGGCCCGTGTCCACGAAGCAGAGCAGGGGAGGACCGTCGTTGAGCGAGGCCTCGGCCAGCATGTAGTGGTCGTCGGCGAGGAGAAGTGGCAGTTCCACTGCGCCCGGCGCGGCCTTCGGTGCGCTGGAGCCCTTGCGACGCAGGACCAGTGCCCCGCCCGAATAGTCGATCGTGGCCAGGAAGCGATAGAGGAGCACCGTGCCGATGATCCCGGCCAGCGCCGGCTCGCCGATCGAGGCGCCGAGGGGCGCAATGTCCACCACGGTCACGGGGACGTCCGAGACGGTCAGCTCGCCCAGGGTCAGCGAGTCTATGGCGCTCTGGCCGACCGCGGCCTTCTTGCCGGCAGCGAATGCCCCGCGCCTCCCGCCGAAGTCCGGCAGGCCGATCGACCTGGCGTAGGCCCGGTCGAGGATCACCTCGCCTCCGCCGGTGTCCAGCAGGAAGCGAACCTCCGGGCCGCCGTTCACCCGGGCGGTCAGGATCGGCAGGGGATCGGTGCGGACGAAGGGCAGGCGCACCTCGCCCGGACCCTGGATGTCGTAGGGCCGGCGTCCGTCGAAGGAGCGCAGCTTGGCCGCCATGGCGCCATAGCCCGCGGCTTCCTCGTGAGGAGCCGCCGAGGCGAAGTCGTTGCGGCGGTAGTGGGTCTCCGCCAGCAGCTCGTGAGCGTCGCGACATCGAGGGTCGCGGGCGATGGCGTCGGCCAGTAACGCTTCCGCGCTCTCCAGCCTGTCCCGCATCAGGGCGATGTGGCCCAGGGCAAGCGATGGGCGGGGGTTGCGCGGTTGCGCGGCAGCCTCGGCGACGAAGGTTTCCTCGGCCTCGCGGATACGGTTGGCACGCAGCAGCTTCTCGCCCTCAGAGGGAGTGGGGCGGAGGCGGATGTCGAGGGGCAGCTTCAACGGTGTGTCTCCTTGCTGGGTGTGCCGGTTGCTGAGTCGTCGGCGGGGTTGACCAGCGCCGCTTCCTGGGGCCGAGCCACGTCTCCGGCCGCGGCCAGCACTACCAGCAGCGGCACGATGCGAGCGTTGCTGATCCGATATCGGCTGCGGCCTGCCTGCTCGGCCACTCCGGCCGCGATCAGGTCCTTGAGGTGGTGATAGAGCTGCCCGGCCGAGGCTGTGCCGATTACCTCCTGCAGCTCGGCGCTGGTGCGGTCGCCCGCGAGGAGGGCCCGAACCAGGGCCAGGCGGGCCGGATGCCCGAGGGCGGTGAAGAGGCGGGCCATGGCGTCGTGGTCGAGATCGACGATCTCTGGCAGGCCATGCTCTCCGGCCCAGAGCAGCTTCCGGTCGCCGAACTCGGCCGAGCCGGCGAACGTGACCGCTCCACGGAGCTCGCCCCTGGCGTAGCGCGGGCCATCCTTCCGGCGCAGCTCGTCCAGCGCCGCAAGGTCGGGCGCAGCGGCTGTCCGGCTGCCGTCCCTGGCCCAGGCGGCCACCTCGAGGGCGGCCACGCGGCGTTCCAGCTCGTCCAATCGCACGTTTCCTTCGCTTCTCATCTGAACCTCTGCAAGTCTAGACTTCTAGACTACCGTAGGAGATCGGCCAGGTCAAGCCCTCCGGCCGGCGGCAGTCGGCGGCCGCGGGCCGGGGGATCACGTTCCAAGCGTGAGGGCTCTCGGACGGCCTCTGCCGGCGCGGAATGGCCGCGGCCGCTACATGGGCCGCACTGAGCGCGTCACAAGCGGGGCGCGCCGGGACTGCCGGCGGCCACTCCGGATGACGTAGAGGGGATCTGGAATGCTGTCCGATCGGACTCGATCCGCGGTGCTCGGTTTCACTGGAATCATGGCCGTCGCTTCGGCGGCCGGCTGCTCCTCAGGCGCGACGGCCGGCACCGCGCCGGTCTCGACGCCGAGCACGACTCCCGCCCCGCCGACAGCGGCGATCACGGCCTCACCAACGCCGCAGAAGCCCCCGGTCTTCACGGAGGTGGGAACGATGGACACTGCCGCCATGCAGGCCGCCTTCCTCCAGAGAGATGGACAGGTGCTCGTCCTCGTCGGCGACGACCCGGCTGAGGAACAGCCACTCGGCATAGTGTCCGCGTACGTGCTTGATCCCGCGACCGGCCGGACGGCGCTGAAGGGGGCGACGGCGTCGGGGCACTACGGGGCGGCGATTGCCCAGCTGCAGGACGGCCGGGTTCTGGTGGCCGGCGGCCTTGACGGACAGCGCGCCACAACCTCCGCGGAGATCTACGATCCCGAAAGCGGGACCTTCAGTCCGACGGGATCGACGCAGTTCGCGTTTGAGCTGCGATCCGCGGTCACGCTCCAGGACGGACGGGTCCTGGTCTTTGGCAACGCCGACGGCAAGCCGAACGCCGAGGTCTACGATCCGGCGACGGGCAAGTTCAGCCGGACGGGCTCGATGACGATCGGGAGATGGAGCGCCGGCGCGGCGCTGCTCCAGGACGGACGGGTCCTGGTCGCGGGCGGTTCGGTGCCCGAGGACGAACCCGGCACAATGGGGCCCCTCTGGTACGACTCGGTCACGGCGGAGACCTACGACCCGCAGACCGGCAAGTTCAGCTCGACCGGAGAGATGGCAGGGGGGATGTTGGGACCCACGACGGCTGTGCTTCCGGACGGCCGGGTCCTCCTCATCGGCGACGTCGGTGAGCCGGAGCTGTACGACCCGGCCAGCGGCACCTTCGGCCCCACCGGCGCGTTCGTGGAGGACCGCCGCGTCTGCAGCGCGACCGTGCTGCCCGACGGGCGAGTCCTGATCGCCGGGGGAGTGGAGAGTGAGCCGCCCGAGGGCACGGAGGACTACCGCGTTCTCGAGTCCACCGAGTACTACGATCCGTCTACGGACACATTCACGTCGGGGGCGCCGATGCCGACCGCGCGATGGGGCCACGTCGCGCTTCTCATGCCCGACGGCTCCGTTCTCATCATCGGCGGGGAGGGCGGCCACTACGGCGTGCTCATTGGCCAGGCGCAGAGCCAGAGTTCGGTCCTGCTGGCGAAGCCGTAGCCGGCCGGCACGCTGGATGGCGCGCGCTCGCTGAGGTAGCCTCAGGCGGTCGACCTCTTGCCATGAGGAGCACGCCCATGTCCGCCGCCGCTCGACCTGACTTCACGCCGTTTTCGGCCCAGCTGACCGGGTCTCTCGATCAGATCAGCAAGATGATCGAAGACAACGCCCGGATGGTGGATCTGATCCAGGAGGTGGCGCTGGGGCTGACCAACGCCGCCAACACGCTGCTCGGAGTGACCGGGAAGTACGTGGGCATGGGCGACGACGTCCTCAACACCCTGCTGCCCGTCCTGCGCAACCTGCCGATCGTCCCGGAGAACGTCATGGACATGCTCGACGGCCTGGAGGGCATGACCAGGAAGCTCGTCGACAACCAGGAGGGGACGGCCAAGACCCTGACCGAGGTCCACTCGAGCTTGAGCACGGGCGACGTCTCGAAGCTCCAGGCGCACGCCGCCGAGCTGCAGCAGCTGAGCAAGACGCTGACCTCTATCTTGCCGAAGTAGCGGCTCCGTCTGCCCGTGCCGCACAATGCCCGCCATGGGCATGAGTGAGGCGATCAGGGTCAGCTGTTTCGCGGCCGGCTCGGCCGGGATCGTCTACCTGTCGCGCACCTCGTTGCTGCGGCCGGGCTCGCACGGCTTCTACCGCTTCTTCGCCTGGGAGCTGATCCTGGGCCTGTTCCTGCTGAACGTCGAGGCCTGGTTCGTCGATCCCTTCGCCCCTCACCAGCTCGTTGCCTGGCCGTTGCTGGTGATCTCGCTCATCCCGCTCGTGCTGGGGGTCCACGCCCTGCGGGCCCACGGCCGGCCCGCCGATCGGCGCGAGTCCGCGCCTGAGCTACTGGCCTTCGAGAAGACGACCGCCCTGGTAACGACCGGCATCTACCGCTACGTCCGCCACCCGCTCTACAGCTCGTTGCTGTTCCTGGCCTGGGGCATCTTCTTCAAGTCGCCCGGCTGGGCGGGGGCGATCCTGGCCCTGGCGGCTACCGCCTGCCTCTTCGCCACGGCCTTGGCGGACGAGGTAGAGTGCCTGCACTTCTTCGGACCCCGGTACTTGGAGTACATGCGAAGTACCAAGAGGTTCGTACCGTTACTGATCTAAGCGCGCTTGTGCAATGCTTTGACCATGAACTGGTGGACTTATCGGATCGTCTTCGCCGAATCCCTGCCCCAGGCCAAGCTCCTGGAGCGGGCGAACCTCGTTCTGAACGACCTTCTGGCGGCCGGGTACGCCGTCATGGAGCAAGACGGGGCCGTCGTCGCCATGGACGCCGCCGGCGCCGAGAAGGCCTTCCCCTCCATCGCCAAGGCCATCTCCGGGCTGGCCTCGGGAGGGGGCGGAGGACTGAGCCTCGTTCGGGACGGAGCCTTCATGGACTTCGGCTTCCGGACCTCGCCGCCCAGCATCAGCGTGTCGTCCAGCGGCTCTCTCGGCCCCGGCGACGAAGCCGAGGCGGAGCGGCTGCACTCGGCCTTCCGCTCGATGTGTGAGCGCGCCGAGCCGGTCTTCGGCAGCAGCCACGACTACGACTCGGTCGAGAGCCTATGGGGCCAGTGGGGTGTCGTCGGCCCGGGCCTGCTCAAGGTCGGCGAGCAGGAGCAAGCCGACGTCCAGGCAGGGCGGCTGCCCGATGTCCTGCCCTGGCTGAGCTTCGTGGACAAGACCCACTTCGGGTCGGTGGACGATGGCCTGGCCGCGCTGCCGGCGGGCGCTGCGGAGCCGCTGGGGGCGGGCGTGCTGATCAAGCTGGCCGGTTTCCCCTGGGAGAAGCGCTTCGCGGTACGGACCGCCGCCGGGTACGAGGTCGCCGACGAGCAGGCCCGCCGGGTAGGCGACGGCGCCCGTTGCGAGCCCGCGCCGCGAGCCTGAGCGCCCGGGTTCCATGAAGCTGCACGGCCCGATAACGGTCAACGGTCGCGAGTACTCCGCCGGCGCGGAGGTCCCGTGGACCTTCATCTACCCCTTCTTCCTGATCCACATGGCGGCCTTCGGCGGGTCGGGCTTCCTCATGGCCTATGCCTTCGACGCGCCGGCTGAGTTCCTGTTCATGCACGGCGGCATCGCCATCTTCGTCTACCTGGTCTTCTACCTGGCCATCTTCGGGGTGGACGAAGTCAAGTGGATGTTCATCAACGCCGGGCTGGGCCTGTTCGGCATCGTCAGCCAGATCGACTGGATCCTGTCGCTTTTCGGCAAGCACTTCGGCGACTACCCGATCTCCGTCCACGTGATCCCGTTCCTGTACTTCGTCCTGTACACGTTCCTGCTACGGCACGCCGTGGTGGACTTCTTCGGCGCGCGCGAGGACCAGGCGAAGCGAAGGCGTGTGGAGTACGGCTACGTCGGCACGCTGGTGGCGGTCTTCTCGATCTCGCATTTGCTCGGGGTGTGACGAGAGCGGCCGGCGTGGAGCCGACCGCCTTCTTCGCCCCGTAGACGCCGGCTATACGCTGAGGGCGGTGAAGACGACGATGCGCATCGCAGCCCTTGGTCTGGTTCTCCTGCTGGCAGCCGGCTGCGGCCAGGCGGCAAGTCAGACGCCGCCCGGCGAGAGTCCCGGCGGCAGTCCCCAGGCGACCGCCGAGCTGCAGAGCGCCACTCCGCCGGAGAGCGCCACCCTGCCCGAGAGCGCCACTCCGCCGGCCAGCAGGATCCCGCCGGAAGGCACCATTGCCCTGGTCATCGATTCCGGCATCTACCCGGAGATAGCGGCCTCAGTGGCGCAGTTCGAAGCCGACCTGGCGGGCGAGGCCTACGCGGTCATCGTCAAGGAATCGGGCATGAGCACGCCCGAGGAGGTGCGCGACTACCTGAGGGACACCTACGCGACGGCAAGTCCGCCGCTCGAAGGGGCGATCCTGATCGGCGACATACCGAAGCCGAGATACCGCCTCTTCGTGCCCGCGAAGGCCGGCTGCAATGTCGCGGACCGGGGCCCCGAGGAGTACGTCTCGATGCAGTTCTACCAGGACCTGGACGGCGTCTACTCCCGGAGCGACCCGGGCAGTTGCGACCACGCGGGTTGCTATGACAGCCACACGGGCGCCGTCGGCAGCGAGATCTGGGTGAGCGTGCTGCCCTTCCTGACGGACGACGCGACAACCATCGACAGGGTCAACAGGTACTTCGCCAGGAACCACGCCTATCGAATCGGCGCTGACAGGCCGATGAAGGGCTTCTTCCTGGCTGGCATAGGCGCGTCGATCGACACGCCCCAGAAGTACGACGATCAGGTCGCCTTCAGCACATCCAGCAGCTACGCCTGGACGCCGATCGCCTCGAGAGGGAACGTCGGCGTCTTCCTGGACAACTCCCTGGGTGATCCTGTCAGCTACCCGCAGGCCGCCGATGGTTTCGAGACCGCGCTCCTCAGCGGCGACTACGACTTCGCGGAGATAAGCGCCCACGGCTCGCCGACGGTGCTGGGAGCGCAGGGCGGCTCGATCAAGATCAACCCTGCATGGGTGAGCGGCCACCGGATACGGGCGACGTTCGTGTGGGACTTGTCGTGCTCCAACGGCGATCTGGACGTGGACGGGAACCTGTTGACGGCGTTCGTCTACAGCGACGGCGACGTGCTGCTTGCCGCGGGGGCGACCGGAGACTCCGGCGGGCTGGGGACGAACGTGAACGGCTTCTTCCGGCCGAACATCGGCCAGGCGCTGGCGGCCGGCGAGACGGTCGGCGAGGCCTATCTCGGCCACATCAACGCCCCGTACGAGGGGTGCAACCTGTACCAGCGGGAGTACTTCACGGCGCCGACGGTTTTCATCGGCGACCTGACGTTGAGGCTGCAGGAGCACATGGGATAGCTCGCCGCGGGCTTCCTGGCGCGGCGGTCATGTGCGATCCTTGTTCCCGCCGCCAGGAGGCGGAGACCAGTAGCCGGGAGATCGCCATGCCCGAGCAAGCGGTCATTGTCGAATTCCAGTACGGGTCGACGGACCTGGAGCCCCTTTTTGAGCTGGAAGACAAGCTTGCGGCCGCGATCGAAGGCAAGGGCGTTGGCGAGTACGATGGCAACGAGATCGCCGTGGACGGCAGCGACGGCAGCCTCTACATGTACGGGCCCGACGCAGCGCACCTGGCGGAGATCGTTCGACCGGTGCTGGAGGGGTGCCCGTTCATGAAAGGGGCGCGCATCAGGATCCGCCGCGGCGCGGCCGGGACCGACGCCCCGGAGGACGTGATCCAGCTCTGAGCGGAGAGTGCGGCCCCGTCAGTCGGCGTAGCGGTAGTCGCCGCCGAACGACGAGCCGCCGTCGGGCTGGCGGGCGTACTCGTAGACTCATGACCGCAAGCGAAACTCGAGGAGGGTCCGATGGCCAGCTGGCCGAACCAGGAGGCATGGTCCGCCGAGCGCGACCAGCAGAGCGTCGTGACCGACGGCGGTCCGCGTTTCACCTGGGTAGTGGATTGCGGCGAGGTGGCGTTGCCGTCCGGGCGGCTGGTCGCCTGCGACCCGTTCGCGGGCATGTACATGGGGGGCAACCCCTTCATCGAGGTGCCGCCCGGTCGCTACCCGGTCAGCGTGACGCTCGCGGACGTCAGCCCGGAGCAGAATCGGAGTCACATCCGCGAGGCATATGCCACGGTTCGGATCGCTCAAGGCGAGGAGGCCTACCGCAAGGCCCTGCCCCTGGCCCGCGAGGGTGAGCCGAGGCCCGAGCTGGCGGAGGGCGAGTTCGTCGGCTTCCCGGTCGACGCCGGCACGGCCTGCTTCGTCGACGACTGGTCCCTGGCCAATTGCATGCCTCCCGAGGCGACGTGGCTGGAGGGCCTGTTCGACAGCGACCGGCCCGACTCCTGGTTCAACCAGATGGACGACCCGGAGCAGATCCGGGCCGGACTGGCCAACATCGCCCTGCCCAAAGCCCGCCGCGGCGAGAACATCGTGATCTTCCACTCCGGCTGGGGCGACGGCGCATACCCGCTCGTCGGCTCGTTCGACGCCTCCGGCCGGCTGCTTGCGGTCCATGTGGATTTCGCTGTCGTGCAGTGACGAGATGAGAAGAGGAGACTCTGCCGTGTCGCGCCCCGGGAGCTTCGCGATCGTACTCAGGCTGGCGGTGGCGGCCTGCCTGGGATGGATCTTCTACGGCTGCGCCCCTGCCACGGAGAGCCCGTCGCCGTGCACGCCGCCGGGCTCGGCCTCGGTCGCCCCGAGCGGCCAGCCGGGCCAGCTGGACATCTTCCACAAGCCGCTGGCGACCGGCATCTACACGGCCGATCCGTCGGCCCATGTCTTCGACGGCAAGCTCTACATCTACACCTCCCACGACCTGGACACGAACAGGCCGGACGATCAGCTGGGCGGCCAGTACGACATGGAGGACTACCATGTCCTGTCGCTCACCGACATGCACTCCCCGGCGGTCGATCTGGGCGAGATCCTGAACGTGAAGGACGTCCCCTGGGCGGTACAGCAGATGTGGGCTCCGGACGCCGCCTTCAAGAACGGCACCTACTACCTGTACTTCCCCGCCAAGGACGACCAGGGCATCTTCCGCATCGGCGTGGCGACCAGCTCCTCGCCGGCCGGGCCGTTCGTCGCCGAGAAGGAGCCGATCCCGGGCAGCTTCAGCATCGATCCCGCGGTCTTCGTCGACGACGATGGGCAGGCCTACATGTACTTCGGCGGGCTGTGGGGCGGGCAGCTCGAGAAGTGGCAGTCGGGGAGCTACGACGCGCTGGGCGCGGTGCCGGCCAGCCCGCAGAAGGCCATCGGCCCGCGGGTCGCCAGGCTGTCGGACGACATGCTGAGCTTCGACGGCCCCGTCGGGGAGGTGACGATCCTCGACGGTGAGGGCCAGCCCGTGGTCGAGGGAGACTTCAACCACCACTTCTTCGAAGGCCCGTGGGTTCACAAGCACAAGGGCACCTACTACCTCTCCTATTCGGTCGGTGAGGCGCAGTACATGGCCTATGCCACGAGCGACGACCCGCTGGGGCCCTTCACCTTCCGCGGCTACGTGCTGCCGCCGGTCCAGGGATGGACGACCCACGGTTCGATCGTGGAGTTCCAGGGCGAGTGGTACCTCTTCTACCACGATGCATCTCTCTCACACATCGACCACAAGCGCTGCGCCAAGGTCGCCCCGCTGACCTACAACGCCGACGGCACGATCCAGCTCATCACGCCGTGACGGTTGGAACCTGACGCCAGGGTGCTATTGTTGGCACCTGATAACTGGTCCTGACGAGAGGTGCTGATGGTCAGGGACGAGGTGAAGTTCTCTGAGGATGTCGTCCCGGTGGGCGATCTCAAGGTGAACCCCGGCCGGGTTGTGCGGCGCGTCGGCGAATCGGGCAGGCCGGTCCTCCTCACCAGCCGCGGGCGAGGCGTGGCGGTGGTGCAGGACCTGTCGGACTTCGAGGCGGCGCAGGAAGAGCGCGACTTCATGCGGGCCGTCGTGGCCGGCCTGTTCGATCTCGAGCAGGGGCGGGAGGTCTCGCTGGAGGACGCCAGGCGCAGGCTCGGGTTGGGCTAGGTGGCTGCCCGAGTCTCGATCGCCGAGTCGGCCCTGCGCGATCTCGAGGATTTCCGCGAGTGGTACGCGTCGCAGTCGGCCCAGGAGACCAGCGAACGGCTGGTGCGGGAGATCGTGGAAAGCCTGGCCCAGCTGGTGCAGTTCCCGGAGAGCGGTCGTGTCGTCGCCGAGTTCGGCCAGCCCTCGCTGCGCGAGCTGGTCCGGCCGCCCTTTCGCATCGTCTATCGTCTTGACGGCGACCGAGTGCGTGTCGCCCGAGTGTGGCGCTCCGAGCGGCTGATGGCCCCGTAGGGCGGGAGGTTGGATGCTTTCCAGTTGGACACAGGACGACCTGGTCGTCGGCGGCGTGCGCCTGCACTACTACCGCACCGGCCATGGGGAGAAGCCGCCGCTGGTGCTTGTCCACGGCTTCACGGATAGCGGCCTGTGCTGGTCGCGCGTGGCCCACGATCTGGAGGCCGAATACGACGTCGTGATGCCGGACATGCGCGGTCACGGCCTCTCGGCGCGGGTGGGGCCGGGCGACGACGTTGACATGGCCGCCGACCTGGCGGGGCTCATCCAGGACCTGGGGCTGAAGCGGCCGATCGTGGGCGGGCACTCGATGGGCGCGATGGTCACCTACGAGCTCGGGGTCCGGTATGCAGAGCTGGCGAGCGCCCTGGTCCTGGAGGATCCGCCGTGGTGGATCGATCGGCCGCCGCCGGGTCACGGCCCGCCGGTGGAGCAATGGGCCAGCGAGCTGGCCGGCAAGACCGAGGAGGATCTGCTGGCGCAGTACCGCCTCGAACAGCCTCGCTGGCCAGAGGAGATGCGGCAGCTGATGGCCCACTCCAAGAAGCAGCTCGATCCGGGGGTCATCGCTCCGCTGGTGGAGAAGGTGAACCACGTGGCCGCGGCCTGGCAGCGGACGATCCAGGGCGTCGCCGCGCCGGTGCTGCTGCTGACGGCCAGCCCGGACCTGGGAGCCATCGTGACTCCGGAGGTCGAGGCTAAGGTCCGCGAGCTGAACCCGGCGGTCACCATCGTCAACGTCCCCGACGTGGGCCACCTCATCCGCTACGACAACTACGGGGCGTTCATGGAGGCGCTGCGGGCGTTCCT
>DAOUEA010000054.1:0-12783 GCA_034430475.1 Chloroflexota bacterium | reverse complement strand
GCCCGCTACGCCTACGTTCTCGATGCCGCGGGCAACCGCACCGGCATGGGCGGCACAGGCGGCACCGAGTCCTATCAGCTCGATGCGGCGGGACGCCTGACGAGCGTCGCCTACGCCGACGGCACCACGATCAACTTCACCTACGATCCCGCCGGCAACCGCACGGGCATGACCAGCGGCGGCAGCACGACCTCCTACTCCTACGACGCCGCAAGCCAGCTGACCTCCGCGGGCTCTGTCAGCTACGCCTACGATCCAGCGGGCAACCGCATCGCCGCAGGAAGTGCCTCCTTCGGCTACGACGACTTCGGCAATCTCGCCTCGGCAACGGCGGGTGCCACCGCCATCAGCTACACGACCAACGGCGACGGGCTGCGGGTATCGGCCACATCCGGTGGCTCCAGCGCGAGCTACCTGTGGGACCAGGCGGCAGGACTACCGTCTCTGCTCTCAGATGGCACCAGCGGCTTCCTATCGGCCGACGCGACCCTTCTGGCCGAAACCTCGGCCTCTTCGTCCGCCTACCCGATCACCGACGCTCTGGGCTCTGTCCGAGCGCTGACGGACTCTTCGGGCTCCCTCACCGCCTCGGCCTCCTACGACGTCTTCGGCTCCGTCCGTTCGTCCAGTGGCTCGGTGGGCTCTCTGGGCTACACCGGCGCCCTTTCGGACTCGTCCGGTCTTCTCTACCTGCAGGCTCGCTCTCTCGATCCTGCGAGCGGGACCTTCACCAGCCGTGACCCTCTCACCCCGGGTGGTCCGGGCATCACCGGCTTCAACCCCTACGCCTACGCCGGGCAGAACCCCACTACGTACAGCGACCCGAGCGGGGCGATGGCGGAATACGTCTCGACGTACGAGCCGGAGCAGGTGAACCGACCCTCCGCAGGGGCCGTGATCCTGAGCGCAGCCCGGATGCTCCTCAAGGTCGGGCTGAGGCTAGCCTATGTCTTGGGGCTCATCACCGGGGCGTCATGCGTGTGGGGCGGCCCTTGTCCAGTGCCGAGACCCTGGGACACTGAACCACGTCAAAGCGACCGAGCAAAGGAGATGACCCAGACCGCGGCGGCCAAAGGGCTGCAGTTGGCAGCCCTGCTGAAGGGAGTGGCCATCTCTGCCTCGGCGGCGGCTGAGATCGAACGAACCTGCGAGGAAGTGCTCCCCGCCTCCCTCAAGGGCAATCCAGCTGGGTGGTGCTCAGGTTTGGACATGCCGCTGTTCGTTACCGCGAATGACACCTACGAAGCCAGCAAACATGACTACGACGCGATCACGGGCTGGAACGTCGTTCGGAAGCAGCCTGCGCTGCTAACCTGGGGACGGTTCGCGGGTAACATCCCGAGCCAGTGGTACAACTCCGCCAGCTGGCTGAACCCACCGTGCAAGGGCTCTGCTGCGCAGCACTGTGACGAGTATCCGTTTGGGACAACGCAAGAGGGAGGGCCCCTCAATCACGCGGATGTCCGTCTGGTAGACGGCAAACAGAACTCCCTCCAGGGCGCTCGTCTGATCCTCGGTATCTACCCGCGCCCGGCAGGATGTTCGGTCAGGCCCGGCACCAAGTTCCTTGTCGTTCCGGTGCCGAATCTGGACGTGCCGACGGGCTGGCTCTCCCTGGCAGGATAGAGGCGAATGATGCGATGAAGCTGCTCGACGACATCCTCGCGGAACACGACAGGATCCAGTCGCCTCTTCGCTCATTCCTTCGGCCAGGGCTGGAGCGTTCGGCGATCAGCGAGCGGCTTCGCGATGCTGGACTGCAAGCGCCTGAGCCGCTCCTTGAGCTCTACGCCCGGTTTGACGGGGTGGACGCGGACCGCTGGGGCGCGGCGGGCACGGACGCGCCCGCTCCTCGGCTTGGCTGGCTCGATCAGCTCTCCCTCAACGACGCCCTTGAAGCGCGGCGCGGAGTGAGCCAACTGATCGAGGCCATCCCGCTCGGGCTCGCAGACGCGACGAGGGACTGGTCTCCGTCCTGGCTGCCAGTCTTCGTCAGCGACCCCTTCTACGTCGTCGTGGACTGCGGAAGCCGCAAGGGGACGGTCCGCTGCGTTCGTTTCTCCGTTCTCGGCGAGGATTCGCCCAGCCTAATCGCCTCGAGCCTCTCCGAACTGCTCCAAGACCTGCTCGCTCGCCTCCGACGCGACGAGTATCTGTGGGGCGACGAGTCAGGGCTGGAGGAGAGTCCCGCAGTCCAAGCCAGGCGGCTGCTGGTTCATCACTGGGACCGTTCGGTGGTCGACTGGGTCAGCGGGCAAGGCAATGTCATGGGGCGCGACCTCTGGTATCGAGCCGCAGAAGCCGAGGAGCCCCAACGAGGTCGCGTCCTCTCGTTCCTTCGGCCAAGTGATCGGCCGACCGTCTCTGCGGAGCCGGACTCGCCCGTTCTCAGGCTTCGTCTCTGGGAACCAGAGGTCTGCGGGCACGGGAAGGCCCTGAAGGGCAAGGCGCTGGTCACGGCCTTCAGGCGGGACGGGCAGCCTGCCGCTGGACTCGAGGTCGAGCTCGTAGCAAGTGAGGAATCCGAGGTCTGGCGATCCTCAGTCACCACGGACTCGCGCGGCTGTGCAACCGCGATGTGGCCGCTCGAATCGCCGATGACCGCAAACGTCTGGGCGAGTGCTGCGCTGGATGGCGAGCAGGTCGTCTCGAACGTGCGTCCATTCGCCTCCGCCGGCACCGAGACGAGCCTAGAGCTGGACGCCAGCCTCGACCTAGTGCGTGGGGCGGCGCGTATCCACTCCGTTGGCGACCACCGCGAGGTCGGATCGTGGCGCGTGGAACTGGTCAGGGCGGCGTACGAACGCGACCTCGTCTACTTCGAGTCTGCTCGATGCGCCATCAGAGTCGATCTGGATCTCCGTGGTTCGCCAGCCGGCCTCTATGTGCTCAACGCGTGGGCTACGGCGGACGGTCGCCGATTGACCACATCGGTGCCGTTTGCCTCACCAGGGTTTCCGGATCCGGAGGCTCCTCTGTACATGCTCGTTGAGCTGGACCCATTGGGGGGCGCCCGCGCCGAGAGCCAGCTCGTGATCATCGGCGGTTCCGCCTGGTCAGGCCCAGCGGGGAGTCCGGTTCTGACCGTGCCCTCGTTTGGGCTCAGAGACCCGTCGGCGGTGCAGGGCGGCCAGTTCGACCCGATGGCCGTGGTGCTGGAGGCACCGATCGCTTCGATATCGCTCGATCGGCTGGCCCTCGACTAGGGCCGCCTCCTTCGGCTACGACGACTTCGGCAACCTGGCCTCGGCAACAGCGGGTGCCAGCGCGGTCACCTATGCCAGCAACGGCGACGGCCTGCGGGTATCGGCCACATCCGGTGGCTCCAGCGCGAGTTACCTGTGGGACCAGGCGGCAGGACTACCGTCTCTGCTGAGCGATGGCACCAGCGGCTTCCTCTCGGCCGACGCTACATTGCTGGCCGAAACGGACGCGTCAGGCTCCGCCTACCCGATCACCGACGCTCTCGGCTCTGTTCGAGCCCTGACGGACTCCTCGGGCTCGCTCACCTCCACCGCCTCCTACGACGTCTTCGGCTCCGTCCGTTCGTCCAGTGGCTCCGTGGGCTCTCTTGGCTACACCGGCGCCCTCTCGCGCATCTCAGGCTAGAACCCCTGGTAGGCCCACCAGGCGCCGCCGGCGTTGACGAAGACGCAGAAGGCCAGGACGGCCCACCACAGGAGCGAGGCGCTGCGGCGGCGCAGGGCCAGGGCGCACAGCACCAGGGCGAAGGGAATCGCGTCCAGGGCGTAGCGGAAGCCGAACTGGAACCAGCCACCGCCGTAGTAGAGCAGGTTCGGCAGCATGATCGCCACGACGGCCAGGGCCAGCACCCAGGGCATGGCTCTCTTCCAGCCGGCCCACAGCGCCAGCAGCAGGGCCGGGCTGGTGAAGAGGATCGAGTTCCCGTGCGAATCCGGCTTGAAGAAGGGGAAGGAGTCTATCCCCTGCGGCAGCCGGAGCGTGAAGTAGTCCCAGTTTCGGCCCAGGTGCGAGAGCGAGAAGAGGCCCTGGTCGCGCAGCGCCTCCAGCCACAACGGCAGCAGGGCCAGCTCGTAGCCGGACTCCAGAGGCGAGCCGAAGCGAACCTGGTTGTACCAGAAGTAGAAGGCGATCGAAGGGGCGACCCCCAGCCCCAGGACGAGCCAGTCGCGCCCGATAGCCCGGCGGCCGGTTCCCGTCCGGACGTCTCGGTCGCGGGTCATGACCCAGGCGTAGAAGAGGAGGCCGAAGATGACAGGCGAGCGGCTCAGGAAGGCCGCCCCGGCCAGGAAGCCGACGAGCAGCGGACGCCGCCGGCCGAAGCACTCGATCAGGGCCATCAGGGTCAGCATCGTCGCGACGAGGTGGCCAGTGTGCCAGACCCCGCCCCGGACCACGACCCACCACATGTCCGTGCCCAGGGCCAGCAGGACGACCAGCCAGAGGCGGTCGCGGATGCGCTCGACGCCGACGCGCGCCGCCAGCCACCACAGCAGGGCCACGTCCAGGGCGGCCAGGCCGGAATTGACGACCGGCTCCGATTGGGCGGCCTGCTCGGGCGAGACGAAGACCATCAGCGGCATGAACAGGATCGAGGGGAACGGCCCGAAGGGCAGGTAGTAGCCGCCCTGCCAGGGGATCACGTCCCAGGGGCCCATCGGCCGGGGCAGCATGGCGCTGCCGTGCAGGAACGCGTCCGAGAGGTAGAAGACGTCGGGCCGGCCGGCCTCGAAGCCGGCCGTCGAGTACAGGACCAGGCCGATGACGGCAGCCACGGCGAGGCCGATGGGGGTGCGCCAGTCCGGTCGGCGGCCGAAGGGCCGGCGAACGCGCAGCGGGACGCGGGCGACGACGCCGCCCGCCGACAGGCGATCCGGCAGGGAGTTCAGGCGGCCGATGTGTACGGCCAGGCGGCCGAATGGGGCGCCAAGGCGGCCGGCGAGGTCGCCCCCTCGTCTCATGCCGGCTGAAGGCCTTCCGCGAGGGCAGCCTCCCGGCGATCGATTCGGGCCTCCCACAGCAGCGCCGCCAGGCAGACGAAGAAGGTCAGGGGGATGGTGCCAGTGGCCAGCCATCGGTCGGGTGAGCCCTCGAGCGAGGTCCAGCCCAGGATGCTGACCCAGCTGAAGAGCGGGAAGGCGACGGCCCAGTACCGGCCCCGCTCCAGCAGCCAGGCGACCGGCAGCAGCAGCAGCATGGCGTAGTGGTCCCATAGCAGGGGCGTCAGCAGCTGGCTGGCCAGGACGGTGATCTGAAAGGCGGCAACCGGGCGAGCGTAGCGCCAGGCCAGCAGTACGGCCCCGGCCGCGACCGCGGTGGAGAGCCACTGGACGTTGTTGGCCACGTCCTCCTGCACCCCGGCCTGGTACAGGACCGCTCCCAGGGAGCAGTTGTTGACCACGTCGGCGGCCGGCGAGATGCGCCGCAGCAGGGACAGGTAGTCGGGCCAGGCGCCCGGGCCGGTGAAGACGGTGCTGACGCCGCAGACCGTGACCAGGATCCCGAGCGAGGCCCAGACGAGCCGCCACCGTCCCGTGACGGCCGCCCAGACGATCAGGATCGCGGGCTGGACCTTGACCAGCGTCCCGACGGCGATGGTGATCGCCACCGGCCAGACGCGGTCGAGCCAGCGCCAGGCGGCGGCGAAGAGCAGGAACAGCAGCGGGCCCACCTGGCCGAGCTTGATCGAGTACAGGACCAGCCAGTCGAAGGCCGCCAGGAGCACGATCGTCCAGCGGATGTCGCGCCGGACCGGCAGCAGGACCGCCCCGATGGGCATGCAGACGGCCATGGCCATGACCCAGATGAAGCGGGCCACGGCCTCGGGCGGCCAGGTGAAGGGGAGCATGACCAGGGCGAAGGGCGGCGGGTAGAGGAACAGGCCGTGGGGGCCGGCTCCGGTGATAGCCGGGTCGTACAGCGGCCTGCCGTCCAGGAAGCGGCGCGGGCCGTCGATGTAGGCGTCGTAGTCGTAGCCGAAGGTGCTCCCGGCCGAAGCCAGGATCAGGCCGGTCATGAGGGCCAGGAGCGTGAGGCTGCAGACGGGGACGATAGCCGCGACCAGGCGTTGGCGCAGCTCGCTCATGGCCGCGGTTCGGCTGCCGCCTTGGCGGGGGCCTCCGTCACCGCCCGCTTGACGCCCCGGTGCAGGAAGCGGATGCGGAACAGGTCCCAGGCGACGCGCAGGGCCAGGCGGGGCCGGGGGTGCATGCGCGAGCCGTGGCGATCGGACCAGGCCACCGGCACCACCGCCATGCGGTAGCCGCGCTTGCGGGCCAGGAAGATCAGGTCCACGTCGAAGACGATGCTGGTCACCCGCAGCCGGCTGAACAGATCGCGGGCCACCTCGCGCCGGAAGCCCTTGAAGCCGCACTGGGTGTCCTTGATCGGGCCGGTGACCCAGACCTGGGCGGCGAAGCGGAAGAGCCGGCCGATCAGGCGCCGAACTCGCGGCTGGCTGGCGCGCATGTCCGAGCCGTCGGGCTGGATCCGGCTGCCGAGGGCCATGTCAGCCGATTCGAGCGCCTTCACCAGAAGCGGCAGCTGGTCGGGCGGGGAGGCCATGTCGGCGTCGGCGAAGACGAGCAGCTCGCCATTGGCGGCCAGCATCCCGGCCCTCACCGCCGAGCCCTTGCCGCCGTGGGCGACGCTCAGCAGCTTCAGGGCCGGGCAGCCCGCCTTCGGCGTCGCCTCGCCTTCCGAGTACTCCGAGCGGGCCCGCACCAGGGCGGCCGTGCCGTCGCCGCTGCCGTCGTCCACGACCAGGACCTCGATCAGCTTCGGCAGGTCGGCCGCGGCCGGCTTGCTGCACAGGTAGGCGAACAGCTCGTCCAGCGCGGGGCCCAGTCGGGCCTCCTCGTTGTACGCAGGCAGGACGATGCCGAGACTTCCAGCCATAGGACCGGAGTGTATCGGCGCGCCCGAAGCCTCGCACCGCAGCATGACGCGGGGGTCCCTCTGGCGGCGGCTGCCCGATAGGCCCTTCGTACCCCGTGGAGACATGACCCAACGGTGCTACGCTGCACCGCCGTGCGGACCCCACCCGGCTCCCATGTGCCCGGCCGCCGCGAGGCATGGTTGACCATCGCGGCCGTTTTCGGGCTGGCGCTGGTAGTTCGGATCGTGGCCGCGGCCAGCCTGGCCTTCCCCATACCGGAGGACACGGCCTACTACGCCGGCGTCGCCCGCAACCTGGCCGAGGGCCGCGGCCTGGTGTCGGACGCCCTGTGGAGCTACCAGACGCCGCCGCTGGAAGTGCCCCGGGCCGCCTTCGAGGTCTGGCTGCCTCTCCCCAGCCTGCTGGCCGCGCTGCCCGTCTCTCTGGCGGGCGGCGAGAACTGGTTCCGGGCCTCGCAGGCGGTCTCGGTCGTGGTCTCGGCCATGGTGGTGGCCCTGGCCTGGCGCCTGGCCGCCGACGTGGCCACGGAGCTGCGCCTGCCGGTGGGGCGGGCACGGACGCTGGCCGCGGGCACGGGGCTGACCTGCAGCTTCCTGGGCCCGCTCGTGCTGTACGGCATGCTCCCCGACTCCACGGCGCTCTTCGCCGCCCTCACCCTGGGCTCCTGCCTGCTGATGACGCGCCTGGCGGCCCGCCCGCCCGAGAAGGCGCTGGACCGGCGGCTGCTCGGCCTGGGCTTGCTGATCGGCCTGGCCGCCCTGACCCGCAGCGAAGCGATCTGGCTCGGCCTGGCCTGGGCGATCATGGCCTGGCTGTGGGTTCGGGCGCCCGCCGCCCTCGACCGTCCCAGCCGTCGCCGGCGCCTCGTTCTCATCGCCGTCCCGGCCGCCGCCGCCGCCGCCGTCTTCGCCCCCTGGGCCGTCCGCGACTGGCTGGCCTTCGGCACTCCGCTGCCCGGCCAGGCCCTGGCCAACGCGCTCTCGATCGAGCCGACCGACATCTTCGCCTACCAGGACCGGCCCACCCTGGCCCGCTACCTGGCCGAGGGCCCAGCCGCCCTGCTGGGCATGCGCGTCTCGGGCACCCTGCACAACCTGTTCGCCGTGCTGATCCTGCCCGGCTTCCCCATCGGCCTGATCGGCCTGCTGGCCCTGCCCCGCTGCTGGCGCCTGGCGGCCCTGCGGCCGCTGCTCCTGGTGTTCGGCCTGACCTTCGCCGTCACCAGCCTGGTCTTCCCGGTCAGCACCACCTGGGGCACGTTCCTCCACGCCGCGGGCGCCGTGTACGTCCTGCTGGCGGTGAGCTGCCTCGTCATCCTCGACGCCTTCATCGCCTGGGTCCACCGCCTCCGCCACTGGTGGCGCCCCGTGGCCTGGCTGGGGCCCGCGCTGACCACGGCCGTGGCCTTGCCGCTGATGCTGATCTCGGTCACGGCCCTGGGCCAGGAGGCGGTGGAGGTTCGCGACCGCTACGAGGCCCTGCCGGCCGCGCTGCAGCAGGCCGGCGCGCCCCTGCCCGACAACGCCCCGGTGATCACCGACAACCCCATCTGGCTGGCCGAAGCCACCGGCGTCACGGCCATCGCCCTGCCCGAGGAATCGCCGCAGGCCGTCCTGGCCCTGGCGGATCGCTTCGGCGCGACGCTGCTGGTGGTCGAAGACGACGGCCGGCGGCTGTGGCCCGGAATCCTGGCCGATGGCGGCCCCTCGGCCGTCTGCTTCGCCGAGATCCCCCTGACAGGCATGCCCGCCGCCTCGCCCGGCGAAGGTGGGGAGGAGGCGCAGATTCGCGCGTTCAGGGTCGGCTGCCCATGAAGGACGCCCCGTATACTCAGGGCGGTATGGACGCTGCACGCGGCGCCTCGGAATCGCGCGACCCGCGCTTCGACGAACTCTACGCCGAGGCGAAGTCCACCCTGGGCTACGGGGCCAACAGCCTGCGCTCGGTCACCGAGCGCTATCGCGAGGCCTACCGCGAGACACTGGCCCGCTGGCATCGCCTGCGGGACCTCCTCGACGAAGCCGAGCGAGTTCCCCGCCCGGCCCCCGGCAAGGGCGGCAAGAAGGCCGCTGCTGCTGCGGCGGCCGAGGCCGGCGCCGAGGACGCCAAGCAGAAGGCCCTGCGCAGCGAGATCGAGCGACTGATGGGCGACCTGGGCGGGCACCAGCAGGAGCTGTCCAAGCTCGAGCTGTCGGTCCGCAGCATGGAGAACGCCTGGCTCTTCCTGGAGCGCGGCGACGCCAGCCTGGTTGCCGAGGCGACCGGGGCCGGCCTGCCGACGGATCTGCAGATGCGCATCGTCCAGGCCCAGGAGGGCGAGCGTTCGCGTTTGGCGCAGGAGGTCCACGACGGACCGGCGCAGGCGCTCTCGAACGCCATCTTCCAGGTCGAGTACATCCAGCGGGTGCTGGACAAGGACACCAACTCCGCCTGCAACGAGCTGCGCTTCCTGCGCGAGCAGCTGCGCCGCGAGCTGGGCGAGGTCCGAACCTTCATCAGCCAGCTGCGGCCGCCGCTGCTGGACGAACTGGGCCTGGACGGCTCGATCATGGACGCCATCGAGAGCATGGCCACGCTGGCCGGCTCGACGATCGCCACGGAGCTGCGGGCCCCGGGCGACCAGCTGAATCCCAGCCAGCAGACGGCCGTCCTGCGCATCGTCCAGGAGTCTCTGCAGAACATCCGCAAGCACGCCAACGCGAGCCGAATCACCGTCAACACCTGGCTCGACGGAACCGACTGGATCCTCGAAGTCGGCGACGACGGGCGCGGCTTCGACGTCTCGTCGGTGGCGGCTCGCGGACGGCGCAACTTCGGCCTTCAGTTCATGCGGGAGCGCGCGGAGCTGATCGGGGCTAAGTTCGAGGTTCGCTCACGGCCGGGCGGCGGGACCGTCGTCTGGCTCTCTATTCCGAAGGGAGAGGAGAGCGCATGAGTGCCATGGAGTACACAGGCCCGGAGCGGCGCCGGCCTGGCTCGCCCGGGCGGAGCGAGAAGACGACCATCCTTCTCGTCGACGACCACGCCCTCTTCCGCGTCGGCATGCGCAACATCCTCGAGAAAGAGGCGGGCTTCGACATCCTCGGCGAGGCGGACGACACTCGCAGCGCCTTCGACCTGTCGGTCCAGATGTCGCCCGACATCATTCTGATGGACCTCTCCCTGCCGGCCCCGGGCGGCATCGAGACCACGCAGCGCATCAAGCGGGAGCTGCCCAGCGCAGGGATCATCGTCCTGGCCGTCAACGAGGACGAAGACGCGCTCTTCGACGCCATCAAGGCCGGAGCGGCCGCCTTCATCCTGAAGGACGTGGCGCCGGACGACCTGGTGGCCATCATCCGGCGCGTCGCCTCGGGCGAGTACCTGATCAACGACAAGGTCTTCGCCAAGCCGGCCGTGGCCAGCCGGGTGCTGAAGGAGTTCCGCGAGCTGGCCATCTACGGCCAGGAGGCAGCCCCCATCTTCGCCCCCCTGTCGCCCCGCGAGGTCGAGATCCTGGACAACATCGCCCAGGGTATGACCAACAAGCAGGTCGCCTACGCCCTCTCCATCAGCGAGCAGACGGTCAAGAACCACATGTCCAGCATCCTGCGCAAGCTGAGCGTCAACGACCGCACCCAGGCCGTCGTCTACGCCATGCGCCAGGGCTGGATCCGGATGCCGGAAGACTAGGCCGCAGGTGGCCGCACCCGAGCCGGTCTCAGGACCGCTTCTCGAGATCGCCGAGCGGGCTCGCCGCGAGGTCGACTCCCTGTCCCGGGAGATCGGCGAGATCGAGCTGCTCGTCCAGCAGGCCCGCTCCGAGGCCTCGCGGCACGATGCCAAGACGGCTCAGGCCGCCGACAAGCTGAAGGCGTCGGCCGGCTTCAACCCCGGCACCGACGGCGCCGACCAGGTCGACCAGGCGCTGGCCTTGACCCGGCGGTCGGCCATCATGGACGCCCAGGTCGACATGCTCGACGGCAAGGTCAAGATCCTGGCCCGCTACCGAGACAGCCTCACCAGCCTCAGCCAGGAGATCGACCAGGCCTCCGCGGGCGGGGCCGAGTTGCCTCAGGCGCCCGAGAAGCTGGATGCCGATACGCCTCTCCCGCCGGCCGTCTCGCGACTCGTCCTGGCCGCACAGGAGGATCTCCGGCGGGACATCGCCCGGGCAATGCACGACGGGCCGGCCCAGAGCCTGACCAACATCGTCCTGCAGGCCCAGATCGTGGAGCGGCTGCTGGAGCGCAACCCGTCCCAGGCACGGACAGAGATCGGCCAGCTGGTGGGCATGGTCCAGCACACCCTGGAAGCCACCAAGACGTTCATCTTCGACGTCCGGCCGATGGTCCTCGATGACCTGGGCCTGGTGCCGACGCTGCGCCGCGTGGCCCGCGACCGCGGCCGCCGCTCACAGGTCCCCATCGAGTTCGAGTCCTACGGCCAGGACCGTCGCCTGCCGATGGACGTCGAGAGCGCCCTATTCCGCATCATCGACGAGGCTGTCACCGGCTACCTGCAGGGCCGGCCGATCCTCATCTCCATCAAGTTCGAGTGGGCCGAGGACCGCGTCGAGGCTCATGTGGCGGCCAAGGGCGCGGCCGGCGAGGAAGGCGTGGAGGCGGAGGACGCCGAGGCGCTCGAACAGCGCGCCGCCCCGCCGGAGATCGAAGTGCCGGCGGCGTTGCGGGCCATGATCGACGAGCAGCGCGCCGAAGCCGCAGCCGCCCGCAACTCGCGCGAGAAGTCCCTCAGCATGCCGTCCAACACCTGGCGCGAGATCCAGCAGCGTGCCTCGACCATCGGAGTGCAGGCCGAGCTGGCCGACGAAGGGCGCGAGCTCGTCCTCCATATGGCCAACGTATGAGCCGCGGCGGCGAGGCCGGCGGCGCGCCCGGGCACCTCTCCAGTCCCGGTCAGGGGATCGTCGAATACGGCCTGATCCTGGCCCTGGCGGTCGTGGTCTGCGCCATCTCGCTGCTCTTCTTCGGGGACCAGCTCTCGGCTCTGCTGACCTTCATCGCCAGCCAGGTCTGACGGCGGCCGGGGCCTTGCAGCCCGCCCCGGCAGAGCCCTCGAGTGGTGCGTGGACGCCCTCACCCCATTTGCGCAGGACCCGTTCGGCGGTCGGCCCATTACGATCTCGCTAGTGGCATTGCAGACAGCCTTACGAGCACAATATGGCAGACCTCGATATCCAGAGGCCGTCATCATCAGGAGGCCATAGATGCTTCTCCGGACTAAGGGCCAGGGCCTGGCCGAGTACGCGCTGATCCTCGCCCTCATCGCCATTCTGGCGATCACCGCTCTGCTCTTCCTGAGCGGCCAGATCCAGCAGATCCTGACGGACATCGGCAACGCGCTCTAGACAGCCGCGACCGCAAGAGCAAGGGCCGCGCCTCAGGGCGCGGCCCTTCTGCTATCTCTGGAACCAGACGCCCCGCTCCGCCCCCCGGCCCGTCTCCCGTCCGCCCGAGGCGACAACCACCGGCACGCAAGGCCGAAACGAGCCTACCCGCCCGCCCCATAATGTGCGCCGATTCCTTCCTAAGTTGCGTAGCCCATTGGTATAGTCGCGTTTAGGCTCACCGCAAGGCTACTGTGGTGACCCCTGTCAATGCCCTCGGGAGAGACATAGTGAAGCGATCAAACCGGCTCTTGATACTCCTCGGCGTATTCCTGGCCGTCATCGCCATGATGGCCGTCGTCGTCATCGGCGGAGGTGGGACCACGGGCGGCGCCAAGGCTTCGCCGACACCCACCCCGGAGCCGCAAGTTGAGGTCGTCATCGCCAAGGTGGACATGGCCCTGGGCGACCGCATCACCGCCGACATGGTCGAGACGCAGACGATGACCCTGTCGGAGCGCGATGCGCTCGGCGTCGACACCTTCTCGAACACGACCCAGGTCGTGGGCAAGGT
>DAOUEA010000053.1:0-3405 GCA_034430475.1 Chloroflexota bacterium | reverse complement strand
GGGCCGGACGGCTACTCCTTGACGACTTGGATCGCCTTGGTTGCGTGCCCCGCCGAGTAGCCGCTCAGCGTGCAGGTGGCGGTGACGGGGTAGTCGTTGATGGCCCACCAGGGCCCCGGCGGCGGCGGGCCGCCCCACACGACGGTGAAGGAGGGCGTGGTGCCCGGAGCCGTGCCCAGGTCGCGCGTAGCGAAGATCGGGTTGGTGGCGGTAGATGCAGTCAGTGTGCATGCCGCTCCCGGGAGCGTGTAGACGTAGAGCGTGAATGTCACCTTGTGGGCGACGGTGATCGATCCGCTGGGGCCGATGCTGACGGGCACGACCGGGGTGGGCGTCGGCGTGGGAGTGGGCACGGGAGTGAGCGTTGGCGTCGGCCAGGGGGTGAGCGTTGGCGTCGGCCAGGGGGTGAGCGTTGGCGTCGGCCAGGGGACTGTCGGCGACGGCATGGCGCTGGGCCCGGGCGACGAGCTTGCCGTGCCGGAGGGTGACGGACCGCCGCTCCCGGTCGGAGTGGGTCCCGGCGACCCGGACGGCGTCAGCGTCGGGTCGTGATGGCCGCCGGGCGAGGGTTCGGCCGAGGGCTCACCGTCGGCGGGTGCCCTCGAAGCGGCCCCCGGAGCTGTGCTGGCGCCCATCACCGTCTCGGAATCGTCGCCGGCGATGCCTCCCCCGGGCGAAACGGACGGCCCGTCAGTCGCGGAAACAGGCGGCAGCGGCCCGGCGGCGTTGCCGGCCAGGCCGGCCAGGACGATAAGGCTCAGGACCCCGCCGAAAGCGGCCAGCAGCAGAGTCCGTTGACGGCGCCGGGGTCGCCTGCCGGCCAACAGTCCCTCGGTCGAGAAAAGAGGCTCGGCAGGCAGCGCGGCGGGCGACTGGCTGTCCTCGTGATGCGCCCGGACGAGACCGGCTACCTCCTTGGGGGCGGGCCGAACGTAGCCCTCGACCGTGACGGGCGTGGCGGGATCGTGAGGGGTCGGGGACGGCGGCCCGCTCGTGCCCTCCAGACTCGATTTGCGCGGAGCCTTCTTGCTACCCACTTCGTCACCTGGCGCCTGGCGCCGGAACCGGATCACGATAGCCCTATCGGCGGCGGAAGTCACCCCCACACGGTGCCGCGACGCACCGCCGAACTCGCAGGGTGGGACTCCTGGGCCAGCCTCAGGCCGCCGGCGAGCCGTACTCCAGGGAAGCCCCCGCGGTCGCAGATTCCGCGTCCGCCTCGGCCGCTCGCAGCCGCCGCCACGTGCGCACCAGCAGGTAGCCGGTGACGATCCCCACGACGAGCTGGAAGCGGGCCCCGTTCAGCTCCACGGCCCAGCAGACCGAGGGCAGGAAGAACAGGATCCCGGCGGCGACGGCGTAGCGGTGGCGCTCCGTCCAGCCCGCCCGCCTCGACGCCCGGACGAGCCAGCGAGCGGTGACGGCGAAGAGCGTCAGCATGACCAGGATCGCGCCGGCGGGCGGCAGGCCCAGGCCGTGGCCCCAGCCCATGAGGAAGACCCCGAGCGTGGCCAGGTAGCAGATGACCGCGACCCGGCGCGGCGTGGGCAGGGCGCCCGAGCCCGGTCCCCACTGCAGCCCGGCCGGGAGCCGGCGCGACAGCCAGACCAGGAAGGCGATGACCGCCAGGCAGGCCAGGATGTAGCCGCCTTCGACCGGGCGCTGGTAGAGGAGCAGCCAGAAGAGGTGGACACCCACGTAGGCGATCGCGCAGCGCTTCAGCCACTTGCCGCTCACCCACGGCTCGCCGCGGCGGGCCGGGTAGGCGAAGGTCACCAGGAAGATCGGGAGGGCGATGCTGATGATGGCGTGGTACAGCGAGAGGTGGACGTCCCAGACCCAGTTTGTGCCGAGAGCCCAGCCGTAGTCGCCCAGCCCGGCCAGGTCCGGCCAGCCGGGGTCGAAGAAGCTACGGACGGCGATGCCCTCCTCGGCGATGCCGTAGGCCACGCCCAGGGCCATGACCGTCGGCCAGCCTTTGCCCCAGCGCAGGGTGTACTCGCGGATCAAGATCGCCCCGCAGCCGTAGAACAGGGCCAGCATCCACCAGATCAGGAGGTACTCGAGGAGCGGCGCGGATCCGGAGCACAGCTCGGCCACGGTCGGGGCGAGCAGGAAGAGGGCCATGCCGGGCCCGATTCCGCGCGCTCTGCGGACGAGACTCGATTGGGGGGTGTCGATCGCTGCCGGAGGCCAGGTCTGAGCGTTCATGCCGCCATGCTCGGTCCGGCGCGTGAGAGTCTCCTGAGCCGAACATGGGAACTCGATGAGGGTTCGGCGGCTTCAGGCCCCTTCGGGCGCGGGAGGTCAGGCGCCTTCGGGCGCGGCCGTCAGCCCGGGCAGGGCGGCCTTCATGAGCGGCAGCTCTACGCGGAAGAGGGCGCCGCCACCTTCCCGGTTTTCGGCCCGGATCGATCCGCCGTGAGCCTCGACGATCGAGCGGGCGATGGCCAGCCCCAGCCCCAGGCCCGGGCCGGAGCGAGTGCTGTCGGCTCGATAGAAGCGATCGAAGATGCGCGTCAGCTCAGCCGGCGCCAGGCCGGGCCCATGATCGGCCACGGTCAGCGTCGCCGTCTCGCCACTCACAGCCAGCTCCATCTCCACGTCCCCGGCCCCGTGGCGGAAGGCGTTGTCGACCAGGATCCAGATCAGGCGGGTCAGGGCCGCCTTGTCGGCCTCGACGATGGCCTGCTGGACCGTCGCTCGCACCGGCCGCCCGCGCCGCGTCGCCTTGCGCCCCACCTCGTCCACCAGGCCGCTCAGGTCGACCGGCCGCGTCTCCAGGGGCGCTCCGGCGTCGGCCCGGGCGAGGAGCAGCAGGCCGTCCACCAGGTCGCTCATGCGCGTCGCTTCGGTGGCGATGTCGGCGATGGCCTCCGCCCTGTCGGCCGGCGAGACGTCGGGGTGCTCGCGCAGGAACTCGGCGTTGGTTCGGATCGTGGTCAGCGGCGTGCGCAGCTCATGAGAGGCGTCGGCCACGAACTGGCGCTGGCTGGCCAGGGCAGCCGTCAGCCCGTCCTGGGCGGCTTCCAGCCGGTCGAGCATGCCGTTGAAGCTGGCCGTCAGCGCTCCCACCTCGTCCTTGGCCTTCGTCGGCTCCAGGCGGCGGCTGAGGTCGCCCGTCCGCCCGATGCCTTCGGCCGTCTGGGCCAGGGTCCGAAGCGGGCGCATGGCTCGCCCGGCCACCAGCCAGCTGACCAGGATGACGACGAGCAGGGTGATCAGCCCGGACAGGACCAGGAACCCGCCCATGTCGCTGTTCTGCTGAGTGGCGTACAGCGTCGCCTGGCCGGCCGCCACGACGCCGCTGGAGCCGCCATGGCGCCACACGCGGGCGACCAGCCTGTACTCCTCGCCGCCCAGCTCGAGCGTGCCCGGGCCCCACTGGCCCGTCTCCATCGCCGC
>DAOUEA010000052.1:0-54794 GCA_034430475.1 Chloroflexota bacterium | reverse complement strand
GCGTCGCATCTGGCAACGATACAGGGGCGTGGTGCCCCCAAGGGGATTCGAACCCCTGATCTCAACCTTGAAAGGGTCGTGTCCTAGGCCTCTAGACGATGGGGGCGTCGTGGCGCGAACGGGAGTTTAGCAGGCCGGCCGGACCGGGCGGCGTGGCGAGGCCGGCGCGAAGGAGCGTCGCGCCGGGTGCGTGACGCCCTCAGAAGCCCAGGGCCAGGAACAGCACCAGCGCGCCGGCGAACGAGCCGGCGGCCACGAAGGCGGCGCAGCCGCCGACGAATGCCACCAGCGTGGCCGCCCAGAAGCGGCCCTCGTGGCCCAGCCGCCAGGTGGCGGCGGCGCAGGCCATTGCGACCGCGACGTAGACCATGCCGCAGACCAGCCCGGCCGACGTGAGGAGCTGGACCGAGGCCGTCCGGTTGGCGATCTGGAACAGCAGGAAGCCGAGCGAGAGGATCGCGGCCAGGGTGAGGATGGCGATGCCCGGCGGTATGCGCCGCAGGCGCTCGGCGAGGGGCATGGCCGGCTCGGGGGCAGGCACGTTCCTCCTTGGGATGCCGCCCAGCTCCCACGTCACCTCTCCGCCGTCGTCATCTGCTACGGCATCCGAAGCGGCGGATTCGACGGCAGCCTCAACCTCGGGCTCTTCGACGGCGGGGCCCTCGACCTTCGCCTCGACCGGCTTCCGAGCCCTCCCCGTATTGCGGACGGAACGCTGGCTCATGCCTCAGAGCCTACCAGCCCGGAGTCCGGGGCGGAGCGATGGTAGACGGCCACCGAGTACTCGAGGCGCAGGCGCTTCATCGACTCGGTGAGCTCCTCACCCGCCGCCCCGAAGACAGCACCCAGCAGCTCGCGCGCCTGCTCCACAGACTCGAAGGTCCACCAGCAGTGGACGACGCGGATTCGGAACCCGTCCATCAGGAACGGCCCCCGGCGGTGGCTCCAGGCGACGGCCTGCTCGCGGAACCCCGGCCGCAAGCCCCACACGTCGTCGCGGCCGTAGTCGTGGATGATCAGCAGCCGGCCACCCGGTCGCAACAGCGCGTTCGCGTCGGCGATGAACCGGGAGCGGGGCCCGGCCATCTCCGACCAGGGGATGACGACGGCGTCGGCGCGGCCGACCCACTCCGCCAGTTGCCCGGCCTCCGCATCTGCCAGGGGCCAGCGAAAGGCAGTCACCCGCGCCCCGATCTCCTCGAGCTGGCGGGCCCGGAAGCCGTTGCCGCTATCGAGCACGATGACGTCGCGACCCGCGACAGGGCCCAGGGCCTCCAGCGCGGCCGGGATCTTTCCCTCGGGGTCGACCACGCGCAGGAAGGCCTCCTCCACCTGCGGCTCGGCAATCGCAATCGGCAAGTCCGGCATCGGGCCTCCTGGGTCTTGAGGCGCGTCTGGATTGGTGCTCTCTCCGAGCCTCCAGCAAGGCCCGAGGTTCACCCCGGCGAGCGGCGGCTGAAGCGTCGGCTACCCCGCATCGCTTCCAGCGTCAGATTAGCGCCTTCCGGGCGCAGGGGTAGGCGGCCTCAGCGGCCGTCGCCCGGGGCAGGCCCGGTGGAGCCGCGGATCATCAGATGAGTCTCCAGGACCTTGTGCTCCGGCCGCTCCAGGTCCGGGTTGGCAACCATGCGCAGCAGCAGCCGGGCCGATTCCTCGCCCTTCTCGCGGATCGGCTGGCGCACCGTCGTCAGCGACGGATTCGAGTGGGCTGCCACATCCAGGTCGTCGAAGCCGACGACGCTCAGGCCATCCGGCACTCGAAGGCCCATCTCGCGGGCGGCCCACATGACGCCGATTGCCATCACGTCGCTCATTGCCAGGATCGCCGTGGGGCGCTGGCCGTCCTCCCACAGCCCGTTGAAGGCGGCCATCCCGCCCTCGAAGGAGGCCGGGCCCGCGACCACGCACTCGTCGCCGAGCTTGACCCCGCCCAGTTCCAGGCCCTGGCGGTAGCCGGTGAGGCGGCGGCCGGCGACGGTCTCGGTGGGGCCGGTCGAGTACTCCAGGATGCCGGGCATGTTCGGCGGCTCGATACCGATGACCGCGAAGCGGCGATGGCCGAGGCCGATCAGGTGTCGGGCGGCGGCTCGGGCCCCGACTTCGTCGTTCGATTCGACAGAACCGTGCTCGGGGAAGGCGTCCCCGTCGACAAGGACCATCGGCAGGCCGGCGCGGCGGATCTGCTCCACCTCCGGATGGTCCTCGGACAGGCCCACGGCCACGAAGCCGTCCACCGTTGCCCGAGCGAGGGCGCGGATCAGCGAGCCGTGCAGGGGCGAGACGAAGAGGAGCCCGTAGCCGGCCTGGTCGGTCACGTCCGCGACGCCCGCACACAGAGTGGCGTAGAAGGGGTTGCCGAAGACGACCGACAGAACCTGCGGCGTCAGCAGGCCGATGGTCATGGTGTTCTTCTGGGTCAGCATCCGAGCCACCGGGTGGGGCCGGTAGCCCAGCTCCTCAGCGGCCCGGCGGATGCGGGCGACGGTGTCCGCGCCGAGACGCTCGGGGCTGTTGAAGGCGAACGAGACGGCAGTCTTGGACACGCCGGCGGCTTCAGCCACGTCGGCGATGCGGGGCCGCTTCTGCCTGGTCTGCACGAAACCCTCGGCTGCCGGTCTCGGGGGCCGGCGCGGGCTCGCCCGGCCTCACCAGCTGAACCGGTTCACCAAGCTAGCCCCGCCCATGGGGGGCTGTCAACGCCAGCCGGTCGCCTCGATGGCCAGGGCCGCGGCCGGAAGACCCGGCACAGCGCCATGGCACAATCGACGGGCGCGGCGCGCGGGGTCGCGCGAGAGCAACCCTCAGGGAGGCATGCCCGATGAGGCTGGCGACGATCCTGATGCCGGGCGAGGGAACGCCCGCCGTGGCGATCCTCCTGGAGAACGGGGCGGCGCTGCCGATCGCCGGCCTGGCCCAGATCGCCGGCTGGCCGGTCGCCGAGGCCATGGGCCGGCTCAGCCTGGCCGAGCTGCTGGCCGCCGATCCGGAGATGACTCCCTTCCGCGAAGCGCTGGCCAGCGCGGAGGATTCGGACGTCCAGTCGGCTGCCATCCCGGCCGGGAGCTTCAGGTTCGGGCCGCCAATCCCCCGCCCAGGCAAGATCGTCGGCGTCGGCTACAACTACGTCGAGCACATCCGCGAACAGGGCCTGGAGACGCCGGCCCGGCCGGTCCTCTTCAGCATGTTCGCCAACGCCGTGACCGGCCCGGGCGAGCCGATCCGCCACCCGGCCGGCACGCGCGCCCTGGATCTCGAGGCCGAGCTGGCGGTCGTCATCGGGCGAGAGGCGAGCCGCATCGCACCCGAACTGGCGCTCCAGTGCGTGGCCGGGTACAGCGTCGCCAACGACGTGACCGCCCGCGACTGGCAGGGCCAGGCGAAGGCGCTCCAGCCGGGCGAGAAGGGCGACGGGCAGTGGCTGCGGGCCAAGGGCTCAGACACGTTTCTGCCGCTGGGGCCGGTGCTGGTGACCGCCGAGGAGCTGGGCGACGGCCGAGGGCTGGCGGTTCGGTCGTGGGTCACCCGTGCCGCCGACGGCCCCAAAGCGAAGCCCTTCCAGATGCAGGACGGGAACACCTCCGACCTGCTCTTCGGCGTCGCGGAGCTGATCTCCATCATCAGCGCGGAGGTGACCCTGGACCCGGGAGACGTCATCGTCACCGGCACTCCGAGCGGCGTCGGCGTCTTCCGCGAGCCCCAGCTCTTCCTCCAGCCGGGCGACCTGGCGGCCGTCGAGGTCGAGCGGATCGGCCGTCTCGCCAACCCCGTGACCGATGCCGGCGGGAAGGCGCCCAAAGGGTCGCCAGCGGCGCGCTTCCTGGCCTCGTAGGTCCCGGCCGCGCTAGCCCCGGGTGCGGCCGGCCGCCGTTCCCTCGGCCACCAGGGCAGCTTCGCCCGCTGCGGACGCGCCGGCGGTGGGGCGGTCCAACGCGTTCCCATTGTGGGCTCGGATCGCCAGCCGCGCCTCCAGCTCCGAGAGCATCTTGCGGATCTGGTCGGGGCCCATCAGCCGCATCCCAGCCAGTGTTTGGCCGCGGCCCACGTGGACCGTGACCGCGTCGGCCGGAGCAGCCCGGAACATGTCTTCGTCGGTGACATCGTCGCCCGCGATCAGCATCCTGGCCGACGGAAGGGCGGCTTCGATCTTCCCCACGATCAGGCCCTTGTGAGTGCTGGAGTCTCTGACCTCCACGACCCGGCTGCCGCGAAGGATCTGGGCCGACGTATCGGCCAGGCTGGTCTCCAGCTGAGCGATCAACGCCCCGGCCTCGCGCCGGCCCAGGGCGGCGGGGGCGTTTCGATAGTGCCAGGCGAGCGAGGCGTCCTTGCTCTCGACGAACGAGCCGGGCAGATCCACGGTGCGGGCGTCCATCAGCTGCCGCACCTTCTCCAGCCAGGCCGTCTGGACGTCCCGCCGGACCCACCGGCTCTGCCGCGGGTCGCGGGACCACAGGCCGTGCTCCGCATGAAGGCCGACGGGCAAGCTGCCCAGCCACAGGTCCATGTCGTCGCGCCGCCGGCCGCTGACGACGTGGACTTCCACGCCCGGTATCAGCGACAGCGTGGCAAGGATTTGCAGCAGGTCGGGGTCCGGGCTGGCCTCGTCCGGCGAAGGCCGCAAACCCACCAAGGTGCCGTCGTAGTCGAGCAGTATCGCCAGCGGCCGTCCCGGGTCGGAGAGGAAGGCCTCGACTATGTCGACCGGGCTGTCGGCCCTTGGCGCCCCCAGACCCCGGCCGCGGCCCTGGCGCCGTTCCTCCGACCGCAGCGCGGCCACGAAATCGCGCGCCCAGCGATGCACGTCGTGGCTCTCGACCCTGTCGCGCATTCCGGCCATGCGCGCCCGGCGCTCCTCCTCGGGCATCTCCAGGGCGTCGTGGAGGGTCGTGGCCACGTTCTCCAGGTCGTAGGGATTGACCAGCAGCGCATCCGCCAGCTCGGCGGCGGCTCCGGCGAACTCGCTCAGGACCAGGACCCCATCGCCGTCTGTCCGCGTGGCCACGAACTCCTTGGCCACCAGGTTCATGCCGTCTCGCAGCGGGGTGACGAGGGCGATCGTGGCCGCTCGATAGAAGGTCGCCAGGCGGGTGCTGTCCAGGTTCTGCGAGATGTAGTGGATCGGGTCGTAGCCGAGCGAGGCGAAGCGGCCGTTGATGCGGCCGACCATCTCGTTGACCCTCTGGCGGAACTCGCGGTATTGGCCGACGGCTCCCCGGGACGGGGCCGCGACCTGGACAAGGCGGACGCGCCCCCGCAGCCGCGGGTACTTTTCCAGCAGCCGCTCGAATGCCAGCAGCCGACGCGGTATGCCCTTCGTGTAGTCGAGGCGGTCGACCGAGACGATCAACGCCGCCCCGCCGGCCCCGCGCCGCAGTCGCTCCGCTTCGGCCGCCACGGAGGGCTTGTTGCCCAGCGCCTCGTACGTCTCGAAGTCGATCCCCATCGGGAAGGTGCCGGCCCGTATCGACCGCCCGGCGAACAAGGCGCGCCCCTGGCGGGTCTCGCAGCCCAGGACGTTGGCCGCCGTGGTCAGGAAGTGAAGGACGTAGGAGACGGTGTGGAAGCCGATGAGCGACGAGCCGAGCATGCCCTCCAGGAGCTGGCGCCGCCAGGGCAGCAGCCGGAAGACCTCGGCCGAGGGGAAGGGGACGTGCAGGAAGAAGCCGATCGCCGCGTCGGGCAGGCGCTTTCGCACGAGGCCCGGCACCAGGGCCAGATGGTAGTCGTGGATCCAGATCAGGTCGCCGGGCCGGTAGTGCTCGACTATCGTGTCGGCAAAGCGTTCGTTGACGTTCTGGTAGGTCTCCCAGCCCTCGGCGGCCAGCGGCAGCTTGTCCAGCTGGTAGTGGAGGAGCGGCCACAGCACGCCGTTGGAGAAGCCGTCGTAGTAGCGCTGGACCTCGCCCGCCGTCAGCTCGACCGGGAAGGCCCGCATCTCGGCCAGGCGCTCCCGGAGCGAAGTGCACTGCGCCGGCGTGAGGCGCCACGATTCCCCCGGCCAGCCGATCCAGATGGTGTTGCCCTGGTCGTGGAAGCCGCTGAGGCCGGTGGCCAGCCCGCCTGAGCTGCGCTCGACGACCAGCTCGCCGCGCTCGACGTGGACGGCGACCGGCAGGCGGTTGGAGACCAGGATCACTCGCCCGGCCTCGCGCGCCCGGCGCGGACGGTCGGTCCGGAGCGGGGGCTGGCCGGAGCCGCGGCGGGGCGCGACGAATCCACTTGAGGTGTTGTCGGGGCTGGCTGCCATGCGGCCTCTCTAGGGGAAGTGGCGAAGCGCAGGAGCACTCCCTGCGCGCGGGCACACTCCCTTCAGCCAGCCTAGTCCCGTCGGGTGGGGTCAGTCAAACGGCACATCGACCTAGTCCACACTGCGACGCAGTACCGCGGGCGGCTGTCATGGCGGGTCTGACCGGGGCACCGGCGGCAGCATCGCGACCGGGCCCTGGCTGGCCCGTGCAACGAGTCGGCGGCGGCACTCGAACTCGCGCACGTCCGCCTAGACTCAGGGACGATGAGCCAGCCGATTGAAGACTATGCGTTGATCGGCGACACGCACACAGCCGCGCTGGTCGGCCGGAACGGCTCCATCGACTGGCTGTGCCTGCCGCGATTCGACTCGGGAGCCTGCTTCGCCGCGCTTCTGGGCGACCCGGCCAATGGACGCTGGCTGCTGGCCCCACGCGGAGGAGCAGCATCGGTGACGCGCCGGTACCGAGACGACACCCTCGTGCTCGAGACCGAGTTCCAGAGCCCGGAGGGCGTCGTGCGCCTGGTCGACTTCCTCCCGATCCGCCGTGAGACGCCGCACCTCGTCCGCATCGTGGAGGGCGTGAGCGGCCGCGTCGAGATCGACATGGAGCTCGTGCTGCGGTTCGACTATGGCAAGACGGTGCCCTGGGTGAGGCGCCTGGATGGGGCAACCGTGGCAGTGGCGGGCCCCGATGCTGTGGTCCTCCGCACGCCCGCCCGGACAACTGGCAGAGGCCTCTCCACGACTGCGCGATTCACAGTTCGGGGCGGGGATAGGGTTCCATTCGTGCTGAGCTGGTATCCGTCACATCAGTCGCCTCCGTTGCAGGTCGACGCTGTGACCGCCCTGGCCGACACCGAGCGCTGGTGGCGCGAGTGGTCGGCCCGCTGCACCTACACGGGCCCCTGGCGCGAGGCGATAGTCCGATCGCTCATGACGCTCAAGGCGCTGACCTATGCGCCCACCGGCGGGATCGTGGCGGCTCCCACCACGTCGCTGCCCGAGAGGCTCGGCGGCACGCGCAACTGGGACTATCGCTACTGCTGGCTTCGCGACGCCACGTTCACCCTCTACGCCCTGATGCATGGAGGCTACCGAGAGGAGGCGGCCAGCTGGCGAGACTGGCTGCTACGGGCCGTGGCCGGCGACGCCTCTCAACTCCAGATCCTATATGGCCTGGGCGGCGAGAGGCGCATCCTCGAGGCCGAGGTCCCATGGCTGACAGGCTACGAGGGTTCACGGCCGGTGCGAGTAGGAAACCAGGCGGTGGATCAGCTGCAACTTGACGTATTCGGCGAGCTTATGGACGCGCTCTACGTGGCCCGTCGAAGCGGCATGGAACCCGAGCCTGCTGCCTGGCGGCTGCAGCGCCACCTGGTCCTGCATCTGGAGACAGCCTGGCAGATGGCGGACAACGGCATATGGGAGATCCGGGGCGAGAGGCTCCCCTTCACGCATTCGCGGGTCATGGCCTGGCTGGCGCTCGACCGCTCCATCAAGGCGGCCGAGTCCCTTGGCCTCGACGCGCCTCTCGACCGCTGGCGCAGGACCCGAAGCGAGATCCACGCCGAGGTTTGCGAGCGAGGCTACGACGCCGATCGGGGGACATTCGTCCAGTCCTACGGCTCGGCGGCCCTGGATGCCAGCCTGCTCCTGATCCCTCTCGTCGGCTTCCTGCCCGCCTCGGATCCACGTGTCGAGGGCACGGTGCGGGCAATCGAAAGGGATCTCATGGTCGACGGCTTCGTGCTGAGGTACCGGACCGGCGACAGCGGGCCGGACGGCCTGCCACCGGGAGAAGGGGCTTTCCTGCCATGCACCTTCTGGCTGGCCGACGCATACGCCCAGACCGGGCGCATCTCAGAAGCGAGGCGCCTGTTTGAGAGCCTCCTCGGCGTGCGCAACGACGTTGGGCTGCTCTCGGAAGAGTACGACCCCGGCTCCCGCAGACTGCTGGGCAACTTCCCGCAAGCGTTCAGCCACGTGGCTCTCGTGAACACGGCCTCGAACCTTGGGCCTGCCGGCACGACGGCCCACAGGACTGAGGCCCCCGTCGAGCCCGGCCGGGGCTGAGGGGCGGCTCCTGCGCCGGATTCAGCGGCCCAGCAACTCCAGCAGACCCGAGATCGAGCTGGCGACACGGTCCGGTTCGTTCCTCAGGTCCCAGTAGAGACTCTCGAGGGCGTCCTGGATCAGGAGCGTGTCCAGCAGGCAGATCCACTCCTCGTCGCGTCGGGGCAGGAAGCTGGCTTCGTCCGTCGCCTGACGGTACCCGCCCAGGAAGGAGGCCGAGACCCAGAGGTGCCAGAGCCTGGCCCAGGCGTCCAGGGCCTCGGCGTCCTCCGGCCTCAGGGTGCCGCCCACGTCCGCGGCCCGCAGGCGGCCCAGGGCAACGTCGTGGAAGGCTCGGATCATGGCCGCGACGTCGCGCAGAGGGGAGCGCTTGAGGCGCCGCTCGCTGGCCGGCCGGCTCGTATCGCCCTCGAAGTCGATCATCACGATCCCGCGCTGGGAGTGCATCACCTGGTCCAGGCGCAGGCCGCCGTGGGCGCGAATGCGCGAGCCGCTGAACCTCTCGCGGAGCAGGGGCCCGAGCCTCTGTCTCAGCTCCGGCCTCAGGCCCAGGACGAGACCGGCGTCGATAGCGGGCGAAACCTCCAGCTCGTCGGACCGGGCGGCCAGCAGCCGTGTGACGCGCACGGCCAGGTTGTCTACCGACTGGAACAGCGAGCCCTGGTACAGGCGGGTGAACGGCTCGGGGGCGAAGCTCGGATCGTCCGTGGCCGACCCCAGGAGGGCGTGGAACTCGCCGATCCGCTGGCCGATGGCCCGAGCCGTCTCCAGGTAGGAGCCTGCCAGCTCATGGGCCGCGGGCGGCAGATCCTCGCAGGCGACCCGGTATAGATCCGCGGCCGTGATCGACGTCACCTTCTCTGGGACGGGCATCGCCGCCGCCTGCTCCAGGAACCCCGAAATCGCCATGCGCGTCATCTCGGCCACGTCGCCATCGTGAGTCAGGGCCTCGCGGAGCAGTGCCGCCTCGCCCGGGCCGCCCTCCGCCGGCCGATACTCCAGCTCGCCGAAGACCCGCGGCGCCCACGTAGCGCCGCGCCCGGTCAGGAACCTCATCAGCTCCGCCTCCGGGTCCTCGCCGGGCTCGAACGCGTGGCGCAGCTCGAGGGTCAGGTCCTGCCGCTCGGCCTGAGAGCCGACCGCCTCGCCGGGACCGGTTTCGCCGGGACCCATCATCTCGCCGGCCCGCAGCATGTCGCCGGCGGTCAGGAGCGCGCCGGCGGTCGCGGGTCGCAGAAGCGGGCCGGGCTTGCCCACCAGCTCGCCCTTCACGCCCCTCATCCTGCGGCGCCGGGCGATGGCATTGATGAGGTGGGCGGTGAAGCCCAGGTCGGGCGAAGCGTCCACGAGGAAGCCGGCCACGGGCTGGCCCTCGACAGGGGCGAGAGCGGCGATGCGCAGTCCGGGCGGCTCGGCGTGGCAGGGCATGCCGTCGGCGAAGACGAGCGAGTCGTACAACAGCGATGCGGTCGTCAACGGGATCAGGTAGGTGTCCGGGTCGCCCTCCGAGTAGGTCACACGGAGCACGATCAGGGCCGCGGTGGCGGTGCCCATCGGGATCTCGACCCGGTCGACGATCTCACCGCCGATGAGGCGGCGGCCATGACCCCGGTACCAGCCGCGCTCTCTGATCCAGCCCAGGAGAACGGGCATCAACTCGCCGTCGGCACGGCCCTCGAGGATGTCGCGCATTCCGGTCGCGGGCAGGGTGGCCAGGTCCGGCACGGGACCGGCCGTCGAGGCCGCCGCGGAGGCCGGCTCGAGCACCAGCCACAGGAACTCGTGGGGGCCCAGGCTCAGCACGTACGGCCCCCGGCCGATCATCGGGAACTCGATGCGCCCGAAGAGCTCAATCGGTTGACGGCCCTCGAACTCGGACAGGTCCAGCTCGACAGGCTGGAAGAAGCGGGACAGGTTGGCCACGACGAGGATCGTCTCGTCCTTGAAGCGCCGGGTGAAGGCCAGGACGTGGCGGTTGTCGGGCAGGAGGAACTGCAGCTCGCCCCGCCCGAAAGCCAGGTAGCGCTTGCGCAGGGCGATCAGCCGCTTGGTCCACCACAGCAGGGAGTGGGGGTTGGCCTGCTCAACCTCGACGTTGACTGCCTCGTAGTGGTGCTCCGGGTCCGTGACGACAGGCAGGTAGAGCTGCTCCGGCGCGGCCTCCGAGAAACCGGCGTTCGGGGCGCCGCTCCACTGCATGGGCGTTCGCACGCTGTCCCGATCGCCCAGCTCGACGTTGTCGCCCATCCCTATCTCGTCGCCGTAGTAGAGGACCGGCGTCCCGGGCAGCGAGAAGAGCAGACCGCTCATGAGTTCGAGCCGCCGCCGTTGGTCGCCCATCAGAGGCGCCAGCCGCCGCCTGATGCCCAGATTGACCCGCGCCCGTGGATCGCTGGCGTAGACGCGGTACATGTAATCCCGCTCTTCGTCGGTGACCATCTCCAGCGTCAGCTCGTCGTGGTTGCGCAGGAAGATGGCCCACTGGGCGCCGTCGGGGATGACGGGCGTCTGCTCGACGATATCGACGATGGGCAGCCGGTCCTCCAATCGAACGGCCATGAACAGTCGCGGCATGACCGGGAAGTGGAAGGCCATGTGGCATTCGTCGCCGTCGCCGAAGTAGGCCGCCGCCTCTTCGGGCCACTGGTTCGCCTCGGCCAGGAGCATCCTATCCGGGTAGCGGGCGTCCACGTGGGCCCTCAGCTCGCGCAGGAAGGCGTGAGTCTCGGGCAGGTTCTCGCAGTCGGTCCCCTCGCGCTCGCAAAGATAGGGCACGGCGTCCAGGCGCATGCCATCGACGCCCCTGTCGAACCAGAAATCGACGATGCGGGTGAGAGCGGCCCGAACACGCGGGTTGTCGAAGTTGAGGTCCGGCTGGTGCGAATAGAAGCGGTGCCAGTAGTAGGCCCCGGCCACCTCGTCCCAGGTCCAGTTCGAGGACTCAAAGTCCTTGAAGATCACCCGGGCATCCGGGTACTTGTCGGGCGTGTCGCTCCAGACGTAGAAGTCGCGCCCGGCGCTGCCGGGCTTCGCCCGCCGAGCCCGCTGGAACCAGGGGTGCTGGTCCGAGGTGTGGTTGCAGACCAGCTCGGTGATGACGCGCAGGCCTCGCTTGTGGGCCTCGCGGATGAAAGTCTCGGCGTCTCGCAGAGTCCCGTAGGCCGGATGGACGCTCGTGTAGTCGGCGATGTCGTAGCCGTCGTCGCGCAGCGGCGAGGGGTAGAAGGGCAGGACCCAGAGGGCGGTTACGCCCAGGTCCGCCAGGTAGTCCAGCTTCTCGGTCAGGCCGCGGAAGTCGCCGGTGCCGTTGCCGTCGGCGTCGCGGAATGCCCGGACGTGAACCTCGTAGATGACCGCGTCGCGGTACCAGTGCGGGTCTCCCCGCCTGATCGAGGTGGCTGACCTGGGTCGCCGGCCCTGGCTCATGGGCCCAATGCTACCCGGCCTGCGCCGTCGGCCGCGCCCCGCCGCGCCCCGCCGCGCCCCGCCGCGCCCCGCCGCGGGAGGGTCCGACCGAACGAACGCCCGGTCCTACGCGAGCTTCGGGATCACGCCCGCTCAATCTGGTGGCACAATCGACCCATGGGCGGCGATCCAGATCCTGCGGTTGGCGCCTCGGTGGCGAACGAGCGGAGCGTCATCGCTGCTGCGACGTCCGTCGACCTCCGAATCCCGAAGACGATGCGGGCCCTGGTCAAGGCACGCCCGGAGGCCGGGGCCGAGCTGCGCGAGGTTCCAGTGCCCCGACCCGGCCCGGGCGAGGTCCTGATCCGCCTGGAAGCCGTGTCGTTCTGCGGCACGGACCTCCACATCTACCGCTGGGATCCCTGGGCCGAGGGCCGGATGGGCGGCAAGCTGCCGCGCATCTTCGGCCACGAGATGGCCGGGCGGGTAGTGGCCCACGGCCCCGGGACCGGGGCCGTCCCGCTGGGGACGCGCGTCGCGGCGGAGACGCACCTCGTCGACTGGACCTGCTACCAGTGCCGGACCGGCCGTGAGCACGTCTGCGCCAATCTGCGAATCCTGGGCGTTGATGCCGACGGCGCCTTCGCCGAGTACATGTGCCTGCCCGAGCGAAACGCCTGGCCCTCCGAGGACCTGGCGCCCGAGATCGCGGCCATCCAGGAGCCGATGGGCAACGCCGTCTTCGCCACCTTCGTGGAGGAGGTCACCACCGCTTCGGTGGCCGTGCTGGGCTGCGGGCCGATCGGCCTGATGGCGGCGGCGATCTGCTCGTTCGCGGGCGCCAACCCCGTCATCGCCACGGACATCCTGCCGCATCGCCGCGAGATGGCGGCCAGGATGGGCGCCGACGTCGTCCTCGATCCTTCGGCCGTGGACGTCGTTGAGGAGGTGCGCCGCCTGACCGGTGGCACGGGTGTGGATGTGGTGCTGGAGATGAGCGGCGCCGAATCGGCGATCCACCAGGCCTTCGAGATCTGCACCAACGGCGGGCGCGTCTCGCTGCTGGGCCTGCCTTCGCGCCCGGTCACACTGGACCTCAACGACGCGATCATCTTCCGCGGCCTGCGCGTCTACGGCATCACCGGCCGCCAGCTGTGGGGCACGTGGTACAAGACTGCGGCCCTTCTCCGCGAGGGCCTGGACGTCAGTCCGATCATCACCCACCGCCTCCCGTTCAGCCGCTACGCCGAGGCCTTCGACCTGCTGGGCCAGGGCGTGGCGGGCAAGGTGGTGCTGCTGCCGCAGGAGGGTTGACCGATGGAGCCCGAAGGAGGCCCGAGATGACCGAAGGCACCAACGATCCCCTCGGGTTTCTGGCCGATGAGATCGAGGAGCTGAAGCGCCAGAACCTGTACCGGCCGCTGCGCGTGCTTTCGACCCCCCAGGCGGCCGAAGTCGTCGTCGACGGCATGGAGCTGATCAACCTCAGCTCCAACAACTACCTGGGGCTGGCCACCCACCCGCGCCTGAAGGAGGCCGCGATCGCGGCGACCCGCGATTTCGGGGCAGGCTCGGGGGCGGTTCGGACGATCGCCGGCACGATGTCGATCCACGAGCAGCTCGAGGCCGAGCTGGCCGACTTCAAGCACACCGACGCGGTCCTGACCTTCCAGTCGGGCTTCACGGCCAACACGGGCGTCATCCCGGTCCTGGCCGGCGAGGACGACCTGATCGTCTCGGACGCGCTCAACCACGCCTCGATCATTGACGGCATGCGCATGAGCAAGGCGCCGCGGGTCGTCTTCCCGCACAAGGACGTCGAAGCCCTGCGGGGCCTGCTGCGCGACGCCCGCTCGAGGCACAAGGTCGAGGTTGCCTCCGGGGGCGGCAAGGTCGAGATCGGCGGGCGGCCGTATCGGTCGATCCTGGTGGCCACCGACGGCGTCTTCAGCATGGACGGCGACATCGCGCCGCTGCCGGGCATCGTCGAGGCGGCCGAGGAGTTCGGGGCGGCCGTGATGGTGGACGACGCCCACGCTTCGGGCGTGCTCGGCAAGAACGGGCGCGGCACGGTGGACCATTTCGACCTCCACGGCCGGGTGGCGGTCCAGGTCGGGACGATGTCCAAGGCGTTGGGCGTGCTGGGCGGCTACGTGGCCGGCTCGCAGGCCCTGCGCGACATGCTGATCCAGCGCGCGCGGCCGTTCCTCTTCTCCACGTCGCACCCGCCGGCCGTCGCCGCGGCCTGCCTGGCCGCCGTCCACGTCCTGCTGGAAGAGACGGAGCTGCTCGACCGCCTCTGGTCGAACACCATCTACTTCAAGGGCCACCTGAAGGACCTGGGCTTCGACACGGGCGTCTCAGAGACGCCGATCACCCCGGTCATCGTCGGCGACTCCGCGGTCGCCCAGAAGTTCAGTGCCCGTCTCTTCGAGGAGGGCGTCTTCGCCCAGGCCGTGGTCTACCCTACCGTGGCGCTCGACAAGGCGCGCATCCGCACCATCGTCACGGCCGAACACTCGATCGAGCAGCTTGATCGTGCCCTGGGGGTGTTCGCGATGGTCGGCCGGGAGCTGGGGCTGGTCGAAGGCTAGGGCGCAGATCCCCCCCCAATGAGCCGGGCACGAGCCTGGCCACCCGAGGGAGGCTGGCGGTCGCGCGTTCGGTCGCGACCAAGGTAGGCGACGAGCGGCACGACGACGAACGTCAGCTCGTGCAGCGAGTAGGCCAGGCCCAGGGAGCCGCGGGCGTTCAGGACGACCTCGACCCAGGTGAGGGTGAGGCCTGCGAACGGCACCGACAGCAGAGCCAGCGCCGCTATGCCCAGCCACCACCACCGGCCCCCCGGGCGGAAGAAGGCCAACGGCAGGAGCGTCGGCTTGAACAGAATGAGGGTCGAGGGCACACGCCACGCCGCCGTAGCGAAGAGGATGGCCACGACCCACATCGACGGATTGCCATTGACGATCTGGAGCAGCGAGAAGGGTCGCTCCATCAGGATGGCAACGACCAGCCAGGCGGTCAGCGAGGGCCGGAGCCGCCAGATGGCCGCGGCCGTGATGGCCCCGGGGATCAGCCACCAGAGCTGGGCCGGCAGCACCACGAAGGGGACAAATAGCCAGAGGGCAACGGGTGGGTACAAGACGTCGGCAGTCCCCAGCTCGTATGGGCCGCTCAGCTGGTGCGGCAGAAAGTACGAGTCGCCGGAGACGAAGCGCGACGCGGCGGCGTGGTAGATGTCGAAGTCGAAGCCCGGCCGCCAGCCTATCTCCGGCATGTAGAGCACGATCTGGTAGAACGAGAGCGCGCAGAGCATGCCGATGGCGGCGACCTCAAGGTCGCGCACGAGACGGTGCGCCATGAACGCCCGGGCCCGGTCCGCCACATCGGCCAAGGCAACCTCCACCCGACAGCCTGCCCACCCCTGGCCGAGGAGCGGCCAGGGTCTTGATCGAGACGATGATATTCGCGTTGGGTCGCCCGCATTGTGGCCGGAGCGGGGCCGACGAGACTGCCTGACGCGGGCCAGGCCGGCCAATCCCAAGGATGTCTTCGCCAGGGGCCAGACCGGCATTGGAACCGGGCTGACGGTCGACGCATGGACCCCTGCTCACCGGCGTGAGAGATACCGCACCCCGGTCAGCTCCTCCGAGACGGACCAGAGGCGGGCGGCCAGGTCCGGGTCGTGGGTGAGATCGCTGGAGCGGGCGCTGGCCGGGTCGCCCCGCAGGCCCATGAAGCCGCCGGGGCCGAAGTAGTCGCCACCCCGCACGTCCGGCGCGGTCGCGGCGTAGAGCGCCGGCAGGGCGCCCATCGCCGGCGCCTGGCCGATGATCGGGCTGGTCAGGCGAACCCATCGCCAGTTGGCCGCCAGGTCGGTCTTCGTCCAGCCGGGATGTGCCGCGGCCGCGATGGCGTCGATGCCGGCCGCGTCGAACCTTCGCGCCAGCTCGTAGGTGAAGAGCAGGTTGGCGATCTTGCTGTAGCCGTACGCCGCCTGAGGGTTGTACTTCTTCTCGGCGTTCAGGTTGTCCGAATCCATCTTCGCGACGCGATGGCCGTCGCTGCTCATCACCACCACCCGGGCCCCCGGCGCGCGCCGGATGGCGCCCAGCAGCAGGCCGGTCAGGGCGAAGTGCCCCAGGTGGTTCGTGCCGAACTGCAGCTCGAAGCCGTCGGCCGTCCGGCCGAACGGGACGGCCATGATCCCGGCGTTGGCGACGAGGATGTCCAGCCGCTTGTGCCCGCGGGCGAATTCGGCGGCGAAGCGGCGCACCGAGGCCAGGTCCGCCAGATCGAGCGCCATGACGTCCACCTGGGCCTCCGGATGCTCGGTGCGGATCCGTTCAGCGGCCTCGCGGCCCTTCTCCTGGCTGCGACAGGCGAGCACGACCGCGGCGCCCTTGCCCGCCAGCGCCCGGGCAATCTCGAACCCAATCCCCCGGTTGGCGCCCGTCACCACAGCCGCCTTGCCCGTCAGGTCGGCGATGTCCCCAGCCGTCCACTTCGACGTCATCTCGCCCTACTCGTCCGGCAGCTTGTCGAGCTTGAAGTAGACCGGGCGGGTGCCGTCGGAGCAGCAGGCGATGATGGTGTCGCCGCCCTCGTACCATTCGCCGAACTTGCCGCCGGCCCAGTAGGCGATCAAGCACTTGTAGAGGTCGTCCCAGGCCCAGGTGCAGAAGCCTTCGGGCATGCCGGCGATCGGATCGACGACGAACTCCTGGCCTTCGCGGAAGACCTCGCACGGCCCGAGATCCCTGGCCCGCTCCCGCTCCACGTATTGGTCGACGAAGTCCTTGTTGAAGCTCGTCCGGAGCACGGTGATCTTGACCTTGTTGCCCATCGGGCCTCCTGTTACGGCCGATCAGCCAATCGCTCCGCCTAGCCCGGCCACAGGTCGGTTGCCCAGAAGACGGGCACGGCCACCGTGATGCATATGGCGATGGCGGCGACGAGCGCGCCGGCCCATCTCACGCCGCTGCGCTGGTTGCATAGGAGGAAGCCGGCCAGGCCGAAGGCGAATCCCGCCTGGCCGACCAGCGACAGGAGATCGAGCCCATGATCGCCTGGCTCGCGATGGGGGATCCTGGCGCCGAGCCACAGCAACGCCATCGGAATGCAGAGCAGCAGGCTGAGGAGCCCGAGCTTGCGTCGGGCGGGGTCCATCCCCTTGTACAGCCAATCCCGATTGAGGCGCATCGGCCACCTCGAGGTCGCGGGGGCCCGACAGTCGGGCCCGGCACCAGCGACTCTACTCCTCTTCCGGGCGCGCCTGGCGCTGCTCTGTCGCGGCGCCGATGGCGGCCCCGATTGCGGCGCCGGCACCAATCCCGATGGCCAGCCCCACCGCCGTGTTGTCGAACGCCGCGCCCAGGGCAACCCCCAGGCCCGACCCAGCTCCAGCTCCAATGGCTATCCCGATAGCGACCAGCCTGCCCGGCTCGCCGTTACCCCTGGTTTCGTTCGATTCCGGACTCAACCTGCCCTCCTCCACGCGCATGCGTCTGCCAGGCGCATCACTTTGCCTGCTTCGCCTGCAGCGAAATCCACCACAGCGCGGCGATCCCGATGAAGAAGACCCCCAGGCCACCGAAGAAGCCGAAGGAGCCGCCCCAGAATTGGCCCAGCTGCACGAGGTTATCCATGCCGTCCTCCATTCCGTAGCAGGTCAGCCCACCCTAACCCGATCGGTCAAGGCAGCCGCAAGTGGCCCGCTTATCCTGAACCCGGGCGCGGAGGGCCTTCCGCGCGCGCCGGCCGCACGCCGCGGCCGCGGTAGGTCTAGATTCCCCGGTGCACCGAGGCCCCACCACCACAGCGGTGACGAATGGCGAAGACGATCGAAGACACAGCTGAGCGCGCCCCCGGACAGGCGCGCGATCTGCCACTGGACGCGCACCTGCACACGGACCTGTCGCCCGATTCGCTGGTCCCGCTGGAGCTGTACGCGGCCCAGGCAGCGGAGCGCGGCATCCCCGAGATCGCCATCACGGACCATCTCGACTTCATGCCCGGCGCCCCGGCCTACGACTACGCCGACTACGGCAAGCGCGAGATGATCGTCCGCGACGCCGCGGAACGGTGGGCCGGGCGAGTGACGATCCGCTTCGGCGTGGAGCTGACGTACGAGAGCCGCTACGAGGATCAGATCCGCGAGCACCTGGCGGCCCACTCGTACGACTACACGATCGGTTCGGTCCATGCCCAATCGGACGGGCCCTATGACCTGGGTCGCATCGCGGCCTTCGTCAACGGCAAGACGATCGCCGAAGCCACGGCCTTCTACTTCGAGGAGGTCATGGCAGCCATCCGCAGCGACCTGTTCGACACCCTGGGCCACCTGGACATGTGCAAACGCTGGCTGCGGCCCTGGTTCTCACCTGAGGCGTTCGCGGCGGCGCCGGAGCTGTACGAACCCTTGCTGGCGGCCCTCGTGGAGAGCGGCATGACCCTGGAGGTCAACTCCTCCGGCCTGCGGCAGGAGGCGGGCGAGACCTACCCGGCGGCCTGGGCCGTGGCCCGCTACCGCGAGCTTGGCGGGAAGCGAGTGACGGTAGGCTCGGACGCGCACCTGCCCCAGTCGTTCGCCTTCGGCCTGGAGGAAGCCTGCGAGATCGTGGCCCGGGCCGGGTTCTCGAGGCTCTCGCTGCAGCGGGCCGTGGAGCGGGGCGACCTGGTGATACCGGAGCGGTTCAGCCGCTAACCTTCGGCCATGGAGCTGATCGTCCTGGGAGCCGGGCCCGCCTACACGGATCGCCACGGCACCGCTGCCGCCTGCCACCTGACCAGGCACGGCGACGCGGCGCTGCTGCTGGACATGGGCCAGGGCGCCTTCCCGAACCTGGCCGCCGTGCTGGAGCCCAGCACGCTGACCGCCATCGCTATCAGCCATCTGCACCCCGACCACTTCATCGACCTGGTCCCGCTGCGCCACTACCTGCGCTACGAGTTCGACCCCCCTCGCCGGCTGCGGATCCTGGCACCGGCGGCCCTGACCGACCGGCTGGACGGGCTGCACGGGGAGGCAGGCTTCGCCGCGGCGACGCTGGATGTGGAGGCGCTGGCGGAGGGTTCGCGGCAGATCGGCCCGTTCGAGCTGGAAGCCCGCTTGGTCACCCATACCGAGGAGAGCTACGCCTTCCGCGTCACGCCGGCGGGGGCCGGGGGTCCCGGCAGCAAGCCCGCCCCCGGCCTGGTCTACTCCGGCGATTGCGGCCGGGCCGAGGACCTCGTTCCGTTGATCCGCCCCGGCGACACCCTCCTGTGCGAGGCCTCCTTCGGCGCGGCCGAGGTCCCGCCCGGCGCCGCCCACCTGACGGCCATGGACGCCGCGCGAGCCGCCTCAGCCGGTCGCGCCGCGCGCCTGCTGCTGACCCACGTCCAGATGGGCTTCGACCGCGCCGACGCGCTGGCCGCCGCGCAGGGCATCTTCGCCGGTGCGGCGCAGCTCGTCACCGAAGGTGACCGGTTCGAGATCTGACGAGGCGCGGGCGACCGGGGCCGGCCGCGCCTCAGGCTCTCCATCCGGCCTTCACGATCTGCGCACAAGCGCGCCCTAGGATCGCCACCATCGCATCCGCAAGAGGAGCCAGCGATGGTCCACAACTACACAAGCCCGTCCCGCCTGACGCGGGCCGGCTACCGGTTCGTTTACGACCCCCTGCGGGCCGCCCAACTCGACGGCCTGGTCGCGTCGCTGCAGCTGACCGGCACGGAGCGGGTGCTGGACTTCGGCTCGGGGCCGGGCTCGGAGGCGATCCACTTCGCGCGTGCGCTGGACAAGGGCGGCCGGGTCACCTGTCTGGATGTCTCGCCGACCTGGCTTGCGGAGGCGCAGCGCCGGTTGCGCGGCTTCGACAACGCGTACTTCCTGCTCGGCGAGGCGACCGAAGTCGGGTTGGCGAGCGAGTTCTTCGACCTCATCGTGGCCCACTACGTTCTGCACGACGTGGACCCGGAGGCTTTGCCCGCGACCCTCGCGACCCTGGCCGGATCGCTGCGGCCCGCTGGGCGCTTCCTGGTCGTCGAGCCGATCGGCGGCCGTCACGGCCTGTCCGCCGCCGAGCTGGTCGCGCTCATGAAAGCCGCCGGCCTGGCCGAAGCCTCACGCGAAGTGCTCCGGTCGCGGTTCGGGTCAGCTCTCAAGATGGTCTTCGTTCGCCCTGCGCCCGGGCAGCCGGTTCGAGGCTAGAAGTCCTGCGCCCGCCCGGCCCTGTTGGCCTGGCTCCTGCGCCCCTTGACGATCGGCCACAGGCGAGCCGCCAGGGCGGCCTGGAAGAGACGAACCAGCAGCGCCGCCTTGTCGCCGTCGGACACCGCCGGGTCCAGCACCGGTTCGAGCAGGAGATCTATCTGGGCCTGCCGTTCGGCTGGCGCCATCCGAGGCTTCGCCGCCCGCGAGATCTCCCACAGCTCACCGTACAGGAACCAGGCCATCCCGTCGTACATCAGCCGGGCCTCGACTTCCCAGGCCTGGGCGGACTGGACGGACGAGCCGATCTCGAGGCCGGCGGCCACCCCGCTGGCCAGCAGGCGGTTGAGCGGGTCCTCCTGCTCGGCCAGCATCTCCTGCAGGCCCACGCTCGAAACCGCGGCGGTGCCGAGGGCGGCGCCCCAGCGACTGGCGCTGCGCGAGGCCGTCTTGCTGTCCAGGTTGCGCAGGCAGTCGTGGAAGGCGGCCGCGACGGCGCGGGCTCGCTCCGCCTTGTAGCCGCCCATGGCCAGCAGGTCTTTCTGCAGGCCCCACAGGTCGGCCGGCGTCGGTTCGGCCAGGATGCGATCCAGGGCGGCCCTCACCTTGGGCGCCAGGGCCTCTGCCATTCGGTCTCCCTCGATGGTGGGATCAGCACCTGGGCAAGGATAGCCAGAACGGAATGCCGCGGTAACCACAAACGTCGGGAGCTTTGGCTTAACCTAGGCGCTACAACCCGACACGCAGGACGACCCGAAACGGAGGCACAACCGTGGCCCAGTTGCTTCAGACTCATGCTTCCGGAGATGACGCCGTAACGGCCGACGCGCTGCAGACGACTCTCATCGAGCTGATCGACCTCAGCCTTCAGGCCAAGCAGGCCCACTGGAACGTAGTGGGGCCCTCCTTCCAGGCAGTCCACCTCTTCCTCGACACCCTGACCGACGATTACCGCTCCTGGTACGACGAGGTCGCAGAGCGGCTGGCGGCCATCTGCGTTTCGCCCGACGGCAGGATCGCTACCCTGGGTGCGGCCAGGATCGAGCAGCTACCGGCGGGCCAGCTGCGCGACCAGGACATCCTCAACTTCTTCGAGAAGCGCATCGGGGCGGTCGCCGAGCGGATCCGGTCGACATTCGGGCCGGTGGGCGACCATGACCTCGTCAGCCAGGGGCTCCTGATCACCATCGTCGAAGGCCTGGACAAGCAGCGCTGGATGCTGCGCGCCCATCTCGCCTGACAGGCAGGAGCCCGCGGAGCCCCTTCCGGCAGTCGCCGGAGCGCCCACGCTAGGAACTGGGTTTCCAGGCCGTGTAGAGAAGCGGGTCTACGGCGTCGGCCATGCTCTTCCCGGTCCAGGGGTAGTCGATCCAGACCTCGAAGTGGAGATGCGCGCCCTCGGAAGCTCCCGTGTTGCCGATGGTGCCGACCTGCTGGCCGGCCGCAACCTTCTGACCGGCCTTCACCGTGACGCTGTTGAGGTGATTGTAGGTCGTGTACAGGGTGCCCTTGTGCGAGATCCAGACCACGATGCCACCTCCGGCTCCATCGGCGCCCGTCTTCTTTCGACCGGCATAGATGACGGTTCCGCCGGCGGCGGCCACGACGGGCGTCCCGATCCTCGCGCCCCCGATGTCCAGGCCGTTGTGCCAGTGCTTGCAGTTCCCGAAGGGCGGCTCCAGGTAGAAGGTGGTGCAGCCGAACTTCTGGGTGATGGTGTGGTGGCCCGGCACCGGCCATTCCAGCTTGTTGCGCCAGTCCTCCGGCCTAGGAGCCGAGACGGGATGCGGCATCGGCTTGTTGGGAACGCCGGGCAGGATCAGCAGCTGGCCGCTCGCCAGAGTCGTGCCCTTGAGCAGGTTGGCGTCGATGATGACCTGGGGGTCGATTTCCTGGTCGTCCGCGATCGTCTCGACCGTGTCGCCGTCGCCGGCCTTCATGACCACGCCGTCCATCGGCGGGATCAGCAGCTTCTGGCCGATCTTCACCAGGTCCGGGTTCGGCACAGCGGAGCTGTTCGCCCAGTACAGCGTCGTGACCGAGAGGCCGAAGTCGCGGGCTATCCGGGTCAGGTTGTCGCCTGCGGCCACTTGATAGAGGCTGAAGGTGGAATCGGGGACCGGCACTACGGACCGCCCCGGCGTCGGGGTCGGTGGCGGGAGCACGTAGGTCCCCACCGCGGGGAGCGGAGAGCCGCCACTGTGGGCGCCAATGCCCGCGACAGGCACGGGCTCGCGGCTGAGCGCCAGCGGGATCAAGCCTGCCGAAACCACGACGACCGCCCCGAGGGCTGAGGCCAGCACGGCTCCAAGCCCGAACGAGAGCTTGCGCCGTCCTCGGCCGCGGGGCAGCGAAGCCGGCGTCTCGGGAGCGTCCGACGGCAGGCCTTGAGCGGCGCGCAGCGCGCCCGGCTTCGCCCTGTGAGCCTGCTGCAGGTGGCGGATCCCGCGGGGCAACCCGCCTCCATCCCTCAGCGAGCCCGGGTGTCGGTACCTGACACCGTTGTTGTACGACGGCAAGTGATCCACTCCGTGCGGGACGTCACGGCCTGTGACGATTGCCGTGCCCCGCCCTGGCTCCGGTCGTCGCGCCGAGCGCGGTGGAGAACGGCGCCACTTCTACCCTACCAGGCAACGGAGATGAACGCTCACCTGGCGGTTCGCCCGCGCACCGGCTGCTGCCTTCTAGCGCCGGCCCAGGCGGTCGATCGTTTCTTCGAGCTGGGCGAAGCCATCGATCGTGGCGTCCGGCTCGAAATCGGATTCGTCCGGCTGCCGGGCGAAGCGGATCGCCCTCATCCCCAGCGCGGCGGCTGCCCACAGGTTCGTGAGCTTGTCGTCGATGAAGACGCAGTCTTCGGCGCGAGCTCCCGCGTCGGCCAGGAAGCGCTCGTAGATCTCCGGTGAGGGCTTTCGGCAGCCCGCGTCGCCGCTGATGGTCACCGCGTTGAGGAAGTCCAGCGAGAATCGGTCGCGGAGGTAGGCCGACCATTCGCTCAGGTCGTTCGACAGCAAGCCGAGCGAGAACCGTTCGGACAGAGCCCGGGCGACAGGCACGAACTCCGGGTCGAGAGTCAGCCGGGTGTCCAGGTAGGTGGTCTCGACTTCCGGGTACTGGCTTCCCAGGCCCACCTCGTCCCACAGCCGGCGTGAGGTGATCTGCCCCAGGCTGGCCCGGATGTAGATCTCGTTGACGGCCTCCCGCGAGATGTCCGGGTTGCGCTCCCAGATGAAGGGCACGAGCAGGTCGTTGGTGTCGTCGCACACGGTGAAGACGACGCCCATGGCATCGAAGACGACCCAGCCGGTCATCGCCGAGTGGCCTCGTCGAAGTCGGCTGCCCGAATCAGGTTCGCCGGCCGCCTCATCAACTCAGGGAATCCAGGCTCGAGCTCGCGGTCCGAGCCCAGGTCTTCGGGCATGTCGCTCCCCTGGTGTCAAGCCAGCGCAGCATAGGCGCGTCAGATCGGATGTGCCACGCAGCGCGCTTGCTGAGCCCGACTGGGCCGTCCATCGAGCTGATCTAGGCTCGGCCTGTCCACTGAAGCATCGCCAGCCAGACCAGGAAGAGGCGCAGAGCGGCGGGGAGACCGTCGGGCAGATGAGCATCTGCTGCCCCCATTCGGGAATATCGGGACAAGCTCCCGTCTATCGATCCGATCGACGACTGGAAGTGGTACAGGACCATCCGGCGCGACCAGGGACCTCCATGAACCAAGACGAAGCGCTCGCCCCCAGACTCGACCGTGAACGTCGACCTGACGACGCGCCGCTTCACCGCGCGGCCCAAGGCCAGGCCGCCCTTCTTCAAGATGAATGTGCCACTGGAGTCGCGGTAGATGTGGAACCAGCCCTCGGCGCATTCGACAGATGCTATGGCCGGCCAGGCAGCAAGCGCCACCTCACCGACGTGCCCGCCCGTTTCGTCGCTGACAGCGTAGTCCCGACCACGGGCTTCGATGGTCCACACAGGGGTCCTCCGCGCGGCCCTCAGGCGAGGCGCCCTTCACCGGCCGTGGCGATACCCGACCGACGAGCCCCCGCGGCGCTGGTGCGGTCCTGACATCGGGGCCGGACTCCGGCAAGATTGACGCCAGCGAAGATGACGGACCCGCACGGGCACCGGGCGCCGCAATCGGGCGCCCGCAGATCGACCCAGACGACCCAAGGAGAGACGCGCCATGGCTGACAGCGGAACCACTACCCCCGCGGCGAAGGGGCCCCTGAGCGCGGAGGAGTTGCGGCTGATCGACGCCTACTGGCGCGCCGCCAACTACCTGTCCGTCGGCCAGATCTACCTGATGGGCAACCCCCTGCTGCGCCGGCCCCTTGAGGCGATGGACGTCAAGCCGCGGCTGCTGGGCCACTGGGGCACAACGCCGGGCCTGAACATGGTCTACGCCCACATGAACCGGGCCATCAAGGCCCGCGACCTGAACTGCATCTACATCATCGGTCCCGGGCACGGCGGCCCCGCCATCGTCGCCAACACCTACCTCGAGGGCAGCTATACGGAGGAGTACCCGGCCATCAGCCGGGACGAAGAGGGGATGCGGAAGCTGTTCCGCCAGTTCAGCTTCCCGGGCGGCATCCCCAGCCACGTCGCGCCCGAGACGCCGGGCTCCATCCACGAGGGCGGCGAGCTGGGCTACTCACTGTCGCACGCCTTCGGCGCCGCCTTCGACAACCCGGGCCTGCTCGTCTGTGCCGTCGTCGGCGACGGCGAGGCCGAGACCGGCCCGCTGGCGACGAGCTGGCACTCGAACAAGTTCCTCGATCCGGTGGGCGACGGCGCGGTCCTGCCGATACTCCATCTCAACGGCTACAAGATCGCCAACCCCACGGTCCTGGCCCGCATCCCCCATGACGAGCTGCGGGACCTCATGATCGGCTGCGGCTACACGCCTTACTTCGTCGAGGGCGACGACCCGGCAAAGGTCCACCAGGAACTGGCGGCCACGCTGGACACCGTGCTGGACGAGATCGCCGCCATCCAGAAGGCGGCCCGCTCGGGCAAATCGAAGGGCCGCCCGAGCTGGCCGATGATCGTCCTTCGGACGCCGAAGGGCTGGACGGGCCCCAAGGAGCTGGACGGCAAGCCGCTCGAGGGCAACTGGCGCTCTCACCAGGTCCCGTTCGGCGAGGTCCGAACCAACGAGAAGCACCGCCAGCTGCTAGAGACCTGGATGCGCAGCTACAAGCCCGAAGAGCTGTTCGACGACAAGGGCGCCCTCCTGCCCGAGCTGGCTGCGCTGGCGCCCGAGGGCCAGCGGCGCATGGGCGCCAACCCTCACGCCAACGGCGGCATCCTGCTGCGTGAGCTGATCATGCCCGACTTCGGCGACTACGCCGTGGAGGTGCCCAAGCCGGGCGGCGTCATCGCCGAGGCTACCCGCGTGGCCGGGCAGTTCATCCGTGACGTTATGGCGAAGAACCCCGACAACTTCCGCATGTTCGGGCCGGACGAGACGGCCTCGAACCGCCTGGGCGCGGTGCTGGAGGTGACGGACAAGGCCTGGGACGCCGAGGTCCTGCCGACCGACGACGAACTGTCGCCCGACGGCCGGGTCATGGAGGTCCTGTCCGAACACCAGTGCCAGGGCTGGCTGGAGGGCTACCTGCTGACCGGCCGGCACGGCATGTTCAACTGCTACGAGGCCTTCATCCACATCGTCGACTCGATGTTCAACCAGCACGCCAAGTGGCTGAAGGTCACGCGCGACATCCCCTGGCGCCGCCCGATCTCCTCGCTCAACTACATCCTCTCGTCCCTGGTCTGGCGCCAGGACCACAACGGCTTCACCCACCAGGACCCAGGCTTCATCGACCACGTGGTCAACAAGAAGGCCGAGATCATCCGCGTCTACCTGCCGCCCGACGCCAACACCCTGCTCTCGGTGACGGACCACTGCCTGCGCAGCGTCAACTACGTCAACGTCATCGTGGCCGGCAAGCAGCCGGCGCCGCAGTGGCTGACCATGGACCAGGCCATCCTGCACTGCACGCGGGGCATCGGCATCTGGGAGTGGGCCAGCAACGATCGGGGCGGTCCGCCTGACGTCGTCATGGCCTGCTGCGGCGACATCCCCACCCTCGAGACCCTGGCCGCCGTAGACCTGATCCGCCAGCACATGCCCCTGATCAAGGTCCGAGTGGTCAACATCGTGGACCTGATGCGCATCCAGCACTCGTCCGAACACCCGCACGGTATGACGGACAAGGAGTTCGACTCGCTGTTCACGATCGACAGGCCGGTCATCTTCGCCTACCACGGCTATCCCTGGCTCATCCACCGCCTCACCTACCGGCGCAACGGCCACGACAACATCCACGTCCGCGGCTACAAGGAAGAGGGCACGACCACGACCCCGTTCGACATGGTCATGCTCAACGACCTGGACCGCTACCACCTGGTGATCGACGCCATCGACCGGATCCCCGGTCTCGGCCAGGACGCCGCGCATGTCCGCCAGCTGATGCAGGACAAGCGCACCGAAGCCCGACTCTACACCCGCAAGGAAGGCGAGGACATCCCCGAGGTCCGCGACTGGGTCTGGCCCTACTAGGCGATCGGCGTCGGGCGGCCGAAGCGAGCGACTTGGGTCTGCGAAGCGCACTGACGGGTTGGGTAGGGCGGTTGGGCGGCTGCCCGCAAGACGAGGGGCTGCCCAGCCGCGCTGAGCGCCGCAATGCCGTACGCGAGCGGCACCGCCTCGGCGGGCCCGCGTGGTCGAACCGGGACCGCCATCTGGATCCCGGCAGCCGAATGTCCATCGCCGACGCCGCGGACCCCGGCGTGGCCGGCGCGGTGGGCACCGTAATCGGCAACGTCTTGCGCCGGCGGAAGAGGTCTTAGGCCGGGTCAGCTCGACAGGGGCAGCAGCGAGAAGGACCACCAGTCCCAGGCTGCCAGCGCCCGCCAGGTCAGGCCGCCGTCGGTGGTCTCCAGGACGCCGCTCCTGGCCCCCGAGGACGTGAAGGCCGCGAAGCCGATCTCGTCGGAGACGAAGCAGGGGCCGACCGGCCCTGACCAGTCGCCCGTCCATTCTTCCGCCTGCCAGCTCGCCCCGCCGTCTACGGTTCGGTACGTGTAGGCCGCCCAGCCATAGGGCTCTTCCGGACTGGGCGGTGGCGTCGTGGCTGAGATCAAGGCCCAGCCGGAGCCGTTCGGGCGCATGAAGAAGCTGCCCGCGTATGAGGCCGGCGGCACGTTCGAGCTGTCGGAGGCGAGCCTCACGACGGGCGGGCTGCCCGGTCCGACCCGCACCAGCTTCCAGGCAGCCGTGTCCATCATCGGATCCGCGGAGTCGCTCCACTGGGCCGCGCACAGGACGTAACCGGCGTCCGCGCCGGTCGCAACGGCCTGCTGGATGTAGGGAGTGGCGGGGCCGCACGGCGAGGCGAGCTGGTGCCAGCTCCGGCCGCCGTCGGTAGTGGCGTAGAGCAAGCTCGCAACCTTGCCGATCTGATCCATCTCGGTATGGGCCATGCCGTTCGAGTCGTCCGCGAACGTCGGATCGATGAGCCGGCCCGCCCCGGCGTCATGCCAGCTGCGGCCCTGGTCGTCGCTGTAGTACAGGCAGGAGACCGGCGCCGGATAGAAGCTGTGGTCGACACCACCTCCGTAGGCGACGTCTTCGCCCGACGGCTCGCTCATCTCGGGGGGATACGTCGGCAGGCAGCCGGATCCGTAGGGGCCGATCGATCCGTAGAGTCGGTCTCCGGCTCGGGCGAGGTACCTCATGGCTGGTGCGTCGGTGTGTTCGACCTGCCAGGTCTGGCCGCCGTCGCTGCTTCGGACCAGCAGCAGCCTGCCGTCCTCTCCTTCGCCCACGGCAACCACGTTCTGGTCGTCGAACGCGGCCGCGGCCCAGATCTCGGAGCCTCCACAGCCCGCGCAGGACGACTGCGGAAGGACGGAGCCGGGGTTGACCGCGCCTCTCAGCGCGGCGGCGACAAGCGCCGCCAGCAGCAGCGCGGCAGCGGCGAACCCCAGGCGGCGAATTCCGAAGCGGCGCGGCAGCGCCCCGCGTGGGGCTATCGCCTGCCCTGCCCGCGGCGACGATACCCACTCCGGATAGCGCCCCGCCGCGCCGTCAAGCCGCCATGCCAGAGCGTCGCGCAGACGCTGCTGCAGCGACAGGTCCTCGCTCATCTCACATCTCCTTCGCCGGCCCGGGAAATCGGCATCCTCGGCCCGGCGCCGGACACCTCCGACTCCTCGGATTCGTCGCCGAGCCGCTCCCGGAGATGGCTGAGGGCGCGCTGGACCAGCATAGCCGCGCCGCCTTCCGACGTACCCAGGACCTGGGCCACAGTTCGGAACGAGTAGTCGTGGTAGTAGCGCAGGACGATGGCTGCCCGCTGGCGGGGCTGGAGTCCGTCCAGGGCTGCCAGGAGCGCCAGTCGCTGGACGACGCCGGCCGACTCGGCCGCTTCGACCTCCAGCTCAGCGGGCAGCTCCGCCGTCGGCCGGGAGCGGCGGCGCAGCTGATCGATCGACTTGCGGACGACGATCCGCTGCAGCCAGTGTTCGGCGGGAGCGTCCGCTCGATAGCTACCGCGCTCCCGGTAGGCGGAGGCGTAGGCCTCCTGGGTGGCATCCTCGGCCAGGCTCCGCGAGGACGTCACCCCCAGGGCGGTCCGGTACGCGGCCGCGTAGGTACGCCTGTAGAAGGCGCTGAAGTCATCGAGCTCAGAAGACCCCACGCATGTCCCTCGGGCGCGTGTTCCCCATCACTCTAGACGCAATGACTCGGCCGAATATCACGGTCGGGCCGGGGCGGCGCGCGAGTCCGGCAGGGCCTCTAGGGCTTCGCGGCGAGCGCCGCCTGGACGGCTGTCAGCGCGGGCTTGGACGCCATGTTCTCGTCCCAGAGGCAGGCCTCGCCCTCGCCGCGGAAGGTGAACGGCACCCACGAGTACTTGTCGGTGAACCCCCAGACGGTGATGCCGACGCAGGTTTTCACTGCCAGGCAGGCCTGAACGGCCTGCTCGTAGTAGTCGGCCTGAGTGGCCAGGTCGGCGGCGGTCGCTGGCGTGTTGACCCGAACGTCCAGCTCGGTGATCGCCACCTCGAGGCCCAGGTCCGCGAAACGCTGCATGTTCTGGGCCATGTCCGTGGGGAAGGGGTACTGGAGGTCGAAGTGGCCCTGGAAGCCCATGCCGTCGATAGGCACGCCCGCGGCCTGAAGCGACTTGACGAGGTTGTACCAGGCGTCGCTCTTGGGGCCGATCGCCTCGATGTCGTAGTCGTTGAGGTAGAGCTTGGCTGTCGGGTCGGCTTCGTGAGCCCATGTGAGGGCGTCGGCGATGTATTCCTCACCGAGGTTCTCGTACCAGATCGACTCACGCCACGTGCCGTCGTCGTCGAAGGCCTCGTTGACCACGTCCCAGGCGTAGACCTTGCCCTTGTAGCGACTCATCTCCGTCGTGATGTGGTCCTTGAGGATGCTCTTCAGCTCGGCCGATGAGAACGAGCCGGCGGTCAGCCAGCCGGGCAGCTGGTTGTGCCAGACCAGCGTGTGGCCGCGGACTAGCTGGTTGTTGGCTTCTGCGAAGGCCACGATCTCGTCCGCCCCGCTCCAGCTGAACTGGCCCCTGGTGGGCTCCACGACCTGCCACTTCATGGCGTTCTCGGCGGTGGCCTGGCTGAACTGCTCGGCCGCGAGCGCCGCGTAGGCCTGGTCTCGATCCAGATGCGGGAGCTCGAGGGCCGTGCCGAAGTACCGATCTCCGGCCAGCACCGCGAGCGCGGGGGCCGGGGCGGCGGTGATCGACGGTGAGGCGGGCGAGGCGGCGATCGACGCGACCGGAGCCGTGGCCGTCGGCGCCGAAGAGCCACAGCCGCCCGAGACGGCCGCCAGGGCCGTCAGCCCTACGATGGCAATGAGTACCCGCGCCCGGTTGAGGAACACCGCCGTCATTCGTCCGCCTCCTGTCTGCCGCGACCGCTCGTCGACCGCTCTTCGAAACTGAAGGATACCAGGGGCGAAAGTTTCCCGGCTCCAGGCGCCTTCGCGGCCACCGCGATCCCTCGGAACGGACTCAGCCGATGCTCTTGCGGACCGCTTCGGCGATCTGTTCGGCCAGGCGGGTCGTGATCTCCGGCGTGGGCCCCTCGACCATGACCCGGCACATCGACTGAGTGCCCGAGTAGCGGACGAGGACCCGGCCCTTGTCGCCCAGCTCCTCCTCGGCCGCCTTGATCGCGGCCTGGGTGTCCGCCAGCTCCTCCAGCGGGGGCTTGCGGGCCACGTCGACGTTGATGATCTGCTGGGGGAAGAGCTTCATCAGCGTGGCCAGCTCGGACAGCTTCTTGCCCGAGTCGCACATCGCCGCCAGCAGCTGCAGCGCCGTCACGATGCCGTCGCCGGTCGTGTGGCGGTCCAGGAAGATCGTGTGGCCGGACGGCTCGCCGCCCAGGGCAGCGCCCCTAGCCTGCATCATCTCCAGGACGTAGCGGTCGCCCACCCTGGACGCGGCGTGCTCGATGCCCAGCTCCTTCAGGGCCAGCCCGAAGCCGAAGTTGCTCATGACCGTGGACACGACCAGGTTGTTGCGCAGCTTGCCCAGCCGCTTCAGCCGCTCGGCGCATATGACCATGGCCTGGTCGCCCGTCATCTCCTGGCCCTTCTCGTCCACCGCGATCAGCCGGTCGCCGTCGCCGTCGAAGGCCAGGCCGATGTTCGCGCCGACCTCGAGCACCTTGGCCCGCAGCTGCTCGGTGTGCTGCGACCCGCAGCCGTCGTTGATGTTGACCCCGTCAGGCTCGACGTGGATGGCCGTCACGTCGGCCCCCAGCTCGGCGAAGACCATCGGCGCCACTCTGTAGGTGGCCCCGTTGGCGCAATCCAGGACGATCTTCATGCCCTCGAGCGTCAGCTCGTCGGGGAAAGTGCTCTTGCAGAAGACGATGTAGCGGCCCAGGGCGTCTTCGATGCGATGGGCTTTGCCGATGTCGTCCGCGGTGGGCCGGATGTCCCGGATGTGGCCCGAAGTGATCAGGTTCTCGATCTCGTCTTCTTCGGCGTCGGGGAGCTTGAAGCCGCTGAGCGAGAAGAGCTTGATGCCGTTGTCCTGGTAGGGGTTGTGCGAGGCCGAGATGACCACGCCCGCGTCGGCCCGCATGGAGTGCGTCAGGTAGGCGATCCCGGGCGTCGGCAACGGCCCGATCAGATACACGTCCACGCCCATCGAGCAGATGCCGGCCGTCAGGGCGCTCTCCAGCATGTAGCCGCTGACCCGCGTGTCCTTGCCGATCACCACGGTGTGGCGGTGGTCGCGGTGGCGCTTGCAGACGTGGGCCACGGCCCGCCCGATCTGCAGCGCCATCTCGGCGGTCATGGGCTCCAGGTTGGCGACGCCACGCACGCCGTCCGTGCCGAACAGTCTCTCCATCGTCGTCAGATCGTCCTCAATCCTTGCCCGAGCCGTTACCCGAGCCGTTGCCGGCGGCGGTCCAGAGAGCCGCTGTCGCATCCACGATCGCCTGCAGCCAGGCCGTCCCTGCCTTCTTCGCCTCGGCCGGCAGTGCGCCCACTGCCTTCAGCTGAGGCGTTCCCCTCGGTATCCGCTCCCAGGCTGCCAGGAACTCGTCTCTCTGGCGGGCGGCGATGCCCTCGTCGGGGAGGTCCCGCAGCTTCGCCTCCATCTCCGGCCAGCCTTCCAGGAGGGCCCTCTGCTGTGCCTCGGCAGCCGGGTTGAGCTTCGAATCGCCCGATCGTGGCAGCTTCATCGAGGCGGCCATCCGCTGAGCCAGATCGCGCATTCGGGCCAGCCGCTCGGTGAGCATGGCTTCGATCTGACCCAGCGCGCCCCCCTGGCAGGCCAGGGCGAAGTCGTCCGCGGCCATCGTCCGCGCTCGAGCGTGGATGTACCACATCTGCAGGGCCTGCAGGTTGCCGATGTAGATCAGGTTGTTGCGCACGACCCGGCCGATCGACCCGTAGGCGCCCGGCGTGAAGGCCCTGCTGCCGCCCGGACCGGACGGCGGCGGCATGTAGAGGGTGCCCTCGTCGGTGACGTCCTTGCGGCAGATGGCCCCGGCCGGGATCACCGTCCCGTAGGCGATGCGCGTCGGGCCCACCAGTCCGCCATGCCCGCCCAGGAAAATCGGCGCCTGGTCCAGCATTACCCCCCGCGGCACGTCGCCCACCAGCGAGGGAGTGGCCTTGTCCTGGTGCGGGGTGAAGTTGAAGTGGATGTAGGACGAGCCGATCTCGCTGTGGTTGCGGCGGCTCGTGCCGCCAGCCATCAGCGCGTCGCAGAAGTTGATGAGGCTGCCGGCGGTGACGAACGGCAGGAAGACCGTCTGCTTGAGCCCAACCGAATGTGCGGCGCAGGACTCCTCCTCCAGCAGCGTTCCCGACCGAACCTGGGCGCTGGGGCCGAAGCTCGCGCCGTCCAGGAAGGTCGCCCCGGAGTAGGAGCCGCCCTTGAGGGCCACGTCTCGGCCGAGCTGGCAATCCTCCACGCTGGCCGGCCCCTCGGCTCCCAGCTCGCAACCGGGGCCGATGGAGGTGCGCTTGCCCGCGATCCGGCAGCCGGCATGGACGACCACTCCGGGGGCGATTCGCGCCCGGTCCACCTCTTCGCCGATCTCGACAGAAGCCGGGGCGGGTATGACGACACCGTGCGCCAGCAGCGCTTCGACCGTCTGCTGGCCGTTCACGGGCGTCCTGCGGCTGGCTGCCATCCGCCCGGTTCGCTTGTCTTGCGTTCCGACATCGCATGGCAGGGTAGCACCAGCCGCGGGCGACGGTGCGGCGGCGAGGCTGATGCTCAACTTCGCCAGGGCCAAAGATGAGCACAACCGGCCGCCATGGAGCCCCCGCCCGCAGAGGCTGCTCCGGCGCCGCGCCGGCCCGCTCTCGCCACGTCACGCGCTACCATTCGGGCATGACCCCGAAGGCTGCCGTTCCGGACACCACCCTGCGCGAGCAGGTGCGCCAGGCAATCGAGGCCGCGTGGCTGAAGGCCCAGGCCGAGCTGCCCGAGCCCACCGAGCCGCACGACGCCCCGGTAACGGTGGAACGCCCGGCAGATCCGACACGCGGCGATTTCGCCAGCACGATCGCCCTGCGCCTGGCCAAGCCCCACCGCCGCCCGCCCCTGGACATCGCCAAAGCGATCGCGGCCCACGTCAAGACCACTGCCGCGGACGCGGATTCGCCGATCGCGTCGGTGGAAGTGGCGCCGCCGGGGTTCCTCAACGTCCGCCTCTCCGACCACGCTCTGGCGGCCGCCGGGCAACGCATCCTGCGCGAACCGGGCACCTGGGGCCGCGTCTCCGCCGCCCACCCCGAGCAGGTCAACGTGGAGTTCGTCTCGGCCAATCCCACCGGCCCGCTCCACATTGGCAATGCCCGCGGCGCCTTCACCGGCGACCTGCTGTGCCGCATCCTGGCCGCGGCCGGCCACACCGTCACTCGCGAGTACTACTTCAACGATTTCGGCAGCCAGGTCAAGAACCTGGGCGCGTCCGTGCTGGCCATCAAGGAAGGCTGCGAGATCCCGGACGACGGCTACCGGGGCGAGTACGTCTTCGAGCTGGCGAAGCAGCTGCCGGCGAAGGTCGTGTCCGAGGCCGACAAGGCCGGCGAGGACGCCTCCTGGACGGTCGGCCGCTGGGCCTCCGAGCAGGTTCGGGCCGGCATCGAAGCCAGCCTCGAGCACCTGGGCTGCCACTTCGACGTCTGGCGCTCGGAGAGCACGCTCCACAAGGACGGCTGGGTGTCGAAGGCGATCGACAAGCTGCGCGCGGCCGGTGACGTCTACGAGGAGGAGGGGGCGGTCATCTTCCGCTCCACCAAGTTCGGCGACGACAAGGACCGGGTGATCCTGCGCTCGACCGAGGACGCCGCGCCCACCTACTTCGCGGCCGACATCGGCTACCTGCTGGAGAAGTTCAGCCGCGGCTACGAGCGCATCGTCTTCATCTGGGGCGAGGACCACCACGGCTATGTGGCCCGGGTGAAGGCCGCGGCCGAGTCGCTGGGCCACGACCGCGACCACGTCCAGATGATCCTCACCGCCTGGGTCCGCTTCGTTCGGGACGGCAAGGAGATCCCGATGTCCAAGCGCTCGGGCGACTTCATCACCCTGGACGAGCTGCTGGCCGAGATCGGAGTGGACGCCGCCCGCTGGTTCTTCGCCTCGCGCGCCGCCAGCAGCGGCATCGACTTCGACATCGAGCTGGCCAAGAAGCAGTCGAACGAGAACCCGGTCTACTACGTCCAGTACGCCCACGCCCGAATAGCCTCGATCCTGCGCAAGGCGGAGGAGGCCGGGATGAAGCCTCCGGCCGCGACCGATCCCAAGCTGGCCGGGCTGCTGACCGGCATCCTGGCCGGTGGCCCGGAGGGCCAGCTGGCCCGCCAGGTCGTGCGGCTGCCGGAAGTGGTGGAGGACGCGGCCGCGGCCGAGGAGACGCACGGCGTCACGGCCTACGCCACGGACCTGGCCACCACCTTCCACGCCTTCTACCGCGATGCGCGAGTGGTTGACGAGTCGGAGCCGGAGCGCTCGGCGGCGCGCCTGGCGCTGGTCGCGGCCACGAAGACCACCCTGGCCGCCGCCCTGGGCCTGCTCGGCATCTCCGCCCCGGCTTCCATGTAGGAGCGGGCCGGCGAGCAGACGGGCGAGCCTCGCGGTCTGATCCGCTCTACGGCGTGGGGCCGCGGGCCCTCAGTCCATCGGCTGGCAGGTCTGGTAGGCGGCCAGCACCTTCTCGCTCGAGGCGATCACGACGCTAGCCTGGACGCCATCGCCACAGATGGAGGAGACACCCTTGAGGCCTTCCAGACGCTGGTTCACCGCCTCCTCGAAGGCGGTGCGCCCGGCCGCGGAGCGCCAGGTGGTCCGCAGCACGACCGCCCACGCGCCATCAGAGCCTTCGTAGAGCCCGATCCGATCGCCGCCCCAGGTTGCCACCGCGTCGGCCGCGGCCTTCGTCGCACTGGTCGTCGGCTTCTCACCGGCCAGCCAGACCCGGAGCTGGAACTCGCCCATCGTGTCCTGGTAGGCAAGCTGCCAGCCGGGCCCGGCTTCGTCCGGGACCGGCGACAGGACCAGCATGGCCGGCTGGAATCCCTGCCTGTACAGCTCCGGATGCAAGATCTGCGAGGAGGAGTTGGGCGGGTCCGAGTACACCTTGTCGACCGCCGACCAGCCGCCCGGGGCGTAGACGCTACGCACGAAATAGAGCCCCTCCGTGTAGGGGAAGAGCAGGCTCTCGCGCAGGATGGCCGGGGCCGCTTCCAGCTGGGCGGTCTGCTCGCTCGATTCCTCGGAGACGCTGATCGCCAGCAGATCCGCGATCGACATGTGCGCCTGGGCCCACTGCGTCATGGCCAGCGTGGCATCGCCTTCGGCCAGGGACAGCCGGGCCAGGCTGCGGTCGCTCTGGCCGGCGTCCTCCATGCCGAGCTTCGTCAGGTCGAACTGCTGGTCCTGCAGGGCATGGGTGTACTCGTGCGAGTAGGTCAAGCGCTGCATCGGGCCGACGCCCCCGGACTGCGACAGCAGGTACAGCTTCTTGGTATCGGTGTCGTAGAAGCCGATCGCCTGACCGGCGCTCAGGTCGAGAGAGAGCTGCTCGATGGAGGCCCCGTCGGATAGCAGGCCGAGGTGGGCGTACAGCCGGCTCTCGATGGCCAGGGCCTCGTGGTCGACGTTCTCGTAGGCCTTCCTCATCCAGTCGCGCACGCCAGCCTCGTCGAGCAACACCGGCTCGCCCGCGGGCGCCGACGGCAGACGACGCAGCTCCTCGACCTGGGCCCGGATCTCATCGTACACGGCCAGCTCGTCCGAGCCGGCGGGGATCGCGCTCCAGCTGGGGGGTGGGGAGGTGGGCTCTGCCGACGCTGTGGACGCGGCCGGAGTGCCGGGCGGGGTCGGGACGACCTTGAGGGAAGAGCTGCAAGCGGCCGCGACCAGGCCTGCGGCCAGCAACAGCGTGAGGAAGCGTCGAGCGAGGCGGCCTTTCATGCGGCCATTGTGCCAGGCCCGCGCGCGGGCGCACGCGACGGCGCCGAAATGTGCGTTTCTTAATCGCCTCGGGGGTTGCTAATTCACGGAGCCGCGATAGCTTTCGAGTTGGAACGAACGGATATGCTTTCTGGGCGTTCCTCCTCCCTCCCTCCGACCGGAGGTGCCACTTGGGCAGGCGCCTCCGGTCCCCTTCTTGGGTGGCCGTTCGGGCGGGCGATCCCTTCGTTGTCGGCTGTGCTCCTTGCTCACGGACGTCTGAGTCCGCTCGCTCCGGTGCTCGCCTCCGCCTCGGCCTCGCCTCGCCGGAACGGCCACCCGCTGGATCGTCGGGCGGGCGATCCCTTCGTTGTCGGCAGCGGTCGGTGAGCGCCATGTGCGAGAATCGCTACATGGAACTCACCTGGTACGGACACACCTGCGTGCGCATGCGCAGCAAAGAAGCGGTCGTCGTCGCCGACGCCTACCAGTCGGTCGTGGGGCCCACCGGCCGTGGCATCAGCGGCGACATCGTGACCTACAGCCACCCCGATGACTCGCCCCTGCCCAGAGCCAAGGGCAAGGCCTCGCGGGACGGCTCCACCCACATCCCTACCAGCCTCGACGATGCCTTCTGCCTCGACGGGCCGGGCGAGTACGAGGTCAAGAACGTCCTCATCTCAGGCGTCCGAACCTTCCGCGACGACACCCGAGGCGCCAGGCGCGGCCGCAACGTCTCCTTCGTAGTCGAGCTGGACGGCGTCCACGTCATCCACTTGGGCGACATCGGGCATCTCCTCACCGAGGAGAAGCTGACGGACATCGGGACAGTGGACGTGGTCTGCGTCCCGGTCGGAGGAGCGCTCTCTTCCACGAGAGCGGCCGAGCTGGTGGCCCAGCTGGACGCCCGCGTGGTGGTCCCGATGCCTGTCTGCGCGGACCGCGAAACCGACGAAGCACTGTCCAAGTTCTTCCACGAGATGGGCATCTCCACGCCGCCGGCCCCGCAGTCCAAGCTGTCGCTGATGCCCTCCTCGCTCCCTGGCGAGGCCACCACCGTGCTGCTGGAGCAGCGCGGCAAGATCGCGAGCTGAGGCCGGGCCGACCGCCGACCGGCCCCTCTCCGCGGCGCGGGCGCTAGGGCAGGTACAGCTCCGCCGAGTCCAGGAGCGTGCCGGCGTTGTCGCCGCCCGCGATCAGGACCCGCCCATCTTCGAGCAGAGTCGCCGTATGGCGGTCGCGGGGAATGGCCAGCGGGCCGGTAGGGCTGCATTCGCCCGTGGAAGGGTCGAAGATCTCTGCCTCCGTCGTCTCGCCGTCCGGGCCGAAGCCGGCGGCGATCAGGACCCGGCCGTCGTCCAGGAGCGTGGCAGTGTGGCGGTCGCGTGCGATCGACATGACCGCGCCGACGGCGAACTCGCCCTCTTCCGGGTCGTACAGCTCCCCGGAAGCCAGCCCTCCGCCTCCCAGGATCAATACCTTGCCGTCCGGCAGGAGCGTGGCCGTGGCGCTCACCCGACTCTGCGACAGCGCCCCGGTGGCCACCAGCTTGCCCGTGGCAGGGTCGAACAGCTCCGCCGGCCGATTGTCGTAGCCACCGGCGATCAGGACCCGGCCGTCGGCGAGGAGCGTGGCAGTGTGGCCCACCCGGCCGACGTTCATGGTCCCGATGGACTCGAATGAGCCGCTGGCGGGGTCGTACAGCTCGACCGAATCGAGGGCCGAGGTCGCCCCCTGGCCGCCGGCGATCAGCACCCGCCCGTCGGCCAGGAGCGTGGCGGTGTGGCAGGACCGCGGCGTGATCATCGACCCGGTGGCGGTGAAGACCTCCGTGGCCGGGTCGTAGACCTCGGCCGTGGGCAGCGGAACGGCACCGTCCGATCCTCCCGCGACGAGCACCCGCCCGTCGGCCAGGAGCGTTGCGGTGTGGCACGTCCGGGCCTGGTCCATGCCGCCCGTGCCCGAGAAAGTGCCCTGCCCCGGGTCGTACAGCTCGGCCGAGACGAGCACGCCGCCCTTGCTCATCCCGCCCACGACAAGCACCCGCCCGTCCTGGAGCCGGAGCGCGGCGTGGTCGTTGCGCTCGAAGGTCATCGGGCCGGTCGAGACGAAGGCTCCGTGCGTTTCGCCGAAGCCGCAGCCGGCAACAACCAGCGCCAGGCCGGCCAGAGCGGTGCCAAGCGCCCGGGAAATGCGCCTCGATCCACCGGCCGTGCCCATCCGCCTGCTCATCGATCCTCCGCGGGAAGGTATCGGCGCTCCCCCCGTCCGAACGGTGGACGGCCGATCCGTGCGGGAGTCTACTCTGGCCTGCGCTCCACGTGCACCTCGAAGACCACCCGGCCCCAGCTGACGGCGAGCCTATCCTTCGCCCGTGACCGACTACGACGCCGAGCTGCCGCCCGGCTACAGGCTCGTTCCCGCGCGCACGACCTACCTGGAGATGCTGCGCAACGAGATCTCGGCCGAGCCCGAGGCCCCGGCCGGCTTTCGCCCGGCTCACTGGGAGCGCCCGCCGCTGGACGAGTACCGGGCCCTCTTCCGGGCCGTCGGCGGTGAGTGGGGCTGGACCGGCAGGTTGCTGCTGAGCGACGGCGAGCTGCGGGAGCTGCTGGACCACCCCGGCATCGAGATCCATCGCCTGACCTGCGGCTCGCGGCCTGCGGGTTTCGCCGAGCTGGACCGCCGCGTACCCGGCGAAGTGGAGATGGTCTACTTCGGCCTGGCCCCCGAGTTCATCGGCCGCGGTCTGGGCGGCTTCCTGCTGCGCTGGACGGTCCATCGCGCCTGGCAGGGCCCCGAGGGCGCCGGGCCCGGCGGACCGGCCGCATCGACCCGTCGCGTCTGGCTCCACACCTGCGAGTTCGACCACCCGGGCGCGGTGGCCGTGTACCGGAAGGCAGGCTTCCGCGTCTTCGACGAACGGACCGAGATGGAGCCCTACCCCGAGGCTTTCCTGGCGAAGCTGGGCCCCTAGCTCGGGCTCGGCCGCCAGCTCCGGGCCCGGCCGCCAGCTCGGGCCCGGCCGCGGGCGTTCACGACGTCCGCCCGAGGACCACACGGCCGCGCTTGACGACCGAGCCAACGCGCGGCGAGCCGAGCCAGTAGGGGATCTCGTCGATCGAAGGGCCGTCCCAGACGACCAGGTCGGCCTGCTTGCCGGGCTCGACCGAGCCCAGCCGGTCGGCCAGGCCGAGCGAGACGGCGGCGTTGACCGTGACCGCTGTCAGCGCTTCGGCCGGGCTGAGGCCCATCTCCAGGCAGGCGATCGACATCACCAGAGGCAGGCTCAGGGTCGGGCTGGTGCCGGGGTTGTGGTCCGTGGCCAGGGCCACCGGCACGCCGGCCTCGATGAGCCGTCGGGCCGGCGCGAAGCGGTGCTTGCCCAGGAACCAGCTCGTGGCCGGCAGAAGCGTGGCCACGACCGGGCGATCGCCGGCGGCGGCTCGGGCCAGGGCCGAGACACCCTCGTCGGATGGGACCGCCAGGTGGTCGGCGGACAGGCAGCCCGTCTCCGCGGCCAGCTCCGCCCCACCGGACGGCTCGAGCTCGTCGGCGTGAATCCGTGAGTGCAGGCCCAGACGCTCGGCCTCGGACAGGATGCGAGCGGTGAGCCCCGGAGCGAAGACGCCGCTCTCGCAGAAAACGTCGCAGAAGCGGGCGATCCCCTGGCCGGCCACGGCCGGCAGCTGCTCCCCGATCACGGCCTCGACGTAGGCCTCCGTGGCATCGCCGCGGTCGCGGTACTCGGCCGGCACGGCGTGAGCGCCCATGAAGGTGGGCATGAGCTCCATCGGCCCCTCGACGTCGAGGCGGGCGATCAGCTCCAGCAGCCGCAGCTCGCCCTCGGTCGTGAGCGCGTAGCCCGACTTGGCCTCGACGGTGGTGGTGCCGCAGGCCAGCATCCGTGCCAGGCGGTCCCGGGCCCCGGCCAGCAGCTCCTCGTCCGTGGCGGCGCGGGTCGCGGCCACGGTCGAGAGGATGCCGCCGCCGGCGGCCATGATCTCCAGGTAGCCGGCGCCCCGGGCGCGGAGCCGCCACTCGGCCTCGCGCGTGCCGGCGTAGACGAGGTGGGTATGGGAGTCGATCAGCCCGGGCGTCACCAGCCCCCCGCCGGCGTCCAGCCTCTTGAGCGAAGCGGGCGCCAGGCCGGCTTCCTCCATCCGGCGCCGAACCTCCGCGGCCGGCCCGGCGGCCAGGACTCGATCATCGGCGACCGCGACGGCCAGCAGCTCGCCCGGCCCGGACGGGAGAACGAGGCCCGGATCGCCCTGGCCTTCCCCGCGCCGCAACCCGCCGGCCAGAGTGGCGATCGCGCCGACGCTCTCGATCAGCAGGCCGCTCATCGCTCCGCCTCGGCTTCGTCGATGCGAGCTTCTGCTTCCTCCAGCGCGCTGTCCAGGCGCAGCTCCAGGGCCTGGAGCGGCGAGAAGTCGCGCAGCTTCAGGTACTGCGCCGCTCCCGCCAGCCGCGCCTCATCCGGCCCGCCGGCCACGCCCGCGTGATCGGCCACGTCTACCAGCGCCGCCAGCGGCGCCAGGCCGATCAGCTCGGATTCGGCCGGCTCCACACCTTCCGCGGCTGCGGCGTCGCGGACCGCTTCCCAGACCCGCCAGATCCCTGTCACCCGGAAGTCCAGCAGGTTCATCGACACCTGGGCGCGGCTCAGCTCCTCGATCCAGAAGCCGCTGGCCTGCACCTTCGGCAGCCCGCCGGACGATTCGCGCACCAGCCGCGCGATCCGCCTGGCCAGCTCGAGGTCCGTGCTGTCGAGGTTGATGTTGTAGGCGATCAGGAACGGCCGGGCGCCGACGGCGACGGCCCCGGCGGTGGGATGTAGCCGTGGCGGCCCGAAATCGGGCTTCCTTTCCGGCTGGCCGATCTCAGCCTTGAGCCCCTCGTACTGGCCCCGGCGAACCTCGGCCAGCTTGTACCGGAGGGGCCTCATAGCTGCCTCGCCGTAGAGGTACACCGGCACTCCGAACCGTTCGGCCACGTGGGCCCCAAACTCCCGCGCCAGCTCCACGCACTCGGCCATGACCGTGTGGCCCAGGGGCACGAACGGCACCACGTCCACGGCGCCGATCCGAGGGTGCTCACCGATGTGGCGCTCCATGTCGATCTCGGCGATCGCCACCTCGAAGGCCGCGTCCAGCGCCGTGACGACGGGCCCCGCCTCGCCGGCCATGGTCAGGACGCTGCGGTTGTGGCTGCCGTCGCTCGTCCGATCGAGCAGGAGGGCCCCGGGCACGCGCTCCACGGCCGCGGCCAACCGATCGACCACGTCCAGCCGTCGCCCCTCGCTGAAGTTCGGCACCGATTCGACGAGCCCGGCCACGCGGTTCACTCCATGAGTACTAGGTCAGCACTCCCTACTTGCGTAGGTATTTGCCTATCCTGGCATACCCCCGAATGAGACTGGTCGCCTAATGCCGGCCCCCAAACGCGCCGATACCATGCCGCAGCAATCATCTCTGGGCTGAAAGCATGCTGGGCGTTGTACGACCGTCACTCTGGCGTCACGGAGACTTCCGCAAGCTGTGGGCCGCCGCCACGATCAGTGTCGTGGGCAGCCAGATCACCCTGTTCGCCGTGCCATTCATCGCCCTGACGATGCTCGACGCCAGCATCTTCCAGGTCTCGCTGCTGATGGCCGTCGAGATGCTGCCCTTCCTGCTCTTCACCCTTCCAGCCGGTGCCTGGCTGGATCGTGTGCGCCGCCGCCCGGTCCTGATCGCCGCGGATCTGGGTCGGGCGGTGGTGCTGCTCAGCATTCCAGTGACCTATGCCCTGGACGGCCTCACCATCGGCCAGCTTTTCGTGGTGGCCTTCCTGACGGGCACCCTGACCGCCTTCTTCGACATCGCCGACCAGTCGTTCCTGCCGGAGCTGGTGGACCGCGAGGACCTGGTGGACGGCAATGCCCGGCTGCAGGTCAGCTACTCGTCGGCGCAGATCACGGGGCCCACGCTGGCCGGCAACATGATTGCCGTCGTCGCCGCGCCGATAGCCATCGTCGCGGACGCGCTGAGCTTCGTCGTCTCGGGCGGCCTCATCATCGCCATCAAGAAGCACGAGCCCAGGCCCGAGCGGATGCTGGGCTCCGACGGCCGGCCCACCACCCTCCGAGCGGAGATGGCCGGGGGCCTGCGGTACGTCCTGGGGAACCGGCTGCTGCGGCCGATCGCCGGCTGCACCGGCACCTCCAACCTCTTCGGGGCCGCCCTGTTCAGCATCTTCCCGGTGCTGATCTGGCGCGAGCTGGAGCTGCCTCCGGCCTTCTTCGGGACCGTCCTCGGCCTGGCCAGCTTCGGCTTCCTGGCGGGCGCGGCCCTGTCGAGCCGATTGCCCCGCACTCTCGGCATCGGCCCCACGATCATCGTCGCCGCCTCTCTGAGCTGCCCGGCCTACGTGCTCATTACCCTCACACCGCCCGACCTGTTCTGGGCCGGCGTCACCATCTTCACCGGCTGGTTCGTGATCGGCCTGACCCAGGTCATCTACAACGTGGCCCAGGTCAGCCTCCGCCAGGCCATCACTCCGCAGTCGATGCAGAGCCGGATGAACGCCACGATGCGCTTCATCGTCTGGGGCACGATCCCTCTCGGCTCACTGCTGGGCGGCTTGCTGGGCACGCTGCTCGGGGTGCGGGTGGCGCTGATCGTCGCCGCGGCCGGCTCCTTCGCCTCGATCCTGTTCGTCCTCTTCTCACCGCTGCGCACGCTGCGCGGCCTGCCGGCCCTCGACGGCCGGCCGGGAGTGGCGCCCGGCGACGCCCTGGCCGCCGGCGCCGCCGCGGGGAGCGCCCGGGCCGTGGAGGTCAAGCGCAAGGCGCAGGTCCACGGCGCAGCGTAGGGGCGCGGCCTACTCCTCCAGCATCGGGATGCGGACGCCACGCTCCCTGGCCACCTCGATGGCCCGCTCGTAGCCCGCGTCGGCGTGGCGCATCACGCCCGTTCCGGGGTCCGTTGTGAGGACCCGCTCCAGCTTCTGGGCCGCCAGGTCTGTGCCGTCGGCCACCACGACCATGCCGGCGTGCTGCGAGTAGCCGATGCCCACTCCGCCGCCGTGGTGGACCGAAACCCAGCTCGCCCCGGCCGCGGTGTTGACCAGGGCGTTGAGGAGCGGCCAGTCGGCGATAGCGTCCGAGCCGTCGCGCATCGATTCAGTCTCGCGGTTGGGCGAGGCGACCGAGCCCGAATCGAGGTGGTCGCGCCCTATGACTATCGGCGCCGAGACCTTGCCCGACCGAACCAGCTCGTTGAAGGCCAGGCCGGCCTTCGCCCGCTCACCGTAGCCGAGCCAGCAGATTCGGGCCGGCAGCCCCTGGAAGGGCACCTTTGCCTCGGCCATCTCAATCCAGCGCCGCAGCGACTCGTCCTCCGGGAACAGCCCCAGGATCGCCTTGTCGGTGGCCAGGATGTCCGCCGGATCGCCCGACAGCGCAGCCCACCGGAACGGCCCCTTGCCCTCGCAGAAGAGCGGCCTGATGAAGGCGGGCACGAAGCCGGGGAAGTCGAAGGCGTCGGCGACGCCGGCCTCCTTCGCCTGGGCCCGGATGTTGTTGCCGTAGTCGAAGGTGACCGCGCCGGCTTTCTGGAGGGCCAGCATCGCCCGAACGTGCTCGGCCATGGAAGCCATCGAGCGGCGGACGTACTCGTCGGGCTGGGAGCGCCGCAGCTCGGCCGCCTCGGCGACCGTGAGCCCCGCCGGCACGTACCCGTTCAGCGCGTCGTGGGCGCTGGTCTGGTCCGTGACCGCGTCGAAGCGCTCGCCGCGCCGCACCAGCTCCGGCTCGATCTCCGCGGCGTTGCCCACCAGCGCGATCGAGCTCGCCCGGCCCTCCGCCGCAGCCGCCCGCGCCGATTCGAGCCCCTCGTCCAGCGAGCCGGTCAGCATGTCCACGTAGCCGATCTCGAGACGCCGCTTCGCCCGCGCCTCGTCCACCTCGACGACCAGGGCCACGCCCTCGTTCATCGTCACGGCCAGCGGCTGCGCCCCGCCCATGCCGCCCAGGCCGGCCGTCAGCACCACCCGGCCCTTCAGCGTCCCACCGAAGTGCCGGCGGGCCAGCTCGGCGAAGGTCTCGTAGGTGCCCTGCAGGATGCCCTGGGTGCCGATGTAGATCCACGAGCCGGCCGTCATCTGGCCGTACATGATCAGGCCCGCCCGCTCCAGCTCGCGGAAGATCTGCCAATCGGCCCACTTGCCGACGAGGTTCGAGTTGGCGATCAGGACGCGAGGCGCCCACTCGGTCGTGCGGAAGACTCCCACCGGCTTGCCCGACTGGACGAGCAGCGTCTCGTCGTTCTCCAGGCGCCGCAGCTCCCGGACGATGGCTTCGAAGGCGTCCCAGCTTCGGGCGGCCCGGCCGGTCCCGCCGTAGACGACCAGGTCCTCCGGCCGTTCGGCCACTTCAGGGTCCAGGTTGTTCATCAGCATCCGCAGGGCAGCTTCCTGGACCCAGCCCTTGCAGCTCAGCCGGGTGCCGCGCGGGGCGCGAACGATCCGCGGCTCAGCCTTCTTGCGGCGATCGGCCATTGAGGCGCTCATGCTCGAACCTCCCGGTTCTCGCCCCGGCAGGCGCCTACGGGATGGCCTGGATCAGCTGGCGGCCGAGGCGGCGCGGTCCGAACTCCATCATCGACACCAGCACGCCGTTGTCCAGCGCGACCACGTAGACCAGAACGCCGCCGTTGCAGGTGCCGATGTCCACCTCCCAACCGCTGATGGTCTCGCTGCTCTTGCTGGCCAGCTCTTCGGCCTGGGAGCAGGCGACCCCGAACCAGCTGTCGCGCCACTGAACGTAGAACTCCTCGTTCTGGGCCCCGGGCTTGCGTTCCTCGAGGGTCACGAGGAGCCAGTTGGGGTCGGCCACGTCGTTGACCCGGGCGGCGTAGTAGGAGCTGAAGGCGGAGGAGTAGGTGGGGTCGTCCAGAGCCTGGATCTCCTGGATGACGTCCTCGATGAGCGGCGAGCCACCGACGCTGAGCGGGATGTTGGAAAGCAGGCTGGGGTTGATACGCAGGCCCGAAGCGCCCACGGTGCCATTGGGCCAGGGGGTGGGCAGCAGCGGCTGGTTGTAGGGCGTCGGCGAGGGCGCCTGCGTCACGACGACGTTGTACGTGCAGCCGGTCAGAGAGGCGACTGCGAGCGCGACGGCGAAAGCGGCGAGAGGACGGCGCACCTACAGCTCCCTGCGCATGACCGGGTAGCGCTCATCGTCCACGGCCAGGGCGAAGCCGGCCCGGACCCAGAAGGCGGGGCGGGCCGCCGGGGTAGCCTCGTCGGCGGCACGTGCCTCCGGGTACGCCTCCACGGCCGAGAAGCCGCGGCCGGCAAGGTCCGTGCAGACCTCCTCGACGAGGCGCAGAGCGTGGCCCTGGCGGCGCGTCTCGGGCGTCGTGGCGATGCAGGTGATCACCGCCGGCAGCGGCGCGTCCGGCAGCTGCGGGTACAGCTCGCGCAGGCGCAGGGCGCGGGGATAGGCCGACAGCGGCCCGAACTGGCAGTAGGCGGCCGGCACGCCGTCGACGAGAAGCAGCTTGGCGTAGCTGCCGAAGACCGCCAGGCCGCGACCCAGGAGCTGCATCTTGCGGGGCGCGCCCGGAGCGACGCTCGGGCGAGCGGGCTTGCCGGGCGCGAAGGGGTTGTCCTCCAACGCCGCCCGCCTGGGCTCGATGAAGGGGTTGGCGTCGGGCGCCTGGCGGAAGGCCGGCGCGAAGGGGTTGACCTCGGCCTTGGGAGCAGGCGCGAAGGGGTTGAAGGAAGGTTCGGCCGTGCCCGACGCCTGGCCCTCGGAGTTCGACCCGGCGGCAGGCAGCCAGCTCGACCGGCTTGCCTTGGAGCCCCTGTCGGCATCTTCCCAGTAGTTGCAGGTCCGGTGGTCGAAGCCGGGGTCGGCGCAGGGCGGAATCAGCCCGAAGCCCGCTTCATCGGCGACGTCGCGAAACTCGATCGTGGGCATGGCCCGCCAACTGTACGCCACCGCGGCCCGCGCGGCCGGGGCTCAGTTCAGCATCGCCGCGACGTCGACGATCTCGCCTGTGCCGGCGTCCACCCAGACCCGCCAATCGCCGTTGCCGCCCTTGGGCCCCACGATCCAGCACAGGACCAGCGGCGCGTCGATGGGCTGGGTCTGAGGCAGGTGCCAGACCAGCTCGGCCTCACAGGTCGCGGCCGGCCCGTTCTCGGCGCCGCAGTCCTGCACGGCCTCGATCGCCTCGGCGGCCGAGATCGTGCTGGTCGGCCTGGGGCCCAGGTCGTTCCAGTTGTAGGTGTACTGGAGGAAGGTGCCGTCCTTGTTGACCCAGATCCGGGTGCCGTTCTCCTCGACCGGCACCCCGTCCTCGACCCGCGGCCAGGCGGCCATCCACGTTCCTTCCTGGGCAATCAGCTGCTCCGGGGCGCCGAGAGTCAGCTTCAGCGCAGCCGCGATGGCGTCCACGCGATCGCTGATCTGGGCCTCGTCGAGAAGGGCCGAGGCGGGCGGCGTTGCGCCGGCCAGGTACTGCTCCCAGAAGACGTGGCGCAGAACGTGCTGGCCGTCCCAGGCCATCTGCCAGTCGCCCAGGGCGACGTGGACGCTCGCCGCCCCGGCGATCGGATCGCCGTAGGTAACCGTCGCCGTCGCGTCCGCCGGCACCTTGCCGCCCAGGGCCTCGATGATGGCGATGGCCTCCTGCTCGTAGGCGATGTCGGCCGAGGGCACGGGAGTAGGCTGCAGCGTGGCGGACGGGGACGGGGACGGCTCGGGCGTGGGCGATGCCGCGGGCGTCGAGGCCGTGCTGCCGCAGGCGGCCACGATCAGGACCGTGATGAGCGCCACCGGCGCCAGGCCCCGGGCACCGGCCACTCCACTCGCCATCGTCCTCGCCTCCTCTCTGGCCCCGGCCGTCTGTCCCTGTTTGGCGCCCGGCTGCCCGTCTACGTTAGACCAACCTCACCGGGGGCGGGAGGCGGTCACGGCGGGGACCGGCACGGATCTGATGGGGATCGGACGCGCATCTGACGTGGGTTGCATCGCGCCAGGCGCCACACGCGTTCCCTCACGCGCGACTGAGCCACGCTGAGCCGCGGCGCGGCTAAGGTAGAGGGCGCTCCCCGCCACGAGGTCCCGATTGACCGCTCTCGACAGCCTGATCCAGGCCGCCCTGGCCGCTCTCGGCGATGATTGTCGCTGGGAGCTGATCGACGCCATCGTCGGCGAGTGCCCCGACGACGTGCTGGCCGCCTCACTGCGGCTTCTCGGAGACGAGCGACCGCGGGCACGGACCCTGGGCGCGGACGTGATGGGCCGCCTGGTGGGGCTGGATCCGGGCGCCAGGCCGGCCATCCTGGCCGCGTTGCTGGACCGCCTGGCTGCCGACGCGGACCCGGCAGTCGTGGCCTCCGTGGTCGCAGCCCTGGGCCACGTCGCCGATCCCTCGCCTCTGCCGCGCGTGGTGGCCCTGGCCGAGCACGAGGATGCGGCCGTGCGGCTGGCGGTGGCCTTCGCCGTAGCCAGCATCGGGCCGCGGCCGCTGCCGCACGAGGCGCGACACGCCCTGATCAGGCTGTCCGGCGATGCCGAGCCGGAGGTTCGCGACTGGGCCACGTTCGGGCTGGGGACGCTCTCCGGCGAGGACGGGCCGGAGGTTCGGGCGGCGCTGCTGGCCCGGACCCACGACCCCTGCCGGACCGCTCGGGCCGAGGCGCTCTTCGGGCTGGCGGTGCGCCGCGATCCCCGTGCCGTGCCGCACCTGATCCGGGCCCTGGAGTCGCCGGCGGTGGATTGCCTGGAGCTCGACGCCGCCGCGGCAGCCGCCGACCCCAGGCTGCTGCCCTCGCTCTGGGCCCTGCAGCGCTCCGGGCTGGGCGACGCGGGCCGGGTCAGACGGGCCATCGACCGCTGTTCGGGCAGCGAGAGCCGCGCAGCCGACGCCTAGGGGTTCGCCTCCTCCACTTGCCGCGCTAGACTCGGCGGCATGCCCGCCCCCGACGAGGATCCTCTCACCGTCCAGCCGGCCAGCCCGCCCGAACGACTGCCCAGGCGGCGGGCCTGGCGGGCCGGGCTCACCCGGGGGATCACCCGCAACGTCGTAGCGCTCGGGCTGGTCAGCCTCCTCACGGACATCTCGAGCGAGATGCTCGTCTATGTCCTGCCGCTCTTCCTGGCAAACGTCCTGCTGGCCCCGGCGGCCGTCATCGGCGTCATCGAAGGCGTCGCCGAGAGCTCGGCCTCGCTGCTCAAGCTGGTCAGCGGCGCCCTGTCCGATCGGCTGCGCCGGCGGCGCTTGCTGGTGGGACTGGGATACGCAACGTCGGTGGCGGCCAAGGCCCTCTACCTGGCAGCCGTCGCGTGGCCGGTAGTGCTGGTCGGAAGGGTGTGCGACCGGCTCGGCAAGGGGCTACGGACTTCGCCCCGAGACGCCCTCATCGCCGATTCCACCGCGCCCGAGTACCGCGGCGTGGCCTACGGCTTCCACAGAGCCATGGACACGACCGGGGCCCTGGTAGGCGTGTTCGTGGCGGCGGTCGTCATCTGGACCATCGAGGGCGACGCGACACGGCTCACCGGCGATGCGTTCCGGGTCCTGGTCCTGCTGGCATTGCTGCCGGGCATAGCCTCGCTGGTCACGCTCGCCGTGGGCGTCCATGACGTTGCGGGCAGGGCCCGCTCGGCCGCTCCTCCCTCGCCGCAAGACAAGTCCGCCGGCACAGCGGTCGGCAGCGTTGCCGACTGGCGGCGCTTCCCGCGACCGTTCTGGCTCTTCATGGCCGCCAACGCCCTGTTCACTCTGGGCAACTCTAGCGACGCCTTCCTGGCGCTGCGTTCCCAGGGCCTGGGGCTCACGCTGCTGGCGCTCCTGCTGACGATCGCGGCCTTCAACGCCACGAACGCGCTGGTAGCCTGGCCCGCGGGTGCGCTGTCCGACCGGATCGGGAGGCGCGCGCTGATCGCCACAGCCTGGCTGATCTACGGCGCCTGCTACGCTGGATTCGCGCTCGCGACCGACGGCGCCTGGGTATTGCCGCTGTGGATCGCATACGGCACCTACTACGCCCTGAGCGAGGGGGTGGGCAAGGCACTGGTGGCCGACCTGGCGCCGACAGAGCTGCGAGCCACCGCGTTCGGCATCCTCAATGCCGTTCAGGGGACGATGATCCTCCCGGCCTCGATCGTCGCCGGCGTCCTTTGGAGCGCGATCGCGCCACCCGCGCCGTTCTGGTTTGGGGCCGGGTGCTCGGCCGCTGCCGTCGCGCTGCTGGCGACAGTCAGGCCGGAGCGACGCGCGTCGGAACAGGCGGCTCAGGAGCTGCCTCCCGAGACCTAGCCGACCAGGTCGACGAGCGCGCCGTCGCGGACCAGCTTCGTGGCGGCCTCGATGTCGGCCGTCTGGAGCCGGTCGTGATCAAGGTGCGGCACCACAGCCCGGATCCGGCGCAGGGCTTCCTCGACCCCGGCTCCGGGGCGAGCGTCTAGCGCCCCTTCGGCGACCGTGCCCGTTCGGGCCAGCCGCAGGTCGAGTGCCTGGGCGGCCACCAGCAGCTCGATGGCCAGGATGCGCTGGACGTTGGCCACGACCGCCAGACAGTGGCGGGCCGCGATCGAGCCCATCGAGACGTGGTCTTCCTGGTTGGCCGAGGTGGGGATCGAGTCGGCGCTGGCGGGATGGGCCAGGACCTTGTTCTCCGACGCCAGGGCCGCGGCCGTGTACTGGAGCAGCATCATCCCCGACTCCAGGCCGCTGCCCTCCGAGAGGAAGGGCGGCAGCCCGCCGTTGAGCTTCGGATCGACCAGCTGGGCGATGCGCCGCTCCGAGATGGCGCCCAGCTCCGAGATGGCCAGCTTGGCGAAGTCCAGGGCCAGGGCCACCGGCTCGCCGTGGAAGTTGCCACCGTTGACGACCAGCCCTCCGCCCGTGGCCGCTGTCGCGGCGTCCGGCCCGCCGCCCTGGGGGAAGACGAGCGGGTTGTCCGTGGCCGAGTTCAGCTCCACGTCCAGGACCCCGCGCAGGTACTCCAGGGCGTCGCGAACCGCTCCGTGAACCTGGGGCACACAGCGCAGCGAGTAGGGATCCTGGACCTTGTGCGAGGAGGGGTGATGGGCTTGCTGGAGGGTCGAATCGCGCAGCAGGTGGCGCAGCTCGGCCGCGACGGCAACCTGCCCGGCGTGCGGTCGGGCCAGCTGGAGGGCCGCGCCGTAGGCCACGTCGGTGCCCAGCAGCGCCTCGCAGCTGATGGCGGCGGCCACGCTGGCCGTGCCTGACAGGCGGTCGGCATCGGCGGCCACCAGCGCCCCTACGGCCGACATCATCTGGGTGCCGTTGAGCAGGGCCAGGCCCTCCTTGGCCTGCAGCTTCAGTGGCTCCAGGCCGGCTGAGTCGAGGGCCTCCGCGGCCGGGATCACGCGGCCGTCGACCTCAACGTCGCCGCGGCCCGTCAGCGGCAGGGCCAGATGGGCCAGCGGCGCCAGGTCGCCCGAGGCGCCGACCGAGCCCTGGCCCGGCACGACGGGGTGGATACCCAGGCGCAGCAGGTCGCACAGCCGGTCGGCCACCAGCGGCCGGCATCCGGAGTGGCCCAGGGCCAGGGTGTTGGCCCGCAGCAGCAGCATGGCCCGCACCACGTCCCGGGGCAGGGGCTCGCCCACGCCGGCGGCATGGGACAGGAGCAGGTTCTCCTGCAGCTGCTCCGAATCCGCGGCCGAGACGAAGGTGCCGGCCAGGTCGCCGAAGCCGGTCGTCACGCCGTAGACGACCTCGCCCGCCTCCACCAGCCGCTCCACGACGGCCCGCGCCTCTGTCATGCGAGCCCGCGCCGAATCGCCAAGGGCCGGTGCCGCCCCGCCCCGGGCCACTGCCTCGACGTCGGCTATGCCCAGATCGGCGCCGGTCAGCTCGACTACCGAGCCGGGGCTGCGCGGCAACCGGCCCGCGGAGGAGTCCGGGAGATGGCGATGCGATCCCGTGTCGCTCACGTCGATGAGCATAGCGGCCGCGGGCAGCGACGGCTCGTCTCGGTTATCCTCCGCGGAGTTTGACCGGCCGTGCCGGACAGGACCTCCAACCGCCACAGAGGGCCGTTCGTGCTCACCTTCATCGACCAGTTCGTGATCCCCTTCCTGGATCAGCTGTATGCCGCGCTGGGCTATGGCGGCGTCTTCGTGGCCATGGTCATCGAGTCGGCCCTGCTGCCGCTCCCATCGGAGCTGATCCTGCCCTTCGCCGGCTTCCTGGTGAGCGATCCGACGAAGGTCGAGCCCCTGACGGGCGGAAGCTGGAACTTCTGGATCGTCGTCGTCGTGGGCACGACCGCCAACACGACCGGCTCGCTGATCGGCTACTGGCTGGGGGCCAGGCTCGGCCGGCCGTTCCTGGACCGCTGGGGCAGGTACCTGCTCATCCGCAAGCACGAGGTCGAGCTGGCCGAGGAGTTCTTCGCCCGGTGGGGCTCGCCCACGGCCTTCTTCAGCCGCCTGCTGCCGGGCGTCCGGAGCGTCATCAGCTTCGTCGCCGGCATCGCCCATATGCCGCTCGGCCGCTTCGTCGTCTACTCCACGCTGGGCGCCCTGCCCTGGACCATTGCCCTCGTGTACGCCGGCGTCGTCCTGGGCGAGAACTGGCTGGAGATCCGAGATGCCCTGCGACCGTTCGACATGTTGATCGCGGTGCTGTGCGTGGCCGCGGTGGCAGGCTTCGTGTGGTGGCGCCTGGGAATGCCCGGCTGGCGAAGATCGGCCCGCGAGGCGTAGGCTGAGGGCATGAGCAGCCTCCGGGGTCGCAAGGATGGAGCCCGCTCCATCCGTGACCGCGCCGCCGGTTCGGGCTCGCGATCGGTCGGCGACTGGCTCACTCCGGCCGCAGCAGGTCCCTCGCCACGAGATTCGGGCGAGACGCACGCCCAAACCCGGCGCGCCGGGGCCGAGCACTCACGGCAGATCCCCGGCTGGCTGCGAGCTCTCTTCTTCCTGCCGGCGGGTCCGGCGCAAATGGCCCATCGCGATCCACATCCGGCCGAAGACAGCCGCCAGATGGCCCATCAAACGGTCCCAGACCACCCAGCCTGGTGGACGGCCGATGAGGCAGGCCGCTCGACGCGTCGTCACTTCCGTCGAACCGACCAGCGCCGCCGCGAGGCCGCGGCCGTGCTGGGGCTGCTGCTCGTGGCTTCCGCTTTCTCCATCGCCGGGCCGATCACCGGCCTGGGAACCGAGCCGGACCCCACCCCGATCTACGTCATGGCCGGCGGCCCCGACGACGCGGCTGCGACCCGCCACGTCGGCAGCGGTCAGGCCCTGGTCCCCGTCGGCACGACCGCCCTGGATACCGTAGCCACGCCTCTGCCAACGCCGGTGCCCACCAAGAAGCCCACGCCCAAGCCGGTGCGGGTCAGAACGTTCGTCGCCCTGGGAGACTCCCTGACGGCCTGGCCTGCCTACAACCCCTGGCCCACCCGCCTTGACGCCCAGGACTCCGTGCTGCGCCTGGTCAAGAACGCGGGCGTGCCCGGCAACACCACCTCGCAGATGCGCGCCCGACTGGCGAGGGACGTCTACCCCTACAAGCCGGAGGTGTTGTTGGTCCTGGGCGGCACCAACGACCTCGGCTACGGCATCAGCGAAAGCGCCATCATCGCCAACCTGCGGGCCATCGTCATTGCCGCCAAGGCCCACAAGATCATGCCGATCATCATCAACGTGCCGCCGGACTCCTACCCGAGCATGGCGTCCAAGATCAAGTCGCTCAACAAGGCCATCCTGGTGCTGGCCAACGCGCAGAAGATCCACGTGGTCGACATGTACAGGGCGCTGGCCAACTCGAGCGGCACCATCCGGCCCGAGTACACCTCCGACGGGTTGCATTTCAGCGATCTTGGCTGCCAGGCGGCGGCCAACCAGATCAGGGCGCAGCTCAGGAAGCTGGGTCTGTAGCCTCGGGCCCGGCGGCAACCCGAGGGAGCGCCTGGGGGGCCTGATCGGCCGGGGGAGCCGCGCCGTCATGGAGAAGCTCGGGCTGCGAGCCCGGCCCGGGCTGTGTCGCCCCTTCGAGGGCCCTCGCACGAGCGACGGGCAGGACGGCGGCCGCGATCACGATCACGGCCGAGGCGCCCAGGAAGGCCGACACCACGTACAGGCCGCGGATCGTCAGCAGCCCGGCCAGCTGCCCGCCGATCCCCGCGCCGGCGATGACGGCCATGCTGCCGGCCACGGCGTTGAAGATGCCCTGGGCGGTGGCGGCCGTGCCCCTGGGAGCCTGGTGCGACATGAAGGTCACCGACCCGATGAGCACGAACGAGTAGCCGATCCCCTGGATGAGCGAGAAGCCCATCAGCACGACCGGCTCGGCGAAGACGACGTTGACCGTCTGGCGCACGACCAGCAGGACCGCCCCCAGGACGATCAGCCGCTCCACGCCGAACCGCCGGGCCAGCGCCGGGAAGAAGAACATGGCCGGCACTTCCAGCAGGGCCGCGATCGACCAGGCCGAGCCGGCCATGTCGGTCGAGGCACCGAGCTGGATCAGGTAGATCGTGAAGAACGCGTTCTGGGAAGAGACGGCCGCCCAGGCCAGGAAGCTGCCGATCAGGCAGATGGCGATCGGGCGATGGCGCAGGACGGTCATCGGCGCCCGGCGCATGCTCGTGGCCCGAACCTCATGGTCGCGGCCGGGGAGCGTGGTGACGGCCAGGCCGCCGGCCAGCAGGGCCGGGATCATGACCCAGAACAGGGCCTGCAGGCCGTGGGTCGCCGTGAGCATGCCGATCAGCGGCGCCAGGACGATGAAGCTGATCGAGCCCCAGACGCGCACTCGGGCGTATCGCGTCCGGTCGGCCGAGACCATCTCCAGCACCCGAACGTCCATCATCGGGAACATACCCGAGATACCCAGGGCGAAGATCGCGGCGGCGACGGGCAGCAGTGGCGAGGCGCCGAGGATCAGCATCCCCAGCGCTCCGGCGGCGGCGATGGTCGCCGCGACCGGGAGCAGCAGCCCGGACTGGGGGTTTCGATCGTGGAGCGTCCCCCATAGCGGCGAGCCGACCAGCGACACGGTCGAGGTCAAGGCCATCAGCAGGCCCACCAGGCCCAACGGAATGCCCAGGCCCCTGTTGTAGTAGGCGGAGAGGTATGGGGCCCAGGCCGCGACCGCGCTGTAGGCGATGATGTAGGTCCCGATGGCGCGATACACAGGAATCCCTCGTGGCGGACGGCCGGGAGTGAGACCGCAGTCTGCCATCACTACCGAAAAGGCGCATTTGCCGGACGCTACGATTGCCGCAAGCCGCGAGGCAGAGAGATCGCAGACCGGAGGACTTCGCCACGCGAGCACGCGTCCTGGCGGACGTTAGGCTGACGCTGGACGCAGAGGCAGCCTGACGGAGGCCTTCAGGGCTTGGGCACCTTGACCACCGCGGCGGCCCAGGCCGTGAACTGCGCCTGGCTCATGCCGCCGCCGCCCATGGCGTAGGCCGGGTTGGCAGCCGTACCGACCTTGAGCGTGTAGTAGGAGCCGCCGCTGTAGAGGGTTCCGCCCAGTCCGTCGAAGGACGCCGACCCGACCGGGGGGCCCGGGTCGGCGCACCACGCCTCGGGCGGGCACCAGCCGCCTTCGAAGATCCAGATACTGTCTCCTGCCCCATTCTTGTACGCAACCTCCAGGAAGGGGCCGTTGTACGAAGCGCTGTCGAGCCACCAGCTCGAGGGCAGAACCGCGCAGTAGACGTCGAAGGGCAGGTCGGCGGCGGCATTGACGAAGAAGGCCTGATGAGCGGCGGTGCCCGTACAGGCCGCTGCCGCGCTCGTGGGCGACTCCGATGGCGTCGCGGTGACCTCGGGCGACGGAGTAGGAGTGACCTCCGGGGTCGGCGTGGGAGCCGGCGTCGAGGCGGCCGGTGATGGCGTCACGAGAATCACTATCGG
>DAOUEA010000051.1:0-7247 GCA_034430475.1 Chloroflexota bacterium | reverse complement strand
GAAGCCGGGGCGCTGGGTCCCTGAACCGGAAAATCAGGAAACCGGCCCGAAGGGAAGGGCGAAGTTCGTGTCGGGGTCGAAGAGCTGGACCTTCTCGAGCGGGATGCGCAGCTCGAGCATGTCGCCCGGGCGGACGCGGAAGGCCGAATCGACGATCGCGACGATATCGCGGCCGGCGCCCGAAGCGTGGATGAGCTCCTCGTTGCCGAGGTACTCGACAACCTCGGCCTTGGCGTTGACTACGGCGGTCTGGCCGCCGACCGGGCCGAGCACCAGGTGCTCAGGCCGGTAGCCGGCGATCAGGGTCCGACCGGCGGCGCCGATCGACTCGCGGAACTGGGGCGGCAGAGGGATGGTCACCGACGGGCCGGTCAGGCTGACGCGGTCGCCGGTGCCTGTGACCTCGACCGAGGTGAAGTTCATCGCCGGGCTGCCGATGAAGCCGGCCACGAAGCGGTTGATCGGCCGGTCGTACAGCTCCTGCGGGGTACCGACCTGCTGCAGGCGACCCTCGTTCATGACCGCGATGCGAGAACCCATCGTCATGGCCTCGATCTGGTCGTGAGTCACGTACACGAACGTGGTGTTGAGGCGCTGGTGCAGGCGGAGGATGTTGGCGCGGGTCTCAACGCGAAGCTTGGCGTCGAGGTTGGACAGCGGCTCGTCCATGAGGAAGACCGCGGGCTCGCGCACGATGGCTCGGCCGAGGGCGACGCGCTGTCGCTGACCGCCGGAGAGCTCGCGCGGCTTGCGGTCGAGGTAGCGGGTCAGGTCGAGGATGGCCGCCGCCTCCTTGACGCGGGACTCGATCTGGACCTTCGGCACCTTCCGCAGCTTGAGGCCGAACGCGAGGTTGTCGCGAATGCTCATGTGCGGATAGAGGGCGTAGCTCTGGAACACCATCGCGATGTCGCGATCCTTCGGCGCGACATCGTTGATGACGCGGTCGCCGATGCGCAGCACGCCGGCGGTGATTTCCTCGAGGCCGGCGATCATGCGCAGAGACGTGGTCTTGCCGCAGCCGGAAGGGCCGACGAGGACCATGAACTCCGCGTCGCGGATGTCGAGGTTGAGGTCGTCCACGGCGACCACGTCGCCGAAGCGCTTGGTTACGTTCTCGAAAGTGACTGTTGCCATTCCGGTCGTAGCTCCCTGTCGTGGGGGTGGTTCAGATGTGGCGCGATCCTACTACCGGGCCGGGAACGCGCCCTGAGCCCGGGAGCCCGCCCCGAGCTAAACGTTTAGTAGGGTTGTGGGCGGCACTTGTCTAGGTTCCGCAGACCAAAAGCCTGTTTTCAGGGATGATCAAGGTCGGCGGCCTACAACGGACGCGTCTCGATCTGACGCAGATCGGTCGCAACCGGAGAAGAACCAATGACTGAACCGGCAAGCAGCGACAGCGGAACCTCAAACGTCTCGCCCGCGCCCACCGCGTCCGAGCCACGCGGCATTGCCACTATTGCCCTGCTGGTCCTCTGCACGGCCCTTCTGTCGGCCTCGCTGACGGCGGGCTTCACCTACTTCGCCGTGACCAATCGGCAGAACGCCGCGGCGACCCCCACGGCCCAGGCGGCCTCGCCGGCCGGCGACGCCGAGACGGTCAGCCTCACCCAGACCGAGGCCACCATCAGGGTGGCGAATATGGCCAAGCCGGCCGTGGTCACGATCACGACCACCGGCCTGACCGGCTACGGACCGTTCTCGATGCCGACCACCGGGGCCGGCTCGGGGTTCATTGTCCGCTCAGACGGCCTGATCCTGACCAACTACCACGTGGTCATGGACTCTCAGTCGCTCACGGTGGACCTCCAGGACGGCCGCCAGCTGGAGGCCCAGGTGGTTTCCACCGATCGAACCAACGACCTGGCGCTGATCAAGATCGCGGCCACAGGTCTGTCCACGCTTGAGCTGGGCGACTCAGATGCCGTGCAGGTGGGCCAGCTGGCGATCGCCATCGGCAGCCCGCTGGGCACCTTCACCGATTCGGTGACACAGGGCATCGTCTCAGGCCTGGACCGCGACATCACCGTCGGCGACCGGGGATCCGGCTTCACCGAGGACCTGACAGGCCTGATCCAGACCGACGCCGCGATCAACCCCGGTAACAGCGGCGGGCCGCTCCTGGATGCCAGCGGCCGGGCCGTCGGGATAATCACCGCCTCATCCAATTCCGCCCAGGAGATGGGCTTCGCCGTCCCCATCAACCGGGCCAAGGCCCTGATCGAGGCGGCGACCAGCAGCCAGGAATGAAGCCGCGACCGCGGCAGGAAGGTTAGTGACAGATGGCAGGACCAACTTCGTCGGCGGCACCCCCAACCGCGCAGCAGCCCAGGCCGGCCCAACCGGCACGGCTCGGGCTGGCAGCCTCCGTAGCCCTGCTGCTCATGGCTCTCCTGGCCGTGGGTAGCATCGGCTTCGCGGCCGGCCGCCTGACCGGTCCCGCACCGGCAGCTGCCACGCCGACCGCGACTCTCGAATGCGACGCCTACGGGCCCGCCGGCCAGTGCCTGATCGGGGACGACCAGAGTCGCACTGGAGTCTGGGGGCCGGGCGGCATGCGGCTTGGTTTGCCCGGCACCGTGGTCAGTGGGACCGTCAAGGCAGTCGACTCCAGCTTGCTCACGATCGAGCTGGGCAACGGCCGAAGCCTGGACGTCCGCCTCGTCAAGAGCACCGTCTACAGGATTGCCGGCACCGCGCGGACGGCCAGCCGGGCCGACGTGAAGGTCGGGGCCACGGTCACCGTGAGCCTGGCCGGCATGAAGACCCTGACGGCCCGCCAGGTGGTCATCCGCAACCGTTAGCGACGGCCGCCGGGCGCGTGCGCATCTCGACGGGATCGGCGGCGTCGGCCGTCGATCCCGGCCAACCCAGCGCCTGTCCCGCGTTCCGAGCCGCACCTTCGCTTTCAGGCTTGCTTCAGGGTTGAGGCACATACTCTTGGCCTGGGCAGTGCCTCGAGGAGCGTGACGTGCATCTGCTGATAGTCGAAGACGACGAGCGGCTGAGCCGGCTCCTGCGGCGGCTGCTGACGCAGGATCGGCACCTCGTCGAGACGGCCGTGACCGCCGAAGAGGGCCTGGAGGTTGCCACCTCCGGCCTGGAGCTGGACGCCATCGTCCTCGACGTGGGCCTGCCCGACAGGTCCGGGTTCGAGGTCGCCAGGCTGCTGCGGAAGAATGACAATCTGGTGCCGATCCTGATGCTGACGGCCCGCGACGCGGTCCGCGACAGGGTTGAGGGGCTCGATGCCGGCGCAGACGACTACCTGGTCAAGCCGTTCGCCTACGAGGAGCTGCTGGCCCGCCTCAGGGCCCTGGGCCGGCGCCCGCCCGCCCGAAAAGCGGTCGCCCTGCGGGCTGGTCCGTTCGAGCTGGAAGAGACGGCCCATCGGGTGACTGTGGACGGCAAGCCGATCGAACTCAGTCGGCGCGAGTTCTCGATCCTGGAATGCCTGCTTCGCCGCCCCGGCCAGGTCCTGTCCCGCGACCAACTCCTGGACTACGCCTGGCCGTACGGCGTGGCGCTGACGCCGAACACAGTGGAGGCCTACATCCACCTGCTGCGCGACAAGGTTGGCCCCGCGGCGGCCGCCTACATCGAGACCGTTCGGGGAGTCGGCTATCGGCTGAGGGAGACGTGATCCGATGAGGCTCGCCCTGCCCGACCGAGTGCGCCGTCCGCGCCGCGGGCCGGAAGGGCACGCCCCCGACGACGTCCCGCTCTCGACAGACGACACGCGCCTGCTGCGGCGGACGCGGCTGCGGCTGCTGGCATGGAGTGGCGGCCTGACCCTTGGCATCCTCCTGGTCCTGGGCTTCGCTATCTACTCGGCAGTCTCGAGCGCCTTCGCGACCGACAGCGCCGACCGCCTCCGCGATTTCGCCGACTTGTATGCCGGGCCGATCTCCGGCCAGCCGCCCTCGTTCCCGAATCAGCCAGTTGAGCAGGAGTACGGGACCCGCCGGGCCGGGCTGTTCATCGTGATGGTCGATTCCCAGGGCCGCGTCCTGCTGCGCACCCGATCGCTGCCGCCCGGAATGCCGGTGCAGGACGGGCTGGACGCCGCGGCCGGAGGGAGGAGCGACCTGCGGGAGGTCGTGACCGGGGACGGAGTTCCGCTTCGTGTCTACAGCGAATCGGTCACCGATCGCTTCGGCAACGAGCTGACGGTCCAGACAGCTGCCGATCGGACCGAGGAAGTGAACCTGCTGAACCTCCTGCTGCTGGTCATGGCCCTGGGCGGAGCGGCCGCCCTGCTGGCCGCGTTGGCGGCCGGCTACCTGTACTCGGGCCGGGCCCTGGTGCCGGTCCGCGAGTCGATCGCCCGCCGGCAGGCCGTCCTGCAGCGCCAGCGCGAGTTCACGGCCAACGCCAGTCACGAGCTGCGGGCGCCGCTGACGGTCATCCGGGCCAGCGTCGACGACCTGAGGCGGAACCGGCGCAAGCGGGTCGAGGAAGTGGGTGCCGCCCTGGACGACATGGAGGCCGAGGTTCGAACGGTAACCGGGCTGGTGGACGACATGCTGCTGCTGGCTCGGACGGATTCCGGAGCCATCGAGCTCGACTGCGTCTCGCTCGACCTGGCCGACGTGGCCGCCGAGGCAGCCTCGATGCTGACCGCCCTGGGCTCGGAGCGAGGCGTGAAGGTCGTGCTGGATCCGCTGCCGGCGATCGTCCAGGGCGATCCGGTTCGCCTGCGCCAGCTGGTGACGATCCTCGGCGACAACGCCGTCAGGCACAGCCCGCGCGGCTCGAAAGTGGAGGTGCGCGTCCGGCCGGAAGACGGGGCGGCGCTGCTCGAGGTCGTCGATGCCGGCCCCGGCATCAGGGCCGAGGATCTGCCCCGGCTGTGGGAGCGCTTCTGGCGGGCCGACAACGCCCCGGCGGGCGGCACGGGCTTGGGCCTGGCCATCGCCCGCTGGATAGTGGAGCAGCACGGCGGCGAGGTGGGCGCCGGGAACCGGCCTGAGGGCGGGGCTCGCTTTTGGGCTCGAATCTCGGTTGCTGGGCCCGGACCGGGGGCCGAGCGCTAGGTCAGCAGCAGCTTGGCCTCGGCCACCAGGCCGACGCAGATGATCACGCCGCGCAGGAACGGAGGCGGCAGGCGCCGGCCGATGCGGGCCCCGATCTGGCCGCCGAGGATGGCGCCGCCGGCGATCAGCACGACCACGTCCCAGTGGACGGGGGCGATCAAAGCGAACAGGACGGCGGCCACTCCATTCGTTACCGCACCCAGGACGTTCTTCAGGGCGTTGAGGCGCTGGATCTGGTCGGGCAGGAAGGTGGTCAGGAGGGCGATCATGATGATGCCCTGGCCTGCCCCGAAGTAGCCGCCGTAGATCGACGTGGCGAACATGGCCAGGGTCAGCGGCAGGCCGCGGTCAGCGGCGGCGTGGCGGTGAGCGGCCAGGGTCCGGTTCATCCACGGCCCGATCACGACCAGGACCAGGGCCACGCCGATCAGGATCGGCACGATTGCCTCGAAGGCGCCCGGCGCGGCCCGCAGCAGCAGCGCCCCGGTGAGGCCCCCGGCGCCGGTCACTGCGGCCAGGCGTAGCGCCCGGGCGCGCTGGCCCGTCAGCTCGCGGCGATAGGCCACCGAACCACTGACCGATCCCGGCACCAGGCCCACCGTGTTCGACACGTTGGCGTCGTAGGGGGCGTAGCCCAGGGCCAGCAGCGTGGGGAAGGTGATGAGCGTGCCCGAGCCGACGATGGTGTTGATCGTTCCGGCGGCCACGCCCGCGGCGAGGATCGTGCCCGCTTCGATGGGGGTCATGGCCGAGATCGTAGCCGGGCGGCTGGACCTCTGCCGTCCGATCCGATTCGTCGCGGCGGGCGGTGTCAGTGAGGTGGTAGTAATCTTCATGCCCCCGAAGTGAGTGCCTCCGCCGTTCTGGAGGTGCGCAGCCGGGTTCGCATGGGATCAGAAGCTCGTTTCTCCGGAGGTCTGCCGATGTCGTCACCAAGCAGGCGCGGGCCAGCGACGCATGCTGCGTATGCTCTGGCGGCCACCACTGTCCTCCTCGGCGCCGTCATCGTGGCCGGGTGTGGGCCGTCCTCTGCCGCCACCGCGCCCGTCGCCACCGCCACGGCATTGCTCGAGATCTCACCGAGCCCATCGGCGACTCCCTCCCTGGCATCGCCATCCGGCACGCCCGGTATCTACGCCGATCTGGATGGTGCGCCGGCCGAGGAAGACGTCGCCCACCGCCTGGCGCTGGCGATCATGATCGACGACCAGCCCTCGGCGCGTCCGCAGGCCGGCTTTACGGCGGCCTCGATCGTCTGGCAGGCTCCTGCTGACGGCGGCCAGACGCGCTACATGATGGTCTTCCAGGAGGGCGAGGCCGTGGACATCGGTCCCGTCCGATCCGCGCGTCCGTACTTCGTTCGCTGGGCCACCGAGTATCGCGGCGTCTTCGGCCACTACGGCGGCGACAACGAGACTCTCCACGACGTGATACCGGAGCTCAAGAGCAACTTTTGGGACATGGACGGGCTGACCTACAAAGGTGGCTGCCCCTACCATCGCATCTCGTCGCGGCCCATGCCCCACAACGCCTACACGAACACCGAGAGCCTCTACAGCTGCGCCGCGAAGCTGGGCTACCCGGACGTGTTCAGCCCCAGGGCCGAAACGTATACGTTCGCAGAAGACAGCCCCGCCAGCACGCTGCCCAGTTCGGGCTGGATCCTGATCGACCAGCGGAGCATCGACGTCAGGTATGACTACGACCCCGCCGCCAACGACTACGCGCGCTCGCTCAACGGTCAGCCGCACCTGGACGCCGCCAACGGCCAGCGGGTCCGGGCCAGGAACGTGGTGGTTCTCTTCCAGTCGTTGACGAGCTACACCGAGCCGGGACACGTACGGCCGGTCGTCGGTAGCGTCGGCTCGGGTCAGGCCCTCATCTTCCGCGAAGGCAGAGTCGTGGAAGGCAAATGGGTCAAGAAGACGGAGACTTCGCTCACCCGCCTCTACGATGCTGCCGGGACGGAAATCCCGTTCGTACGCGGCCAGATCTACATGCAGGTCGTCCCGATCGGCACGAAGGTCACCTACGAGGCTGACTGACGGCCGGAGCCACACGGGTCGCCCGGGTCCAGAGGTGAGGTTGGGGTGGCCCACGGGGATCGAACCCGTAACCTGCGGATCCACAGTCCGCTGCTCTGCCGATTGAGCTAGGGCCACCATCGCCGCGCCAGGCGGGAACCGCCACGGGGCGACGCGGAGTATAGCC
>DAOUEA010000050.1:0-2306 GCA_034430475.1 Chloroflexota bacterium | reverse complement strand
CAGATGAAGGCGACGGGCGAGGTCATGGCCATCGACCGAACCTTCGGCTCGGCGCTGAACAAGGCGCTGCGTGGCCTTGAACAAGCGGGAGCGGGGTGGCTGGCCGAGAACGCCACCTGGCAGGCAACGCTGGACTACCTCTCCGAACCCGCGCCGAGCGAGCCGGTGCCGGTGCCGGTCGATGCCACCGGGCTGCTGTGCGAGGCCCGCGCCCACGCCGAGCGCGCCGCCTACCCGATCGTCATGAAGCGCTTCCTGGCTCCGTCCGACTCGCGGTTCTGGCGGATCCTGGCCCTGCTGCGACGGGGAGTGCCGGCCGAGACGATCCGCGGCGTGACGGGCATCAGCTCCTGGTTCCTGTCGGAGATCGAGCGGGCCATCGCCCTGGAGCGCGAAGTGCGGCGCATGGGCCGCCGCTTCGTCGATCCCGCGAACCCGGATGCCGCGGAGCTGATGGCCACGGCCAAGTGGGCGGGCTTCGGCGATCGCGAGCTGGCCCAGATGGCCGGGCGGGGCGTCAGGGCGGAGGACGTGCGGCGGGCCCGGATGGAGCTGGGCCTGGAGCCGGGCTACGCCATGGTGGACACCTGCGCCGCGGAGTTCGCCGCCGAGACGCCGTACTTCTATGCCACGTACGCGGCGGCGGGCTCGGAGCCGGAGCTGCCGCCGGTGGAGCGGCCGGCGGCGCTGGTGATCGGGTCCGGGCCGGTGCGGATAGGGCAGGGAATCGAGTTCGACTACTGCGCCGTCCAGGCCGCCGCGGAGCTGCGCGAGCAGGGCTGGCAGGCGGTCATGATCAACTCCAACCCGGAGACCGTCTCGACCGACTTCGACGCCTCATCGCGCCTGTACTTCGAGCCGCTGGACCCGGAGAGCGTGCGCTCCGTGGTGGAGGCCGAGTCGCCGAACGGCTCGCCGGAGGGCCGCCAGATGCTCGGCGCCTTCGTCCAGTTCGGCGGCCAGACGCCGCTCAACCTGGCCGAGCCGCTGGCCGCGGCCGGCATCCCGCTCCTCGGCGCGAACATGGAGACGATCGACCAGGCGGAGGATCGCATCCGCTTCGCCAACCTGGTCGAGTCGCTCGGCATCCCGCAGCCGGAAGGCGGCATGGCTCGCTCGATGGAAGAGGCGATCGCGCTGGCCGAGCAGATCGGCTACCCGGTCATGGTCCGGCCGTCCTTCGTCATCGGCGGCCTGGCGATCGACTTCAGCTATTCGCCTTCGGACCTTGTCGCGCAGCTCGCCCGGGCGACGGTGGTGGACCCCGATCGGCCGGTCCGGATCGACCGCTATCTCGAAGGGCTCGAGGTGGACGTGGACGCGGTGGCGGACGGCGAGACGGTCCTGATCCCGGGCTTGCTGGAGCACGTCGAGCGCGCCGGCGTCCATTCGGGCGACTCGATCGGCGTCTTCCCGCCGCAATCGGTCTCGACCTCCGACCAGGCGCTGATCGTGGAGGCGATGGAACGCATCGTTCGGGCGCTGGACGTGCGCGGGCTGGTCAACGCCCAGTTCATCGTTCGCGACGACGGCGTGTACCTGATCGAGGTCAACCCGCGGGCCAGCCGAACGGTCCCGTTCATGAGCAAGGTCACCGGCGTGCCGATGGTGAAGCTGGCGGTTCGCATCGCCCTGGGCGAGACGCTGGCGAAGATGGGCTGGCCGAACGGCCTGCTGGAGCCGCCCGGTCTGGTGGCCGTCAAGGCCCCGGCCTTCTCGACCGCCAAGCTCCGGGGAGTGGATCCGTCCGTGGGCCCGGGCATGCAGTCCACCGGGGAGGTCATCGGCCTCCACGAGGACCCGCGAGTGGCCCTGGCCAAGGCGATGCAGGGCGCGGCCCTGATCCCGCCCCGGCCCGGCGCCGGCGGCGCCCTGGCGCTGATCTCGGTCGCGGACAGGGACAAGACCTCGCTGCCGCGCGTGGCTCAGGCCCTGGCCCGGGCCGGCTACCGCTTCGCCGCCACGGCGGGCACGGCCGCGGCGCTGAACGGCCTCGGCTATGAGGCCCAGATCGTGGCCAGGGTGGGCGAGACCGCCGCGCCCGGCCAGGTCCCCATTCTGGATCTGATCGCCGGCGGCACGGTGCGGCTCGTCGTCAACACGCCCGCCCCCATATCCGGACCGGTGCGCGACGCGGCGGAGATCCGCCACGCCGCCACGGCCATGGGCATCCTGTGCCTGACCGCCGTCGAGACGGCCGTGGCCGCGGCCGAGGCCCTGGACCCGGACCTGCGCCCTCGCCTGGCGGAGGTGCGGTCGCTGATGGAGTGGGTGCCGGACCCGGGCGTGCCGCGGAAGGCCCTGGC
>DAOUEA010000049.1:0-12948 GCA_034430475.1 Chloroflexota bacterium | reverse complement strand
CGGGAGCGGCTTCCCGCGCCCTGTCCGCGCCGTGGAACCACGTCCAGAGCAGCGAAGTGGAGATGGTGTAGAGCACGATGATGGTCACGAAGTTGACGGCGTAGCCGCCGGTGAACCCCAGCGTGGCCTGCAGGGTGCTGTAGTAGATCGGGGCGATGACCCAGCCCACCGACCACAGCATCGTCATCAGGGCGGACAGTGTCGCGCGCTCCGCGGGAGTGACCCGCTCCATGGCGAAGGCGTCGAAGATGGGGTTGCCGGCGTTCATCAGCGAGTTGCGCACGGCCATGGCCAGGATCACCGTCCCCAGCACGGGCGAGAAGCCGAGGACCACCAGGAAGGGGATGCTGGTTCCCTGGACCAGCACGATCGACCCGATGCGCCCGAACCGCGCCGCCAGCGCCGGCTGGGCCAGCATCGCCACCGTCGTTCCAAGGCTGGTGATGCCGAAGATGAGGTTGATCGAGAAGAGGTCCAGGCCGAACTTGGTCTGGACGAAGAGGTTCAGGAAGGGGATGAGCTGGCCCGCGCCGAGGGAAGTGATGAAGCCCGGCAGCAGCAGGCGGAAGAAGAGGCGCCGATCGACGATGTGGAGCCCGAACAGGCTGGCGCCGGAGGCCGCCTGGGACCGTTCCGCTCGCGCCGCCGCGACCGCCTCCCGATCGTTCGACAGCAGGGCAACCGTCCCCAGCCCGGCGATCCCAAGGATGGCCACGCCCACGAACAGCACCTGGTAGGGGCCGGCGGCGGAGGTGAGCGCCAGGTGGTCCGCCACGAGCTGGGCGACGGCCGCGCCGACGAGCGCCGAGACGAGCATCGTCAGGTTGGTGATGCCGGCCCACACGGCGTAGTAGTGGTTGCGCTGGTCGTCCCTGGTGTGCTCGGCGATGTACGGGACCTGGACCACCCAGACCATCTGCGACCCCGCGCCGAGCGCCACCACGCCGGCGAAGAGCAGGAGAAGCTGCCCGGGGAGGAAGGTCAGCAGCGCGACGGCGGCCAGGGTCATGCCGATCGCCATCACTGTTCGGCGCCCGATGCGGTCCGAGAGGGCGGAAGTGGGCAGAGCCACGGCCACTCCGGCCAGCTGCGAGGTAGCCATCAGCCAGCCGATCGTCGAGCGGTCCACGCCCAGGGCGTCCAGGTAGAGGTTGAAGTCGATCCAGTACAGGCTGGTCGCCGCTCCGAAGACGATCGTGGTCAGCAGGAACAGCCGGGCGTCCCGTCCGAACCCGGTGAAGCTGCGCGCGTAGGTGGCCAGGGCCCGAATCACTCGCGAACCTCAGCGGCCGAAGGCGTCACCAGGGGCCGCGTCACGACCGGAGCGGCTTCGGGCGAGGGGCCTCCTCGTCGTAGAGCGTCCGGCCTACGGCGACGATGAACTTTCCGATGTGCAGATGCAAGCCGCGGATGCGGTGCAGGGTGGGGCGGCAGCGGGCCTGCCGTCCAAGCCTGCTGGACTCCGCCTCCCGGCGCAACTCGACCTGGCGCTGTAGGGCCAGCTCGAGCTGGATATCAGGATCCCTGAACATGGCGGTGCTCCTCCCGGTTAGAGGTCTTGGTGACCCTGGTTAGCCGTCTGTCTAACATCCTGGTGTGGCGAATGGGGTTGCCGTTCATTGGGTGGGCGGGGCTCAGCGGGCCAGGAACCCGGCCAGCTCGGGGCCGGCTTCCTGGATCCGATCGCGGCGCAGGGAGTAGTAGATGACGTTGCCCTGCTCGGTTGCCGTTACCAGCCCGGCGCTGCGAAGCTGGGCCAGGTGATGGCTGATGGTGGGCTTGCTCAGTTCCAGGTCCGCCGCCAGCTCGGTCAGGTACCGGTCCTGGTCGGCCAGCAACCGCAGGATCCGCAGGCGCGTCTCATCGCCAAGGGCCCGGTAGAGGCGGATCGTGGCTGCCGGCGGTGTCGTCATGCTGGCCGCACCCAGGGCCGAGTCGGCGATCGGGTAGCAGATCAGCTGCACGTCGTCCACCCTGGTTATGGTGTTGTACGGCCGTCCGAAGTAGGTGGGGGCCAGGACGATGCGCTTGATAGAAGGCTCGGGCACGAGCCGGATGCCGTTTGTCGTGTGCTCGATGAAGCTCAGCGGGTCCGCGGCCATGTCGGCGGTGCTTCGAGAGGCGGCGTCGCTGGCGATCATGCGGTTCACGCGGGCCTCGATCTGCTCGAATCGAGCCAGCCAGGCATGCACGATCCGCCGTGCGGCGGGTGCCAGGACGTCGAAGGAGTCGGGAATGACCGCGTGGCCTTTGGCGGACTCGAGCTGGCGCTTCAGCTCGGCGTAGGCCTCGGCGTCGCCGTCCAGGGCGCGGCGCGTGATTGCCCCCACTTCCGGGCTGTTGAGCAGCTCGCCGACCAGAATGTCCAGCAGAGTCTTGTCGTCCAGCTTGTCGACCGCCTCCACGACCTGGCGGGCGGTCTTGATCTCAGGGTGAAGGACGACGTGGCGGCCGAGCTCGGACACAAGCGGCGAGCAGGCCACGCACTCGGCGCCGGTCAGCTCGGCCAGGGCGGAGCGACCTTCGGTCAGCCAGGTGCGATCCTCGGGCAGGAGTTCCTGCAGCTCACCGCACTCGTTGCAGGCGCTCATGAGGAAGTCGTAGACGGATCTCGGATCGAGCTCCACCGTGGGCAGTGCGCTCGAGGTCAGACCGGGGCGGACCAGCGCTCCGGATCGCTGCTGGGCGCGGCGCTGGTGGCTTCGAGTCTCGGTCATTGCAGCGCTTCTACTAACTACTGTTAGACGAAAAGCTAACATCGTGGGGAGACCCTGTCAAGGCTGGGCGCCATTGGGCGGCGGGGCGGTACCGATCGCGGGCCCGCGGGTGGGTCTCGATCCCCGGCCGGTACAATGCGGCTGCCCGCACCGATACGCGCCTTCGCTGACCCGAGCTGCCGACAGGAGTCTCTACATGCCCGCACCCACGGTCAGGTTCACCGACGAACGCCTCGCCAACGGCCTGCGGCTGATCGTCGCCCCTGATCCGCTGGCTCCGATCGTGGCGGTGGACGTCTGGTATGCGGTGGGGTCCAAGAACGAGGTCCCGGGCAAGACAGGCTTCGCCCACCTCTTCGAGCACGTCATGTTCCAGGGCTCCGCTCACGTCGGGAAGACGGAACACATGGCCCTGGTCCAGGCTGCCGGCGGCTCGCTGAACGGCACCACCTGGCTGGACCGGACGAACTACTTCGAGACGGTGCCGAGCCACCAGCTCGAGCTGGCGCTGTGGCTGGAAGCGGATCGAATGGCGACGCTGCTCGACGCGCTGAACCAGGAGAACCTGGACAACCAGCGCGACGTGGTGAAGAACGAGAAGCGCTCCAGCTACGACAACCGGCCCTACGGGTTGTGGTTCCACAAACTGCAGGCCCACCTCTTCCCGCCGGAGCACCCGTATCACCACCCCACGATCGGCTCCATGGAAGACCTGGACGCGGCCTCGCTCGAGGACGTCTCGGCCTTCTTCCGCACCTACTACGCCCCCAACAACGCGGTCCTGACCATCGCCGGAGACGTGGATCCGGCCGCGGCGCGGGCCGCGGTGGAGCGTTACTTCGGCCAGATCCCCGCGGCGCCGGAGATCCCGCGTCCGGCGAGCCTGTCTGTGCCCGCGTCTCTCGGCGGCGAGAGGCGCGAGGTAGTCGAGGATCGCGTGCCGCTGTCGCGCCACTACTTCGGATTCCGGGCCCCGGTCTTTGGCGACCCGCGCCTGGACGCCCTGGAGATGGGGGTCCAGATCCTGGCTGGCGGGAAGGGCAGCCGGCTGCATAAGCGCCTGGTGCGTCAGGAGAAGCTGGCCCAGGACGTGGCGCTCTTCGCCCTGGGTTTCGTCGGCGGGGCGTCGATCTGCGCCGGCCAGGCCACGGTCCGGCCCGGCATGGACGGCGAGGCCGTCGAGCGGGTCTTCGAGGAGGAGCTGGCGAAGCTGGGCCGGGAGCCCGTCACAGACGACGAGCTGGAGCGGGCCAGGGCCTTGATCGAAACGATGGAGCTGGAGGCGCTGCAGCGGGTGGATGAGCGGGCGGATCGCCTGTCGATGTACGCCACGCTTCTGGACGATCCGGACATGATCAACTGCCAGCTGGCGCGCTACCTGGCCGTCACCCCGGAGGCCATCCGCGAGGTCGCGGCCGATGTCTTCCGACCCGACAACAGGGTCGTCATCACCTATCTTCCTGTACCCGGCATGACGGACGAGGCCGAGGACGAGGAGGGCGCGGCATGACGCTGGAAGAGGTCCTGGCAGCCCGTCCCACACCCGGCCGGCCACGAGGCTACACCTTCCCCTCGTTCGAGCGGTCGATCCTTCCATCGGGGCTGCAGGTGCTGACAGTCCACGTGCCCGGCCGGCCGCTGATCTCGGCCAACGTGGTCGTTCGGCGCGGCGCGGCTGACGAGCCGGCCGAGCTGGCCGGGGCGACTGCCCTGGCAGCGCGGGCCATGACCGAGGGCACGGCCCGCTATCCGGGAGTGGAAGTGGTGGAGGCCGCGGAGCGCCTGGGGACCACGATCAACGTCCAGGCCGGATGGGACTCGTTCACCGCCGGCGTCGAAGTCACGGCCGCTCGGCTGGGGCCGGCCCTGGAGCTGCTCGACGAGGTGCTGAGGCGGCCCACCTTCCCGGCCGACGACGTGGCCCGGCTGCGCGAGGAGCGTCTGAACGACCTGATGCAGCTCCGCGCCGAGCCTCGCCGCCGCGTGGACTGGGCCTTCGTGGAGACGATCTACACCCGTCAGTCGCCATACGCCCGGCTCCTGGGCGGAAAGGAAGCCACCGTCCGAGGCCTGGGTCGGGAGGAGCTGGCGGGGGTCCACACCGCGCTGCTCGATCCGCGGCGGGCCGCGGTCGTCGTTGGCGGCGATCTGACCGGCCTCGACGTGCCGCAGCTGATCCTGGACCAGCTGGGCGAGTATGCCGCAGGCTCGGGCTCGGGCAGCGCTTCGCCGGCCGAGGTGAGCGCCCCTGAGGCCACGGCGGCGGTCGATCGGCGGGTGGTACGCCTCGTAGACAGGCCCGGCTCGGTGCAGTCGGAGATACGCATCGGGCATGTCGGCCTGCCGCGCCGCGTCCCGGACTTCCACGCGGTCCAGGTCATGAACTCCATCCTGGGCGGCCTGTTCAACTCGCGCCTGCAGCTGAACCTGCGCGAGACCAAGGGCTACACCTACGGCGTGGGCTCGAGCTTCGACATGCGCCGGGGCGCGGGGCCATTCAGCGTCCGCACGGCCGTCCAGACCGCGGTGACCGTCCCGGCGATCACTGAGGCGCTGGGGGAGCTGGAGCGGATGCGCGACGGGCAGGTCACGCCGGCCGAGCTGGCGTCCGCCCGCGACTACCTGGTCGGCGTCTTCCCCTTGCGCTTCGAGGTCCCGAGCGCGGTCGTGGGCGCGGTCGGCGGGCTCTTCGCCTTCGGCCTGCCCGACGACGAGCTGGCCCGCTACCGCGGCTGCGTTGAGGCGGTTGACGTGGCGGCGGTCCGGAAGGCGGCGCGCGATCACCTGCACACCGACCGGCTGGCGATCGTGGTCGTGGGCGATGCCGCGGCCGTGGCCGGGGACCTGGAGGCGGCCGGGCTCGGCGAGTTCGAGTTGGTGGCGGAGGAGGACGTCTGATGATCGTCGTCGTGGGCCTGCCGGCCTATCGTGAGGCCGGCGGCAAAGGCGGGGTGGGCGGCACGGCCGCCGGGGTAGCGATCGCCGCGCGGGAAGCGGGCTGCGCGGCGGAGCTGGCCGGCAAGGTCGGTGACGACGCGGCCGGGGACGCGGTGGTGCTGGCCCTTGGTCAGCTGGGGATCGGGCACGCGGCGCTTCTGCGGGACGCGACGCGACCCACGCCGTTGCTGGTGGAGGCGGAGGCCGGGGCCGGCGGCGAGGCGGCCGGGCCGGCGTCCGGAGGAGTGGCCGTGGCGGACGAGGTCGCGGGCGACGAGCCGTCGAGCGACGAGCCGTCGAGCGGCGCGCCGTCGGGCGACGCGCCCGGCGTGGCGGAGACCGCGCGTTTGCTGCCGGCAGATCCCGCCGAGCGGCCCGCCCTGGAAGCGGCCGACGTGGCCCTGGGGCTGCAGTACCTGGCCGGGACCTCCGTCGTGGTCCTGGCGGAGCCACTCCCCGCGGATGCGGTCGCTGCGGCTGTCGAGGGAGCGGCCTTCTGCGGGGCTCAGCTGGTCGTGGTGAGCGCGAGCGGCGCGGCCCTGCCCGCTCTGCCTGCCGGGGCGACGGCGCTCGAAGCGCCACCGGACGACGACGGCTCGTTCGCCCGCCTGGTGGGCCTGTTCGCGGCGGGGCTGGACGGGGGACTGCCTGCGGCCGAAGCCTTCGCGGCGGCGGTCGGCTCGACCGGCTGGGAGGAGACCTCGGGCGACGACCCGAGCTGACCGGCGGGCGCTGCGGCCGCCGGCGTGCGACCGTTCGCGCCGCTCCTGTAGAGTGGCCTCATGGATAGAGCTTCCGACGGCATCCGCTTCGACGGCACTCCCGCACCCCCACCCGGGTTCGACCCCAACGTCCATCCCCCCGTCGACCGGCCCACGGCTCTGGCGGTCCTCCGCCGTGCCGACGACCTGCTGGACGAAAGCGAGCCCGAGCAGGCGCTCGCGCTCTACGGCCGGCTGGCGGCCGTGCCCGATAGGGACGTGGCCGCGGCGGCGTACCTTGGCGCGGGCAACTGCCTGTACCGCCTGGACCGCGATGAAGAAGCCATGCAGGCCTGGGAGACTGTGACGGCGGGCCCGGAAACCCCGGCCACGTATCGGGCCTGGCGCCAGATCGCGGCGGCGCGAGTGCGCTCCGGGGATCTCAAGGGCGCCCTCGACGCCTACCGCCAGTGCGAGAAGCGCGCCCCCACGGCGGACAAGGCCGAGATCCACTCCCGGCTGGGCTGGCTCTCCAAGGAGACCGGGCACTCCGGCGCCGCCAGCCGCCACTTCGCCCGCAGCCGCGGCGACGTCCTGCCGCCGGTCATGACCTACGGCATCATCGCCGTCACGTCCGTGATCTCGCTGCTGGCCCTGAGCGGCCAGACCAGGTGCCTGGGCTCGGTGCTCGAGGGGAGCCCGACCTACTACCGCCTCATGCTGGACAAGGTGCTCATTGCCGATGGCGAGCTATACCGGCTCCTGAGCGTGGTGCTGGTTCATGGCAGCGCTCTGCACCTGCTCTTCAACATGTACTGTCTGTGGTACGCGGGGCAGCTCGTAGAGCGGATGTACGGCTCGCGCCTCTTCCCGCTCTTCTTCGCCCTGGGCGGTATCTCCGGCTCGGTAGCTACCTTCGTCTTCGGAGACGGGATGTACGGCGTCGGGGCATCGGGCGCCGTCTTCTGTCTCTTCGGCGTCGTTCTTGTGGCGACCAGGTACCACCATGCCGTCCTGGACGCTCAGTCCCGGTCCATCGCCTCGCAGGTCGGCTTCCTGATCGTGCTGAACCTGGTGCTCGGCTTCTCCGGGATCATGGGCAACGTCGACAACGCCGCCCACGTCGGCGGTCTGGCGGCCGGGCTATGGCTGGCGCTGGCCATACCGCCGGGCCAGGTACAGACACTCGCGTCCCTGTGGCAGTCGCCGCGCGCGGTGCCCTCGAGGCTGGTGGGAGCAGGACGCGGCCTGCTGGCAGTCGTGGCCCTGGTGGCGGTATTGACCGGCGGGTACGTGATTGGCATGGACCGCTGGCGGGGCCAGTTCGACGTCTACAGGGAGTGCGGCATCACCCGGTCGTCCGCCGGGGCCACGTCGGTGGCAGGTGAGTGCGGCCTCTCGCTCGAGGAGCGCTAGGGCGGCTCAGAACAGGTCGGGCCGCCAACCGTAGCGGCTCAGCACGCGATACATGTTGCGGCGGTTCAGGCGAGTCCGCTCCGGCGGCCAGGCCTGGCCGCCTTCGAGAGGCAGGTCGAGGCGGACGGCTCGCCTGGGTGCGGAGAGCTCGAACCCTTCCGGGACCTGGGTCGCCGGGCCTTCGCCGGCCTCGCCGTTGGCCGGCCCTTCGCCGGCCCGATTCTCGGCCGGCAGGTCGGTCTCCTCGAGCCATTCCGGGTCGAGCCCCGCTCGGAGGCGAAGGCTCAGCCAGACATCCAGCCAGGCCGGGGTGACGAAGCGCTCGTCCAGCGGGCCCAGATCGGCATAGTCGGACCGCCGGAAGGCGATCCAGCCCCAGGCCAGCGCCCCGGGTGAGTCGGAAGCGGACAGCTCCAGGGCGCCAGGCTGGAGCGGCCCCGGTTCGGCCGTAGAGACGCCGAATGCGCCGGCCAGCGCCACGCCCGGGTCCGCCAGGGCATTCTCGAGCGGCCCCAGGGCGTCGCCGGTGGGGATCGCCGAGCCATCGGCCAGCAGCACCAGCTCGCCGGAGGCCCGCCGCAGGGCGGCGTCCAGCGTAGTCGCGTGGCCCAGGCGCACGGCCGTCCGCACGACCTCGATGTCCCGTCCGCCGATCGGCTCGCGATCCGGCGCCCCAAGGGCGAGGGCCGCGGCCTGGGCGTCGTTCGGGTCGTTGAGGACCACCACGACCTGGGTCTCGGCAGGAGCGTGGGCGCGCAGCCCCGCCAGGAGGCCTGAGATCCGATCCGGCGTCTCGCCGGCCACGATCGCCACGGTCCACGGCACGTCGGCCGGTTCGCCCAGGCGGGAGGGCACGTCCGCGGCGGAGCCGTAACGGAGCACGCCGTCCACTTCCACGCTCACCGGGTGTGTGCGCCTCACGGTGGACTGAGCCCCGCGATCCACGACCGACCAGCCCGCCTCTTCGATCTGGGCCTTGAGGGCGTCGGCCGTCGCCCAGTCGCGTCGGGCGCGCGCTTCGGACCGCTGGCGCACCAGCTGGTCGATCTCGGGGGTTGGGGAGTTGGGGCTGCCGGCGGCAGCCGGTCCTGTCTCTTCGCTCACCCGCGAAGGATAGGGCCGTCCGACCGAACGCGCCCGCTGGGTCGGACCGGCAGCCCGCCCTGCCGCCGCATCCCGCCATGCCGCCGCATCCCGCCATGCCGCCGCTTTCGGCCGTCTTCCGCTGCCGTCAGGCCTCGGCCGGTTCGGTCGCCTCCGGGGGAATGGCCGGCGAGAATGGCAACAGGACCGTCACCCGCGCTCCGTGGGGCGCCACGTTCTCGGCCCAGGCCTCGCCGCCGTGGGCCCGGGCCAGTTCGCGCACGATGGCCAGACCCAGCCCCGAGCCCGAGCCGGTGCGCGACGGATCGGCTCTGTAGAACCGCTCGAAGACACGCTCCGACGTGCCCGGCGGGAAGCCGGGACCGTCGTCGGTGACGCTGATCCCGACCCCGGGCGCCATGCCGGTCAGGTGCAGCGGAGCGGCTCGCAGCCATACGTGGCCGCTCTCGGGCACGGCCGACAGGGCGTTCTCGATCAGGTTCTGCAGGATCCGCTCCACGGCCAGCCGATCGGCGGTGAAGATCACGTCCTCGTCGCCGGGGACGTCGTGGACCGTCTCAAGGGTCACGCCCGCCGCGCCGGCCCGGCTCTCGAAGCGAGCTACCGCGTCGGTCAGCAACGCCGCGGCGTCCAGCACCTCCGGCCGCAGCGCCGACGGACCCTCGCGCAGCCGCTCGACCACGCCCAGCTCGCCCACCAGGCGCTCCAGACGCTGGGCCTCCTCGGCGATGGTCCGGGCCGCGGCCGAGGCCTCCGGCCCGGCGGCCGTTCCGTCAGCGATGGCCTCGGCGTAGCCGCCGATGCTCGTCAGGGGCGTGCGCAGGTCGTGGCGCAGGTTGGCCAGGAGGGCGGTCTCCTCGGCTCGCGTGGAGACCAGCTCGCGGGCCATGGCATTGAACCGCTCCGTCAGGACACGCACCTCGGCCGGCCCCTCCAGGGGCAGCGGCTGGGGCTCCTCCGGCGAGGCAGGGAGGGCGGACGCGGCATTGGCCAGGCGCCGCATCGGTCCGGTCAGCGAACGCGACAGCAGCCAGGCCAGGGGCGCTCCGACCAGCAGCAGGATCAGGACGATGATCACCATGGCCCGGCCCAGGTCGGCCACCGCTTGCTGGCCCGAGCGATCCGGAACGGCGAAGACAAAGACCAGGCCGCCGGTGCGCGACGCGACAGGCTCGATGTAGACGAAATCCTGGCCGTCCGAGGTCCGTATCGTGCCGGTGGCGTAGCGGTCCATGCCGGTCGGCTGTGGTGGCAGCTCCAGCGACGAGGGCTCGCCGGCCACGACTATGATCGCCCCGGTCTTGCGCTGGACGAGGACGAAGCCGCCGTCCTCGGCGATGCCGGCCGAGAGATCGCGGGCGGTCTGCTCGACCGGCGCGCCGGCCGCGCGCCGCACCAGGGCCGCTTCGATCAGGGTTACCTGGCTGCTCAGCGAAGCCTCGGTGGCGTCGCGGTGCATCTCCCGCAGGACCACGAAGAGGGACCCGGTCACGGCCACGAGCATCGCCAGGGCCAGCGCGGCGAAGGCGAGGAGGATGCGGCCGGTGATGCCTCTGGGTCGCATTCCGATCTCCCTCTAGCTGCCCGGTGTAGCGCCGCCGCGCGGCGGCGGCACGAGGCGGTACCCGAGCCCGCGGACCGTTTCGATCTGCGGCCCGTCCTGTCCGAGCTTCTTGCGGACTTCTGCCACGTGGACGTCCACGGTCCTGGTCTCGCCCGGGAAATCGGTGCCCCACACGTCCTCCAGCAGAGCCTCGCGCGTCAGAACGACTCCCGGGTCGCGGGCCAGGGCCGCCAGGAGGTCGAACTCGCGGGCGCGTAGCTGGAGCTGGCGCTCGGCGACACTCGCCTCGCGCCGCCGCGGGTCGATCCGCAGGTCGCCCACCTCGATCGGCCGGCCGCCGCGATTGGTGGCCTCGGTGCGGCGCAGGATGGCCTTCACCCGGGCCACGAGTGCCCGCGGGTTGAAGGGCTTGGTCACGTAGTCGTCCGCGCCCAGCTCCAGGCCGACTATCGCGTCCACGTCCTCGGAGCGGGCGGTGAGCATCAGGATCGGCACGTCGCCCCGGCGTCGCAGCTCACGGCAGACCTCGAAGCCGTCCACCTTGGGCAGCATCAGGTCCAGCACCACCAGGTCCGGGCCGCTGCGCTCGTACTGGGCCAACGCCTGCTCGCCATCCGTCGCGGCCACGACGGCGAAGCCCTCCTTCTCCAGGTACAGGCGCACCAGCTCCACGATGTTCCGCTCGTCGTCGACGACGAGGATGGTCTTCATGCCGGGCAGGATACGTCCCCGCCGCATCGTCCCGCCGGCGGAATGTAAGCCTGGCGTAAGAGGGACGTCAGCGGACGGCCCACCTGCGCCTCCCTCAGACTGAACCGGTACCATGCTGCCCGACCGAACCGCCGGCTCACCTGGAGGAATTGATGCATCTCGACGGAGAGACCCGGATCGCCGCCCCTCGTCAGCGTGTCTGGGAGGCGCTGTCCGATCCCCAGCGCGTGGCCGCCTGCGCGCCAGGCGACCCGCAGGTCGAGGTGATCGACGAGCGGAAGTTCCGCGTCAGCGCCGTGGTCGGCAACCTCTTCTTCAAGAGCCCCGTCGCCATGGAGATCGAGCTCGACGAAGTGGCGCCACCCTCGAGCGCGACCGGCCGAGCCAGCGGCGTGGTGATGGGCGGCCCGGTCAGCGCCGTGGGCGCCGTCCGGCTCGAGGAGCTGGATCAATCCTCGACGAAGGTCGAATGGGAGGCCGACGTCGAGATGGGTGGCATGCTGGCCGGTTTCGCCGGGATGGCCGTTCAGCCGGCCAGGGAGGCGATCGACGGCACCCTCGACTGCCTCAAGAGGAGCCTCGAGAGCGAGCCCGAAGCCGGCCAGGGCACGCCCGCCCAGCCCTGACGATGGACCTGGCAAGCCGGGCCGTCGGGCCGCTGGACACCAATCTCTACGTCCTCGCGGACTCTCGGACGCGGGAGGCGATCGCCATCGACACCGCCATACCGTGCCTGGATTGGATCTCGGGGCTGCTTCTGGAGAGGGGCTGGCGGCTGAAGCTGATCGTCTCGACCCATGGCCACTGGGACCATACCGGGGACAACGCCGCGGTCCAGGCCTGGAGCCGTGAGCAGGCGGCGGCGCTGGCCGAGCACGAGGCGGAGGACGGGTCCGCCGGTGCACCAATCGCCGTCCACCCGCTCGACCGGGAGATGCTCGTCAACCCCCAGCCGCTCTTCGCTCCCTTCGAGATTCCGCCCAGCGTGCCCGCCGTGGAGCTGGCGGAGGGCGGTCGGGTCGAGTTCGGCCAGATCGAGCTGGAGGTCCTGCATACACCCGGCCACACCCCGGGCTCGGTCTGCCTGCTGGAGAAGGAGTCGGGCCTGCTGCTCTCGGGCGACACCCTGTTCGCCGGCGGCTGGGGCCGAACTGATCTGCCGGGCGGCTCGGAGGCGGAGATGGTCGAATCCCTGGGCCGCCTGAGCTCGCTTGACGACCGGCTGCGGGTGCTGCCCGGCCATGGACCGGCGACGACGATCGGCGACGAGCGCGCCTGGCTGGAGGAGGTCAAGCGGGCCGGCCGGTTGCCGTTCTAGGCTCGGACCCAGCGCGGCGTCCTAGCGCCCGCGGGTGTAGGTGCCGGTCAGCGTGGCCTGGGCAAGGATCCTGCCGTCCATGGCCCGCTGGACGTCCGGCTCGGTTGGGGTGACCCCGAAAGCCAGGTCCTCGGAGAGCGCGTAGAGCGTGAAGCGGTAGTTGTGGACGCCGCTGGGCGGGCACGGCCCGCCGTAGCCGGTGCGACCGAAGTCGTTGCGGCCCTGGAGCGGGTCCGCGTCGGGGTGGATCGACTCGTGCAGCTCGCCCGATGCCCCACCCGGAATGTTGACCGCGACCCAGTGAATGAAGCCCCTGGCATTCGGATCGTCGACGATCAGAGCGAAGGACTGGGTCTCCTCAGGGGCCCCGTACCAGGACAGGGCCGGGGAGACGTCCTGCCCGTCGCAGGTGTGCTGGGAGGGTATGGGCCCACCATCCTCGAAGCTGGGACTGGTGAGGACGAAACCGGCCATGGTTGC
>DAOUEA010000048.1:0-5298 GCA_034430475.1 Chloroflexota bacterium | reverse complement strand
GCCCTGGCGGACGCCGAGCCCCTGATGGGGAAGCTGCTCCAGTACCGCTTCCCGGGCGACGATTCGGACAGTCTGGGCGGCCATCCGATCGGCAACCTGCTGCTGGCCGCGATGTCGTCCGTGCAGGGCGGTGACTTCGAGGAGTCGGTCAGACAGATGAACCGAGTGCTCGCGGTCAGAGGCCAGGTCGTGCCCGCTACGGGCACTCCGGTGACGCTGCACGCCGCGCTGGTGGATGGGGCGGAGGTCGTCGGGCAGTCACAGATAGGCGGCTCCGCCGGGATCGAGAGGGTGTGGTTGACCCCCGAGGGAGTGGCCGCCAGCGAGGACGCCAGGCGGGCCATCTCGGAAGCGGACATGGTGGTCATCGGGCCGGGCAGCCTCTACACCAGCATCTTGCCCAGCCTCCTGCTGCCGGCCATCACGGACGCCATCCGTTCGTCTGCCGCGCTGCGCCTGTACGTCTGCAACGTCGCCACCCAGACGGGCGAGACGCAGGGCTACGACCTGGCGGATCACTTCGCGGCCCTGGAGCGGCATGTTGGGCCGGGGGTCGTAGACATCGTCCTGGCCAACAGCCAGTTCGAGGCCAAACGCCCCGGCGTCTATTCGGCCGAAGCGGTGAGGTTGCGCTGGCCGCCCGAGCGCTCGTGGCCGTCCGGCGCCGCGCCCCGGCTGATGCTGGACGACGTGGTCGACCCGGAGAACGCCCATCACCACGACCCGGCGCGTCTGGCCGCGTCGATCATGGCCATCTACGAGCACGAGTCGCTGGCCCGGCGGCGTCCGCGCTCCTCCGCCCGCTCCGCGTGACGACCGCGGAGCGGGATCTCGTCGAATCGCTGCGCTCAGAGCTGGCCGCGATAGACCCGCCTCGACGCTGCTGCCGGCAAGCCGAGCTGGCCGGCCTTGCGAACGCGGTTCGGACCCGGCGGGCCGTGGCTCGGCTGGTGCTGAGGCTGCGCAAGGATGGGCCCGCTGCCGGGTCCGCGTTCAACTGGGCCGCGTCGGCGGAGCACTGCCGGGCCGCCTACCTGCGGGGCCGCTTCCTGGGCCACGGCTCGCTCAGCCTGGCCTCGGGGCGAACGCACCTGGAGTTCGTCCTGGATGCCGGCGCGGCCGAAGAGCTGGCCGGGCAGCTGGCCGGGATCGGACTGCCGGCTTCGTGGAGGGTGCGACGGGGCAGGGGAGTTGCGACCTGGAAGAGCGGTGAGACCGTGGGCACTTTCCTGCGCCTGATCGGAGGCGGGGCGTCGTTGCTGGAGCTCGAGGCCAGGCAGGTCTCCCGCTCGGTGCGGGGCGACCTCAACCGCGTCCTCAACGCCGAATCGGCCAACCTCCAGCGGGCCGTTGCCGCCGCCGCCCGCCAGCTGGAAGCGATCGAGACGCTGGCTGCCGACGGCCGCCTGGCCGCCCAGCCGTACCTGGTCCGGCTGGTTGCGGACGCCCGGCGTGAGGAGCCCGAGGCTACCTTCAGCGACCTCGCGGAGCGGTTGCAGATCCATCGCTCGGCCGTCCAGCGGGCCCTGCAGCGCATCGAGCGCCTGGCTCTGCACCCTGCCGAAGGCCGTCGCACGACCCACGCGGGTGCCGGCCGGGGTGCGTCGCGACGGGGAGCCGGGGCCGACTGACACTCTCTCCCGGCCGATCTGGCGCGGCATGAAGGGCCGAGTGTCCCTCCGGAAGGGCCCCCGCGTCTGTCATCATTGGCGGCTATGAGACCTGTGATCATTGCCGCCAACTGGAAGATGAACACCACCCCCGCGGACGCTGGAGAGCTGGCCGCGACAATTGCCGCCCGGATCGAGGAGCCGGACGTCGTCCGCGTCATCTGCCCGCCCTACGTCTGCCTCTCTGCGGTGCGCCAGGCCCTGGCCGCCACCGATGTCGCCGTGGGGGCTCAAAACGTCCACCACGAGCCGGGCGGGGCCTACACCGGTGAGATCTCGGCTGCCATGCTGTCCGGGCTGGCCAGCTGGGTCATCCTGGGCCACTCCGAGCGCCGCCGCGACCAGCTGGAGTCGGACGAGCTGATCGGCAAGAAGCTGGCCCGCGCGGTGGCGGCCGGCCTGCGGCCCATCCTGTGCGTCGGCGAGCAGCTGGCCGAGCGGGAGGCCGGCCGGGCGGTCGAGGTCGTCGGCGACCAGCTCCGAGGCGCCGTGTCCGGGAAGGATGTCGAAACGCTGATGGCCGCCGGCTTCGTGATTGCCTACGAGCCGGTGTGGGCCATCGGCACCGGTCGAAATGCATCCGGCTCGGATGCGGCCGCCATGGCCGAGGCGATTCGCGCCACCCTGTACACGGACCTTCACTGGGGCGAGCCGGCCGAAGTTGTCCCGGTCCTCTACGGCGGCAGCGTGACCAGCGCCAACATCGGCGAGTTCCTGGCCGAGCCTTCCATCGACGGCGCGCTTGTCGGCGGCGCCTCGCTCAAACCGGACGAGATGGCGGGCATGATGGCGACCGCCGCCGTCACGGCCAGGGCTCGCATCGCGGCCTCCGGGAAGGCCGGCTGAGGCGCGAGCCCCAAGCAGCCGAGGAAGCCGCGGCCGGCGCAGCGGCTTCTGCTCTCTCCGGGCCGGCCCGGAGAGAGCGTGTGCTAACATGCGCCGGTCCGCCTTCCGCGAAGACGCACAGAGGTTTCAAACGACGTGAATCTCATGATGACCCTGGGCCAAGACCTGGTTGGCATCTTCCTGATGCTGGCGATCCTCTTCCAGGCGCGCGGCTCGGGGCTGTCCGCCACCTTCGGCGGCGATTCGTCCGTGTACCGCAGCCGGCGTGGGGTCGAGAAGCGCCTCTGGCAGTTCACGGTCGTCCTGATGGTCCTGTTCTGCGTCTTCTCGGTGGCGAGCTACGTCCTGCCGAAGTAGCCCGGCGCCGGCCTGGCTCCGTCCGGGAGATGCGCCTCGCGCGGCGCCGCGGCCGTGAGGGCCGATTCCACCGATGAACCTCCGTGACCGGCTTGCCCTGCTTGCGCTGGCGTTGCTGCTGGCGGTCGTCGGCGCGGCGATGCTGCTGCCGGGCTCGGCAGATGAGGGTTCTCCCGGGCCCGGGAGGCCCACCGCCGTCACATATCGTGAGGCGATCGTCGGCCACCCCAGCTCCATCAACCCTCTGACCGCCCGCACCCAGGTCGACCGCGACCTGGTCGCCCTCCTCTTCCGTGGCCTGGCCAGGCTCGGGCCGGACGGCACGCTGGTGCCCGACCTGGCTCGTTCCTGGACCGCCGCCGAAGACGGCCGGTCGTATACGTTCTACCTCGGCGACGACGACCGCTGGGAAGACGGGCAGCCCGTCACCGTCGACGACGTGGTCTTCACCGTGGGCCTTGCCTCCGACCCGGACTACCAGGGGCCGCTGGGCGCGGAGTGGCGGGGAATCGAGGCGACCGTCGTGAGCCCGCACGTCGTGCGCATCGTCCTGCCGACGCCACTGGGCGGCTTCCTCCATCTGGCCACGTTGCCGATCCTGCCCAGGCATCTCCTCGAGAACGTGACCGTGACTGACCTGGCCGACTCGAGCTTCAGCGCCCGCCCGGTGGGCGACGGCGCCTTCCGTCTGCTGGAGATCGACGTCCGCCACGCTGTCCTGACCCGCGTCCAGGCCGAGGCCGCGTCCGAGGGCCCGACCGGCGCCACGAGCACCGGCGCCGCGTCCGCGTCGATCGGACCGTCCGCTACGCCTATCCCCGGCCTGCCCCGTCCGATCGAAGCCATGGAGCTGACCTTCTTCGACACCGAGACCGAAGCTGCGGCGGCATTCCTGGCGGGCGACGTGGACGCCGTGGCGGGGTTGCGGCCCGGGACCGTGCTATCGGCCGCGGCTCGGCCCGGCTCAGAGCTGGCTCGCTATCCCTGGGCCAGCCTGACGGCAGTGGTGCTCAACATGCGGGAGGCGTACCCGGAGTTCGGCGTGAAGGGCGTTCGTCGGGCTCTGCTGGCCTCGATCGACAGGGCGGCCATCTTGACCCGGATCCTCGGCGGCCGCGGGGCGGTGGCGGATGCGCCACTGCCGCCCTGGTCGAGCTGGTACGACAGCGAAGCGATCAACGCGGTTCCATATGCCGGCACCGCGGCGGACTCCGATCTGGCAGCCGCCGGCTGGGTCCAGGGCCGCGACGGCTGGATGCTGCCGGGCAAGGACCAGGCCTACGTCATCCGCCTCCTGACCCTCGAAGAGGCCACGAACTCGGCGGCGTACCAGGTTGCGCAGCAGGTCGCCGCCGACTGGCGAGCGATGGGGCTGCAGGTGGCGCTCGTGCCCGCCTCGGTCGGCGACTACCGCCAGGCGCTGCAGAGCGGCCAGTTCCAGGCCGCGGTCGTGGAATACGGCCTGGGACTGGATCCGGACGTGAGTCCGCTGATGCTGACGACGCAGATCGCCCCCGCCGGATCGAACCTCTCGGGCATCTCCGACACCACGCTGGACCGCCTGCTCATAGCCGTCCACACCACCTCCGACGCCAAGGACCGGAAGACCGCGGTCTCGGAGCTGGAGGCGTATGTGACGTCCAACGTTCTCATGCTCCCAGTGTGCTTCGAGGACTACGTTTTCGCCGTCTCAGACCGTGTCCAGGGCCGTGTGGCGACGCAGATTGCCGATCCCTCGGATCGATATTGGGATGTGCTAGACTGGCGCCTCGCCAGCGACGGATAGCCCGACGTTGTGCGCGCCGAGGTGGCGGAATTGGCAGACGCGCTGGTTTCAGGAGCCAGTGGCCGCAAGGCTGTAGGGGTTCAAATCCCCTCCTCGGCACCAAGATCTCGCAAACGGCGACATGCGCCGCACATAGCCCTCGTGCCCAGGTGGCGGAATTGGTATACGCGTACGTTTGAGGGGCGTATGGAGCGATCCATCCGGGTTCAAGTCCCGGCCTGGGCACCACCCCACCTTCCCTGACGGCCCATGGCGTTGTTGTCGGGTGCGCGCCTCGCTCACGGGCGTTCGAAGCCCGCTCGCTTCGGTGCTTCCCTCCGCCCAGCCCTGAGCGCGCCGGAATCGGTGGACAGCCCGTGCTTGGGTCCTCGGGGTTGCCCTGCATCAACCAGGATCGGTGGAGACCTCTTCCGCAATCGGGTTGACTTGCCCTAAAGTTCGCCCGGCGGGCGGTTAGCTCAGTGGTCAGAGCGCCTCGTTTACACCGAGGACGTCGCAGGTTCGAGTCCTGCACCGCCCACCACCTTCCCGACCGAACCCCTCGCCCCGACGGCGAGTCCTATCTATCGAGACGGCGGGCTGGCGCGGCCGCCTTGGCTCGTACGCCCGCCTGATAGACTCCTGTCTGGCGAGTCAGTC
>DAOUEA010000047.1:0-2537 GCA_034430475.1 Chloroflexota bacterium | reverse complement strand
GGCGCGAAGGGACTGCTGGCGGAGTTAGCCGCCGAGGGCCTGGCCGTCCCCGCCCCGGACGAGCCGACTCGCGAGCGCCTCATCGATGCCGCGGTCCGCGTTCTCTCGCAGCCGGGAGGCGGGCTGATCTCGATCGAGGCCATCTCCGCCGAGGCGGGCCTGACCAAGGGCGCCTTCTACCACCACTTCGCCGATCGAGGTGAGCTCTTCCGCGCCGCGGCCCAGCGCATCAGCCCCATCGCCGAGCTGCAGGCCTGCCTCGAGGCGAACGAGGACGCCCCGGCGCGCGAAAGCCTGGTCGCGATGGCCCGCACCTACTACGACTTCATCCGCGCCCGGGCAGATCTCGTCCGCAACCTGGCCGTCAATTCGACAGTCGACCCCGAGTACACCCAGGTTGTGATGAGCGAGATCGTGGGCAAGGGAGCGCCCCTGATCTTCGCCTGGTACGTGAGCCGTGTCGGGCGCGGCGAGCTGCGGCCGATCAACCCCGCGCTGATGGTCCAGATGCTCCTCGGGCCCGCCTTCATGCTCGTCGTAATGGGGACCGAGATGCTGGACGAGATGGCCCGACGCGGCATCCAGCCCGCTATCCAGGACCCCGAGGCCTACGTAGATCTCGTACTCGAGGGGATCGCCGCCGATCCGGCGCCGGACCCCAACGCCAGACCAGGTATCCACTAGTCCAACCGCCAGGAGGTTCCGCAAATGCCCAGAGCCGTCAGCGCTCCAGCCTCACCCGGGCCCGGGCCCGCGGTCGAGGCGATCGGCCTGCACAAGCACTTCGGGCCCATCCGCGCCGTGGACGGCGTGGACATGGCGCTGCCGCCCGGCCGCATCTACGGCCTGCTCGGCCCCAACGGCTCGGGCAAGACGACGCTGATCCGCCTGCTCATGGGCCTGGCTTCGGCCACCAGCGGCAAGGCCCGCGTCCTGGGCACGGACATGCCCTCGCGCGCCAACCTGGTTCGCATCGGCTACATGACCCAGAGCGACGGCATCTACCCTGAGCTCTCCGTCTGGGAGAACCTCTCGTTCTTCGCCAGCCTGTACGGCCAGACGGACAAGCCCCGGTTGCTCGAAGCGCTGCGGTTCGTCGAGCTCGACGCGCGCCTGGGGACGCCGGCGCTCGATCTCTCGGGCGGCATGCGGCGGCGCCTGTCGATGGCCTGTGCGCTGGTCCACAAGCCCTCGGTCATCTTCATGGACGAGCCGACGGTGGGCGTGGACCCGGCGCTGCGCGTCCAGTTCTGGACGCACTTCCACGAACTGGCGGCCGGCGGCGCGACGCTGGTGGTCTCGAGCCACGTCATGGACGAGGCCGATCGCTGCGACGAACTGCTGTTCATGCGCGAGGGCAAGGTCCTGGCCCAGGGCGCGCCGCAGGAGCTTCGCAAGCGCGCCGGCACGAACAACCTGGAGAAGGCATTTCTGAAGTTCGCCGGCGAGGAGGTGGCCGCATGAGCCCGCGCCGAGTTGCCGCCGTCTTCCTTCGCATCGTCGCTCAGTTCCGGCGGGACCCCCGGACGCTGGCCCTGCTCTTCGTCGCCCCGCTCGCGATCATCGCCCTGCTGGGCTGGGTCCTGACCAGCAGCGAGGTCAAGGCCACGCGCGTGGCCGTCGTCGACGAGTCGGGCAATCCGGCCGGGGCCGTCGTGGCCGCCCAGATCGGCAGCGCCCTGACCGACCAGCCGAACGTCGAACTTGTGGCGGACGTGGCCGACGCAGCGACCGCTCGACAGATGCTGATCGACAACGATCTGGACCTGGTCATCTCGCTGCCGGCCGACTTCAGCCTGCAGAACCGGACCATCGTCCTGACGACGCTCGGGCTGAACCCCACCAGCGAGGCCACCGCCATCCCGAACATCCAGCAGGCGCTGGTCAAGGCCGCTGCCGACAGCGCCGGCGACGCCCTGCCGACAATCGAACGCGCCAGCGTCTACGGCTCGCCCGAGGCGACGATGCTCGACTCGCTGGCCCCGGTCGTAGTCGGGTTCTTCGTCTACTTCTTCGTCTTCATCCTGACCGGCATCAGCTTCCTGCGCGAGCGCGTCGGCGGGACGCTCGAACGCCTCCTGGCCACGCCGGTCAGCAGGGCCGAGATCGTGCTCGGCTACAGCCTGGGCTTCGGCTTCTTCGCCACCCTGCAGATCGCGCTGGTGATGGCCTTCGTGCTGGGCCGCTTCGAGATCCCGGCCCTCGGGCCGCTGCCCGCCTTCGCCATCGGGCTGGGGGTGCAGATTGCCGGCAGTCCGCTGATCGCCTACCTGATCGTGCTGACCCTGGGCATCGGCGCGGTCGCGCTCGGCATCTTCCTGTCCACGTTCGCCCGGACCGAGCTGCAGATCCTGCAGTTCATCCCGCTGGTGATCGTGCCCCAGGGACTGCTCGGCGGCTTCTTCTGGCGGATCGAGGAGCTGCCCGACCTGCTCCAGCCGATCGCTCGAATACTGCCCGTCACCTATGCCATCGACGCCCTGCGCCAGGTGATGATCGCCGGCGCCGACCTGACGTCGGACCTGGTCCTGCTGGAC
>DAOUEA010000046.1:0-2734 GCA_034430475.1 Chloroflexota bacterium | reverse complement strand
CGCCCGAGTACTACTACCCGGACATCGATGCGGACAACGCGGAAATCGCCGCGCTCTTGAGCGACATCGGGCTGCCGGCGGATCCGGTCGAAGACGACGCCGCCGCATGGCAGAGGATGCAGGCGCTGTGGGCCTGGCTCCATGAGCACGTTTCGTACCTGGGGACGGCGCCGGAGGCCTGGGACTATCTGAAGAGCCTTGCCGGCGACAATTGGCCTTCCATCTCGAACATGGCGAGGGCCTACTCCGAATACCACACCCTGCCGTGGGGAGCCTGCAATTCGAAGGCCCTGACTGTCGTGACCCTGGGGTACCGGGTGGGACTGAGCCCGGACAGACTGGCAGCCGCCTACTTCGCGACCGCCGACCACTCGCTCCAGCATTTCTACGTGGTGTTCCGGTCGAGCGACCACTGGTTCTATCTCGACCCGACCTGCAATCTGACGAGCCCATCGCTTGCCGCCGAGCCCGCCAGCGTCGGCTGCCTGGAAGACATCGACTACGAGCACCCCTTCACCCTGGCTCTTCTCCCGGGCTCCACGCTGGATCGCGCCATGCTGGTGAAGTAGCTCCGGCACCCGCACCAAAGGCTCTGCCCGCTATCGTGGGACCATGTCGCCAATTCGGTCGCTGACGGAAGCGACGCTCCTCGATGCCGTCCGCGAGCTTTGCTCTCGCGACCCGGATCTCGCCGCGATCGTGCGCCGCTACGGGCCGCCGCCGCTGTGGGCCCGCCCGAACACCTTCGCCACTCTCGTCCACACGGTGCTGGAACAGCAGGTCTCTCTGGCTTCGGCCCAAGCCGCCTTCGATCGGCTCGTCGGAGCGACCGGCCGTCTTACCCCCGCGGCATTCCTGGCCCTCGACGACGCCGAACTGCTGCGGATCGGCTTCAGCCGGCAGAAGGCTCGCTATGTGCGCCTGCTGGCCGGCGAGGTCGACTCCGGTCGGCTCGACATCGCCGGGCTCAAGTCGATGGAGGATGAGCAGGTGTCCGAGCGCCTGCTGGCCCTCACCGGGATCGGATCCTGGACCGTTTCGGTGTACCTGCTCCTGGTCCTGCTCAGGCCCGACGTCTGGCCGGCAACGGACCTCGCCCTGGCAACGGCGCTGACCGACGCGAAGGGCATGGACCGGCGGCCGAACAGCGCCGAGCTCGAAGCCATAGGGGAGCAATGGCGACCCTGGCGTTCGGTCGCGGCCCGCCTCTTCTGGCACGACTACCTGAGTCGCCGCGGCCAGAAGGATTCCGGCCCCTTCGAATAGCCGCGACGACCGGATTGCGAAAGGGTCCTGAGCCGGACAGCCGTTGACGTAACCTTCTGCCCATCGGTCCGCACCGCTATCCTGACCGTGTGATCGGCTCGCGCGACATCGAGATCAGGCGGGCTGTGTTCGACTGGCTGACCGAGCAGCGCCAGGAGCACGGGGAGGCGCTGTCGCGGGCCTCGCTCGAGTCGTTCTCGCTGGACGGCAAACGCATCCCGCTGGTGGGTCCGCAGGGGATCTGGAAGCCGGCAGTCTGCGAGTTGCCGCTCTCGATCACGACCATCGTCCGCGGACCATACGCCGACGCCTTCGACGAGCGGACCGGTACCCTCTCCTACGCCTACCGAGGCACCGACCCGGATCACAAGGACAACCTCGGTCTCCGGACGGCATCCCTCGAGCGCCTGCCCCTCGTCTACTTCCATTCGATCGAACCCGGATCGTATGTCGCTGCCTATCCGGCCTTCGTCGTCGGCGACGATCCGGCCGCCCTGAGGTTCGCCGTCCAGGTGGACGACATCTCGGCCGCGTACGCGAGCGCCGTCAGCGAGGTCGCCGACGACGGCGCCGAGGCCCGGCGGGAGTACGTCACCCGGACCGTCCGTCAGAGGCTCCATCAAGAGCTCTTCCGCGAGCGTGTCCTGCGCGCGTACCAGGAGAGATGCGCGCTGTGCAGCCTCCGCCATCAGGAGCTTCTCGACGCCGCCCACATCACGCCCGACAGCCATCCCGAGGGGGATCCGGTCGTGAGCAACGGCGTGGCGCTCTGCAAGCTGCATCACGCCGCCTTCGACCGCCTCTTCTTCGCGGTCCGGCCCGACTACGTGATCGAGGTCAAGCCGTCGATCCTGGCCGAGCACGACGGCCCGATGCTCGTGGTGGGCTTGCAGCAGATACACGGCAAGCTGCTGCTCCTGCCGCGCCGCCAGTCAGACCGCCCGGATCCGAAAAGGCTGGAACAGCGCTACGCCGACTTCCTTCGGGCAAGCTGACGCGCGATCGGCGCACGGTCGGGGAAGTGGAGCGGGAGACGGGATTCGAACCCGCGACATTCATGCGAAGATGCTGCCGTGCGAGGCAGAAATCGGCGCAGTCTCCATCGGGGTGGCGGCCTTTCCACCCCGGGGTAGGCTGAGGCGGAATACAGGGAGGAACGTGGATGAACGGGGGTCGCGAAGGTCTGCCGACACTCGGCGATGGCAAGCCCCACCAGCGCGGGTGGCGGCGGTCCGGCACGTTCCTCGGCCTCGCCGCCGCGCTCGTCGCCTGCGCGGTCGTCGTCGCGGGGCTGTTCCTCGGCGGCTGGTTATCGACGGCTCCGGCGAGCTCGGCGTCTCCCATCTCGTTTCGGCCCAGCCTTTCGGCGCTCGAGAGCGGGCAGGTGCCCAGCGCGTCGCCATCGGTGCAGCGTCCTTCGGCGCCAATGATCACGAGCGTCACCCGGTTCGACTCGACGAACGGTCTG
>DAOUEA010000045.1:0-17053 GCA_034430475.1 Chloroflexota bacterium | reverse complement strand
AGGCCCTTGACCTTCTGCGTCGCCGCCCACTTCACCAGCTCTTCGGCGGCCGCGACCATGGTCGCCGCTTCGTCAGTCAGGGCGGGCGCCGGGGTCGCTGGGTCAGCCTTACTCGACATGCGAGGCACCTTACATCGGGGCGCGCCCGAAAGAGCGGCGCGGGCGCGCGATAGGGTGAATCTGCGGCCCTGGGTCAAGAGGAACAATGACCCTTTTGGGCATCTTGCGCAGGCTCGCGGCGCGTGTCATCAGTGGCAACACACTTGACAACGCCATTGTCAGGGTTCTATGGTCCTGAAGTGCAAGGTAGCGGTCGGCAGGGCCCGCGGTGGGCCCCCACAGACAGAAGCAGAACCCGACCGAGGGCTGGTGACACAATGACCATCATTCGCCGTTCTTCGTCCCCACTCAGCAGCCTCGTGACCCTGCGCCAGGCTGTGGACGATCTCTTCGACGACGGCTTCGTCACGTCCCGTTCCTGGGGCGCCGGGCAGATCGCGAAGATGGACGTCTACACCACGGCCGACGAGTTCGTGGTCGAGGCCAGCATGCCGGGCGTCAGCCCCGAGCAGGCCGAGATCACCGTCGAGGGCAACACCCTGACCATCTCCGGTGAGACCCGTTCCAGCCGTCAGGAGGGAGAGGGCTCCGCGATCCTGCGTGAGATCAGCCGCGGCGACTTCACTCGATCCCTGACGCTGCCGGCGGGCCTGGAGCCGGACAAGGCCACGGCCACCTTCGAGGACGGCGTCCTGACTCTCCGCATCCCCAAAGCGGAGCAGGTCAAGCCGCGCCAGATCAAGATCACCACCAAGAGCATCGAGAGCGGCGAGGCCGCCAGTTCCAAGTAGTCCAGACAGCCAGGGCAACCGATGACAGACCGGCGTTTCGAACGCGATCCGTCCCGGCCGTGCTTCGTGATCAGCGTCGCGGCCGGCCTGGTCCAGGCTCACCCGCGAACCCTCCGCATCTACGAGGACGAGGGTCTGCTGGCGCCGGCTCGGACGCCCACGAACATCCGCCTCTACTCCGAGAACGACATCCGCCGCATCCTCTGGATCAGGCGCTTGACGCAAGAACGCGGAGTGAACCTGGCGGGGGTGAGACTCATCTTCGAGCTCGAGGAGAGACTCGGGACTCGGATCCTGGAGGCTCTCTTCGAAGAGGCAAGGACTCCGGACGCCGAACAGGACGGCGGTCCGGGGTCCGCGCCGCAACCGCGGATCACGCGCATCGTGGCCAGCCGAGTGGCCAGCAAGCGATCAGGAGATTCCGATGACTGACCGGCCGGAGCACAGCGAGCCCGTCGAGAACGTCAAGAACGACGCGGGCGCGGAGCGGCACGTGCCCCAGCCGGGCATCCGCGACCTGCCTCTGGTGGCGCTGCGCGAAACCGTCATCTTCCCCGAGATGATCGTCCCGCTCACGGTGGGACGCGAGAAGAGCGTGGCGGCGCTGAACGCCGCGCTCGCGGCCGACGGCCCGATCGCGCTGGTGACCCAGCGCCAGGCGGAGCAGGAGGAGATCGACGACCCGGCCCAGCTGTACAGCGTCGGCACGCTGGCCAAGATCGCCCAGGTGGTCCAGCTCCAGGACGGGACCATGCGGGCCATCGTCCAGGGCCAGACCCGGCTGCGGGTGCTGGACTTCGCCCAGACGGAGCCCTACATCGCCGTCCGCGCCGAGGAGCTGCCGGACGTTACCCCCGAGGGGATCGAGGTCCAGGCCCTGATGCGCTCGGTCCAATCCCAGATCGAGCAGTACGTGGCCAACGGCGCGCCGGTGCCGCCCGAGGCGGCCGTGGCAGCGCGCAACATCAGCGAGCCGGGCCTGCTGGCCGACATGGTCGCCTACAGCCCGGACCTTTCCACCGAGCAGCGGATGGAGCTGCTCGAGACGACGGACGTGGTGGCGCGGCTCAAGATCGTCTCCGCTTTCCTGGCGCGCCAGATCGAGATCCTCGAGCTGAAGGGCAAGATCCAGTCCGAGGTCAAGTCCGAGATGGACAAGACCCAGCGCGAGTACATCCTGCGCGAGCAGCTGAAGGCGATCCAGCGCGAGCTGGGCGAAGACGACCCGCAGCAGGCCGAGATCAACGAGCTGCGCCAGAAGGTCGAGAAGGCCGGCATGCCAGACGAGGTCCGGGCCCGCGCCCTCAAGGAGATCGAACGCATGAGCCGCATCCCGACCGCCTCGCCGGAGGTGGGCGTGATTCGGACCTACGTGGACTGGCTGATCGCCCTGCCCTGGAATGTCTCGACCACGGACAACCTGGATATCAAGGCCGCGGCCAAGATCCTGGACGAGGACCACTACGGCCTGGAGAAGATCAAGGAGCGCATCCTCGAGTACCTGGCCGTGCGTTCGCTGGCCGAAACCCTGCGCAGCCCGATCCTGTCCTTCGTCGGACCGCCCGGTGTGGGCAAGACCTCGCTCGGGAAGTCAATCGCGCGGGCCATGGGCCGCAAGTTCGTGCGCATGAGCCTGGGCGGCATCCACGACGAGGCCGAGATTCGCGGCCACCGCCGCACCTACATCGGGGCGCTGCCGGGCCGGATCATCCAGAACATCAAGACCGGCGGCTCCAATAACCCGGTCTTCATGCTGGACGAGGTCGACAAGATCGGCATGGACTTCCGCGGCGACCCCAGTTCGGCGCTGCTGGAGGTCCTCGACCCCGAGCAGAACAACACCTTCGCCGACAACTACCTGGAGGTGCCCTTCGACCTGACGAAGGTGCTCTTCATCACCACCGCCAACCTGCTCGACCCGATCCCGCCGCCTCTACGCGACCGCATGGAGGTCATCCAGCTGCCGGGCTACACCGAGACCGAGAAGATCGAGATCGGCAAGCGGTTCCTCATCCCCAAGCAGCTGAAGAACCACGGCCTGACGGCGAAGCACATCGTCATCACCGACGAGGCGCTGATCGAGCTGGTCCGCTCCTACACCCACGAAGCTGGCGTGCGCAACCTCGAGCGCGAGATCGCGAACGTGATGCGCAAGGTCGCCCGCTCGGTGGCCGAGGGCCGCAAGCGCAAGACCGTGGTCGACCTCAAGAAGCTGGCCGCGTACCTGGGCCCGCCACGCTTCGAGTACGGTGAGCTGGAGGCCGAGGATCAGACCGGCGCCGCCACCGGCCTGGTCGTGACCGAGGTCGGCGGCGACGTCATCGCCATCGAGGTCACCCTCATGGAGGGCAAGGAGGACTTCATCCTGACCGGGCAGCTGGGCGAGGTCATGCGCGAGTCCGCCCGGGCCGGCCTGTCCTGGATCCGGGCCCACGCCTCCAGGCTCGGCATCGAGCGCGAAGTCTTCGAGAAGAACACGCTCCACATCCACGTCCCGGCGGGCGGCATCCCCAAGGACGGCCCCTCGGCCGGCATCACCATGGCCGTGGCCATGGTCAGCGCCTTCACCGGCATTCCGGTCCGCAAGGACGTGGCCATGACCGGCGAGATCACGCTGCGCGGCCGGGTGCTGCCGATCGGCGGCCTGAAGAGCAAGATCCTGGCGGCCCACCTCTCCGGCGCGAAGATGGTCATCCTGCCGCGCAAGAACGAGAAGGACCTGCGGGACATCCCCGAGGAGATCCGCAAGCAGATGAAGCTCGTTCTGGTCGACAACATGAACCAGGTGCTGGACGCCGCTCTGCGCCGCCAGCCGTCGCCTCTGGGCGGCGAACCGGCGGGCGAGGGCGGCAAGGGCAAGAAGAGAGAGAAGGGCGGCGAGGAGAGGGAGAGCCCGGTGCCGGTGGTCTTCCCGCCGGTGGACCAGCCGCCGGCGATGGCCTGACCGATCGGAGGGGCTGGAGGAGGGATCGCCCGCCTGAGCGGTGACCTATGGAATACCAGGACTACTACAAGACGCTCGGCGTCCCAAGAAGCGCCTCCCAGGCCGACATCAAGAAGGCCTATCGGCGGCTGGCTCGCGAGCTCCACCCCGACCGCAATCCCGGCGACAAGACCGCGGAGAAGCGGTTCAAGAACGTGAACGAAGCCAACGCGGTCCTGGGCGACCCCCAGAAGCGCCAGCAGTACGACACGCTCGGCGCCAACTGGGATCAGTTCGCCCGGGCCGGCGCCGGCGCTGCCGGCAACCCGTTCGGGGCGGGCAATCCCTTCGGGCCGGGCGGCCCCTTCGCCGGCTTCGGGGACCAGGGCGGCAACGTCCGCTATGAGTACCACACCGTTGGCGGGCAGAACGCTTCCGACTTCTCGGAGTTCTTCAACATGTTCTTTGGCGGCGGGATGCCGGTACAGGAGGCCCGAGCCAGAGCCTCCCGTTCGGGCGGGCGCGGGCGAAGCGGCTCGGCGGGCGCGAGCGGGCGAGGCCACGGCAATCCCCTGGAGGATCTGCTGTCCCGGCTGAGGAGCGACCAGGGCCGATCCGCCGGTCGCGGCGCCGGGGCGGGAGGCACGTCGGGGCGCGGCCCGGACATCCAGGCCGACGTCGAGGTGACCCTGGAGGAGGCCTACAACGGCTCCACGCGGCTCGTCCAGGCCGGCGGGCGGCGCCTCGAGGTCAAGGTGCCGCGCGGCGTCGAGACCGGCAGCAAGATCAGGCTGCGGGGCAAGGCCGGCGACGGCGACGACGCGGGAGACCTCTACCTGGTCATCAAGGTCCAGCCTCACCCCGTCTTCACCCGCAGCGGCGCCGATCTGACGCGCGAGGTGCCGATCGCCCTCGGCGAGGCGCTTCTGGGGGCCGAGGTGGACGTGCCCACTCTGAGCGGGCGCGTCCTGCTGAGGGTCCCCGCCGGCACTCAGTCCGGCCGGACCTTCCGCCTGGCCGGCAAGGGCATGCCCCGCTTGAAGGGCGACGGCTTCGGCGACCTGCTGGCCAGGGTCAAAGTCGTCCTGCCGGGCAAGCTCGAAGGCCGCCAGCAGAAGGCGGCCGAGGAGTTCGTCCGAGTGATCGCCCAGCCCAATCCACGACAGCACTGACCCCGGGGACGCAGCATGAATCTTGATCACTTCACGCAGAAGGCCCAGGAATCCATCGTCTCGGCTCAACGGCTCGCCGAGGAGCTGCAGAGCCCCGTGCTCGACTCAGAGCATTTGCTGGCGGCGCTGGTCGAGCCCGACGACGGCGTCCCGGCGGAGACGCTGCGCCGCGTCGGCGTGGACGTGCCCGCCCTCCGCGAGGAGCTGGCCGGCATCCTGAGCCGTCGGGCGAAGGTCCAGGGTGGCCAGCTGTCGGCCGACCCGCGCCTGCGGCGCGTCCTCGAGCGCGCTGCCGACGAGGCGCGCCGCCTCCATGACGACTACGTCTCGACGGAGCATCTGCTGATCGCCGTGGCCGAGGGGGGCGGCGAGGCGCAGCAGCTGCTGGACCGCGGCGGGGCCAACAAGGAGGCCGTCCTGCGGGCCCTGGCCGGGGTGCGCGGCAACCAGCGGGTCACGAGCCCCAACCCCGAATCGACCTACCAGGCCCTGGAGAAGTACGGCCGCGATCTCACGGCCGAGGCCCGGGCCGGGAAGCTGGACCCGGTCATCGGCCGGGATGACGAGATCCGCCGCGTCATCCAGGTCCTGAGCCGCCGGACCAAGAACAACCCCGTCCTGATCGGCGAGCCGGGCGTGGGCAAGACCGCAATCGTCGAGGGCCTGGCCCAGCGCATCGTCCGCGGTGACGTGCCGGAGACCCTCAAGGACAAGAAAGTCGTGGCCCTGGACCTGGGCGCGCTGATCGCCGGGGCCAAGTTCCGCGGCGAGTTCGAGGAGCGCCTCAAGGCGGTGCTGAAGGAGATCAAGGAGTCCGAGGGCCGGATCATCCTGTTCATCGACGAGCTGCACACCGTGGTGGGGGCGGGCGCGGCCGAGGGCGCGATGGACGCCTCCAACCTGCTCAAGCCGATGCTGGCCCGCGGCGAGCTGCACACCATCGGCGCCACCACCCTGGACGAGTACCGCAAGCACGTGGAGAAGGACGCCGCCCTGGAGCGGCGCTTCCAGCCGGTGGTCGTCGACCAGCCGAGCGTCGAGGAGACGATCTCCATCCTGCGCGGCCTGCGTGAGCGCTACGAGGTCCACCACGGCGTCCGCATCACCGACTCGGCGCTGGTGGCGGCGGCCACGCTGTCCAACCGCTACATCACCGAGCGCTTCCTGCCCGACAAGGCGATCGACCTGGTGGACGAGGCGGCCAGCCGGATGCGCATGGAGATCGATTCCATGCCGGTCGAGCTGGACGAGCTCGAGCGCCGGCGCGTCCAGCTGGAGATCGAGCGCGAGGCCCTGCGCAAGGAGAAGGACGATGCCTCGAAGGCCCGCCTGGCGGCCCTCGAGAAGGAGCTGGCCGAGATCGGCGAGGAGGCCGGCGCGATGAAGCAGCGCTGGCAGGCCGAAAAGGAGGCCATCGGCGGCATCCGGGCGACGAAGTCGGAGATCGAGGACCTGCAGGTTCGAATCGAGCAGGCCGAACGCGAGACCGACTACGGCACGGCCGCCCAGCTCAAGTACGGCAAGCTGCCCGAGCTGCAGACGCGGATGAAGGAGCAGGAGGCGGCCATGGCCGCCCTGTCGGGCCCCAACCGGCTGCTCAAGGAGGAAGTGACCGCGGACGATATCGCGGCCATCGTGGCCTCCTGGACGGGGGTGCCCGTGACCAAGCTGCTCGAGGGCGAGACGGCCAAGCTCGTGCACATGGAAGAGCGGCTGCATCAGCGGGTGGTGGGCCAGGACGAGGCCATCGCCGCCGTGTCGGACGCCGTCCGGCGCGCCCGAGCCGGGCTCAAGGACCCGCGCCGGCCCATCGGCTCGTTCATGTTCCTGGGGCCGACCGGCGTGGGCAAGACGGAGCTGGCGCGCGCCCTGGCCGAGTTCCTCTTCGACGACGAAGCGGCCATGGTCCGCATCGACATGAGCGAGTACATGGAGAAGTTCTCCGTTTCGCGCCTCGTCGGCGCGCCCCCCGGCTACGTCGGCTACGAGGAGGGCGGCCAGCTGACCGAGGCCGTCCGGCGGCGGCCCTACCAGGTCGTCCTGCTCGACGAGATCGAGAAGGCCCACCCGGACGTCTTCAACGTCCTGCTGCAGGTCCTGGACGACGGACGGCTGACCGACGGCCAGGGGCGTACCGTCGACTTCCGCAACACCGTCCTGATCATGACCAGCAACGTCGGCAGCCAGTTCATCTCGGCCTTCACCGGGCGCGGTGACGCTGGCGACGCGAAGGCCTACGAGGAGATGAAGCACCAGATCACGGAGGCCCTGCACGTCCAGTTCCGGCCGGAGTTCCTCAACCGCGTGGACGAGGTCATCGTCTTCCACGCCCTGGCCGAGGCGGACCTGACCGCGATCGTGGATCTGCTGGTGGCCGACCTGCAGCGCCGCCTGGCAGGCCAGGAGCTAGCCCTGGAGCTGACCACCGCGGCCCGCTCCCTGATCGTCCGGGAAGGAACCGATCCGGCCTACGGGGCGCGGCCGCTCAAGAGGACGATCCAGCGCCTGGTGGAGAACCCCCTGGCGCGGGCCCTGCTGCACGGCGAGTTCAAGCCCGGCTCGAGCATCGTTGCCGACGCCGACGCCATCGGCGGGGTCCTGGTCTTCAGCCAGGGCGAGGCCACGGTCGTCGCCGACGCCGGGGCCCGCCGCGACGCCCGCAAGAGAGCGGCCCGGCAACCCGCCGCCGCGGGCTCCGCGGCGGAGCGCATCTGGACGCCCGACAAGGAGAAGGACAAGCATAAGGGCCCCGAGCGGGTGAACTAGGGTCGGTACGGCGCCGCCCGGCGCTGGCCGCATGGGGGCTATGCTGCGGCCATGCGATTCGATTCGGCACGACGCCAGCTGAAGGCTCTGCGGCACGAGCTGCCTGCGGCGCCGGCGGCGCTGACGCCGATCCGGGTCGACGAACCGGAGGAGCTGTTCCCCAGCGACCCCGGGGGGCCCGCCCGCCACGCCGCGGTCCTGGTGCTGCTCTTCCCCGACGAGCAGGGCGAAGCCCGCGTCCTGCTGACCGCCCGAGCGGCGGGCCTGCCCGACCACGCTGGCGAGATCAGCCTCCCCGGCGGCGCGGTCGAGGACGGCGACCTGGACGCGGCTGCCACCGCCCTGCGCGAGGCGTGCGAGGAAGTGGGCCTGAGCGCGAAGGCCTGCGGGCTGCGCGTCGTCGGCACGCTGGACACGGTAGCCGTCTTCGTCTCGGGCTTCCGCATCACGCCTGTGGTCGCGACCGCCAGGCGCCGCCCCGCCACCCACCCTGACCCGTCCGAGGTCGCCCACGTCCTGGACGCCCCCGTCGAGGCCTTCCTGCCGGGGGTGCCGATCGAGATCGAGGAGCGAGTGACGAGCGGCCGGGTCATCCGCTACGGCGTCTACGCGGTGGAAGGCGAGCGGATCTGGGGCGCCACCGCCCGAATGCTCGGCCAGCTGGGGGCCCTGCTGGGACCCGGGACGGAGGCTCCCCCGGGGGGCTGACACCGATCGGCGGGCTGCCACGCGTGGGCTCGGCGAGCTGAGGCTGTTCGCCCGCCGATCGGTCGGCTATCGTCACCGGGAAGCGCGTCCATCGGGCCGCCGGGGCTCGACCGCGCCGGGAGGAGACACGATGTCCGAGGATCTGCTCATCTTCCTGTTCGTCGCTGCGTGCATCGCGCTGCCCCTGGTGTTGATGTTCTTCTTCATGCGGGGCATGGGCGGCATGTTTGGAGGGCTGCTGGGCAGCTTCGGTCTGGCGAAGATCAAGGGGGGCGTGTCGACCCAGGCGGTCGTCCAGAGCATCGGCGAGTCGGGCATGACGATCAGCTCTCCCAGCGTCGGGCCAGATGCCCTGGTCTACAACCTGGGCCTGCTGGTGACGCCTCCCGGCGGGGGAGAGGCGTACGCGGCCGAGTGCAAGTGCGCGATCCCCCGTGTCTTCATCCCGATGCTGGTGCCAGGGGCCCACATCGGCGTGGTGGTGGACCCGGCCAACCCCCAGAAGGTGGTTCCGGACTGGCAGAACTTCAGCGGCTCGGGCGGCCAGACCATGGTCGCCAGCGACATGACCGGAGCCCAGGCCCTGAACCAGAGGGGCGGGACGGTGACCATGGACGGCGTGGACGTCGCCTTCGCCGCGGGCGGCCAGCCCGTGAGCGGCCTGGACAAGGTCGTGGGGGCCATCCGCGGTGGGACGATGAAAACGGAGCACGGCAGCGCGGCCAGGCTGCTGGCGACAGGCACGCACGGCACGGGCGTCATAACCACGGCCCAGCCGCTGGGCAAGAAGGTCCGCGACTTCGACCCGAACGCCGACCCGACCCATCTGGACGACCCGATGTGGCTCTTCACCCTGGAGGTCACCCTGCCCGGCGGGTCCGCCTTCCCGGCCATGTTCGGCCACCGCGTTCCCGCGTCCGAGGTTGCCGGGCTGGCCCCGGGCGTGAAGCTGGCCGTGGCGGTCGACGAATCGAACCCCACGCAGGAGTGCGCGATCGACTGGGATCGCTCGCCGCTCAGGTAGGGCGCGCCGAATCAGGCGCTGGTGCGGAGGGCCCCGACCGGCCGAGGCGGACCGCTAGCGGCGGCGGCGCTTGCCCCTGCCCGAGGACTTGCGGATCGTGGACTCGGGATGGGACGCCCTGGCGCGCTGGAAGTAGCGCTGCCGCGCCAGTCGCTCCTCGTAGGCGCCGATCAGCGGCCGGAAGTGGATGAAGCGGATCCACAGCAGGAGGATCGCGCCGCCAATCATCGTCGGCAGGACGAAGATGAAGTCGAACATGAAGATCGTGTACATCAGCAGCAGGCTGAAGACGCCGAACGAGGTCCAGAGGAGCCACTCATTCAGGTCGAGGAAGACGGCGTAGTTGCGCAGCCGGCGGCTCTGGAAGTTGTAGAAGGCCACGGTCACGAGAATCATGGCCAAGGAGAAGTACTGCGTGGCCTTGTAGATCGGCTCGAAATTCTCGCCGTTGAATGCGATCCAGAGATACTCCCAGGGGGCCATCAGGCGCGGACCTCGGTGCGTTTTGTTCGAACAGTCCGAAGAGTATGCCATGCCCGCGGCTGAGGGCGCCTGTCCGGGCGGTATACTCGGCCACGTCCGGGGATGAGGGACGCCCGCCTCTGCCCGGCGCACGCTTGACAGGCGTCAGGGAGGTGGCCTGGTGCGAGCCCTGCTCTCGGTGGCCGACCGCGAGGGCATCGATCGATTCGCCCGCGACCTCCTGTCCCTGGACGTCGAGGTCTTCGCCACCGAGGGGACCCGCGAGCACCTCGCTGCGGCCGGGGTGGAGGTCCGTCCCATCTCGGACCTCACGGGCGCCAAAGCGATCGCCGGGGGCCAGGTCAAGACCCTTCATCCGGCCGTCTACGCCGGCATCCTGGCCCGCCGCGACAAGCCCAAGGAGCTCAAGGAGCTCGAGCGCAAGGGGATCGGCCTGATCGACATAGTGGCCGCCAACGTCAGCCGCTTCGCGCCGCAGGTGGGGGCTCGGCTGGTCTCGATCGACGAAGCCATCGAGATGATCGACGTCGGCGGCGCGGCGCTGCTCGCGGCGGCGGCCCGTAACTACGCCGGTGTGGCGGCCGTGGCCAACCCGGCCCGCTACGACGCTGTTGTCGCCGAGATTCGGGCCCGCGGCTCCGCCTCGGCCGAGCTGCGTCAGAGCCTGGGCGCGGAGGCCTTCAGCCTGGTCGCCGCCTACCACGCCGAGATCGCGGCCTACCTGTCCAATGCCTGCGGCGACACCTTCCCCGGCCGGCTGGCCCTGGTCCTGGAGAAGGTGGAGGACCTGCACTACGGGGAGAACCCGACCCAGCAGGCGGCCTTCTACCGTGAGACGACCCATCGCTCCGGCACCCTGGCCGACGCCGCGCGACTGCAGGGGCCGCAACCGTCGTTCAACGACCTGCTGGACCTGGACGCGGCCTGGGCCTTCGTCTCGGACTTCACCTCGCCCAGCGTGGTGATCGTCAAGCACACGGACCCGGTGGGGCTGGCCTCGTCCGACGAGCTCGTGGAGGCCTACCGCCACGCCCTGGAGACGGACCCGGTCTCCAGCTTCGGCGGCATCGTGGGCGTGAACCGCGAACTGGACGGATCTACGGCGCGGGAAATCGCGGCCAACGCCTACGAGGCGGTGGTGGCCCCGGCCTTCAGCAAGGCCGCCCTCGGCATCTTCGGCCAGAAGCCCCAGCTCAGGCTCCTGGCCGTGCCGCCCGATCCCACCGAAGGGCCGCGCGACTACGGCATCGCCGGCCTGGACTTCAAGCGTGTCGCCGGCGGGCTGCTGGTGGAGTCGAAAGACGAGCTGGCGCTGGACAGGACGCAGCTCCACGTCGTGACCAGGCGCCGGCCCACGCTCGAGGAGCTGACCGACCTGCTGTTCGCCTGGCGGACGGTGCGCCACGTCCGCTCCAACGCCATCGTGCTGGCGCGAGGGGCGGCGACGGTCGGGATCGGGGCGGCCCAGGCGAGCCGCCAGGCGGCCGTGGAGATTGCCCTGCGGCGAGCCAACGACCGGGCCAGGATGGCCGTCATGGCCAGCGACGCCTACTTCCCCTTCCCGGACGGGATCGCCGTCGCGGCCCAGGCCGGGGTGACGGCGATCATCCAGCCCGGGGGCTCGATTCGGGACGAGATGGCCATCGAGGTGGCGGATCGCCACCACCTGGCGATGGTCTTCACGGGGCGGCGCCACTTCCGCCACTAGGCGGCGCGGGGCGGCTCAGCCGCTCGGGGGCGGGGTGTCGGCCGGCGTCGGTGTCGGAGGCGGGACCGGCAGAGACGTGGTGGGCGTGGCGAGACTCCCGGATGGCGGCGGGGTGTCGGATGGCGTCGGTGTCGGAGGCGGGACCGGCAGAGACGTGGTGGCCTGGGTATCGTCGGGCAGCGCCGCGCCCCACAGCCGGCCCTGCGCGATCCAGTAGAGGACCGGCACATCCAGGGATGCGGGGTCCAGGCCTTCCTGCAGGTCGAAGATGACGGTCTGTCCCATCACTGCCGGGTTGCGCCCCATGGCCACGAACATACCCGCCGGGCCGCCAGTCCATCCCTCGCCCCATGCGCCGTACGTCCCCAGCAGCGAGCCGTCGGTGGCGCTCAGCACGACCACCCGCAAGTTGGCACTGTCGTAGAGGTAGAGGCTGTGCTCGCCGGCAAGGCCCACGCTCATCAAGTCGTATTGGGGAGCGGCCCCGGCCTGGGGAGCGGCGGGCTGCCAGTCAGTCTCTCGGCCATCGACGAAGCGCACGACCCGCCCGCGATCGAGCAGGAAGACGGCGCCATCCACCGAGCAGATCGCCTCCACGCCGGACAGATCTCTGGGCTCCGCAAGGTAGTCCGTGGCGACCGCGTCGGGCCTCTCGAAGAGCGGGTACCGGACGAGCTGGCCTCGCCCGGGCTCGACCGCCAGGATGTAGGTCATCTGGTGGTAGCCGTCTTCCGGCGACTGGGCAGGCCAGGTCGTGAAGGCGGTGATCTCGACCTTCGCCTCCCCGGCCTGGGCGAAGTGGGCCTGCGACAGCGAGCCGGAGACGCCATCGGGCGTACACCACTCCCAGATCTGGTTGAGATCGTCCATCACCAGCAGGCACCCACCGGGGGCAAGGAGCCTCGGCCGCCCCACGACGACGCTGGTGAGAAGATCCGGTTGTCCGCGCATGATCACGGTGGCCCTCTCACCGTCGACCAGGGAGACGCGCTCGACAAGATCGGCCGTGGCCGTGCTATCGATGACGTAGGCGTTGGAGGCGTAGCCCGGCGCCAGCGCCGTCAGCCAGTGGCTGCCGAACGAGGCGATCTCGTAAGCCTCGAGCACGAACGACGATGAGGAGGGGGCCACTGAGGGGAGGCCCGAGGCGGCGGCCGAGGGGATGACCGAGAGGGCGGCCGAGGGGCGCTCGGAGGCGGCCGGCCCGGGCTGGACGGCCCGCAGAGCCAGGTTCGCGACCAGGGCGAAGGCGGCAACGGCAGCCACGGCCCCCAGCGCGGCCGCCAGCTGGGAGACCGTCGACCGGTGCCGTCGCCGGGGAGTGATCCATCGCGCCTCGCGCTCGAGGACCCGACCCCGCAGCAGGTCTCGTTCGGACCAGGCGATTTCCGGCGGCCGGGCCGGCACGGACCGCTCCAGGGCGGCCAGGTGGCTCCTGAAGGCGGCTCGCACCTCCTGCTCGAAAGCGTCGAGCTCGCGCCGATCGTTCATCGAACCAGCTCCGGGTGCTCGCGCAGGGTAGCGATGGCCCGGAAGGCCAGCGACCTGACGCCCGCCTCGGACAGGCCCATGGCCTGGCCTATCTGCGCGTCGCTGAGATCCAGCTGGTAACGCAGCAGCAGAACCTCGCGCTGGCGGTCGGTGAGAACGGCGGCCAGGCGGTCGAACCACAGCCAGAACTCCAGGCGGTCGGCGTCTCCAGAGTGGTCCGGGGCCTGCGCCGCGACGGAGCCGGCCAGCGGCAGCCAGCGCAACAGCCGGCGGCGCCTGTTGCGGTCGATAAGGATCCGCCGGGCGATGAGAAGCAGCCACGGCAGCGCCTCGCCGGCCGGCCCGCGCCCTTCGCGCCAGGCTCGGAAGCCCCGCTCGAAGACCTCGCCGACAAGATCCTCCGCCTCCTCGACCTCGCGTAGCCAGGCCAGGCAGTAGCGGAAGAGGTCATGGTAGTGGCGGCCGTAGATCACCTCGAAGCCCTCGCCTCGGGTGGCGGCGCCTGACAGCCCCTCCATGCGCAAGATGATCGTGCTTCCGAGAGCCGAACGTTGGTCGATCACACACCTTGATACGAGCGGGCGGGCTCATCCGTGCCGCGCCGGGGCGCCCGGCGGCGCGATTTCACCCGAACGTGCCGATTCCGGTGATCCGCCGGGACATCTCGCCCGAATCAGATAGCGACGACCGATCGGACCCGACGGACCGATCGGGGGTCGGAGGAAGGGGGCCCGGGTTTCCGGGCCAGGGACGGGCGGCAGGTCGGTGCCCAGACAGCCGAAGAGGGGCCTGTCGCCCGTTTCGATTCCGTGCACGCTCGGGGCGCGCCCCTACTCCGCGAGTCCGCCCTCCACCCAATCGCCCGATTCGGCGTCCCAGCGCGCCACCGGGCGGGCCGCAGACGTCCCCTCGAGCTTCTCCTGGCGGGCGCGAGCCTGGGCGACGGTCTCGTCCCAGCCGGGCGGTATCAGGTCCGGGGCCAGGTCGGCCAGGGGCGCCAGGACGAAGAGGCGCTGACGGGCCTCCGGATGGGGGATCTCCAGGAAGCGAGTGGCCGCCGCCCTGGCCGGGTCGATCGACAGGCCGTCGGGCGGGCGCTCGATCCGAAGCTGCTCCTCGCCGAAGAGCAGCAGGTCCAGGTCCAGCTCGCGCGGCCCGTGACGGTAGCGCACCTGGCGGCCGAAGGCTCGCTCGATCGACTTGAGAGCCAGCAGCAGGGCGATGGGGCCCGAGGCACTCAACCGGTCGCCGTGGCCGGGGCCGGCCGGCAGGTCCAGGGCGACCACGGCGTTGTGGAAGTCGGGCTGATCGGGCACGTCCACCGGAGTGGTGACGTACAGGCGCGAGACGCCGGCCACTTCGACCCGCGACATGGCGCCCAGGGCGTGGACCGCCGCAGCCAGCGTCCGGCGGGCATCGCCGACGTTGGCTCCCAGACCGATGTAGGCCCGAACCTTGGCCATCGACCGCTCCCGCCGCCGGCCGGCTCCATCCGCTCGACGCCCGGCCGGCGGCCTGCTCCCCTGCAGCCTACTCCGGGTAGCTGCCCTCGGGCGTCAGGCGCACGATCAGATGCTCCGGGGTCCCCTCGATCCTGTGGTACCCAACCGCGACCAGGCCGCCGTCCGGGGCGGGCTCGAGCTGGCGCCAGCAGACGAAGTCCGAACCGCCCGAGTAGGGCCAGCCCGTCGCCTCGGCCCCACCGGGGGTCAGGGCGACGATCCTGTCGTCCAGGCCCAGGTACAGCCGGCCGGACCCGGAGCCGTCCGACCCGAAGACCGGGCCGGTGTTCCAGACGGGCGTTTCGGCGCTGGACGTGCAACGGGAATCGTCCCAGGCCGCAGGCAGCGTGTAGGGCCAGCCGTCCAGCATCTTGCCGGCGCCGTCGAAGGCGTCCACTTCGGTCTGAGTCGCCACGTAGACGGCCGAGCCGCCGACGATCGGAGACTGGGGGATCAGTGGCTCCGTCCCGACCGCGGCGACCGTCAGCGGATCGCCGGCCAGGGCGACCGGCCAGCCGGGCTTGACCTTGCCGGCCTCGTCCAGGGCCACCACCTGGTTGGCCGGGCTGTTGAGCAGGGTGAAGTAGAGGCTGCCGTCCGAGCCGTATGCCGGCGGCGACGCCGCGCCTTCCAGGGTCACGGGCCAGCCGGCCAGGGGCCTGCCGTCGCGCCCCAGGATGGCCACCCGCGTCCGGGCCGGCCGCTCCTGCGAATCCTCGTCGAAGTCGTAGTACCAGGCCGCCACGACGCCGTTGGAGCCGGTCGACATGCCGGACCATCGATCCTCGATCGCGCCCGTCGAGAGCTCCTTGCCGTCGGTGCCGAAGGCGTGGATCTCGCAGGCTCCCCACCAGCTCGGGTCGGCCACGGGATAGGTGAGCCAGAAGGTGCCGTCCGGCTGGATCAGGTAGTCGCACGAGTAGTCCAGCACCTTGGGCACGGACCAGCTCGAGACGGGGGCGGCATGGTCGTCCATGATCGTGACGTCGGTCACTCCCTCCGTCGGCCACTGCATCAGATAGAGCTTGCCCCCGGGGCTGATGGCCCAGCCGGACGCGGCGACGTCGAGCGGCCAGCCGGTCCGCGCCTTGCCGTCCGGGTCGAAGGCCCACACCTGGCCGTCGAGCTCGCCGAATGCGCTGCCGTCCGGGCCGAAGACGGCGGGAGTCACGTACGAGCCGTCGGGCAGAGCGAGCCAGCCCACTCGCCCGTGGCCGGTCGCGTCGACGGGCATGAGCCCGGCCACGTACAGCGTGCCGTCCGGGCCGACCTGGACCTCGCTCAGGAAGTCGGTCTGGATCGCGATCGGCCAGCCGCCGGGGTTGACCGGCGACAGCGCCGTGCCCAGGGTCGGCGGCGGCGTGGGTGCGGCTGTGGGCGTGGCAGTCGGCCCCGGGGCCGTGGCCGGGTTGCCCGAGGCGGACGGCGAGCTGGACCCGCATCCCACGACGGCGGAGGCCGCGAACAGGGCCGCGACCGCCATCGCGGCAGTCCGAAGCAGCGTGCTGTGGCGGGCTGCGTGAAGCTTCGCTGTCCTGGTCATCGCCATCCGTCCTTCGGCCTGAGCAGTGGTGGTTTCAGTCGAGCCCGGTCGCGCCGGATGATACAGCCGTGCGGCGTACCGCCGGGGATAGACTGTGCCGGTGCGCCCCGTGGTCGTGTTGATTCTGCACGCCGAGGCTCCGGAGGGGGCCGGTCCTTTGACGCGTGCGCTGGATGAGACCCGACGCTCTCTGGCGGGCGTTCAGCTGGAGGCCTGGCGCTCGGCAGGGGCGGACGAGGCCGAGATCGTGGCCGGCCCGCCGGACGGGCGGCCTTTCGGCGAGCGGCTGGCCCACGAGGCCCAACGGCGCTTCGTGCGCGGGGGCGGCCTGGTCGTCACCGGCTCCGGCAGCATCCCCCTGGCCGGCGCGGCGGACCTGCGGCGCTTCGTGGAGGCGGCCGCCGACCCCGGCAGCCGGGTCCTGGCCAACAACCGCTACTCGGCCGACGTGGTGGCCGTCTCGGACGGCCGCATCCTGCGCGGCTTGCCCCCGCTTCCGGCCGACAACGCCCTGCCCCGCTGGCTCGAGGAGAGGGCCGGGGCGGCGGTCGAGGATCTGCGCTCCAGCTGGCGCCTGGGCGTGGACGTCGACACGCCCCTGGACCTGCTGCTGCTCGGGGGCAGGGGGGCCCGCCAGGTCAGATCGACGCTGGAGGCAGCCGACGGCCCCAACCCTCGCATCGAGGCTTCGCTGGCCGCGCTGACCGAGATCCTGTCGAACCGCCGGGCGGAGCTGCTCGTCGCCGGCCGCGTCTCGGCGCCGACCCTGCGCTGGCTGGAAGATGGCGCGGCCTGCCGCGTCAGAGCCCTGGTCGAGGAGCGGGGACTCCGAGCCGCGACCCGCCTGGCCATGGCCGAGGAGCCTGGCAAGGCCGGCAGGGC
>DAOUEA010000044.1:0-19061 GCA_034430475.1 Chloroflexota bacterium | reverse complement strand
ACAGGTGATACCGGCCCGACAGGTCCAACTGGTCCGACTGGCGATACCGGTCCGATCGGTCCGACCGGTGATACCGGGCCGATGGGTCCGGAGGGACCGGAGGGTCCGACAGGTCCGACAGGTCCGACAGGTGATACCGGCCCGATGGGGCCGACAGGTCCGACAGGTGATACCGGGCCGATCGGTCCTCAGGGACCGACCGGTGAGACGGGACCGGAGGGTCCGACTGGTCCGACGGGACCGACTGGTCCGACAGGTGATACCGGGCTGACGGGCCCGACTGGTCCGACAGGTGATACCGGGCTGACGGGCCCGACTGGTCCGACAGGTGATACCGGGCCGACGGGCCCGACTGGTCCGACAGGCGATACCGGGCCGATGGGCCCGACTGGTCCGACAGGTGATACCGGGCCGATGGGGCCGAAAGGCCCGACAGGCGATACCGGGCCGATAGGCCCGACCGGCGATACCGGGCCGATAGGCCCTCAGGGTCCGACAGGCGATACCGGGCCGATGGGTCCCGAGGGACCGGAAGGTCCGACTGGTCCGACGGGTCCGACGGGTCCGACTGGTCCGACTGGTCCGACAGGCGATACCGGGCCGATAGGTCCGACAGGCCCAACTGGCGATACCGGGCCGATAGGTGATACCGGGCCGATGGGCCCGACAGGTCCGATAGGCGATACCGGGCCGATAGGTCCTCAGGGTCCGACAGGTCCGACCGGTGATACCGGGCCGATGGGTCCGACAGGGCCGACAGGCGAGACCGGGCCGATGGGTCCGACAGGGCCGACAGGCGAGACCGGGCCGATGGGTCCGACAGGGCCGACAGGGCCGACAGGCCCGCAGGGCGATACGGGTCCCACGTTCACAGACTGGCGAGCCGGCACCGGCACGATCACCTCGGGTAACGCAAGCGTGACGGTTTCGTTCAGCTCCGCTATGTCGAGCACCAGCTACGCCGCCGTCGTCGAAATCACCAACAGCCCCAGCATCGGCAGCCCGGTGATCCTCCAGGCCTCCGGGAAGACGGTGAACGGCTTCACGATCACGTTGGTCGATCCCACAACCGGGAGCAGCGTGACCGCTCCCACGGGTGGGGTGACGGTCAACTGGATCGCGATGCCCTACAACTAGTAGCCACCTCGCAGCGAGTCATCGATCTGCCCCGCCCGGATCCCGAGCGGGGCAGATTGCTAGGCCTCAAGCACGGGGCCGTTTGCCCGTCACGGGCCCAGTCCACAAGAACAGAGCCCCGGCGCCGCGAAGCGCCGGGGCTCTACATCATCAATGCGCGGTTGCGGGGTGGGTTCCCTACGCCTCCTCGGAGGGCGAAGGCTCAGGCGTGGGCTCAGGCGTGGGCTCGGTGCTGGGCTCAGGCGTGGGCTCTGTGCTAGGTGGAGGTGTCTTCAGGTTCAGGCTGGGGTCGAGCGCCATGGCCGTCGCAAGCTCTGCGTACCCCTCCTCCAGATAGCCAGTCCGGAGCAGCAATTCGCCGAGATTCTGGTGGCCACGCGGGTCGTTCGGCAAGAGCTGTACGTAGCGCCGGTAGAGGATGATGGCCTCCTGAGGCGCGCCCAGCTGATCGCTCACGATCGCCAGGTTGAAGAGCGCGGGCGTGTAGTCGGGATCCGCGGCCAGTGCTAGCCGGTAGTAGTTCTCGGCCGCGACGCGAGATCCGGCTGTTTGGGAAACCAGCCCCAGGTCGTACAGGCAGACCTTGTTCATAGGCTCGTACTCGATGCACTTGAGGTACTGAGCTTGCGCATTCTCAAGATCGCCGGCCTGCTGGGCAGCCAGGCCAGCCTCGAGTGCCTCCCTGGCCAGGTCGGCGTCGCTCTGGCCTGAGCATGCCGCTCCTCCGATCACGAGCAACACCACCAGAATTCCAGCTCCGGCCGGCCGGTGAAGGCCGCGCGCACCGATTCCGAACATGCTCGACATCTCTCCAGGCTATGACGATCTCCGGTTGGGCCCGGTCAACTGCTATGGTAATCGCGACGGCGCGCGCCGGCCACATCCACAGGTCGGGAAGGCGCTCGCACGGCCACGGCGCAAAACGGAGGCAGGCACCGGGCCCGGCCATCGGAGCCGCTCGCTATGCGGGCAACCCAGCCGGGTCGCGCAGGTTATCCGGGCAGAAGCCCGGGCGGAGGACAGGGCGTGACTCAGCCACCTTGGTCGGGGAGTTCCCAGTCGGTCAGAGACCTCATCCCTCCCCCTACCCCACCCCTGCGTCGCAAACAGGTCGACGTCACGTTCAGCACGGGCGCCTTCGCCGCCCTCCTGCTTCTGGCCGGCCTGATCCTGCGCCTGGTGATCGCCTACGTGTTGTTCCCCGGTCAGGGCCTCACCGGCGACCTGCATCTCTTCGGCACCTGGGCTCAGACGCTGGCCGACCACGGCCCGGGCGGCTTCTACAGCAACGCCGGCTGGATTGACTACCCTCCCGGATACCTCTACGTCCTGTGGCCCATCGGCGTCCTGGGGAACGCCCTCTCGGGCGTCCTGGGCATCCCGGCTGCTGACGTGATCCAGAGTCTGCTGAAGCTGCCCGGGATTCTGGCCGACGTTGCCCTGGCCGGGCTGCTCTACCGCGTGGCCGCGCGCTGGTATGGTGGGCGAGCCGGCCTGATTGCGGCGGCGCTCTACCTGTTCATCCCCGTCACCTGGTACGACTCCGCGCTGTGGGGCCAGATGGACGCATTCGGGGCCCTCTTGCTGGTGTGGATGGCCCTGTTGCTGATCGACGGCTGGGATGAGCAGGCCACGGCGGTGGCCGTGCTGGCGGCTGTCGTCAAGCCACAGTACGCCATCGGGCTGCTGATCGTTGCGGCGGTGCTGGCCGGCCGCTACCTGCTCGGCCGTCTGCCCGAGGACACCCTTCAGCCCACAGGCCTGGGCGGAGCCGTCGACCGGCTCTTCCGCGGCTGGTTCAGCCGACAACGAGGCCCGGCCCGCCTGATTGCATGCACGATCGTCGGCATCCTGACCTTCATCATCCTCATCCTGCCCTTCGACCTCCAGAAGTGGGCCGGCCCCGAATGGGCCTCCACCCCGGTGATGGGCCAGGTGGCTGGGTTCGCGGCCCTGGTTCAGAACGCGGCCGAGTACTACGACAAGCTGACCGCAAACGCATTCAACGCTTGGGCCCTCGCCGGACCCACCCCGCTCAGCCGGGCCATGTCCGGCAGTGACCTGCGGTGGACCTACGACTCCACGCCGATCCTCGGCGTGCAAGCGGCCACCCTGGGTATGGCGCTGTTCGCCGTTGTCGCAATGGTCGTGGTGACGACGGTCGCCTGGCGCAACGACAGGACCGCCATCATCCTTGGCCTGACCGTGCTGGCCGTCGCGTTCTTCGCCGTCCCCACTCGCGTCCACGAACGCTATCTGTTCCCGGCCTTCGGAATCGGGGCATTGCTGGCGGCGGCCTCCGTCGGCTGGCGGTGGTGGTATCTCATCCTGGGCCTGGCCAACACGGTGAACCTGCACGCCGTCGTGAGTCTCCCGTTCCACAACTACGGCTCGACGGCGATGCAGAAGCTACCGCTGGCAGCCCAATCGCGCTACGAGATAGCCGTCGTGGCTGTAGCGATCGTCGTCACGGCCACCCTGCTGATAGCTCTAGCCGTCTTCGTCTGGAAGGTCGCCCGACCAGCCATGGCTGAAGCCTGGCCCGAGCTCAAGTCGTTGTATCGGCCTGCGAGAGGCGCACCGCCGCCCAAAGCCACACCCGAAGAGGAGTACTGGGGCTGGGGCAACAAGGAGTCCCGCGGCAAGCCAAAGGGGACCCGCTCGATCGGCCGTTTCGAACTCGGCTTCGCCCTGCTGCTGATCGTGCTCACTTTCGCCTTCAGGATCCAGAGCCTGGGTACGCCCAAGGGAATGTACTTCGATGAGATCTACTACGCGGGAACCGGCGCCGAGTTCCTGCAGGACTGGCGCTACGGCCTGCCCCATGACCTCAGCGAGAATACTCACCCGCCCTTCGGCAAGTACTTGATTGCCGGCGGAATGGCCCTGGCCGGGAACAACGAGGTCACGCTGACCAGGGCCATGAGCTGGACGGTCTCGGATGCCACGTACGAGCCGACCTACCTCGACCCGACCGCGTCCAGCGGCCTCTCCGGCGACAGAATCTTCCTGGCCACCGGCACCGGGATCGCGGTGGCCCAGCACGGCGCGCTCGACACGGCGGTCCTGCTGCCTCTTGAAGGCGCGCAAGCCGTCACAGTCGACACCTCCTCCCATCGCATCTTCGTCGGGACTATCGACGGTGGCATATGGCAGTACGACTCGCGGGCCTTCGACACTCTGGCGGAATACGGCACGACACCCCAGGCCTTTCAGGTCGCCAGCGTCGGTGCGGAGATCGTCAGCCTGCGGCCGGTCAGCTACTCCGGCTTGCTTGTCGAGTCTCCCGACACAGTCCGTCTGGTTGACATCGGTTCAGGCAGCGTGACCTGGAGGCTGGGCGTGCCGGGGGTCTCGAGCATCGAGACGTATCTGGTGAACGGCCACTGGATCGCCCTGGCGGCCACGCCCGAAGGCCTGCGGCAGCTCAACCCGACGAACCTTCAAGAGATCTCCAGGGTGACCCTCCTGGGCGGTGCCCGTGGCATGGACCTGGTGTACGGCAACCCGACCATGAAGGCCTGGCGGGAGCTCCTCTACCAGCCGACGCTCTACGTGGCCACGGGCACAGCCACCCTGGAGCTGCTCACCTTCGACGCCGACTACAAACTCGTCGATTGGACCAATCTCAAGATGCCCGGCACGGTCACGGACGTGGAGTGGAACCCGGCCACGAACCTGCTCCACGTCGCGGGCAAGACCCGCGACGGCACACCGACCGTCTTCGTGGTCGATCCCAACAGCAACTGCACCTTCGCTGACGCGAAGCTGGAATTCCAGCCGGCGGCCCTGGTCGTCGACGCTCAGGCGAACGACCCGGGGAACGACCGGGAGCGGGCAATCGCCTTCAGCAGCGCCGGCACCTACTCGATCATCAACGCCGGCAGCAACGCCTTCGCCTGGAGGCTGCCGGCGGTGATCGCCGGCTCGCTCCTGGCCGGGCTGCTGTACCTGCTGGCCATGGTCCTCTTCCGTCGCCGCTCGGTGGGCTTGATCCTGGCCGCCCTGATCAGCGTCGACGGCCTCATATTCGGCCGGTCGCGCATCGCCGGGATTGACGTCTACCTGGCCCTCTTCATCGTTGCGGCGTTCCTGGCACTTGCCTATCTGCTGCAGTCCCGAGCGTGGGGCAAACGCGCCCTGTTCGAGGGACTGCTGCTACCGCCGCTCATCGGCGTGCTGCTGGGCCTGGCCGTGGCCACCAAGTGGCCGGGGCTGTATGCCATCGGCGCCGCAGGCCTGATAGTCCTGCTGCGCTCGGGGCCGGGGCGCTGGCTGGCCCTGGCTGGCATGATCGGCCTGACCGGCTTCCTTGGCTACCTGGCCCTGGCGGCCCGACCCGGGAACTTGACGTTCGCCCTGCTGTTGCTCGGCCTGACGTCGCTCCTGGCGGTCGGCATCGTCCGCGCCGGGCCGGTCGAGGAGGCCCAGCCGCGCTGGACCGATCCCCGCTGGCGAAGAGGCTTGCCCTTCGCCTGGGTGATGGCCTGCTTGACGGTCATCCCAGTCGCCGTCTACGTGGCCAGCTACATACCGTGGGCTCTCTCCGCCGGGGGCAGCCCGCAACTGTTCGCCGGCTGGCCGCCCGGACATACCGGCCAGACTTTCTGGGATCTCCAGGTCCAGATGTACAACTTCCACAACGAATGGCGCGCCGGCCATGGTGCCGCTTCGCCGTGGTGGGCCTGGCCGTTCGATCTCAAGCCGGTTTGGGCCTATCTGGAGAACATGCTGAACGGGCAGGCCACGGTGATCGAGGCCGGCAACCCGTTCCTCTTCTGGCTCACCATCCCGGCCGCCGCCTTCGGCATGTGGCAGGCCTGGAGCAGACGCGACCAATCCCTGGGCCTGCTGGCCGTGGCTGCCCTGGCGCTGTGGCTGCCGTGGGCCCGCATCGACCGCGTCACCTACGACTACCACTTCTACCCCACCTTGCTCTTCGCCCTTGTGTTGCTGGCCTACTTCCTGGCTGAGCTGTGGGACGGCCCTACCGTGTGGACGTGGCGCCTGGCCCGCCTCTCGACTGCCCTGGTAGTGATCGCACCAGCCCTGATGTGGCTGGGGCTGCGGCCGCTGTGCTATGCCTCGGGCGTTGCGAATACCCAGACCTGGCAGATCTGCGACAGCTCCTGGGGCACCTGGCCGGCGTGGGTCCTGCCGTGGCTCGGGGTCGGCCTGGTAGTCAGTCTCCTGGCCTGGCGGTTCGTCAGGCCGAAGGCGCTCGTTGCCGGGATTCTGGTCGGGCTGGCAGTCGCCTTCGTGGCCATGTTGCCGACGCTCTCGGCCTGGCAGGTACCCGATCAGATGCCCGGCCGCTTCACCGAGCTGCTGCCGTCCTGGAACAGCACCTTCGTCTTCGGCCACAACAGCCTGGCGGCGGCCAAGCCGCCGATCCTGACGTGGGAGCTGGCCGTCTGCATGGCAGTGGCCATCGCGGTGCCAGTGCTCGTTCTGCTGGCCAACGGTCGGCGCCTGACGCTTCCGGCCATCCGGGTTCGATTCGGGCGCGGCGGCGACCGCGACTAAGCTGAAGGTCAGGCCCGGCGATCATCCTGGCGACGGGCCCGGCCTCACGCTTCGCCTCTGGATCATGCCTCGCGGAGGTAGGGGCAATCCAGGATTACGAAGTCTCTGCGCCCCATGAGCGCCGATCGGATTCGGTGCACGTTCTGGTTGTAGAGAACGCGATCCCACCAGTGGCGGGGCAGATGCTCCGGCAGGAGGACGATCGTGACCCGCTCCGGATCCTCCGCCTGGCTGACTTCCAGGTAGCGGACGAAGGGCCGGACCAGGGCCCGGTAGGGCGATTCGACGAGCACAACCCGCACCCCCGGCAGCTGCTTGTCCACCCGCTCCCTGAAGCGCTCGCCCTCGCTGCGGTCCAGCGTGACGTGGACGATCTGCACCTCCTCACCCATCGTCTGGGCCAGCCTCACCGCCCGCACCACCGCCCGACTCATGGTCTGAGCCGCCACGACCACGCGCTGGCGCCGCATGCGGGCGCCGAAGACAACGTCGGGCTGAACCTCCAGGCCCCGGCCTTCCTCGTCGTATTCGTGCCGGATCAGAAGCATCACCGCCACCAGGATGGGGATGACGACCAGAACGATCCAGGCTCCCTGCTCGAACTTGGAGGCGATCACGACCAGGGCTACGGCGAGGGTGGTGGCCGAGCCGATGCCGCTGACCAGCACTCCGCGCTGCCAGCCGGGGCCGCGATTGCGCCAGCCATGGCGCACCATCCCCGCCTGCGACAGGGTGAACGAGGTGAAGACGCCGACCGCGTACAGGCCGATGAGGCCTTCGACCGAGCCGTTGAAGACCGCGACCAGCAGGATTGAGGCGGCGGCCAGGGCCACGATGCCGGAGTTGAAGGCCAGCCGCTCGCCCCGCAGCGCGAACTGGCGGGGGAAGAAGCCGTCGCGGGCCAGGAACGACGACAGGCGCGGGAAGTCGGCGAAGCTGGTCTGGGCGGCCAGGACCAGGATGCCGGTCGTGAACAACTGGAGCAGGTACTTGAAGGCCTCGGTGCCGGCGCCGAGCAGGATTAGCATGCTCGCGCCGCTGGCGTAGGCGACCGAAGACATGACGTCCGAGGCGAAGATCGGCAGCGCCTTCCACTTGGGCAGGCGCTCCGTCAGGTCCGCTTCCGACGGCAGCGGCTTGCCGAAGAGGATGGCCCGCAGGCGGGCCATGTGGCGCTGGTAGGCGGTCCGGGGAGCCTGCGCCTCGAGCTTGGCCTCCAGCACGCCCGGGGCCAGGTAGCGGAAGTAGCGGGCGTGCGGCCGCTCGATGAGGATGCGCCGGTCGCCGGGCTTCCGGCCGCGCAGAGCTTGCAGCTCAGCCATCAATCAGGCGGTTCCTCACCACGACGATGACTACGCGGCCGCCCGGCTCCAGGGTCGGGACGATCGAGACGTCCGCCATCTGCGCCAGCTGATAGGTCTGCCACAGCATCCCCGGCCAGGGCGCGAGGCCGGTCACGACGACGCGCGAGGCCAGGCCCGATTCGACAAGGGAGACGGCGGCCTCGACGTCGGCCAGGCCGGGCTCGAGGGGCGAGGCTGCCAGGTCCTCGCCGGCGGGTTCGAACAGCTGCGCGGAGGCCAGGGCGGTGGCAGGTGAGGGGTCGTCGGCCGATTCGGAAGCGGGCGAGGATCGCGAGTTGCCGTCCGCGTTCGACCCGAGACTCTGGCCACTGTCGCCATGCCCTCAGACTGAGCCACGCCGCCAAGAGGAATCGGCCCCAGGGAGGGCTCCGAGCACTCAACAAGCGCTCAACAGACAGCGTCGCGTATCGTTGGTGGACCGGCGCAGGGGCCGGCAGTTGCGGAGGAGGTGGCGTTGGATCGCGTTTGCGACCATGGCGGGGCGTTGGCCAGGGGCCGGTATCTGCTGCTCAACAACCTGTGGGGAGCACGCCCTGGTGCGGGCGAGCAGTGCCTCTGGGCGGAGCCGGCGGCGGCTGATGACAGGGCGATCGCCTGGTCCACCGGCTGGCGCTGGACCGGCGACCCGCGCTCGGTCAAGTCGTATGCGGCGGCGGTGATGGGCTGGCACTTCGGTCTGGCGACGCCAAGCTGCGAGCTGCCGCTCAGGCTGTCCGACATAGCCGCCGCTACTTCGGAGTGGCAGTACCGCCTGGCAGAGGAGATCGCCGGGCCGCTCAACGTCGCCTACGACATCTGGCTCGCCTCGACCCCGGATCCCCAGCCCGAGGAGCTGACCGACGAGATCATGATCTGGCTCCATCGCGGCGGCGGGGCCACCCCGATCGGCGCACCTCAAACGACCGTGACCGTGGACGGCGCGGAGTGGGAGCTGTGGCAGGGCGGTCATCCCCGAAGCCAGTGGCTGGTGCACTCCTTCGTTCGAACGGCCAGCGAGCAGGCCGCCTCGCTGGACCTGGCCCGCTTCTTCGACTTCCTGGCCCCGCAGGAGCTGGACCCGGCCCGCTACCTGGTGGGGATCGAGGCCGGCGCCGAGATCTTCGCCGGGGCCGGCGAGCTGGAGACACTGCGCCACTCGGTCCGGGTGGACCGCCGCCACACCGCGGCCTGAGCCCTACCCGGCCAGGATCCGGTAGCCGACCCCGGGCTCGGCGACGATCAGCCCCGCCGCGGCGCCGGACGGATCGGCAGCCGCCAGCTTGCGCCGCAGACGGCTGACGTAGACGTGGAGGTAGTGGCCCTCCTGGTCATAGGCCGAGCGCCAGACCGCCCGCAGCAGCCGCCGTCCGGTGAGTCCAGCCACTCCTCCGGGGCGGAGATGTCGAAGGTGTGGACGGGCCGGACGAAGAGGAAGTCGTAGATCAGGAAGGCGGCCAGGCCGTTGGCGATCGCGGGGCGGCTGCCGAATACGGTGCCCACGGCCACGACCGGCAACAAGTACACGATGGCCGCGTTGGAGACCCCCAGGGCCAGGAAGAGCGCGGCCAGCAGGGTCGCGGCCACCTGGGTGGCCACGGACAGAGCCACTCCCCCGGTTGAGGGCCGGATGGGCCGGAACTGGACGGCCAGGTTGCGCAGACCCGAGGGTTCGGCACGGCCCAATGGTAGGTCCGGCGGCGATGAACTGCGGGCCGCGCGATGTGGCCGTCTGCGGCCGAGGCACGCTCGCGGGCCGTGGCGCCGCGGTCGCCACACGGCCGAAGGCGAGGGCTGCGAATAGCGGCCCCGCAGCCGGCGGGCATGGCTCTACAATCCGCCGCGTGATCGACACCACGCTCAGCCGGGTGATCTCTCTGCGCCGCTTCCTGGCCGACGTGGCCGCTCTGCGGTGGACCCGGGTGCGCGGAGTTGATCTGGCGGTCCCGGCGGGGCTGGCGATCGTCGCTATCGCCCTGATCGACCAGTTGGGGCGGCCGATAGCGGGCATGCCGTTCTGGGTCTGGTGGCTGGCTTGCAGCGCTGTCGTCCTGGCCGTGTCGGCCGGGCTGGTTCGCCCGGACCGGGTCGCTCCCCTCCGGCCGGTCACCCTGCTGGTCGTGCCGGTCGTCGTCTCGTGGCTGCTGTTCGACGTCCTGCTCTGGCAGCAGGACCGGCATCTCTACGACCTGAACGTCTACCTCAGCTCGTGCGGTCGCTGGCTCGACGGCGGACAGCCCTACATGACCGCCCCGATCGTCGTCTGGCCCGAGAACGCCGCCTCCGACTACTTCCTCTACCCGCCACCCCTGCTGCCCGTCTTCGGCCTGCTCTCCCGGCTGCCGCATCCGGCGGTCGCGGTGGGCTGGACCGCCCTCCTGGCCGTCTGCGCCTTCGCTGCCTTCCGGCTGCTCGGCCTCCGGCCCATCAACAGCCTGCTGATGGTCGCCTTCCCGCCGGTGATGATCGGCATCGAATCCGGCAACATCGCCAGCCTGACCCTGCTGCTCTTCGCCCTGGCCCGTAGAGCCGGGCCGGGCCTGGTCCTGAGCGGGCTGCTCAAGGTCCAGACCGGCCTGCCGGCCCTGTGGCTCGTCCGTGAGAAGCGCTGGCGGTCGCTCGTCGTAGGGATAGTGGCGCTGGCCGCGATTGTGCTCGTGACCCTGCCCATGACCGGCGCCGACTCCTGGTCCGAGTGGTGGGCCGGCCTGGGCTACCGCGCCGATTCGCAGGCAGCCGCGGTCGCGCTGTACGGCAGCTCCTACGCCCGCTACCTGCCTTCGCTCGTGTACGTGGCCATCGCCGCGGCCCTGGTCGCGGTCGCGCTCGCCTTCAGGGGGCGCCGCCTGCTCGCCGCGCTGGGCCTGGCCTCGGTCTTCGCCTCGCCCGCTCTCTGGCCGCACGGCTTCGCCTTCGCCCTGCCAGCCGTCCTGCTGTTCGAGAGCGGCACAGCCGTCTGGCTCCTCCTGGGAGCGGGGTCTATGAACCCCAGCTGGTGGCTGCTGTTCTACTTCGGCTGGCTGGCGGTGGCGGCCGAGCCCCGGTCGCCGGATCGCGATCACCCGCTGGCCGGCTCCGAGGGCCCCTGGCCGTAGGCCGAGCCGGGACGCCGGCCTCACGGTTCGGTTCCGGGGATCGCCGTCCCCCGGCGGGAGGTATGCTCCCGGGCATGGCAAAGAACGCGCCCGCGGCGGACGCCCCGCTGATCGTCATCACCGTCACCGACCCGGCCTGGACGGACGACCCCGAGCTGACCCTGCGCAAGCAGCAGCTGTACGCCGAGGCCGTGGCCCACCAGGGCGGCAACCCGGTCACGCTCGACGTCAGGACGCCGGCCGGCGAGAGGGACCGGCTCCTGGAGGCGATGGACGGGCTGCTGTTCTCCGGCGGAGCCGGCGACATAGACCCCGCGACCTACGGCGAGACGCCCAGCGGCGCCGGCAAGATCGAGCCCGGCCGGGACGAGCTGGAGCGCCTGGCCTGGCAGGTGGCGGAGCGGCGCGCGATCCCGGTCCTGGGCATCTGCCGCGGCCACCAGATGATCAACGTCCTGTGCGGCGGCAGCCTGATTCAGGACGTTCCCAGCCACGCCGGCACGCCCTACGGCCTGGGCACCGCGCTCACCCACGACCTGGACGTCGACCCGGACAGCACCCTGGCCCGGGCCATCGCCGAGCGGGCGCCGGATGGCTTCGCGGCGACCCAGGAAGGCGACACGATACTCCACCTGGAGGCCAACTCGTTCCATCACCAGGCCGTAGACCAGGCTCGCCTGGCCCCGAGCCTGCGCGCCGTGGCCTGGGCCCACGGCAGTGAGGGCGGGCGGCTGGTGGAGGGCTTGGAGATGCGCGGCGATCGCTGGGTCCTGGGCGTCCAGTGCCACCCCGAGCGCCTCGAGTCCACTCCCCAGGCGTTCGAGGGTCTGTGGGCCGACTTCCTGCAAGCCGTCGAAGCGGCCCGCGCCCAGCGCGCGGAGCAGGCAAACGCAGAGCAGGCAAACGCGGAGCGGGCGAACGCGGACTGACCACAGCGGAGGAAGCAATGCTCCTGGATCTGCCAATCGAACAGCTGCGGGTCTACAAGCCCGATCGATCCGAGCCGGCCGACTTCGACGCATTCTGGGATCGAACGCTCGTCTCCGCCCGATCGCACCCACTGGACGCCCGGTTCGAGCCCCACGACGCTGGCCTCTCGACCCTGGACGTCTTCGACGCGGCCTTCAACGGTTTCGGCGGGCAGCCCATCAAGGCCTGGCTGCTAATGCCCCGAGATCCGGGCTCCTCGCCCTTCGTCGAGAGCGGCAAGCTGCCGTGCGTGGTCGAGTACATCGGCTACGGCGGCGGACGAGGGCGGCCGATCGACTGGCTGCTGCCGGCCAGCTCGGGCTTCGCCCACCTGGTGATGGACCTCCGCGGCCAGGGCTCGTCCTGGCGCTCCGGCGACACGCCGGACGCCGAGGCGGCCGAGGAGACGGGCCAGTACCCGGGCTTCGCCACGCGCGGCATCTCCAGCCCCGACACCTACTTCTACCGCCGCCTCATGACCGACGCCGTGCGCGCCGTCGAGGCGGCCCGCGTCCACCCGGCCGTTGATGGAGACCGCGTCGCGGTGACCGGCGGTTCCCAGGGCGGCGGCCTGACCCTGGCCGTGGCCGGGCTGGTGCCCAACCTGATGCTGGCGGCCCCGGACGTGCCGTTCATGTGCCACTGGCGCCGGGCGATCCAGCTGACCGACAGCGATCCCTATCACGAGATCGTGCGCTGGTGCCAGATCCACCGCGACCAGGCCGAGCAGGCCCTGGCCACGCTCGACTACCACGACGGCCTCAACTTCGCCGCTCGCAGCAAGACGCCCGCGCTCTTCTCCGTGGCCCTCATGGACGAGATCTGCCCGCCGTCGACGATCTTCGCCGCCTATAACCATTACGCCGGCCCCAAGCAGATCGAGGTCTACCCGTTCAACGGCCACGAGGGCGGCGAGTCCGACCAGGCCGAGATCAAGATGCGCCGCCTGGCCGAGGCGGCGCGGGGCTAGGCAATGGCGGGGCAGCGCCCCGAGAGGGGCCGGGTCATCGGGCGGTCGATCCTCCGGGTCGAGGCGGTCCTGGAGCGGGCCGCTCCCCTGGCGCTGCTGGCGGCCATCCTGGCCCTCGCGGCCTGGCTGCGCTTCTTCGACCTGGCCACCAACCCGGGCGGCCTCTACGGCGACGAAGCGGCCGAGGGCCTGGACGCCTGGCGGCTGCTCCACCAGCCCGGCTTCCGGCCCGACTTCCTGGTCTGGTTCCAGAGTGACGGCGGCCGTGAAGCGCTCTTCGCCTACGTCGTCGCGGGCGCCTTCTCGCTGTTCGGATCGTCGGTGGTCGTCCTTCGCGGCGTGGCCGCGGCCTTCGGAGTGGCCGGAGTGGCAGCCATCTGGTGGCTGGCCCGTCGCTACGGGGCCTGGACCGCCCTGGCGGCCGCGGCCTGGGCGGCCGGTTCGCTGTGGCTGATCTGCGTCAGCCGCGACGGGATGCGCAACGCCATCGTGCCGTTCTTCGGGGCGGTGGCGCTGGCCGCGCTTCTGCGATGGGCCGACAGGCCGGGGCGCGGCGCCGCGGTGGCGGCAGGAGCCGTGACCGCGCTGGCGGCCCTCTACACTTACCAGCCCCTCAAGCTGCTGCCCGTGCTCGTCGTCCTGTGGTGGCTGTGGCTCCGCGTCGCCAACCAGCCCGCTTACCGGCGCCTCCGACCGGGAATCCCTGCCTTCTGCGCCGCCTTCCTGCCGGTGGCCGCTCCGATGCTGGCCGTGGCCCTGACCAACCCGGCCAACTACTTCGGGCGGATCGCCGCCACGAGCCCGTTCAACCCCGCCGCCGACCCCAACGCGAACATAGTCGGCCACATCCTGTACACGATCGGCATGTTCGGCCTGACAGGCGACCCGAATGCCCGCCACAACGTGGCCGAGCTGCCGCTGCTGTCGATCCCCCTGGCGGCGCTGGCCCTGGCCGGGCTGGTACGCCTGTGGCGGATGCGCCGCTCGCCGGAGGGCTCGCTGATCCTGATCGCCCTGCCCGTCTTCTTGCTGCCGCCGCTGCTGGCTATCGACGGCGGCACTCCGCACTTCCTGCGCGCGCTGGGGCTGGCCGCGCCTCTCGGGGTGACGCTGGGCCTGGGTGCCGCCGAGTTCGCCGACTCGGTGCGGCGCCTGACGGGCGGCGCGGGCTCAGAGGCGGCGGGCCCAGAGGAGGCCTCGGCGGTGGGCCCGGGAGAGGCGGTGGCGGGTCGCCTGGTGCACCCCCTGGCCATCGGGCTGGTGGCCGCCGTGCTGGCAGCCAGCGCGGCCTGGAGCGGGCTCGTCTATCTCACCCGGCCGGTCGCCGATCGCTACCAGGCGTTCAGCTACCCCCTCACCGACATGGCCGCCTACGCCGCGGATCATCCCGGCACGGCGGCGATCCTGGACGAGCACTCCGGCTACGTGATCGAGTTCCTGAACGCGGATGAAGGAACGGTCGTCTACACGCCCGGGACGAAGGTGCCGAGCCCCTCGGCCCATCCGTTCTACCTGGCCCTCGATGCCGAGGATTTCCGGCCGGCATTGGGCGATGCCGCGGTCGAGCGGGCGGTGCCGGTAGCCTGGGATCCGCTGGGCCGGCCCGTCGTCTGGGCCACCACGCCGTGAACGCGCCACGGCCGGCGTGGCTGACCTACGGCCGCTCTCTGGCGGGCGTCGTGGCCGCGGGGGCAGCGCTGCGGCTGGGATTGCTGGCCCGCCAGCCCCTCGGCTACGACGAGGACTTCACCGCCGCGGTGGTCACGCGGCCCTTCGGCGAGATGATCTCGGCCGTGAGCCGCGACAGCGGCCCGCCCCTCTTCTACGCCGTCGAGTGGCCCATCGCCCACATCTGCGCCGAGCCCTGGGCTCTGCGCCTGGTGCCCGCCCTGGCGGGGATCGCCCTGATCCCGCTGCTGGCGGCCCTCGGCCGCCGCGTGGCCGACGACGCCGCGGGCCTGTGGGCCGCCGCTGTGGCCGCGTTCCTGCCGGCGACGGTGCTGGTCTCGCTGAACGCCCGCATGTACGCCCCGGCCGGGACGCTCGTCGTGGCCGCGCTGCTGCTCGGTTGCCGGGCCATCGAGGCGCCGTCCTGGCGCTCGGACCTGGGCCGTTGGATCGCCTACGGGCTCGTCGCCGCGGCCGCCGTCTGGACCGACTACTTCGCCGTCCTGGCGCTGCTCGGCGTGCTCCTGGCCCTGACCTTCCTGCGGCCGCCCGGCCGAACCCTGGTCCGGGCGACTCTGGCGACCGGGGCCGCCATCGCCAGCCTGGGCGCCTGGCTCCTCGTCGCGGGCGAGCAGTTCGCCCACGCCGGCCAGGGCTTCTGGGTGCAGCCCCTGGACGCCTCCGGCTTCGGCACGCTTGTCCAGCTCTTCGCCGGCCCGCCGGTGAACGCCGGCGTGCCCGGCAGCGGGACGCTGGTGACGCTCCAGGGGATCGCGATACTGGCCGGCCTGGCCGCCCTCCTGGCCGCGGCTGCCTGGACGAAGACCGCCGGCCCGGCCGCCGCTCGGCGCGTCGCCTTCATGCTCGTCGCCTGCTCGGGGGTCGTCATGCTCGTACTCGCCAGTCTGTGGCGCCCGATCTTCGAGGCCCGCTACGCCGGCGTGATGTGGCTGCCCCTCTTCGCCCTGGCCGGAGTGGGTCTGGCGGCGATCCCCCGCCGCCTGGCCGCGCTCACGCTGCTCGCCATGGCCGTCCCGTCACTCGCCCTGGGCACGACGATCACTCACCCCGAGACCGAGTCGCTGCTGCCCGACATCGAGTCGCGCGTCGGCCCCGTCGATCTCGTGGCCGCCGACCCGAACCACTACCTGGTGCTGCTGAGCGAGGGCGGCCCCGAGCTGCAGGAGCGGCTGTACGTCGTGGCGACCGCGCCGCCGCCGTGGTACTTCGGCACGGCCGCCTATCCCGACGGCGCCGTCATCGGCGTCGTGCCGGCGGACGTGATCCAGTCGGGAGGCACCATCTTCTGGGTAGCCTCGCCCGACGTTTCGCTGCCCGGGCTCCCCGCCGGCTACCGCCAGACGGAGCGCCGCTGCGTGGTCGGAGCCTGCCTGACGATCTTCGAGCCGTCACCCTGAGGCGGAGCGATGGGCGGGGCGCCGGCGATCAGCGGGAGCGGTCGCGCCACCCGGCGCGGGGTAGACTGCGCAGATGGCGAGCCGGTATTGCCTTCAGTGCGGGGCCTCGGTGCGGGACGACGACTTGTTCTGCGGCAAGTGCGGCGCCTCGCTCACCGCCACGGCGCCGACGCCCAGGCCCAACGAGTTCGACCCCTGGGCGCAGTCCGCGCCTCCCCCTCCGCGCGAGCCCTCCCCCTACGTGGCCGACCGTGCCGCCACGCAGATGCTCCTCGTCGCGGTGGCAGTCGGGCTGGCGATCTCCATCGGGGCGGCCGTCTTCGTCCTGGCCGCGGCCGGGAACTGACCCATCCCGGCGAGGGCTAGTTCGGCCGCGTCCCTGCCCTGACCGCTGCCGGGAAGTCGCCCGGCCAGGTGTGGGGCATGTACAGCGAACGCCAGCGCTCCGGGATCTCGGGCACGGGCAGGTCCTCCGGCGCCGCGCCGGGAGCCGCGGCCACCGCCGCTTCGACGAGCCCCAGCAGGTCGCGCATGTAATCGGCCATGTCGGCGATGGCGCTCGCCCGGCCCACCTCGCCGTGGCCGGGGACCACCGTCTCGGCGGCCATCCCGGACAGCCGCCCCAGGACCTCGATCCAGGACTTGATGTCGCCGTCGCCGACCCAGGGATGGACTCCGTTCAGCACCACGTCGCCGGAGATGAGGATCCGCTCCTCGGGCAGGTGGACCACCGCGTCGCTGAAGGTATGGGCCGCGCCCACGGCCACCACCTCGACCCGGCGCCGCTCGCCCCGGATCGTCAGCCGGTCGGTGAAGGTGGCCTCCGGCGCAACGACCCGCATCCGGCGCAGGACTTCGACCTCGTGGGCCAGCTCTTCTCGCTGCCGCTCGATCTCCGGGTCGGCCGCGCCTCCCTTGCCGCCGGCCGCCTCTCCGCCGCCCAGCTCGGCCAGCCGGGCCTCGATCTCGGCGATCCTGTCCGGCAGCGCCGCCTTCCGCTCCAGGATCCTGTCCCGCGTGCCTTCGGTCGAGGCGATCCGGGCGGCTGCGGCGAAGATCTCGTTGCCGCCGCAGTGGTCGTTGTGGAAGTGGGTGTTCACGACCCAGGCCGCCTCGGCGCCGGTCAGGTCCAGCGCCGCCTGGCGCAGATCGGCGGCGGGCCGCGGAGTGAGGAAGGTGTCCACGACCAGGACGCGCCCTCCCAGGTCCACGATCGCGGCATTGCCCACCGTCTCGCCCGACATGGAGATGGCGGCCCAGACCCGATCACCGGCCTCGACCAGCTTGAACAGCTCGGAAGGGGACGTTGACGACATCTTGCTCATCCTGGAACCTCGGAGCGGCGATACTGCACCTGTCGACGAATCGAATCGCCGACGAGGCGATTATGTGCCCCATCAGCGGGGCACGCGACTGCTCGTATCGGCGCGGGCCACTCCGTGAGGCGCCCGCCCGGAGGCCGGGACATGAAGTTCAGCGACGGTCTGTGGCAATACCGGGAAAACGTGACCGCTCTCCACCCCCGAGCGGCCCACTACGTGGACGCGGCCGCCGATTCCCTCACTGTCGTCGCCCCGACCGAGGCGCCGGAGGGCCGGGCCGGCATGCACGACCTGGCGGCCGTGACCTTCGCCCTGTCCTCGCCCGCGCCGGACGTGATCAGGGTCAGGGCCACTCACCACTCCGGCGGCGCGCGGCGGGGCCCTGAGTTCGAGCTCGAAGCTTCGGCTGCCGAGGGAATCGAGGTCGTGGCCGACGATTCGACCGCCTCGCTGCGCAGCGGCGATCTCACCGCCCAGCTGGACCGCAACGACCCCTGGAGCCTGCGCTTCCTGGCCGGGGACCGCCTGCTCACCGCCAGCGAGCCGGGCATGATGACCGTCGTCGATTGGCCCGGCCACGGCCGCGACGGGGGGCACGGGCACTTCATGGTTGAGGGCCTGAAGCTGGGGGTAGGCGAGCACGTCTACGGGCTGGGCGAGCGCTTCGGCCCGTTCGTCAAGAACGGCCAGTCGATCGACATCGTCAACTGCGACCCGGCCACCGCCACCGAGCAGGCCTACAAGAACGTGCCCTTCTACCTGACCGACGGCGGCTACGGCGTCTTCGTCAACGACCCGGGCACGGTCAGCTTCGAGGTCGCCTCGGAGTTCAACGACCGGGTCCAATTCAGCGTGGAGGGCCAGTCGCTCGAGTACCTGGTCGTCTACGGCCCGAGCCCCAGGCAGATCCTGGAGAAGTACACCGCTCTCACCGGCCGCCCGGCGCTGCCGCCGCCCTGGTCCTTCGGGCTGTGGCTGTCCACCTCGTTCACCACCAGCTACGACGAGGCCACCGTCGAGGGCTACGTGACCGGCATGGCCGAGCGCGGCATCCCGCTCAGCGTCCTCCACTTCGACTGCTTCTGGATGCGCGAGTACCGCTGGGTGGACTTCGAGTGGGACCCGCGGACCTTCCCCGACCCGGCCGGGATGCTGGCCCGCCTGCACGAGAAGGGGCTCCATGTCTGCGTCTGGATCAACCCCTACGTGGCCCAGGCCTCACCGCTCTTTACCGAGGCGGCCGCGGCCGGCTACCTGCTCCGCCGGCCCAACGGCGACGTCTGGCAGACGGACCAGTGGCAGCCGGGGATGGGCATCGTCGATTTCACCAACCCGGACGCGGCGGCCTGGTACCGCGGCCACCTGGCCCGGCTGATCGACCAGGGAGTGGACTGCTTCAAGACGGACTTCGGGGAGCGGATCCCGACGGACGTCGTCTGGCACGACGGCTCGGACCCGGAGCGGATGCACAACTACTACTCGCTGCTGTACACGCGCACGGTCTTCGAGCTGCTGCGCGAGAAGCGCGGCCGGGGCGAGGCGGTCATCTTCGCCCGCAGCGCCACGGCGGGCTCTCAGCGCTACCCGGTCCACTGGGGCGGCGACTCGCTGAGCAC
>DAOUEA010000043.1:0-1644 GCA_034430475.1 Chloroflexota bacterium | reverse complement strand
GGCCTCGTTCTCATCCTGGCCATGGCCGTGCCGGCGCTCGTATTGGGGACCGCCGGCAGCAGCGTCGTGTCTCAGGCCGCGATCATGGGCCGGATCGACGATACCGGAGCGACCGTCATGACTCTCGTCGGCACCGAACCCGGCACCGTGATCCCCGCAGCGGCAGTTGATCGGATCGCCCGGATGAGCGGCGTGCAGTGGGTCGTGGGCCTCGGACCCGTCTTCGACGTCCGAACCCGGGGCACCGGCGGAAGCCCAACCCCGGCCCGCGAGTACCGAGCTGTCAGGGCCCCGGTTCGCTTCGGCGCCGCCGCGCAGAGTGGCGTGGGGGCCTACGTGTCGGAGGCCAGCGCTGCCAGGGTCGGTCTGGCTGGCGCCTACTCGCTTCTGGACCCTGGGGCGACGCCGGTCGTCGGGTGGTTTGAGGCCGACAGCCCGCTCACCGATCTCAACTCCTTCGTCCTCATTCCGAGCGTCGATGACAGCCTGCTCCTCGACCGGATCATCGTCGCGGCGAGCGACGCCGGGTGGGTTGACGCGATCACCGCGAACCTCAAGGCGATGGCAGGACTCGGCACTAGCGGGAGCGCGACCGTGGAGCGCAGTCAGAGTCTCCTCGATGCCAGGGAGGCGGTTCGCGACGAGGTGGCGCGACGCGACCGTCAGCTGGTCGTCGTCATCCTCGCCGCAGCGACCGCCTTGGCCTGCATCGTGGTGTTCACCGGAACCGTCGCCAGCCGGCGCGATTTCGGCCGTCGCCGGGCTCTGGGGGCATCGCAACGCCAGCTCACTATCCTGGTGGTGCTGACGACGCTATGGCCCTCGCTCATCGGCGCCGCCCTCGGGACGGCGGCGGGCACGGCCTACCTCGCGTCGACACTCGGCTACTGGCCCGACATGCGATTCCCCGTCTCCGTTGGCGTACTGACCGTCATCGCGCTCGTCTGTTCGTCGGCGCTGCCGGCCGCCGTGGCCGCAACCCGGGACCCCCTGCGCGTTCTGCGCGTCCCCTGACTCCGGCCCTCGGCGGGCTGGACTCGACCAGATCACCGGAGCTTCTGCCTATCTGGCGGGCGGCGTGCGCCGTTCATACAGATACTCGGTCAATCCCTCACTTGTGCGTTGGCCCACCTTTCGATAGCCAAGTGCTTCGTACAGATGGAAGTTGCGAACAGCCCAGGCCGGCGTCTCGAGCGTCCACAGCCTTGCGTCGCTGAACGACCGATGCAGGAACTCGATCGCCGTGCGTCCGATGCCCTTCCCTTGCCATTCTGGCGCCACGTAGATGCGGCCCAGGTTGTACTCCCCGTGCGGGCGCGGCAGAACGATCATGCCGCCGATGATCTCGCCGGCCTCTGTGATCTTGTAGTAGATGGCCTTGCGCATCATCGCCACCTGCCACTCGGGCGAGTCGTAGCCAGGCGGGCCGCCGGAGGCCATCCCGGCGAAGCGACGGGAGTCGTCGTCGAAGGTTCGCACCTGGATCGCCGTCAGCGGCTTCGCATCAATCTCGGATGCCCGTTCGAAGTCCGCCACGCGCCGCCCTCCACCCTCCGCAAATAGCTCGTCTGTTCAGTCTAGTGACCACCAGCGCTCGACGTCAACGGCGACATGGCAGGGCCAGCGAGCAGCGCACCATCCCAC
>DAOUEA010000042.1:0-3059 GCA_034430475.1 Chloroflexota bacterium | reverse complement strand
CAGGCGGCAGGGCTGCCGTCTCTGCTGAGCGATGGCACCAGCGGCTTCCTATCGGCCGACGCGACCCTGCTGGCCGAAACCGATGCTTCCTCGTCCGCCTACCCGATCACCGACGCTCTCGGCTCTGTTCGGGCCCTGACGGACTCCTCGGGCTCGCTCAGCGCTTCCGCCTCCTACGACGTCTTCGGCTCCGTCCGTTCGTCCAGTGGCTCCGTGGGCTCTCTGGGCTACACCGGCGCCCTCTCGGACTCGAGTGGCTTGGTCTACCTCCAGGCCCGCTCACTCGATCCTGCGAGTGGCACCTTCACCAGCCGCGATCCTCTCACCCCAGGCGGTCCAGGCATCACCGGCTTCAACCCCTACGCGTACGCCGGGCAGAACCCCACTACGTACAGCGACCCGGGGGGACGAGATGTAGGCGTCGCGGGACGAGCGCTGAATCTCGCGGCGGTCGCGGTTCGCACGATCCCAAGCATCGGCTGGTTCGGCCGGGCTGTCGTGGGCTTGGTCACGATCGACGGCGTTCTGCTCGGCTGCATCCTCACCCGCGCCTGCGCCTTGCCGCTCCCATGGCCCGACGAGACAGACGAGCCTCGTCCGCCCGACAACGTCATCCCCTTCCCGAAGGCCCCCGAACAGCCCGTGGAGCAGCCCAATCCGGAGCCACGCATCCCCCCGATCGAGGTGCCGTTCGCGCCGCCGAAGGAGGAGCCGAGAACCAGGCAGGGCGACTGTGAGCTCACTCAGGCGGGATCGATATTCCTGCAGCCACTGGACAGCGCCGGCCGCGCAACCGGCGCAGACGCAATCCTTACCCCCGTATTGGTCGGAGGATCGAAAGCCTCCTATCCCGAAGAGGGCTATGGGAACGGTCTTGACCGCGGGCATCTCGTGGCCAAGATACTCGGTGGATCTGGCAGTGACCCGCGGAACATCATTCCCATGTACAGGTACGCCAACCGCACGAGAATGCGAACCTACGAGGGTTGGATCCGAGCGGCGGTTCTGCAATGTCAGGTCGTGCTGTACCGGGTACGACCGCACTACACCGGCAGTGACCCAATCCCGACCTCGGTCTCCCTGTTCGCGGTAGGCACCAAGGGTTTCAGCCTGCAGGAAGACATCGACAACCCGTGATTGCCTTGATGGATCAACTGCATCGGCTAATGCCTCCACCTTCCGGTGTGGAGAAGCCCTCACGCGCTCAATGGAATGAGGTAGAGGAGGCCATCGGGACTCGTCTTCCATCGGACTTCAAGGAGTTCGTGGAGCACTACGGGCCCGGCAACGTCGGAACGCTACTGCTCATCCCGAGCCCGCTCTCCACCGACGAGGACACGAGGCTCGCGTTATTCGTAGAGAGAAGCCTGACTCTCCTCCGCGATGCCCGAGCGCTCGAACTGCCGATGCCGTTCCCCATCTATCCCGAGCCCGGCGGGCTGCTCCCATTCGGTGAGACTGCCGAAGGTGATGTCTTCTGCTGGTTGGCGGACCCGGGGAGAGATCCCGATCAATGGGAGGTCGTTGCACTAGGGCGCGACACAGAGGAATTCGCGCGCCACGACGGTCCGTTCATCGCCACTCTGCTTGCCCTAATCCGAGGCGAGCTGGAGACCCCGTTCATGGTTGCGGGCCCCTACGACGTTTCGTATGTGCCCATCGACGAGCTGCGTCGTCGCCAGGCGGCCCACATGGCGGAGTACCGTCGGCGAGCAGAGGCGGCCGCGCTCGCAGATCCTCACTGGGAGGAGGCCCAGGAGGTTCAAGAGGCTGCTGAGCGGTTGGTGATGGCGCAGGCGGAGGCAGGATCGCCGATGCCTGTCTGCATGGCGGTCGCGTCGAGCCGCGAGGAGGTCAGGGCCATTCTCCAGCAGGCCAGCATCGGGTCATGTTGGGCGCTCGAAGCCTTGTACACGTGGGAGAACGGGGTGGACCAATCCCGTTGGCATATCCTGGAGCCTGAGGGGCATGATCTTGAATTCGGCCCTGGAGTAGCCTTCCCCTCCATCCTCGATGCCTTCGCCCGATATCGTGAGCTGCACCAGGCTGAGACCTGGCCGGTGGAGTGGTGGCCCTTCATGCGTTACGGGGGTGCGGACATGGTGTACGTCTGCGGCGAGGAGCCGGCTAGCCGAGTTCTCCTAGTCCCTGACGGGCAGCTGAAGGCGCGACGTAGCTGGCGGACCCTGGTCGATTTCCTCGGGTACATGGCGGAGTGCTTTGCGGCAGGGCATTGGCGTTGGGACAAGGACCTCAAGCGATTCATTGCAGAGCGAGGGTGGGGCCTCAACGATCGAGGGTAGCGCGCAAGAGCCGGCGGTAGGCGGTCGGCGAGCTATGGCTCCCGCCCAAGCAAGACCGACTCGTCGGGCACCACGACCTACGGCTATGACACGGCCGACCGGCTGATTAGCGTTCTGGCGCCGTCGGGTTCGAGCCTGCGCCCGGCGGGCCAACCACGGAGATCCAGACCTTCGGCTACGACTTCGACGGCCGCCTGACCAGCCTGGAGCGGCCCAACGGCCTCTCGAGCGCGACCACCTACGACGCCGCCGGGCGCCTATCGACCCTCACGTACGAGGCGGGCGGCACGATCCTGGCCCGCTACGCCTACGTTCTCGATGCCGCGGGCAACCGCACGGGCATGGGCGGCACGGGCGGCACCGAGTCCTACGTTCTCGACGCGGCGGGCCGCCTCACGAGCGTCGCCTATGCCGACGGCACCACCATCGGCTTCACCTACGACGCCGCGGGCAACCGCACGGGCATGACCAGCGGCGGCTCCACGACCACCTACTCCTACGACGCCGCAAGCGAGCTGACCTCCGCGGGCGCTATCTCCTACGCCTACGATCCCGCCGGCAACCGCATCGCCGCGGGAGCCGCCTCCTTCAGCTACGACGACTTCGGCAATCTCGCCTCGGCAACGGCGGGTGCCAGCGCGGTCACCTATGCCAGCAACGGCGATGGTCTGCGGGTATCGGCCACATCCGGTGGCTCCAGCGCGAGCTACCTGTGGGACCAGGCGGCAGGCCTGCCGTCTCTGCTGAGCGATGGCA
>DAOUEA010000041.1:0-11074 GCA_034430475.1 Chloroflexota bacterium | reverse complement strand
AGGGATAAGGGCGACCAAGACGGGTTCCGGATCGATCGCCGTCGCGCAGGTCCAAGTGACTCCGCTGACCACCTGCCCGAGCGGCTACCCATGCGTCGCCGGTTTCACGAACCCGGGACTGCATCAGATGCGAACCTACTACTGCGTTGTGGCTTTCGTCCAGTCTGTGGCCGCCTGGGACCTGAGTTCGTCGTACATCAAGATGGGCACTAGCTCGCAACTCGGCGGCCAAGACGTGATCTATAGGGCGCTTGGCTCGAGCACGTACAACATCGATGTACGCGCCCTCTCCTGGATCAACGCCCAGTTCAGTAACCACGGCTACTACTCCTTCTACTACGTCGCGAGGAAGCCGACATCCGTGTCGGACTTCATGAGTCTGGTCCGGTTTGACATCTACCTCTACTACGAGATGAACTACGTGCGAGTCAACCTCTCCTCTGGGTCCTACGGCGGCTGGAGAACCGGAGGCCTGCATGCCACCGGGAGCACCGGCTACGACGACACGGCAGGCACGGTCACAAGCTACGACCCGTTCGCTCTCCGGAGGAGTAGCGGAACGTGCAAAAACACCTCCTACAGCTACACGCAGACTCTGGGCTGCACCTGGACGATGCTTCAGAACCGCTACTACAACGCTATGGACACGTCAGGTGCCGGCACCCTTCCCGTCTGGTACTAGACCGTTCGCGACGGCAGGGGCCTACGCCCTCGCCGTCGCGTTGCTGACGTCTGCCTGCGGAGCGCCACCCTCGTCCACGGGGGCCGTCAGTGGCAGTTCGCCATCCGAAGGTCCATCTGCCACAGCCACGGCGCCATCCGTCACCCCATCTTCTGGACAACGGTGCGGCGACTCACACGGCTCCGAGCCGAAGCCGAAATACGCCTTCCCTCCCGTCGCCATACCGCTCGGTTCGGATGTCTGCCAGGACATCGGGCCGCTGGCCGACCCCAAGATCGTCTTCCTGACCAACGACGGCTCCCACGTCGCCTTCAACGCGGAAAACTACGAATACCAGGGCAACCTGTGGTACGGAGATCTGGCTGACAGGTCGCTCAAGATCGCGTACGAGGCCCAGCAGAGCACCTCGAACAGGGTGGACGTCTTGTGGCCGCAGCTCGCGGCAGGCCAGCTCGTCTGGCTCGAATACGTCCACGTCGGTCCCTACGTCAGCACGGCCGTGAAGGCCTGGGCGATCAAGGACATGGATCTGGCCAGCGGAGCCGTCAAGACGGTGGCCCAGGGCCTCGCCCCTGGGAGTGGCGGCACCAAGCTCGTCAACGAGATCCGCTTCGATGGCCAGCGTATCGCCTTGGCGGAGACGCTGTCGAAGGGCTGGCAGCTCGAGATCGCCGATCTATCCGGTCATATCCAGCACACCGTCTCATCGCCTCAGGACATCTTCGATCTGGCCCTGGTCTCCGATGGCCTGCTCTATTCGACCGGCATCGACGATCTCCGGCTGGGCACGATTGGCCACATGCGCCTCTGGCACTGGACTGCGTCGGGCGGCCCCAAAGAGATCGCGCCTGACGTGTTCCAGATCAACGCCAGTGGCGACCTGGCGTCCTGGGTGACCGACCCTATAGGCAGCCGGGACTCGACTGGCTACCAACAGGCGGCACGCCTGTATGCCGCCCTGGCTCCCTTCACCTCCAGCCAGGCGGTCAGCCCGGTCGACAGCGAGACTGGCACCAAGGGCATCTCCGGCGCGGCCTGCGGCTCGGGCACAGTCGCCTGGTGGGAGCAAGAGAGCTACTACGACGCCTGGCAGGACGTCCTCACGCTCTGGCAGCCGGGCTGGCCGTCGGCCGTGCAGGTGGACACCTAGGGCAACGCGAGCTACCGCGTTTCCCTGGGCGGCGGCTGGCTGGTCTGGGCGGAGGAGTTCGGACGCGAAGAACCGCCACTGCTCGCACGAATCCGGGGCGTTCCGATCTCGGTCTTGACCGCTGCGCGATCGAGCTAGGGCACGCCCGAGGGCAGCGCCTTCGCTACGCCACTTCGGCACGACAACCTGCGGATTGGCGGTGGCGTGCCCGTATGCGTCGTTGCCAAAGGCGGATCGTAACCCGTTCCCGGCTCGAACTCCTCACCCTACGTCAGCTTGCCGCGGCGCCCCTCTCGCCAAAGCTGGCGCCGCAGAGCATCGCACCCTCACCCGTATAGCCTCGGCCTCACTCCTCTCGCCCCGACCATTCGAGTAGGTCCTGCCCACCTGACCCTGGTGGATGAGCGACCATACGCGCCCGCTGCCGTAGGATCCTGGTATGAAGCTAGTCCACGTCGTTCCCGTCCTGCCCACGCCAGACCTGGCTCGGGCGACGGCCTTCTATCGCGACCTGCTCGGCTTTCGGGCAGTCGAGCACCTCGCAGGCCCCGAGCCTTTCGTGGCTCTGTACATGGACGGCTCCGAGATCGTGCTCGTCCAAGCCTCGAAGGGGGAGGTCCTTCCTAACCGCCGGCGCTTCGGGGCCGGCTACGACCTCATCATGGCTCCCGACACCTCCTCGGCCATCGACGGGCTCCACGCTCGGCTCCAGGCGAGCGGCGTCCCCATCGTGGCCGCGCCCGCGATGCGCGACCACGGCAGCTACCGCTGGTACGAGATGGTCGTGGCTGATCCGGACGGCCGGCTCGTGTGCTTCGGCCAGGAGACCGAGTAGCGGCCACCGTGCGGCCGGTGAATACCATCTGCCATTCTCAGCGCCAGCGCGATCGCAGGCGTCACGATGATTCGAGGGACGGGAAGTGGGGGCGCCAGTCCTCTCACCCGACCATGTCCAGCACACTGCCCGCGGCCGGCGGCACAGAGGGCCGAGATGCCTACTCGATCCGTGCGATCCTTGGAGGCGTGACTGAGCTCGGCGCTGCGGACGAGACGCGAATCGATCGCTGGCTTTGTGCGGTGCGCCTGGTGAAGACCCGCCCGCTCGCGACGCAGTTGTGCGAGGGCGGCCACGTCCTTGTGAACGGATCGACGGCCAGGCCCTCGACCAGGGTTCGGACAGGCTACCGGGTCGAGGCACGCATCGCCGATCGCGACCGCATCGTCGAGGTCGTTCGGCCGATCGAGTCGCGCGTCGGAGCCGCAGTCGCCGCGACCTGCTATGTGGACCACAGCCCGCCGGTTGTCCGGGACCAGGGACCGGCGATCAAGGTCATACGCGGGGAGGGCCGGCCGAGCAAGCGCCTCCGACGCGAGCTGGACCGCCTGCGCCGGGCTGGCGACGCCTGAGCGCAACCCTGGACGGCGGCCTCGTGACCGTCAACGGGCCGCTCCCGGGCGAAGAGCCGTGCGGGCGGGCGGGCAGCGGCAGGGCTACTGACCTGCGACGGGAACCTGCGCCGACTCCCCGGCCTCATTGACGGCCGTTAGCCAGAGGCAGGTGTCCCCTTCGCCCACGCCGCCCGCCATCCTGAGGAGTTGCGCGCTTCTGGCTCCGGGCTCAGTCTCCAGAGCCACCTGCGCCTCGCCTTGCACGTCCGAGCAGGTGGGCACGTCGTTGCCGTCTCCTTCGCCCGTTTGCGACATGTAGATCCTGAACCATGTTCCCAGATCGGCGGTCGATTGCCAGGCCAGGTCGGTCTGCGAGCATTCGAACTCGTCAGGGTTGGGGTCGGGGCACGAGACGTACTCTTCCTGCTCCGTCGCGGTGAAGTTCGTGGGGGCCGCCGGCGGCTGTTGTGCCGACGGCGTCTCGGAGAGTGTCGGCAGAGGCTTAGCCGAACTCCCACCAGACCCGCAGGCGGCCAGCAGAAGCGAAAGGGGCACGAGCCAGGCAATCGCACTTCGACGTCCGTATCTCATGAGTGGGAGCCCTCTGGCAGCAAAGACGCCGCGATTATCGCACTCTGCCTCGGCGCGCCTACGGGCGGGGCAGATCCGCGCATCGCGACGCGGGTCAGCCTGGCGCGGACCCACCTCCTCCGGCCGCCTTGACGACCACCGGTCGCCTCGTCCACGGCACGCCCAGGAGCGGCAGGAGGTAGCGGTCGACGCCCATGTAGCCGGCCACGCGCCAGGCGAGCAGGAGGCCAATGGTGAGGGCGAACAGGATCGGGTTGCTCGAGGATGAGCCCGCGAGCATGTAGGACATGTTCATCGTCGCCCCAAAGAAGGCGCTGATCCCGACCAGGGCACCGAGCAGGATGCCCACCCCAACCGCCGTCTCCCCGAGAGCGATCAGCCAGCCGAACCAGCCCTCGGCATGATTGTCGATCAGCATCTGAAGGAACGTCCGGTACCACTCGAAGGTGATCGGTGGTCGCCCGGTCTGGGGAATCGCGACGGCGCTGTTCCAGTAGGCCAGCAGAGCGGAGCCCCCGTCGGTCCAGCCGTGGCCGCTTAGCTTGCCCCAACCTGCTTCGAGCCACTCGAAGCCGACGAAGATGCGGACGGGCAGCCAGAACAGCCCGGCGCGGGTGTTGCTGAACAGGTAGCGAGCGAACGCCGGGCCCTCGACCTCTACGACCTCTGCCTGCGGGTCGGTGCGATCCAGGAACAGCAGGATGAGAGTGGCGAGGGCGGCCGCCCAGAAGACGATGGTCAAGGCCGGGCGCGCTGAGTCCGGCGGCACAAGCCATGGGTCGTACAGGAAGAACAGGACGGTCGCGGCAAGGACGGCGATGGGCGTCGCGAGACGCCGGGCAGAAGGCATGGAACGAGCCCTCCAGGTCATCCGGCCGGGAGCGATTCGCCTCACGCGGGCCGGGACGTGAGAGACGACCACAAAGACCCGTCGCTCCGGCCGGCGTTCTTGGACACCGCCCTCGCGACGACCACATTGTCGCGCGTGAGAGCCGCGTCAACAATCGCTATCCCGGCTAGCCTGGTGGGCACGCAACGACCCGAAGCGACCGATCGCTCTCTGCCCTTGATGTGGTCTCAGGCGTTCCGTCCGTTGGTGTGAAACACAGGACGTTCCATCTCTTGATGCGATCTCGAGATAGAGAGACGGCGCGGCCCCTTCGGGTCGATAGAGACTCTACCACCGGCTCCCTCCGCGGACCAGCGTCGGGGGCGATGTCACTGGCTCCGAGGCTGGGACCTCAGGCCGCGCGGTTCAGTGCGTGGAGGTGCGATCGCCTCGATACGCCGCCGCATCTGCGTGGGCAGCGTGTCGACCCAATGCCAGAAGTCGGGATCCCCAGCGGGCCCCGGCTTGGCGAGGCCGTAGTAAGCGGCTGGCCCCACGATCTCGATCAACTGCAGCCCGAACAGAATGGCACGATCGTAGAAGGCATCCGGGTACGGCTGCTCGGCTCGCATCAGATCCCCAAGCTCGAAGGCCTTGGCGCCTTCGGTCGCCTCCTCGATGCAGCGGGCACGATACTCTCTGAACCGTTGGCGGCTTCGGCCAGCGAATTGCAGATACGACAGAGCGAAGGCCACTGCCGCCACTTCGTGGGTCCAGTGATGGACGGTCACCGGCGTCCAGATCATGTGGAAGACCTCGTGCGCGGCCTGGTACCCAAGTTGCATGGGCCCTGTGCCGTTGAGGTAGATGGCAGGCCGCCTGTTCTGGTCGATGGTGCTCTCCGGCAAGAGCGCACGAGGCCCTGTCGACCCACCCTCGTTGATGAGCCATACGACGATCTCGTCGGGGTGTTGGGCACGGAACTGCTTGTGGGCAAATGCCAGCGCATCGAACACTGCGGCGCCGGCTTCGGTCTCTGCCGTCTGGAGGCAATACCTCTCGCCGCCCGAGCACTGTTCGACGAAGCCCGGGCAGAGGTACTCTCCGGCCTTCACGAGACAGTCGTCATCGAGATAGCGTCGGGGCTCAGTACGGAGGCACATCGGCCGCGTACCTGCGGCCGCGGCAGTCATGCGCTTCGGATCCATGTCGCGCTTCTCGCGCCCTGCGTTCACGACAGCTCATGGTAGCGCCGGCCCCAATGCTCGGACGGCGCGCGCGCCAGATACCGGCGCCACCCAGCTAGACTCCGCTTTGGACCTCATCGGAACCCCATCTGGTGAGTCACGGACGGGCGCCCTTGCGGCTGTTCCTCGCCCACTCCAGTTTGCGAGCACGAGCGATGGGAGGATCGATGAGACGGATTCGCGCGGCGGTTGCCGGCCTGGCCCTGATGAGCCTGGCCGCATGTGGCGGCGGCGGTTCGGCAGGCGAGAGCAGCCAGCCAAAGGGGATCCCCGACAGCGAGGTGAACCGGTACGTGCTGACGTTCACCGGTGACGTCGCGCTCGACCACACGGGTGGCCTGATCTGCAAGGTCGAGGACGGGGCGCTGGAGATGAGCTTCGCCATCGATGCCTCGGACGGCGCCTACACGTACGACGCCACCTTCCCGGGCTTCGATCCCGCCGGTTCGTCCTTCACGGGCACTTTCACGCTGCTCGCCACCGCGGGCGGTGAGTCGAGCGGCACCGCCACGGTCTCATTCGCCTATGGCCCCGCACCCGCGGAGTATCCGGGCGTCGTGCGGGCCGCGGGGACGATCAGCGGGTCGATCAGTGGATCGGCCGGGGCCGCCGGCCTCAGCGGCGACTACGCCTGCTTCCTGATGAACGCGGCGGTCGGACGGTAGGCCGCCCTTGATGACGAAGTACGAACCCCGGATGGTCCCGGCCAGCTTGGACTTCTGCCTGGCAAACTTGAACCGCGACAGCTCGGCGGGAACTTCCATTCCTTCCGAGAGCTTGAGCCCCACCGCCCGCTTGCCCGCGTCGTCGAGCGTGTACAGCACGTTGATCGACAGGCCGCTCTCGTAGAAGACGTAGGCCCACTTGGTGTTCTCGACCTGGAAGATCGTCGCCTCGAGCGGCGGCGATGCGATGACGAGGCCGCGCTCCTCTTTCAGGACGCGGCTCACCCAGTCGATGATCTCCCCGGCCTCGCTCGCGGGCTGCACCGTGAAGTCATGGCCGTACTTGTTCTTGAAGTAGCGGGCCTCGTTCGCCCGCAGGCCGGCAAGCGCGGGGCCACGGGCGAGGATTCCAGGCCGGTGGTCGAGACGTTGGTGAGATCCACGACATAGGACATGGCTCGCTCCTTATGCCTCGGTGAGGCCTCCGCCGTCCTGGTCAGCGAGTGGTGCCCAGGGCCTCGGCCAGCCGGATCTCCACCATCAGGTCGTCGGCCAGGCGCTCCAGGCCCTGGCGGACGTCGGTCATGCTCGCGGCCTCGGGAACCATCACCCGGATCTGGGCGTGGAACATGCTGTCGCCGGAGTGAGCGGCCGGGAGGCGGTCCGTGGCTAGCTCCTCGACGTTGACACCGAGCGTCACGAGCAGCGCCGAGACCTCGTGCACCAGGCCGGGACGATCGACGCCGAGCAGCTCGATCTCCATCGCGCGCCGGCCGACAGTCTCGACAGCCTCGCCCCGCTCGACGACGACCTTCAGGCCGCCGGCCTCGAGCGAGCCGAGCGCATCTTCGAGCGACGCCACCTGCTCCTCCGCCACCTCCACGCACAGCACGCCGGCGAACTTGCCCGCAAGGTGCGCCATCCGGCTTTCGAGCCAGTTGCCCCCATGAGCGGCGACCATCTCCGATACGGAATCGACGATGCCGGGGCGATCCGGACCGATGAGCGTGATCACAAGATCGATCATGGCCGCATCGTACCGCCTTGTGCGGCTGTCGTGACCAGCGACAGCGTGAGTGGCACTCATGCCCGAGGACCCAACCCCCGGGCGGAGCCCCGCATCGATACGCGCATGACCCCGCCCCACTCCTCTCGCCCCGGCCAATCTTCGCTTCCGGCTGCGCCCTCCAGGGCTGGGCCCGGCCACGGCGTCAGGGGAAGTAGATCTCCCAGTCCGGCTTCTCGTCGAGGTATGGGTTCTCGCCTGAGGTGATCAGCACCCGGCCATCGAGCAGTGTCACCATCGAGGCATACCAGCGAGCGACGGCCAGCGAACCCGTCTTGAGGAAACGCCCGGCCGCGGGATCGAAGATGTCGGCAAGCTTCGATGGCTCATCCGACTCCGGACCCAGGACGAGCACGCGGCCGTCCAGCAGGAGCGTCGCGCTCATGAGTCCTCCCAACCTCGTGCTGGAGCTCGTGCTGGTGAACTGGCCCGTCTTCGGGTCGTAGAACTCGGCCGTGCGAAGATGGGTTTCCGCGATCATGAAGCCGTTCCCCTTCAGACCCCCGACAATCAACACCCGGCCATCGGGCAACAGTGTCGCCGAGTGCCCGGCCCGTGGGGTCGTCATCGAGCCGGTCGGGGTGAAGCGTTTCGTCGATGGCTCATACAGGAGCGCACTCGACCAGGTCGAGCCCATGATGCCGTCGCCGCCCCCCGCGACGAGCACGCGGCCGTCCTCGAGCAGCGTTCCCGACACGCCGAACCTGACCTGCCCGTCGATCTGCCCGAGATTCTCGAATCGGTTGGTCGCCTCGTCGTAGAGCTCGGCCCTCGCCACGTTGTCCGAGAGTGTGTGGCCGATCAGCAGCACCTGGCCATCCCGCAGCAGCACTGCCGACTCGGCGCTCCAGTCCCTTGAGAGCTCGCCGGCGAGCGAGAACGTGCCGGTCGTCGGGTCGTAGATCTGCGCCGGTGATCCGTCCAGGACAGTCCAACCGAGGACCACGAGCACGCGGCCGCTCGGAAGAAGGGTGGCGGTGCCGTAGTTGCCCGGGAACACGAGCTCGCCCGTGAACGTGAACGACCCCGTGGCAGGATCGAAGATCTCCGCGGATTTCATCGTCCCGCTGGCGCGATCCCAGTTCGGCGCTCCCGGGAGAGGCTGTAGCTGACAGCAGCCGCCGGCCACCAGCACGCGCCCGTCCCGCATCACCACAGGCGCCACACCCGAGCGCGGAACCTGCGGCGTCCCGATGCCCGCGAAGTGACCGCTGGCGATCGAGGGCATGGGCGTCGGGGCCCGGGTGGGGGTCAGCGTAGGGGTCGGCGTAGGCGTCGGCGTAGGCGTGGGGGTGGGGGTCGGCGTAGGGGTCGGCGTAGGGGTCGGCGTCTCGCTCGACCCAGCTGTCGAACCGGCGGCCTGGCTATGTGTGGGTGGGCCTCCGCAGGCCGCCAGAGCCAGACAGATAGTAATGCCCAATGCCGGGACGATCCTCTTCATCGCTCCATACCCCCTTGTCTGCCCGGAGACATTGATCCTCGATGGTCAGCCGGGCCGGCGAGGGAATCTGTGACGGGTCCAGCCCAACGCGCGTGACGCGTCTGACGAGCACGTTCCGCCGTGCGCTGTCGCCCCAAGGCCGACCTGCACAGCCGGCGGCGGGTCCAGCCCCCCAACTCAGTCCGAACGACCATCCCGATCCAGTCCGTTCGGCTCAGATCTATCAGCGAGTGTTGAGACAGTTTCGGCTGAGATGTCACAGCCAGGTGCGATACCCGCTGCGACCGAGAACGCGCTGCGGCGACGGCCAGCAGGCACGGACCGACCTGCCGCCGGAGCCGCGGCTGAACCTGCCCGCGCCCGACATCGCCGACGCCGCGGCTGTGGGCGCTCTCCTGGCCGAGCGCAACCGCGCCGCGATCATGCGCATGCTCGCCGACGGGCCGATGTGCGTCTGCGAGACTGCGGTTGCTCTGGGCGAGAAGCAGAACAACGTCTCGATGCACCTCGCCCGCCTGCGGGACGCAGGCCTCGTTCGGGCCGTGCGACATCCTGGCGACGCGCGCTGGATGTTCTACGAGCGCGACACGGAGCGCTGCTCGACCGCCGCCGACCTCATCGGGGGTCTGCTCCGATGACGACCATCGCCCTTCGCCGCCCCAACTTGCCGCTGCCGCTCGTGGCCGGCGCCGCCGCACTCGCCTGGCTGGCCGCCTGAATAGCGGAGGCGCCCCTGGCGGGCTGGCTCGCCTTCGACGCGCTCGGCCTCGAGCGCGGCTCACACGTCGGCGAGTCGGTCGCGTTCTTCCTGGAGGACCTGCCCAAGGTGCTCCTGCTCCTGACCGGCATCGTCACGGTCGTGACGCTGATCCGAAGCTTCTTCCCGTGTGGGCCGACAGGAGACTCCAGATGGACTGCGCCTGCCTAGCTCACCGCCTTCTTGACGAGCGCAGCGATCCTCGCCTCGTCGACGGCGGTCAGCTCCTTCAGGGCGTAGGAGGCCGGCCACATGGTGCCTTCGTCCAGGTTCGCCTTGTCGCTGAAGCCGAAGGTCGCGTATCGCGCCTTGAACTTGGCCGCGTCCTGGAAGAAGCAGATGACGTTGCCGTCCCTGGCGTAGGCGGGCATCCCGTACCAGGTCCTCGGCTGCAGGTCCGGAGCGGCGGCCATGACGATGGCGTGGATACGCTCGGCCATGGCGCGATCCGGTCCGGGCATCCCGGCAATCTTCACGAGCACGTCGGCCTCTCCGTCCGCCCTGTCCGCCTTGCCGCGGCGCGCCCCCTTCAACTCCTGGGCGCGCTCCTTCATCGCGGCTTGTTCCTCGTCCGTGAAGCCGCCGGACGCCTCGTCCGTCGCGGCGCTCCCCGCGGCTTTCCTGTCAGCCATTCGCCTTCTCCTCTGCGGCTCCGATGAGGGCGACCCTCACGCCGGCGAGCCATCGGTAGACCCGGCATCCCGGCAAGTATCGGCCGACCTGAGCCGTGAGGCGGCAGGGCTCGCAGGATGTCCCATCAGGGCGAACTCACGGTGCCGCCTCGACCCCGCACTGAGCAAGTTGTCCGATTGCCCCTCCACTCCCCGGGACCCCACCATCGACGCCCGCCATCTGGAAGTGACGCCCGCCGCGTGGTAGTGAGGAGGGACAAGGGGTGTTTTCGCGCGCAAGCTTCTCGGCGGCTGTTGTGGCCGTGGTCGCCAGCATGGCCTTCGCCTCGCCGGTGACCGCGGCAAAGCCGTCGCCTGCTCCGCCGGTTCCGCCGGCTCCGCTGGCTACGATTCCGCCGGAGTTCGTGCCGGCTTCGACCCAGGCATCGCAGGGGCCGATCCAATCGGTCGCGCCTGAGGCGATGGCCGCGAAGGCGAAGGGCCACGGCGCTTCGGCCAGACAGGTCGCCGGAGTCGCCGCGTCAGCCGGCTGCTGGAGCAGATCGTCCTGGGTGCAGCAGACGAATCTGCTCGGCTGGGTCATGTACCGCTACAACGAGGTCCACGACTGGTGCGGCGACGGGAC
>DAOUEA010000040.1:0-31994 GCA_034430475.1 Chloroflexota bacterium | reverse complement strand
AGCCAGACGGACGGCTTCCGCGCGGAACTCAGCGGTGTATGCAGGTCGCTTGGGGTTCGGCATCGGGACTCCTTGGAGGACTCGCGGTCCTCATACTCAGGTGTCCACGAAACCGGGGCAACTCCACTATGGAGTCGCAGCGCTTCTGAGCAGGCACACCGCTGACCATCAATTAGCCCCTCCGCCGACGGGGCAGAGAGGACCGCATGCACGAATGGCCTGGGGGGTCGGTAGCCATGAGCGTCCATGTAGTGCACAAGCATTGCTGGGGCCTCATATCCGCCCTTCACCGGATCGCGGACATAAAGCTCCAGCTGCTCGCCGTGGGGTCGCTTGCCCTCGGCCTCACAGAGTTCGCAGAGATGCACTCCCGCTGTCACCGCGGGCACCATCGGGTCGTCGAGCGGGTTGCGCACGGCTGAGTGCAATGCCCGAAGGCGCGCGAGCACCTCGGCATCTACGGGACCCTTGGCATAGGGCTCTGATGCTGCAAGCCACCCGACCGCCCTGGTGCCAGGTAATCCTGAGAACGAACCGTAGCGAGAACGATGTAGGTCGCGCACATGGCTCATGCGGCAATTGTCGCTCCGCCGTAGACGTCGATGTCGATACTCTGTCGCCCCAGCGCGGCGGCTATCCTGAGTGTGTGATCGGCTCGCGCGACATCACCATCAGGCGGGCCGTGTTCGACTGGCTGACCGAGCAGCGCCAGGAGCATGGCGAAGCGTTCTCGCGCGCCTCGCTCGAGTCGTTCTCGCTGGACGGAAAGCGGATCCCGCTCGTGGGTCCGCAGGGAATCTGGAAGCCGGCCGTCTGTGAGCTGCCGCTGTCCATCACAACCGTCGAGGGCCGCTACCCAGACACCATCGATGGGCAGGCCGGGAAGCTCTCCTACTCCTACCGCCGGAACGATCCGGATCACCGTGACAACGCCGGACTCCGGACGGCCAGCGCCGAGCGCGTGCCGCTTGTCTACTTTCACTCGATCGAGCCCGGCTCCTACGTGGCCGCCTATCCCGCATTTGTGGTCGGGGACGATCGGGTGCACGAGAGGTTCGCCGTCCAGGTGGACGACATCTCGGCCGCATACGAGCTGGCGACCAATCGAGTTGCCGACGACGGTGCCGAGGCCAGACGCGAATACGTGACGCGGACGGTCCGCCAGCGGCTTCACCAGGAGCTCTTCCGCGAGCGAGTCCTGCGCGCCTACCAGGACCGGTGCGCGCTCTGCAGCCTTCGCCATCAAGAGCTGCTCGACGCCGCCCACATCACGCCTGACAGCCATCCCGAGGGTGATCCGGTAGTGAGCAACGGCGTCGCGCTCTGCAAGCTGCACCACGCTGCCTTCGACCGCCTGTTCTTCGCGGTCCGGCCCGACTACGTGATCGAGGTCAAGCCGTCGATCCTCGCCGAGCACGACGGCCCCATGCTCGTCGTCGGCCTGCAGCAGATCCACGGAAAGCTGCTGCTGTTGCCGCGCCGACCGTCGGATCGCCCGGACCCGAAGCGGCTCGAACAGCGTTACGCGGACTTCCTTCGGGCCAGCTGACGCCCTGCCATGATTACTCCCTGACCTGAAATCGAGTGTCAAATGGGAGGGAGGATGGACCCACGAGTCGTTCGAGAAGGATCGCTTCGGATGCTCGAGACCCTGAGTTGGCCCAGGCCTCCGGAGGGCTACCCGACGCTTTGGGAGCCAGGGCAGCCGATCGGGACTAGATCGCCAGCTGAGGTTCAGCGGCGGGCGGCGGTGCTCAACGTTGTGGTCAACAGGGTCTTCAAATGCCCGCCGGCCGTTGCTACTGGATGGCTCATGGCCAATGGACTCCGGCCAGAAGTCAGCGAGGTGGAATGGCCCTTCATCGCCGGCTGGGCGGAGGACGACGGGCGCTTCGCGGCGCGTATCGAGGCCCTCTGGGCGCTCGAATGGGCTCTCGGACATGGCAACCATCTCGAGCCCGGCAAGCCTTGCTCGGATAGCCTTGCTCGGGCCCTCCCGGATCTCCGAACCAACGAGCCCTTCGCGTCATGGATCGTTCGCGTTCCTGCGCGACCCCGTTCCACTGAGGAATTGCTCACCGCTGTAGATCTCTACTACTGCCTTCATTGGGGCGTAGTCGAGGCGGCAATGACCGCTCGTCCCAGCCCAGGAGCAGCGGAGCCTTTCCTAGTGGAACAGCGGAGATGGGCACTTGAATGGCTGGTAAACCTGGGGTCGAACACATCGACCGGTTGGGAAGACGTGGACATGTCGACGTAGGGCGCCAAGCGCTCTTCCCCGCACAGTTTGTCGCGTCCGCTGAATAGGAGCCCGGAGGGCATGGCTGACACCAACCCCGAAGTCAATCTTGTCGTGCTGGAGGTTCTCGAGGACGGGCGGCCGACGAGGTACCTCGGCCACGCTCCAACGAGGCAGGCGAACTGCGTTGAGCTCGTGATCGAGGAGCTCATCTCCACCGCTGCTCTCCGACCTGCCGACGTGACCGACATCTACTCAGAATGGCAGCTCAGCGACGCAGATGCTGCCTACCTGGCACGGTACATGCCGAACGCTCGCGTCACCTGGTCTTTCAGTAGGCCTGCCGATGGCAACTGGGAGGGCGCCTTCGCGGTCGCTCGTCGCAAGATGGACAAGTCGATGGCCTCGGGACCGGAGGAGAAACGGGGCAGGTGGTGGCCTCTTCGGAAATGAGGGATGGCTGCCTACGTCGGTGTGAGCGATCAGTACCGATCGCCGGGTCCCAACCTCTTGTGCGCTTCCCGCGCCCGCTCGTCCGCGGCTGAGGCGCCGTAGCGGGTGAGCATCGTCCGGCTGCGCCAGCCGGCCAGGCGCATGAGGTCGCCTTCGTTGCCGCCGGCGGCGAGCCACTGGTGGGCGTAGGTGTGGCGGAAGCGATGCGGATGGACGCCGGCGATCCCGGCAGCCAGACCGCGACGACGGACGACGTCGGCGATGCCGTTGGGCGTCATCGGACCCGCCAGGCCGAGCCAGAACTCCGGTCGAGCCTTCTCGCGATGGCTGCCTCGGGCGCGCAGGTAGCGATCCAGAGCCTGCGCGGTTTTGTGCCCGAAGGGACACGCCCGCTGCCGCCGACCCTTGCCTAGGACCATCGCGATGTTCTGCTCGAAGTCGACGTCGGCCATCCGAAGCCCGGCCAGCTCGGCCAGGCGCATGCCCGTGTCGAGGAAGAGCCGGATGATCGCCATGTCGCGCCGATCCGCGAACGCACGCCCTTCGCAGGCGGCCAGCAGCCGCCGGATCTCGTCGTCGGTGTAGACGTTGGGCGGCTCTTCGGGCACGTGCGGTGGGCGCATCGTCGCCATGGGGTTGGCCTCGACCTCGCCCTCGGCGACCGCCCAGCGGAAGAAGGTCTGGAGCGCGCGGTACCGCACGGCGGCCGTCGCGGGCTTGAACCGGCTCAGCTGGTCGGCGACGAAGTCTAAGCAGAGTGTCTTGGGAATGCGGTCGACGGCGGTCGAAAGCCGCCGGCCGCGGACATACGCCTCGAACCTCGTCACCGCGTCGAGGTACGTCAGGATGGTCTTTTCACTCTTGTTTTCGGCCAGGAGCGAGCGCCGAAAGCTCTCGGCGAGGGCGGCGAGAGTCGGTCCGGAGGCGGCGCGAGGGGCCTTTTCGGCCATTTTGGGCTCTCCGAGAATCAGTCCAGTTAGAGTGTCGGAGAGCATTGTCTCAGGCCTGGCAAACGAAGAACCCCTCAGTTAGAGGGGCTCTCGGAGCGTGAAACGGTGTTTTGGAGCGGGAGACGGGATTCGAACCCGCGACATTCTGCTTGGGAAGCAGACACTCTGCCAGCTGAGTTACTCCCGCTCGATCTTGCACCGGTTCACGCTTGCTTTGAGCTTCTGCTTCCCCGGTGCACATCGGGCGGCCTGTGCCGCTATGTGACTTCAGCGTGTAATCGTAGGAGCTTCTGAAGGCTTCCAACGAACGCGGAGGCTCACATGCAAGCGCAAACCGCCGGTCGGGAATCTACCACGCAGGCGGACATCCTGACCAACCTTGACGGCTTCCTTCTCACCCTGGAGGCAGAGAACAAGTCGCCCCGAACGAGGGTCACGTACGCTGAGGCAGTCCGGGGCGTGGACGCCTTCCTGGAGCGGGCCGGCATGCTCCGCCTCGTCGCCAACCTGAAGCGGGAGCACATAGAGGCGTTCCTCGTCTCGCTCCAGGCTCGGGGCGGCAGGCGGAACCCGGATGGCTCACACCAGCCCGCGAAGCCCGCCACAGTCCAGAATCGGTTCCGTTCCCTCCAGGCGTTCATGAAGTGGCTTCGGGACGAGGGCGAGATACGCGAGTCGCCCATGGCGAACATGAGGCCACCGGCCATCCCTGGGAACCGCCCGCGATTCTCAGGCCGGAGGACCTGCGGAAGCTGCTCGCAGCCTGCTCGGGGCAGGCGTTCTACGACAGGCGCGATATGGCGATCCTCCGGCTGCTTATGGCAACCGGGATGCGGCGGAGCGAGTGCGCCGGGCTCCGGGTCGATGATGTGGACGTGATGGGCGACAAGACGGCGACCGTCCTAGGCAAGGGCCGGAGGCCGCGCGTCTGCCAGTTCGACGCCAAGACGGCGCAGGCCCTGGCTCGCTACCTGAGGATGCGGGCGCAACGCCCGGACGCGGAGAGCCCGTGGCTCTGGCTCGGGACCCGCGGCAGGTTCGGGGACTCGGGCATCGCGCAGATGCTCATTCGCCGGTCCAAGGAGGCCGGGCTCCCGCCGCTTCACCTGCACCTGTTCCGCCACACCTTCGCTCACATGATGTTGCCGGCCGGGATGCAGGAAGGCGACCTGATGAGGCTCGCCGGTTGGAAGGCCCGGCAGATGCTCGCCCGCTACGGCGCGAGCGCCGCCGACGAGCGAGCCCGCGAAGCGTATCGCCATATCGAGTCGCCCCTCCGGGACATCTAGCCGCACAACCAAGACCCCGCCGCGGTTCCCCCTCCCCGTGGCGGGGTCTCTGCTACTCGTATATCCAGTGGTTCACGCCCCCATGATGCGAGCAGGCCCCCGATCCTGTGGCACTGCTGATCCAGCCGTCATTGCACACGGCGCCGACCCTGTGTCCCGGGTGGCACGAAGACGCCGCCCAGACCAGCCCGGCGATGACCAGCGCTGCGACTACCAATCGGCCCGTGATCTGCTTGGGGCTGGCGGGCTCATGCGCGGGAGAGGGTACCGGCGGCGGAGCTGCCGCGCGCTCCGCGGCAGCTTGGGCGGCTTCCGCGCAGTTGGCGTGTCGCCACTTCGGCTCCCAGTCGCGCCGGGGCGCAGGCGACATCGCCCGGATGGGCTCGCCCGGAAGAATGGTCCGGCCGCACTTCCCGCAGAGCCCGCGGTACCGTGCGTAGAGCGGGCCGTGACGCCGCCGACCCGAATTGCCCGATCCCGTGCCGTGCATTCCCGCTCCGATCTGCGGCCACCGAAGCCTAGCCCACAGACGGGCGCCGTGGACAGAGCCCCACCAGTCCTACGGTCCCTCGCGATCCCGGACTCCGATTTTCGAGGCCGCCCGAACGATTGGTGCAGTTAGGTGCAGCTAGATGAATACCCGTTTCTGCCGCTGTGTCAGACTTGGAGTAGACAGCTTGACGCCGAAACGGCCGGGGTACTCACCCTGTGGAGCCGCGCGGGGTGCGCCTGGGTGCTGCGGATAGGGCAGCAGGCGCAGCGCAAGTCGAACCCGTCACGTTCGACCTGGACTAGCCCACTCGTGGGCCAACCCCAGGTTGCGCCATGTCGTCTCCAGCGGAAGCCGCCCGACGCGGACGGCTCGGAGGGTTCAGCACCGCCGCGCGCTACGACAGCCGCGCCCAGAACGCGAAGGCAAGGCGGGTCTACCGCGACAGCTTCGAGAGCGGCCACGGGTGCCACCTCTGCCCCAGGATCGACATTGACCCGAGCTTGCCGCCTGAGGAGCGGCGGCGGCGGGCCGAGGCTCTGCGCCGGTTGCACTTCTCATGGCTCGGGCTTGCGAGCGGGAAGGCGCGTCGGACATGAAAGCCGCCCGCGCGACTGTGACCACCGCGGGCGGCACGGGTCACGATAGCACCCTCTCAGACTTCGGACGGCGAGTTGTGCTCGAACGGGCGCGGCTGGCTGCCGAGGACCCGGAAGGCGAGCGGGAGGCCGTCTTCCCAATGCGGCCGGAACGGGCCGCCTACATCCTCCAGCATCCCGAGGCGCCGCTGGCGACCACGGGCCATCGGACCGCGGCGGACCTGCTCTCCGGCGACCCGCCCGAGCCGTTGGTGCCGCCCTTCCTGACGCCCGAGGGGGCGACGATCCTCTACGCCAAGGGCGGGACCGGGAAGGGGCTCGTGGCCTTGGCTGCTCGGGCGCGCCCTCGTCTCGGCCGCCGGTTACGCCGCAGACAAGCGCCGCGGACGGGCCGACGCTGGTACGTGCCTCGTGGACCTTCAGCAGGTCCACGAGTTCGTAGGGGCGTTGGTCCCGCGGTGCGTGTCGGATGCCGTAGTCCGCGAGTTGGAGCGGATGGCGGACGAGTTCGCGAGCGATGCGGCAGAGACAATCGAGCGCGTGGCCTGGCGAATGCTCGAACCGCCATACACCCTGGACGGGGCTCAGGTCTGCGACCTGATCGGCCCGGCGGCCGAGTCTCTGTCGTGGCTCTACCGCGGGCAGGCCCGGCGGCTGGCTCGTGAGATTGCGCCGGTCGCGTTCGGGCTCAGCAAAGGCTGAGACTCCGGTTCACTGCATCGGACCCGTGGCAGGTATGTCGATATCCAGAATGATCGTGTCCACGATCCGCGGACGCATCTCCTCCAAGTCTATGCCCCCGTAGATGCGCCGCACCATATCCTCGGCCGTTTCATATACGAGGAGAGGCCACACACGGACACGCTCGGGGCCGTTCAGCCCGAACACCTGGAGCCCCAGGCCGCGTGGCTGCAGGCCGACCGCGACTAGGCCGCCGTCGTCCAGCTTCCGGACGTGGTTCGTCACGCCCATGACGCCGCACTGCTCCCGCTCCAGTCCCATGACCTGACGGAGGCGCTCGGCTATCCCTGGTCCCGGCCCGCCGTGGTGCTGGAGGAACCCATAGAAGCAGATCGGAGGCAACGCAGCGTCGTCGTCCTGCGCCAAGGCTCGCCAGAAGGCATAGGCGACTTCTGTTGCCTGTTGCGCCGCTTCCTTGTCTCCCGTAGTCCGCTTGCCGTCCTAGAGCCAGCCAGAATCCCAGGCCAGGATACCCCGGGGTGGCGTAGAGTGGTCGGGCGTCCAGGTCGCCGGTCGATTCGATGGAGTGCGCAGATGCCGCCCAGGAAGATCGAGAAGGCCGAGATAGTTGCACGGCCCAACGTTCCCCCGCCTCCGCCTGCGCCACAGGCACCCCCGAGTTCGCCGCCACTTCCCGCGGCACCTGCGCCCACGCGGCAGCCACCGGCTGCTCCGCCGTCCCAGGAGAAGCCATGACGCAACAACGCCCACCGACACCCCCGTCGCCACAGCCACGGCCCAGTCCTCAGCCTGGCGACACACGAACCTACGTAGTCCCCTCGCCGCCGACGCCCCCACCACCTCCCGCGCCACAGGCACCGCCGTCCTCGCCTACAACGCCCCCGCCAGCCCCGCGACCGCCTGAGCGATGACGGTATCCGCCTCCGACGCTGAGGCTACCCTTCGCTTTGTCGTGCCGGGTTTCGTCGCGCTGAAGGTGTTCTACGTGTTCGGCCTGAAGACCCGGCGAACGGACCTGGAGTGGATGCTCTGGAGCCTACTCGGGGCAGCAGTTGTTGATGCTGCGGTTGGGCTTCTCAACTCTCCCGACGCCAACGTTCGTCTGTTCGTCGCTCTCACGCTGGCCCTTCTGTCGGGTGGCATCGGCGTGGCAGTCTGGCGGGCTGTGGTGAAACGATGGCCCGCCCGGCGAATGGGCGCGTCTCGCCGGGCGTGGGACGCGATCCTGCCGGTGCCTCAGTGGATACAGGTCTGGACCAAGAGCGAAACCCTGATACTCGGACACGCCCGCGTTGTCGCTTCCTCCGTTGAGTGCGACCAACTGGACCTCTACCTAGAGGAGCCACAGTGGGTGAGCGCTCCGACTGGCGAGAGGCTGCCCATGCCAGGAGTCACCGGACTTCTCATTTGCGAGTCCGAAGTGAAGATGATCCAAGTCCTGGGGAATGGCGAGCGGACGGACGCAGAGACCTAAGGTGAGAGCTATGGAACCGGCATGGATAGAACGCATCTTCCGCTCGCGGATCGTCCAGGAAGGCGGACCAGTCCGCCGTCACATCGCGGATATTGAGAAGTACGGCGGGGGGCTCCAGAACCTACTGGACGCGGCGGAGCGTCGTGGGTTCCACGTGGTCCAGATCGGCGACCAGATCGTGGTCCTCTGCAACCCCGGCGAGTTGCGAGTGCTTCGCTAGCATGACGAGACGCCCCAGATAATCGCCGCGACAACGGCCGCGACCACCGCGACCTGGAGTAGCCGCTCGCGCTCGGTAGGTGACTGCGCGGGCCGTGCTGGCGTCGGCGGGGGTGTCGGCACCTGCTGACGCTCGGCGGCCCGCACCTGTCTGGCGTACTCGCGAGACCCGAGCCGACGCCGAAGGTCCCGGCGCTCCTGTTGCTCCGGCGTGAGCGGCGAGACGTAGGGCGCCGGGGGCACCGGCGGCTTGCGCTTCCGGTTCCGTGGCGCGTTCGCCGGTGCTCTCGTGCATCCGCACGGCGGATCGGCCCAGCATGACCAGACGGGCTGGCCATCTGCGGAGTAGCTGGCGACCATTGGGCCGCCGCAGTCAGGACAGACGTAGTAGCGAGGCACTGGGCACTCCGGCCTTGGGCTATGCGCCCCAGCGGACCATGACCGCTACCGTTTCCGAGGCTTCGGGGTGTCGTCCACCCAGTGGTACTCCATGCCAGGAGGCGCAGGCGGGTGCGGCGGCTTCGGAGGCTTCGGCGGCGCAGGGGGCTTGGGCGGTCTGGGCGGCCGAGGCGGAGCAGGTGGGCGCGGAGTCATGCTCTTGCGGCGCAGCTTCCAGGTCATCGCGTATCCCTCTCTGGCTTCTTGCCTTGCCAGCATCGGGCCGAACGACTCGGGCGGTCAATCCCCCAAACGGGCACCAGGATTCCAGCGACTAACTGTGCCCTCTGCGTTGCCTCTGGCGCCTCGTCCCACGCTGGCTGCCGCAATGTCTGGACCGCCCTGCTTGGGAAGCAGACACTCTGCCAGCTGAGTTACTCCCGCTCGGCAGGGCCACATCCTAACCGGCCCGGGCTAGGGCGGCAACGGGACGCTGACGGCCGGCTCGCCCGTGCAAACGGCCGGCGCGGCCGGCGTCAGCCGTACTCCTCGGCGAGCATTCCCGCCGCGTCGAATGCGATCGGGTGGGGTGGCTCTATCAGCTCGCAGCGGCCTCCCGAGAGCGCGTCATCGAGCGCCGGCGCGCTGACGTACAGCAGTCCCAGGTGCTTGGTGTCACGGACACGGACGATGCGGGCGGTTTCCGGCGTGACTCGCAGGCAGCAGGCGATCGCCACGCTGAGCGCTTCGCGATCGGTCTCCACCGTCAGCGAGACGCGCGCGCCCTCCGGCGTCTTGGCCGTGACGCAGTTCATGTACGTCTTGGCGTAGTCGATCTGCTCGACAAGTCGGCGCAACACCACGTCGGCCAAACCGACCCCAACGGCGTTTCCGCCCGTCCCCTCGGTCAATCCCCGGGCCACGATACGCTGGATCCAGGGCGGAGGCGTAGGCCCAACGTAGTAGCGGCCAACGACGTTCGAATCCATCCCGAGACCGCTGACGTCCTTGCCGATCTGGTCGAGGACCAGGACGTCGATCCGTTCCAGTGGCAGGCGGGCCAGGAGCTCGGTAGACATCGTCAGCAGCTCTGGCTCCCGGGCGAGGATGCCCTCGGCTGGCACGGCCTCTATGTGGCGAAGCCGGGCCAGGCCGTTCTCTATCAGGGCGATGCCAAACGGGATCGGGGCGTGGGTGAGGGTGAACGATCCCACGTGCGGGATCAGCTCGTCGAAGACGTCGAAGCCCTGGCGGTGGAACGTATGGGCGCCCTTCTGCTTGCCCAGGCCGATGGCGATCATCTTCATCAGGCCGCTCTCGATGGGGCCGGAGAAGTCCGTGTGCACCTTCACGCGGTTGATAGGCACGATCGCGTCCGCGCCCTCGAACGCATTCCGGTCGATGAAGACAGGCACGCCGGGCCTGACCTCGCCCAACTCGACCGTGTCCATGCTGGAGCGTATCTCGGCGCCCATGGCCTCGGGCGTGATGCCGTACTCGGCCAGGACGGCCAGCTGCCCCTCGGCGGTCGCGCCGCCGTGGCTGCCCATCGCCGGCACGATGAACACCGATGCTCCCGCCCCGCGGACTACCTCGACGGCCGCCCGAACGACCTCGTCGAGGCGGTCGATGCCGCGGCTACCGGCCGCCAGGCAGACGCGCATGTCCGGCCGAATCGATGGCATGACCGGCTCGAGAGCGGTCCGAACCGCCTCCCGGACGTCCTCGATCTCGGCCGGGTCGAAGCGCTGGCGGACCAGCGCCCAGTCCGGCAGAGCCTCCGGCTCGAACTCGGCGAACGAGGCCGCGACGCCGGGCGGTCGAGCCGGTCCGGTCGGGGGAACGACCGGCGGATCGCTGAGTCGTTCGGGATCGATCGGCGCGTCCATCTCTTCCTCCTAGATCGTCATCGCGCTGAAGCCGCCGTCGACGCGGACGACCGAACCTGTCACGTAGCCCGACGCCTTCTCAGAGGCGAGCCAGACCGCCACGCCAACGAGCTCGTTCGGCTCTCCCAGCCGTCCTGCGGGGGTGTGGCCCAGGATCGCCCGGACGCGTTCCTCGGACAGAAGCTTGCGGTTCTGCTCGGCGGGGAAGAACCCCGGCGCAATCGCGTTGACGCGGATCCGCTGGGGCGCCAGCTCCCGGGCGAGGTACCTGGTGAGATTGTCGACGCCGGCCTTGCTAACCGAGTAGGCGAGCACCTTCGAGAGGGGCGGCCCGGACGAGGCGGACGACAGATTGATGATCGAGCCGCCGAGCCCGTTGGCGGCCATCGAGCGACCGAACGTCTGGCAGGCGAGAAACACGGACGTGAGGTTGGTGTCCAGGACTCGACTCCACTCCTCGAGGCCGATCTCGAAGAAAGGCGTGGAGCTGTTGATGCCGGGCGCGTTGACCAGGACTGTCACCGGACCGAGCCGCTCTTCCGCAGTCTGGCGGGCCTTCTCCAGCGACGCCAGCTCAGTGGCGTCAACGGGAACGAACGCGGCCAGGCCACCGGCTGCTTCGATGGCGGCGACTCGCGCCGTGCCCCGCTCCGTGGAGCGGCCCATCACAGCCACTGACGCGCCGGCCGCGGCCAACCCGTCGCAGATCGCTCCGCCCAGGACGCCCGTCCCGCCGATGACGGCGGCGACAGTGCCGCGCAGGTCGAACAGCTCCATCTGAATCCCTCCGTCGAACTCGCTCGTCGGCCTCCTTCGGTGCGCTGCGCCGATGGTAGGCGAGCGGTCGGATCTCCGGAACCGCGTATCTCCGGCCGCGTGGTAGGATCGAGCCGCTCCCAGGCCCTCGCCGCCACTCGCTCTCATGATCCATCCCGTCATAGCCGCAGCGAGCGCATGAACTCTGACCGTCGCCTTGCGCAAGCCGAGAAGATCAGGCTCCTGTTGGAACGGGTCCGAAACGGCGAGCTGGACGTGGACGCGGCCCTCGCCGAGCTGCGCGGCCTGCCCTACGAGAACCTGGGGCATTTCGCCACGCTGGATCACCACCGGCCACTACGCAACGGGATTCCGGAGGTGGTTCTGGGGCAGGGAAAGCAGGCAGACCAGGTCGTGGCCATCGCCCGCCGCCTGGCCGAGAGCGGCGACAAGGTCCTGGTGACGCGGGTCGAGCCGGCGATGGCCGAGGCCGTCCGGGCCGAGATGCCCGAGCTGACCTACCATCCCGTGCCGCGCCTGCTCGTGCTCGACCGCGCGCCGCAAGCCGAGAAGAAGCCGGGCATTCTGGTGGTGACCGGGGGAACGGCGGATCTGCCGGTGGCCGAGGAGGCGGCCGTGACCGCCGAGCTGCTGGGCAACGCCGTCGAGCGCATGTACGACGTCGGCGCGGCCGGCATCCACCGTCTGCTCGACCAGACGGAGCGGCTGTGGCAGGCGCGGGTGATCGTCGTCGTGGCCGGAATGGACGGAGTGCTGCCCAGCGTCGTCGGAGGGCTGGTGTCCGTGCCCGTTGTGGCCGTGCCCACGAGCGTCGGCTACGGAGCCAGCTTCGAGGGCCTGGCCGCCCTGCTGACGATGCTCAACTCCTGTGCCGCCGGCGTGGGCGTGGTCAACATCGACAACGGCTTCGGCGCCGGCTGCCTGGCCAGCAGCGTCAACCGGCTCGAGGGCTGACATGGATCTCCCGGCCCTCGAGAGCGGCCTGTCGCCCGAGCTCAGGCCTCGCTGGGAGGCCCTGCTGGGGCGCTTTCGGGAGCTGGGCTCCGTGGTCATCGCTTTCTCAGGCGGCGTCGATAGCGGCCTGCTGTGCGCGGCCGCCCGGCGGGCGCTGGGCGATCGGATGCTGGCGGTGACCGTTCGGTCGCCTGTCGAGTCGCCGGGGGACGCAGCCTCCGCCCGGGCCCTGTCCGAGCAGGTCGGCTTCCCGCTGCGGGTGGTGGACCACGACGACCTGGCCGGCCCGGGGTTCGCGGCCAACCCGCCCGACCGCTGCTACGTCTGCAAGCTGGCGCGTTTCCACCTGCTGCGAGAGCTGGCCGACTCCGAAGGGTTCGCCGTGCTGGTCGAAGGCTCGAACGCCGACGATCTGGCCGACTACCGTCCGGGCCAGCGAGCCGTCGTCGAGACCGGGGCCGTCAGCCCGCTCCAGGATCTGGGCTTCGGCAAGAGCGAGATCCGCGCCCTGGCCCACGGTTTGGGGCTGTCCGTCTGGGATCGACCCAGCGCGCCCTGCCTGGCCACCCGCTTCCCGTACGGATCTCGGATCACGCCGGAGGGGCTGCGGCAGGTGGCCGAGGGCGAACGCTACCTGCGCGAGCTCGGATTCCGGATCGTGCGCGTCCGTCATCATGGCCGGATGGCACGGATCGAGGTCGCTCCGGACGAGATCGAACGCCTGATCCCGATGCGCGAGTCGGTGGCAGCCCACCTGCGATCGCTCGGCTTCCAGCAGGTGACCGTGGACCCGGCCGGCTACCGCCGCGGCAGCCTGAACGAAGCGCTCGCTCTTGAGGCGCCCCGATGAAGATCGCCTACGCGGACTGCTTCTCCGGCATCAGCGGCGACATGTTCCTGGCCGCTCTGCTCGACGCCGGCCTGCCGCTGGAGACGCTACGGGAAGGCATCGCCGGGCTGGATCTGCCCAAAGGGGTGGAGCTGCGTCTGGCGGAGGCGCACAAGGGCCCGCTGCGGGCCGCCAGCCTTGAGGTGGCCGTTCCTCGCAGCCGCCAGGAGCGCAGCCTCGCGGACGTCCTGGCGATCGTGTCCGGCAGCCGGCTGCCAGAGCGGGTCAAGGAGACGGCGGCGCGGGTCTTCACCCTGCTGGCGGAGGCCGAGGCCCGCGTCCACGGACAGCCGGCGGAGGAGGTCCACTTCCACGAGGTCGGGGCGCTGGATTCGATCGTCGACGTGGTGGGGGCCGCGATCGGCCTGGATACCATGGGGATCGAACGTCTCTACGCCTCGCCGCTGCCGTACGGCTCGGGGACGGTCGAGAGCCGGCACGGCACGTTGCCCCTGCCGGCGCCGGCGACCCTGGAGCTGCTGCGGCAGGCCCGCGCTCCGCTGACCCCATCCCCTGCCCAGGAGGAGTTGGTGACGCCTACCGGGGCCGCCATCCTGGCCGCGCAGGCGGTCTTCGAGCGCCCCGATCTGACGATCGAGAGCATCGGGCTGGGGGCCGGGAAGCGCGACCTGCCATGGCCCAACGTGATGCGCCTGCTCGTCGGCCAGACTCCGGCAGACGAAGCGGGCGAGATGGTCCAGCTTGAGACCAACATCGACGACATGAACCCCCAGTTCTACTGCCACGTCATGGACAAGCTGTTCGAAGCCGGGGCGCGGGACGTCTTCCTGACGCCCATCCAGATGAAGAAGAACCGCCCCGGCACACTGCTGGGCGTCATCGCCCTCCGGCGGGACGAAGCCGCCCTGGCCGAGCTGATCCTCCGTGAGACCACCACGCTGGGAGTGCGCGTCCAGCCGATCCGGCGCCACGAAGCCGCGAGAGAGATCCGCCAGGTGGAGACGATCTATGGGACTTTGGGCGTCAAGATGAAGGTCCTTGGTGGGGAGGTCATCCAATCCGTGCCGGAATACGATGACTGCGTCCGCCTGGCGAACGAGCGAGGCGTCAGCCTGGCCGAGGTCTATGACGCCGTGCACAAGGCGCTTGCGCGATGACACCACCACGCCCGCCCGAGCCGCAGGAAAGGGAGGCTGCCGTGCCCGATCTCTCGCGTCGCGATGTGCTCAAGATGGCCGCCCTGGGGCTGGGCGCCATGGCGGCCAACGCCGTTCTCGCGGCCTGCGGCTCTCGATCGTCGACCGCCAGTCTGTGGCCGACGTCCACCCTCACACCGTCCGCGCCGCCGAAGACGCCCACGCCGCTGCCGGCCACACCCACTCCGACGCCCACGCCGTCTCCCACGGTCAACATCCCCGACCTGGTGGTCGTGCGAAACGGAGAGCCTGCGGCGCTGGTCCGGCGCGCGATCGCGGCCCTGGGCGGCATGGAGCGCTTCGTGCCGGCAGGCGCCGGCGTCGTCGTCAAGCCGAACATCTGCGTGGCCTATCGCACCTATGAGTACGCGGCCACGACCAACCCCTGGGTCGTGGGCGAGCTGGTCAAGATGGCTTTCGAAGCCGGGGCGAGCAGCGTCAAGGTGCTGGACTACCCCTATGGCGGCTCCGGGGCGGACGCCTACGTGAAGAGCGGCATCCAGGAGCAGGTGCAGGCGGCCGGCGGCGAGATGGTGGTCATGTCCAGCCGCAAGTTCGTCAGCACGCCGATCCCCGATGGCAAGTGGCTCAAGAAGACCGACGTCTACGAGGAGATCCTGAAGGCCGACGTCCTGATCAACGTCCCGATCACCAAAACGCACGGGTCGTCGCGCGTGACGGCCGCCATGAAGAACCTGATGGGGATCGTGCGCGACCGTCCGACGATGCACAACAGGCTGGGCCAGGCCATCGCCGACCTGAACACCCTCGTCAAGCCGCAGCTCACGGTTCTCGACGCCGTGCGCATCCTCACCGCGTACGGCCCCTCCGGCGGCAAGCTGAGCTACGTCAAGAAGCTGGATACCGTCGTCGCCGGCACCGACGTGGTGGCGATCGACGCCTACGCTGCCACGCTCCTGGGCCTCAAGCCCACCGACCTCGACTACGTCAAGATCGGGGCGTCCATGGGCCTGGGCCAGAGCGACCTATCGAAGCTGAAGATCGAGGAGCTGTCGGCCTGACAGGATGAACGTGCCGCGCAGACCAGGCTGGGTCCAGAGCCGAAGGGCGGTCCAGTACCTCGCCCTGGCGGTCTTCGTCGGCCTGTTCGTCCTGTCTCGAGGCGGAGGTGTGGCCAGCAACCTGGCCAACATCCCCATGCGCCTCGACCCGCTGCTGGTGCTGACCAGCTCGCTTGCCGGGCGGGCGCTCGTGGCCGGCGCGGTGCTGGCGCTCCTCACCGTGGGTCTGACCCTCGTCTTCGGTCGCGCCTGGTGCGGCTGGCTGTGCCCGCTCGGTACCGTGCTCGACCTGTTCTCGCCGAAGCTCCGCCGCGGCCGCCGCGTGGCCGTGCCCGAAAGCTGGCGCAAAGCCAAGTACGCGCTGCTCCTGATCATCCTGTTCGCCGCGTTGCTGGCGAACCAGACGCTGCTGTTCCTCGACCCGTTGACGATCCTCTTCCGGACCCTCTCCACCGCCGTCTGGCCCGTGCTCGACCAGCTGGTGATAGCCCTCGAGGATCTCCTGTACCAGCTCCCGGGTTTCGAAGGCCCGATCTCGTCGCTGGAGGCCGCCATTCGCCCGGCCATCCTGCCCGCCGAGCCCCTTTCCTACCAGGACGCCTTCCTGTTCGCCGCCTTCTTCGTCGCCCTGGTGGCCCTGAATGCCCTGGCTCCGCGCTTCTGGTGCCGCTACCTCTGTCCCCTGGGCGGGCTCCTGGGCCTGATCAGCCGGGTGGCCCTCTTCCGGCGCCAGGTGGCGGAGTCGTGCAGCGGCTGCCCGGTCTGCGCGCCGAGCTGCCCCACGGGGACGATCGACCCCGACCGGGGCTACGCCAGCGACCCGGCGGAATGCACGGTCTGCATGGAGTGTCTGGAGACGTGCGGCCGCGGCGCGGTCAAGTTCAGGCCCGGGATCTCGTGGCCGGAAGGTCGGCCCTACGACCCGGGACGGCGCGAGCTGCTGCTGGGGCTCGGAACGGCCGCGGTCGGGGTCGCTCTATTCCGCTCCGATCTGCTGGCCAAGCGCGAGAGCCCTTTCCTGCTGCGACCGCCCGGGGTGCGAGAGAGCAACGCGGACCCGGTGGCCCTGACGCGCTGCACGCGCTGCAACGAGTGCGTCCGCGTCTGCCCCACCGGAGCCATCCAGCCGGCCGTGTTCCAGGCCGGGCTGCAGGGCCTGGGCACGCCGGTGGTGGTGCCGCGCCTGGGGTACTGCGACTACGACTGCAACGCCTGCGGCCAGATCTGCCCCACCGAGGCTATCCCGCCGCTCGATCTCCAGCAGAAGCAGCAGCAGGTCATCGGCAAGGCCTACATCGACGAGAACCGCTGCCTGGGCTGGTCGGACCACCAGCTGTGCGTGGTCTGCGAGGAGATGTGCCCGCTGCCGGAGAAGGCGATTCGGCTCGAGGAGCGCGAGGTCCGGAGCCCGGAGGGAGAGACGGTCTCGCTGCTGCTGCCGTACGTCCTGCGGGATCTCTGCATCGGCTGCGGGCTGTGCGAGTACCGGTGTCCGGTCAGCGGCGACTCGGCTATCCGCGTCTACGTCCCGCCCTTGCCCGTCCCGTTCTAGGGCGACCTCACCGCGGGCGGGGGATCGAGCGCCCGGTCACTTCTGGCTGGGCGGTACGAGCTGTCGATCGTCCTCATCCGGGCCAACGGCAGGCAAGGCGGATTCGGGCGCGCTGCTCTCGGAGATCCGGCCGGCGTTGTTGGCCCGGGCGGCGCCATCACTTGGGGCAGGAGCCGTACTTGACGCTTACCGGCCGGCTGATGTTGTTGTCGCCCTCGTTGGTCTCGGTGACCCACAGGCTCGAGTCGATGAAGACAGTCAGCGTGTGGGGCCCTCCGCCCGTAATCCTCACGGTCTTGCTCAGGTGGATCGAGGCGCCGGCCGCCAGCGCGGGCACGTTCGGCATCGGCTCCTTCAGGTCGATCCGGCCGTCCGAATCGCGGGTGGCGCCGACGACGACCAGCGCCTGGCCGAGCGTCGGGCCGTGACCGGCGTTCCTGACGCGGATATCGAGGACGAAGTCGACGTTGCAGGTCGGCGGGTCGGGGTCGAGGGTCAGCGTGTCGCCGGTCAGGTTGGGCAGGGGCACCGGCGTTGGCTCAGGGGTGGGCGTGGGCTCCGGTTCCGGGGTCGGCGCCCACTTGGTGCGAGTCGGCTCGGCCGAGACGATCGAGGCGCTCACCTCCAGCGAGGCCGTCACCTCCAGCGAGGCCGTCACCTCCTGCGAGGCCGTCGGGGTTGCCGCGGTCGAGGTGCAGCCACCGGCCAGCCCGGCCAGGAATGCCCCGGCGATCAGCAGCGCCGCCAGCCCATGTACCGCCTGCCTTGGGGACCGGCATCCCGACCTGGATCTCGTCGCCATCGCTCTGCTCCCGCTTCAGCCCCGCGCGGCTTCCCTGATGGGACGCGACCCGGCTATTAGACCAGCCGGTCTCGGCCGCAGTCAACGGAGGCATGGCTGCCTGCTATCGTGCACGCTATGAGAGGGCGTCGCGACGCGGACCTGACCGCCTGGTGGCTGGGCCGCGTGCCGTACCGGGAGGCATGGGATCTCCAGCACCGCCTGGTGCTGGCTCGGAGGGAAGGCGCCGTCGGCGACCAGCTGCTGCTGCTCGAGCACGAGCCGGTCCTGACGCTGGGCCGACGCGGCGATCCGGCCCACGTCCGGGCTGCCCGGGAAGAGCTGGCGGCCCGCGGCATCGAGGTGATCCAGGTCGAGCGCGGCGGCGATGTGACCTACCACGGCCCGGGCCAGCTGACGGCCTACCCGATCGTCGGCCTGGCGGAGCGGCGACTCGGCGTTCGGCCCTTCGTCCGGGCCCTCGAGGAAGCCATGTCGGTCACCTGCGCTGCCATGGGAGTGGCGGCCGGCCCGCTCGAGGCGCAGCCGGGTTGCTGGTGTGGCGGCCGGCGGAAGATCGGCGCCATCGGCATCAGGGTCGAGCGTGGCATCGGCTACCACGGCCTGGCGCTCAACGTCTCGGTCCGCCTCTCCGACTTCGATCTGATCGACGCCTGCGGCATGGCCGCCGTCGAATCGACCTCGATCGACAGGGAGCTGGGTCGCCTGGCCGAGCCCTCCACGGAATCCGTTGCCCGAGCGGCGGCCGAGCTCGCCCCTGCCCTGGGCCGGGCCCTGGGCGCCCCGATCGCAGGCTCGCCTTCCCCCGACGCGGCCCCGTCCCTCGAGAGACGGCGCCTGGAGGCGATGCTCGCCGCGCCCTCCGCCCTGCTCGTTGGAGCCCGCTGATGGGAGCGGGCCTGTTCGAGCTGCGCCGCGACGTGGTCACCGGCTGGTGGGTGGCCACCGTGGTGGACCGCCAGTTCCAGCGCGGCCGGTTCTCGCTCCGGGCGGAGCAGGTGGACGACGGCGGCAACTGCTTCAACTGCGCCGAGCCCCCCGGAGACGGAGTTCGCATTCGCCTCCTCAAGGACTACGCTTTCAACGCCGTCGGCACGGTCGACGAGGCGCGCGAGATGGAGCACAGCCTGGCCCAGGTCGCCCTGGCCCAGGCTCGAGCCAGCGGCAGCTGGCGCACGATCGTCGCCCCGCCGGGCGAGCACCGGCCGCTGCAGCTCATCGGCACCGAGGTGCTGGGCGAGATGCTGGCCCAGGCCAGGAGTGCCATCGCGGATGCGCGCAAGGCCGCCACGACGGACTACCTCCAAGTCGTCCAGAACTGGGGAGCCCAGGCCGGGGCCAGGACCAATCACACCTGCCTGGACCTGTACGACCTGCCGCAGATCCCGCACCGCATCGCCGAGGAGATAGGCGGGGCAGCGCGCTATCTCATCCGCGAGAGCCAGTGCCCCTACTGCAGGATGGCTCGCGACGAGGCGCGGACCGGGACGAGGATGGTCTGGGAGGACGAGGCAAGCGTTGCCTTCGCGCCCTACGCCTCGCGCTCTCCGTTCGAGGTCTGGATCGTGCCCAGGCGCCACGCCGCCGATTTCGGCAAGGCCGAGGACTCCGATCTGGCCTCGACCACCGAGGCCCTGCGGCAGGTGCTGTCGCGGCTGGCCGGCCTCGACGGACCGCCGCACAACCTGGTGCTGCACACGGCGCCCCTCCGCGAGAACGTCGAAGCGACTTACCATTGGCACTGGGAGATACACCCGCGCCTGCGCGAGATCGCCGGTCTCGAGCTGGGGACGGGCCTGCCGGTGAATCCCGTTTCCCCGGAGGAGGCAGTGGAGGAGCTGCAACGTCACCGGCCGTCGGCGGCCATGGCGGAGGACTCGTGATCGAGAGCGGCTGTTGCCGTCACACGGCATCGCCCTTCCTCGTCCCACCAACCAGGCGCGCCCCAGCGCGCCTGTATTTGCTGGCAGATGAAGGGAAGGCGCCGGATTGGCTCTCGATCTCACGGCCTGGCGTTGGGAGGTCGGCGTGTCCGTAGCGCCCGCCGCCACCGCCGACCGCGCCTTCGTCGAGGAGCTGTTCGCCCGCCACCACGGCGAGATATTCGCCTATCTGCTGCGTATGGTTCGAGACAGCGACATGGCGGCGGACCTGGCCCAGGACACCTTCATCAAGGCCTACAAGGCCATCGACACCCTGGAGGATCGGGCCAAGGCGAGGGCCTGGCTGTACCAGATCGCCCATCGCGTCGCCCTTGACGACATCCGCCACCGCCGCCTCGTCCGCTTCCTGCCCATCACTACCGAGGCCCACGGCGCGGCCCCTTCGGCCGAGCACCTGGCGATGGAGATGCGCCTCTCCGGCCCCATGGCTCGCGCCCTGGCCCGCATCCCGGAGCGGCAGCGAGCGGCGCTTCTCATGGCCGAGGTTGGCGACCTGACCGGTTTGGAGCTGGCCAGCGCCCTGAGCGTCAGCCACGTCGCCGCCCGCGCTCTGCTGACCCGTGCTCGCGAGAGCCTGCGCCAGGCGCTGGCCGACGAGAAGCGCCAGGAGAAGGAGCGCGAGGCGGCCATCGACGCCGCCTTCGAAACGAAGACCCGCAGCTCGGGTCCGCGAAGCCGGGCCGGCGCCGGTAACTCGAAGGGAACCGACCGATGACCACCTTTGATCGGTCGGCGATCCACGAGCGGGCCCGAGCTCTGGCCTCTGAGGCCATCGACGAGGCCCTGAGCCCCGAAGATGCCGCCTGGCTGGCCGCCCATCTGAGGATCTGCCGCGAGTGCAAGGCGGTGGCCGCCGAGTACCGGGCTATACGCCGCGAGCTGCGGGGCCTCCGGACCCCCGAGCCGCCGCGGGACCTGTGGGCCCGGACCGCGGCCGGACTGGACGCCGTGGATGCGCAGCGCTCGCGCTCGTCGGGAGCCCGGACTGCCGGTCGCCGGGGCTTCCTGGCCGGCAATCGCCTGGCCTTCGCCCGGGCCGGCGCGGCCGGCCTGGCCGCCACGGTCGTCGCCCTGGCCGCGCTGACCGGTGGGTTCTGGGGTGACGCGTCCGCCCCCGCGGCCAGCGCCAGTCCGGGCACCTCCGGCATCCCCGGCGGCAACCAGAACCCTGTTGCCGTGGTGGGCGGGAACGGCTACTGGGTCGCTCCGTCCGACGGCGGCTACCAGATCACCACCGGCTCGGCCGAGTGCCAGGATGCCACGGGGCCCTGCGCCGTCGGCAACGGCGGGAGCGTCGTCATGGCCTCCGTGGTCAGCTCGTCGTCCGTCTCCGTCTCGGTGGCGCCCGACGCCAGCCAGGCCGCGGTCTGGGCGTCCGGCAAGATCGTGATCCTGCCTCTCGGCGGTGATGCGACCGAGCCTGTCTCGATCGATCTGCTCACGCCGCGAGCGACCGCGACAGCTGCCCCCACTCCGACCGCGACGCCCACTCCGACCGCGACGCCCATTCCTGACTCGAGCGCCTCCGGCGAGCCCACGGCCGAGTCCACGGCCGGGTCCACGGCCGGGTCCACGAACGAGCCGACCGTCACGCCCGAACCGACGCCCAGGCCGACGCCGGTGCCGACTCGTCCGCCCGAAGTGGCGCCTGAGCCGGTGGCCATCCTGGACGGCTATCGGATCGTGGGCCGCGCTCCGGAGTTCTCGGCCGATGGCGAGTGGGTCGCCTTCTCGGCTCGCCCGATAGACCAGACCGCCGGCGCGGACGTCTTCGTCTGGCGAGCCGGCTGGGATCTGGCCGAGCGCATCACGGACAGCCATACCGCCCTCTTCTCCGGCTGGCTCGGGACTCGCGTCCTGATCAGCGATTTCGTCATTCCGCCCGCGGTCGAGCCGCCGCCCGACCTCGAGGCCAGCCCGTCGACAGATGCCTCGCCCACACCCACATCCCCGCCCACGCCTACGCCCACGCCTACGCCCACGCCCACGCCGGCTGGTCCGGTGCCGGCCTCCTTCGTCTACGACCCGGTTTCGAGGCTGTCGTCGGCGATCAGGCGGCCCATGCTGCTGCCTTCGGTGGACCCCACGGGCAAGTACCTCATCTACTGGTCCGGGAGGGTCGCCTTCAACTCGGAGTCGGGCCTGTGGGAGGCCGAGCAGGGCGACCTGTACTTCGAGTCCTGGTCCAGGCTCAGCCTCCAGCCCGTCGAGCCCGGGCAGCTTGCGGCGGCGGTCTCGCTCGATTCGCAGGGGGCCGGCCAGCTGCTTCCGCTGGGACTGGGCCCGGGCACGGTGCAGCGCTGGATCGTGCGCTGGGACGCGCAGGGTCGCAACGTCGCCCTCTGGGTGGGCGACCCGGGCAGCACGGAGTCGGGCCGGGTGACGCTCTTCCGCGTCGACCAGGCCGCCGGCCGGCTGGAGACTGAGTCCGTTCTCCTCTCGGCGGCCGCCCTGTCCAACGTGGCCTTCGACGAGTCGAGCCTGGTCTACACGATGCCGGACAAGGATGGCCGGGGCCAGACCTACATCGTTCCCATTCCCGAACCGTCGCCCACGCCTACACCCACGCCCATGCCTACACCCACACCCACGCCCACGCCCTCGGCCAGCCCCAGCCCCAGCCCCAAGCCCGATTTGACGACGGCGCCCCCTGGGCGGGCGGCAGCGCAGAGCGCCCGGGCGGCAAGACAGAGCCCCCGGACGGCGTAGCCCCGCGGTCCTCTCGGAGCCACTCCTGACGCCCGCCGCGGCGGAGCGCGCGGCCGAATGCTGTATCCTTCCCCACAACCTTTAACGACCGGCACTGAGAGGCCGGGAAGGAGGACAGGCCTGTGGCGGGCAGCGTTCGATGACCGACCGGCAGATCATGACCGGCGACGAGATCAGGCGCGCCATCATCCGCATCTCGCATGAGATCGTCGAGAAGCAGGCCGGCACCGAGGGGCTGGCACTGGTGGGGATCCAGCGCCGCGGCGTGCCTCTGGCGCAGCGAATAGCCGCCGCCATTGAGGAGCACGAGGGGGTCAGGCCTCCTGTCGGGGCGCTCGACATCACCTTCTACCGCGACGACCTGTCGCTCGTGGCTCAGCAGCCGATCGTCAAGGGCACGGACCTACCCTTCGACCTGAACGGGGCCACGGTAGTGCTGATCGACGACGTGCTCTACACCGGCCGCACCATCCGCTGCGCCATGGATGCCCTAATCGACTTCGGCCGGCCGCGAGCCATCAGGCTGGCGGTGCTGATCGATCGCGGGCACCGCGAGCTGCCGATCCGGGCGGATCACGTCGGCAAGAACGTACCCACCTCGCGCGAGGAGATCGTCCACGTCCATGTCGCCGAGATGGACGGCACCGATGAGGTCGCCATAGCCCGCCAGGCGGGCGACGACACGGACCGGCGATGAGCGCCCAGGCCGGGGCAGGCGCCGCGCAGGCTGCCCGCAAGGACGCCGCCCCCACCCAGGACGTGGCCTGGCACCATCGCCATGTCCTGGACGTGGACGTGCTGACCTGGCCGGAGATCGAGCTGATCATGCGCACCGCCGAGGAGATGGGCGGGATCCTCGCCCGGCCGATCCGCAAGGTTCCGGCGCTCAACGGCCGTCGAGTCACGACTCTCTTCTACGAGGCCTCGACGCGGACGCGCGTCTCATTCGAGACGGCGGCCCGGAACCTCTCGGCGGACGTGGTCAGCATCGCCACCGCGACGTCGTCGGTGACCAAGGGCGAGTCGCTGGTGGACACCATCCGGACTCTGGAAGCGCTGGGCGCCGAGATCCTGATCATGCGCCACTCCGTCTCCGGCGCGCCGTACCTGGCGGCGCAGGTCTTCAGCGGGCACGTCCTCAACGGCGGCGACGGCTGGCACGCCCATCCGACTCAGGCGCTGCTGGACTTGTACACGATGCGCCAGCACGTCCCCGGGGGCGACCTGCGCGGCCGCAAGGTCGTGATCGTGGGCGATGTCCTCCACTCGCGGGTTGCGCGATCCAACATCTGGTCGCTGACCGCGGCCGGGGCCGATCTCTGGTTGTGCGGGCCGGCCACTCTCTTGCGGGGGCTGGACAGGTGGGCCGCGGCCTGGGAGGGCGGCAAGGTGCCGGGCCACGGGCGGTTCCACGTGACCAGTGACGTGGCCGCGGCGATCCGCGACGCGGACGTGGTGATGGCCCTCCGAATCCAGCGGGAGCGGATGCAAAGCGGCCTGCTGCCGTCGCTGCGCGAGTACGCGGCGCGCTTCGGCATCAACGCCGAGCGAGTGTCCAGGGCCAGGCCCGAGGCCATCGTCATGCATCCCGGGCCGATGAACGAGGGAGTGGAGATCGCCCCCGACGTGGCCGCGAGCGGCCGCTCGGTGGTCACCGAGCAGGTCTCCAACGGCGTCGCCATTCGAATGGCCCTGCTCTACCTTCTGGCGGGCAGCCATGACGGCACCGTCCCCGGGGCGGCCCGATGAGCGCCAGGGCGGGGCTGAAGGCCGGCCAGGCCGGCCAGGCCGGCCAGGTCGTCGAGCGCCTGGAGATCCAGAAGGCCTGGCTGGTAGACCCCGTCGCCGGGCGCGAGGGGCCGGGCGAGATCGTCGTTAGCGACGGCGTTCTCGAGTCGGTGGTCTGGCTCGAGGGCGATGAGGCCGGGGGCGTCGACGACAGGGGCGTCGTCGTGGCCCCGGGTCTTCTGGAGATGCACGCTCACTTCAGGGAGCCGGGCTTCGAGGACGCCGAGACAGTGGCCACCGGCTGCGCGGCCGCGGCCCACGGCGGCTACACGACCGCGGCGGTGATGCCCAACACTCAGCCCGCCCTGGACGAGCCCGGGATCCTGGAGCGAGTGCGGGCTGCCGCGGCTGCGTCAGGGTCGCCGGTGGAAGTGCTGGCCTACGGGGCGGTCTCGCTCGACCGGGCCGGCGAGCAGCTCTCGGCCATGGGCGAGCTGGCGGACGCCGGTGTCGTGGGCTACTCGGACGACGGCGCGTGCGTTCGCACCCCCAGGCTTCTTCGCAGCGCCCTGCTGTACGCCGGCATGCTCGGGCTGCCCATCGTGGACCATTGCGAGGACGCCGAGCTGACCGCCGGCGCGGAGGCGAACGAGGGCTACGTGGCCTCCGTCCTGGGCCTGGCCGGCTGGCCGGCCGCGGCCGAGGTCAACGCCGTCTCGCGCGACATCGCCGTTCTCGCCGACGCCCTCCGTGACGAGCCACGGGCACGCCTGCATCTGACGCATCTCTCCACAGCGGCGGCGCTGGACGCCGTTCGCCGGGCCCGGGCGGCCGGATTGCCGGTCACCTGCGACGTGACTCCGCACCACCTGGCCTTCACCGACGAATGGATCGCCGGCTCGCGGCGCTGGTCGTGGGAGGCGCTGGCCGCCGATGGCTTGTCGGGCGACCCCTGGGTCGACGGGGCGCTGACGGCCGCTCCCTACGACACCTCGCTGCGGGTCAACCCGCCGCTGCGGACGCCGGCCGACGCCGCGGCCTGCCTGGCCGCTGTGCTCGACGGGACCGCCGGGGCAGTGGTGACCGACCACGCCCCCCACACGGCCGTGGACAAGGAAGTGGAGTTCGGCAGGGCCATCAACGGCATCAGCGGCATCGAGACGGCGCTGGGCATCCTGCTCTCGTTCGTCGACGCCGGCAAGCTGCCGCTGGCCCGTGCTGTCGCCGCGCTGACAACGGGGCCGGCCGGCATCATGGCCGGCTGGAGCAGGGTGGCGGGCACGGCCGCGGCCCGGCCGCGAGGCCTGACCGAAGGGGCAGCCGCGGACCTGGTCGTCTTCGATCGGGCCGACTCCTGGCAGGTCACTGCCGATTCGCTCCTGTCGAAGGGCAAGAACACTCCGCTGCTGGGGCGCAGCCTTCCCGGCCGCGTCCTGTTCACGGTCGCCGGCGGCCGCCTGGCCTATCAGGACCCCAGCCCGGACCAGGCTTAGCCTCCTCGATCCGTCTCCGCCCGATACGACCCCCCGGCGTGCGAGAATAGGCGCCGGTGTGCCGGACGGCGCTCAGCCACCACCGGCCAAGCGAGCGAGGAGAGCAGAGAGACGTGCCTGTCCTGGCCACCTTCTTCTCAGTCCGACGGGGCCGCGACCCGTTCTTCAAGTTCTTCATGAAGACCGTGCTGCCGCGCCAGATGAGGCAGTACGAAGAGAAGTTCGGGATCAAGTTCATCGGCTGGTACAACGTGGCTCATGGCTGGGATTTCGACAACGTCATACTGCTGGACCTGCCCGACTACGCGACCCTGGACAAGCTCGAGCGCGATGAGGCTGCCCGCGCCCTGGGCCACCGCGCCGGCGAGTGGATGTTCGAGCGGCATCACTCGATGTTCCTGCGCGAGCGCATCGGCTCGGATCTCGTTTTCAAGGGTTAGGAGGGGTCAGCGATGGACACGAGCCGCAACGACCTGCTCGGCGAGATCGCCGCTGACGCCGAGCTCGAGCGGACAGACTTCCTGGCCTCAGCTTCGTCCCAGCTGAGCCGCTTCCTCGACGCCAACGAAAGCCGCATCCGCGAGATGGGCGGCCTGGTCCTGATCGATGACGAGGCCGACTACCTTGCCATCGCCGAGGACATGAGCTTCCGCAGCCGGAACCCCTACCTCGACGAGGCCACCGGTAAGTGGAAGAGCGAGATCGAAGTGATCGAGTCGGTCGCCGAGCTGGCCGAGATGTACAACCCCGCGGACATCTTCGCCGCCTTCGGCGAGGCGACGCGGCTCGAGGCCGGTGCCGAAACCGCCGCGGCCGGCGGCGGGGTTTCGGAGACGATCGCCTCGCGAACCGGCGCGCTCTATGCCGAGGCTGCCGACGATTGGGCCGCGGGCCGCCCCGACGAGGAGCCGCCCGAGACCGAGGACCAGGCCGCGGAGCGCCTCTACGACCTGGCCCTTGCCTTCCAGGAGAAGAGCCAGCAGGTTGAGGCGCAGCTGTTCGAACGGTTCGAGTCGGCCGCGACCGATCTGGCCGGAGTGCTGGGCGAGTTCATCATCATCGATGACGACGACGAGCGGATGACCCTCAAGCCCAGCGGCTGCTTCGCCGCCGAGGTCCTGCCCGACGAGGAAGAAGGCCGCCCCTCCGGCGAGTGGCGCAAGCTGGACGGCCCGGACGCCCTCGTCGAGTTCTACGACCCCACCGACGTCTTCGGCGACCTGGCCGACGCCCTGGCCGAGGCCTTCCCCGAGATCGCAGGCGAGATGGGCGATCTCGGCGAGCCCGCTGAGTCGGCCGAGGCGGAGGAGCCCGCTGGATCGGCCGAAGCGGAGGAGCCCGCTGAGTCGGCCGAGGCGGAGGAGCCCGCTGAGTCGGCCGAAGCGGAGGAGCCCGCCGAGTCGGCCGAAGCGGAGGAGCCCGCCGAGTCGGCCGAGCCCGCCGAAACCGGCGAGGCCGAGGGGCAGGCAACCGATACTGAGGGCGACCCGGACGGCAGGTGACGATGCGCCTTGTTTCCGCCGAACTCGTCGAGTCGCGGCAGATTCTCCCGGGGCAATGGCTGCAGTCGTATCACGCCCCTGACCTGGTTGCCGGCGCGCGGGCCGGCCAGTTCGTCCACGTTAGGACCGGGGACTACTCCGGCCTGGTGCTGCGGCGGCCGTTCTCCATCAACACCGCGGACGCGGCCACGGGCATCGTCTCCATCCACTTCCGGATGGTCGGTCGGGGAACGGAGTGGCTGGCCCAGGCTCGCCCGGGCGACCGCATCGACATGCTGGGGCCGCTCGGCCGGCCCTTCGAAGTGGATCCGCGCAGCCACCACCTGCTGCTCGTGGCCGGCGGGCTGGGCATGGCCGGCATCCGCATGCTGGCCGACGAGGCCGTCCGAGACGGACGCAAGGTGACGCTCCTCTTCGGGGCGGTGGACGCGGCGCACGTCTATCCGTCCAGCCTGCTGCCGGACGAGATCGAGTACGTCGTGGCCACCGACGACGGCTCCATGGGCCACCACGGCTTCGTGACGGATCTCGCGGGCGAGTACGAGGCCTGGGCCGACCAGGAGTTCTCCTGCGGCCCGCACCCCATGCTCAAGCGCCTGGCCGAGCTGGCTTCCGGCCGGCGGGAGAGGCTCGGCGTGGCCCGCCTCGGTCGCAAGGGGGGGTCCGCCAGGGCCGAGCCGCGCGGGTCGACACAGGCTCGCCGCAAGGCCTTCCTGCAGGTTTCGATGGAGCAGACGATGGGCTGCGCCGTGGGCGCTTGCCTGGGCTGCGTCGTCATGGGCGTGGAAGGGCCGCAGCGTGTCTGCCGCGAGGGTCCCGTCTTCGCCGCGGAGGAGATCGCCTGGGAGTCGATCCAGTGAAAGCCAAGCGCAAGGTCGTCACCTCGCCTGACGCCCGCCCCGCCAAGCCCAAGCGAACGCCGACAGTTCGCCCGATCAAGTCGGCCATCGTGGCGGTCGACCGGTCGAAGGCGCGCCCGGCCGCGCCTCAGACGTCAGCCCCGACTCCCTCGCCGGCCGAGCGCCAGGCCCTGGAGGCGATCGACCTCTCGGTGGAGCTGGCGCCGCAGCGCGGGCTTCGGCTGCCCAACCCGATCATGGCCGCCTCGGGCACCTTCGGCTACGGCGTCGAGTACGGCGAGGTGGTGGACGTCCAGCGCCTGGGCGCCATCTGTTGCAAGGGCACGACGCTGCGCCCGCGAGCGGGCAATCCACCTCCCCGTGTGACCGAGACGCCGGGCGGGATGCTCAACTCGATCGGCCTGCAGAACCCCGGCGTGGACGCCGTGATCGAGAAGTACGGCCCCATCTGGCAGGGCTGGCAGGTGCCCGTCATCGTCAACGTCGCCGGCGAGTCGATCGAGGACTACGTCGAGGTCGCCCGGCGTCTGGACGGCGTGCCCGGCGTGGCCGGCATCGAGCTCAACATCAGCTGTCCCAACGTCGGCAAGGGCGGGTTGCAGTTCGCCATCGATCGCGACGCGGCCAGGGCCGTGACCGCGGCCGTGCGTCGCGCCACCGGCCTGCCGTTGCTGGTCAAGCTCTCGCCCAACGTGGCGGACGTGCGGCCGATCGCCAGGGCGATCGAGGAGGCGGGAGCCGACGCCATCACCGCCATCAACACCCTTTCGGGCCTGGCCGTCTCAGCCGACCGAACCCGGGCTTTCCTGGGCAACACCTACGGCGGCCTGTCCGGGCCGGCCGTCAAGCCCGTGGCCCTGCGGGTCGTCTACGAAGTGGCCCAGACGGTCTCGATCCCCATCGTGGGCATCGGCGGCGTGACGAGCGTCGGCGATGTGCTGGACTTCATGGCCTGCGGCGCGGTGGCCGTCCAGGTGGGCACGGCGCTGTTCGCCGACCCGGAGCTGCCGGTCCGCCTGGTCGGCGAGCTGCGGGCGGAGTGCCACAGGCGCGGGCTCGCCTCCTGCGAGCCGCTGGTCGGCACGGCCCTGCCGAAGCGCAGCGGAGCCCCATCGGCCAGGGGCGCGGAGTACAGGCCGTAGGGAGGCCGCCATGACGACCATTCGATCAGCAGCCGAGCTCGCCGCCAACGCGGCCATCGCCTCCCGCACGGAGGAGCTCTTCCGCCGCTCGGGCGCTCTCAAGGAGGGCCACTTCCTGCTCAAGAGCGGTAAGCACTCGGACCGCTACCTGGAGAAGTTCCTGGTACTCCAGGACCCGGCCGCGACCAGCGAGCTGTGCGGGTTCTGGGCGGGTCGGTATCGCGCCCCGGACGGGACGGCCACGGTGGACATGGTGGCCGGACCGACGACGGGTGGCGTGGTGCTGGCTTTCGAGACCGGCCGTCAGCTGGGGGTGCGAGCCATCTTCGCCGAGGAGGTGAAGGCCCCGGACGGGACCGCCCGGCGCGAGTTCCGGCGGGGCTTCACGATCGCGGCCGGGGAGCGCGTCCTGCTGGTGGACGACATCCTGACCACGGGCGGCTCGCTGCTGGCGATGGTCCCGGCTGTCGAAGCGCTGGGCGGCGAGATCGTGGGCTGCCACGTCCTGGCGGACCGCTCGGGCGGGCTGGCGACGCTCACCTCGCCAACCACGGGCCGCGTCTACCCGCTCCGGGCGCTGTGGCCGCTTGAGCTGCCGACCTATGAGCCGGGGCCGGACACCTGCCCGGCCTGCAAGGCCGGCCTGCCGCTCCACGCGCCGGGCAGCACCGGCAAGACGGCCGGCTGACGCCGCGGGCCTAGCCCGTCGTCGGGCTGGCGCTCGGCGGCTTGTCCATGGAGAGGGTGATGCTGGCGTTCCCGCGCAGGCCGCTCGTCAGCTCCCAGATCAGGAGCTGCTTCCCGGGCCCCACGTCGGGTGGGACCGTGTAGAGCATCTCGAACGACAGGCTCTCTCCCTGCAGGAAGGTGGTCGGGGCCGCGGCGCAGTTGAGGGGCCGCTCCGGCTCCCTGGCGCTGGAGCCGGGCACGTATGTGCGGTAGGTGGGGCAGGGGTCGAGCGTCACCGAACGGCCGCTGGTGTTGGTGAGCCTGACCACGAAGCGGATCTGGGCGCCCGGGAGGAGGAGATAGGACTGGTAGTCGGCCTGAACGGCCACAACAGGGGCCAGGCTGGCGCCCGGGCTTGCCGTGGGGCCGGCGGGCCGGCTGGACGCCGTCGCGTCGAGCCAGGCGATCGGAGTGGGGGGCGCCGGGGTCGTCGGTGTGCCCTGCTCGGCGCCGAAGTAGTCCAGGTAGCGGCCGGCCGTGGCCAGGACGAAGAGCAGCGCCACTCCACCTATCGCCAGTGGCAGGATGAGGCTCCGGCCGTGGCCCTTGGGGGCCAGGGACTGGACCGCCAGAGGGGCGCGCTCGGCCTCCGCCCGCATCTGGAGTTCGCGCTCGTCGTCTTCGAACCCACCCCCGTCTCGCCAGCGCTTCACCGGCTATCGCCGTCGCCCAGGATCATCTCCAGCTCCAGTTCATCGGCGATGGGTATGCCGAACTCGCCGGTCGGGGGGATCTCGGGCTTCAGCGTTCGCCGCGCCTCGGTGACCGCGTCCCGCCACAGGCGGGCCAGGCGCATCCCGCGTCGCTGGTAGAAACGCAGCCCGTCCGTGTTGTCGTTGGTCGTGATCAACCACAGCCGCCGCGCCCCGGCCCGGCGGGCGACCTCGGCGACGGCCCCCAGGAGGAGCGTGCCGGTCCCCTGACGCCTTTCGAAAGCCTCCAGGACGACCAGCTCGCACTCGTCGCCGTCGAGGCGGTAGCCGGCCACTCCCAGCCACTGCTGCTCAGGCCCCGCAACCAGCCACGACAGATCGGCGGTGCGATGCAGCCTGCCCCGGCTGACCACCGTCTCCGAGCCCCAGTCGCGCCGCATGATTCCCTTCAACCTCGGCAGCTCCCTGGCTGCCGCAGGGCGAATGACCGGGGTTGGCTCGGCCGAGGGCGCCATCGTCTCAGTCGAGCTTCACGCTCTGATGCCAGTGGGGGATGAGGGTGGGCAGGCCCAGGGCCTCTATCTTGGGCCGGATCGCTTCCTGGGCCTCCGGGTCGCCGTGGACGATGAAGACGCGGCGGGGGACGCCCGGGTCGCCGGTCCGGCGGCCCTTGATGAAGTTGCCCAGCCAGGCCAGGAGCTGCGGCTCGTCGGCGTGGGCCGAGAAGCCCGAGATGGAGCGCATCGCGCACCGCACCTGGTAGTCCTGGCCGTCGATGCGGGCCTTCCGGGCCCCCGCCAGGAGGCGCGCCCCGAGGGTGCCCTCGCCCTGGTAGCCGACGAACATGATGATGGCCTTCTTGTCCCCGATCAGCCGCCGCAGGTGGTTCAAGACCCGGCCGCCGGTCAGCATGCCGTTGGAGGCGATCACGACATACGGTCTGCGGGCGCGCTCGATCTTCTTCGATTCGGAGGCTCGCCGGGTCTCCATGGCGTCGTCGTACTCGATCGGCCCTTCGCCGTGCCGGAGGTCCGACAGCGCTTCGGCGTCGTAGTAGTCGGCATGGGCGCGGTAGATGGCCGATGCCCTGGACGCCATCGGCGAGTCCAGGTAGAGCCGGATTTGGGGTATGAGGCCCTTGTCCAGCAGGTCGTCCAGGGCCCAGATCATCTCCTGGGTCCGGCCGATGGCGAATGCCGGGATGAGCAGCACCCCTTTCTGCTCGATCGTGTCCAGGACGGCCCGCCGGAGCTCCTTGAAGGCCTCTTTCTGCGGCTCGTGGGTTCGGCCGCCGTAGGTCGATTCGACGAAGACGTAGTCCGCCTGCGCCAGGGCCTCGGGATCGCGCAAAATCGGAGCCGGGCTGCGCCCCAGGTCACCGGAGAAGACCAGGGTGCGGG
>DAOUEA010000039.1:0-1646 GCA_034430475.1 Chloroflexota bacterium | reverse complement strand
TGGGGTTCGGACGACTGACGCAGCGAAGCCACGACGCTGACCACGATCAGCTTCGCCTTCATCTGGATCGCCAGGTCGATGGCTTGCTCGTTGGCCGGCTCCGACGCAGGCAGCCCGTCGGTGGCCAGCAGGAGTGTCTCTATTCGAGGCATGGGGCTCTCTGGTGGGACGCTATTGCGGAACCTCCACCGCAATGGGGCGATGGTGGGCGCCACCCCGGCGAGGGCATAGGGACCTCCGGCCCGTTCCCGCGGGCCGTCCTTCCCCGGGGGGAGCGTCGGCGCGGCAAGGGCCGTCCTGCTAGGCTCAGGTCTGATGAGTGCCTCGCGTTCCACTGCCAGACCACCCGGGGGTGAGCGTCGGGCGGGCCGCGGCCCCGATTCGGCGGGGCTGAGGCGGCTGCGGGAGATGACTCCGGCTCTGGAGGCCTGGCAGCGCGACCCGGGAGCAGCGAGCCGCCGGAAGCTGGCGGAGGCGTTCGGGCAGGCGGTCGAGGGGGCCAACTTGCCGGGCGGTCATCTTCACCTGCACGCGCCCCCCATGGACGAGGTCGAGGTCGGGTGGGGGAGCCTGGCCGACCACGGCAAGGCAGCCAGGCTCCGAACCTTCGATCTCCATTTCGGGGACCGCACGCTGGCTCACCTGAACCTGGACGCCGCGCCCTCGGCGGACGAGTCGGCCGAGACCCTGGCCCGGGCGCTCGAGATCATCGTCGAGGCCGCCTGGTCGAAGGCGCGCGCCAGCCGTTCGTCCGAGGAAATGGCCGCGCTCGACGCCGCGACCCGCGGCATCGCCGGCGTGCTGGACCTCGACCGGCTGCTGCAGCTCATCACCGATCGAGTGCGCGAGCTGGCCCACACGCAGTACGCCGCTCTTGGGATTGCCGCGACAGAGGGCGGATTCGAGCGCTTCATCAGCAGCGGCGTCAGTCGCGCCGAGCGGGAGCGGATCGGCTCGCCGCCAAAGGGCCTGGGCCTGCTGGGCGTGATTGCTGGCGCGGACGGGCCGGTTCGCGTCGCCGACGTGGCCGTGGATTCGCGCCGCCACGGCTTCCCGCCCCACCACCCCGAGATGCACTCGCTGCTGGGCGTCCCCATCACCACCCGCGGCCGCTCCATCGGGCGGCTCTACCTGGCCAACAAGCAGCCTGCCGGCGAGTTCAGCGAGGACGATGAGCGGCTCGTGGAGATGTTCGCCCTGCACGCCGGCATTGCCATCGAGAACGCCCGGCTCCACGAGCAGGTGCAGCGGATGGCGATCGTCGAGGAGCGCGAGCGGATCGGCCGCGACCTGCACGACAGTGTCATCCAGAGCATCTACGCCGTGGGACTGTCACTCGAGGACGTCCCGGACCTCATGGCGGACGAGCCCGACGAAGCCCGCCAGAGAGTGGAACGGGCCATCGACTCGCTCGACCAGTCGATCCGCGACATCCGCAACTTCATCTTCGGCCTGCGCCCCGAGCTGCTTGCCCAGGCCGGGCTGGTCGGCGGCCTGGCCGCTCTGGCCGACGAGTTCCGGGTCAACAGCATGATCGACGTGGACGTGGAGGCGAGGGGCATGGAGGAGTCGGACCTGGCGCCCGACCAGACGAGCCACCTGCTCTCGATCGCCCGCGAGGGCCTGAGCAACATCGCCCGCCACTC
>DAOUEA010000038.1:0-28845 GCA_034430475.1 Chloroflexota bacterium | reverse complement strand
GTCGACCTCGGCCTCCTGTCCGGCCCGCTGCTGTGGCCGGTCCCCGTAGCCGGCCTGATCTGGCTGCTCCGGGCTCCAGAGGCCCGCAGCTGGAGGCCCATCGGCGCGGCCTTCCTGCTCAACCTGGTGCTGATGTTCCTCACCAGCGGCAAGTTGAATCGCCCTGGGTTTGATGGAGGCTCCATCAGTTGGAGATGATGGAGCAATGCCAGACAAGAAGAGCACCCTCGATGGGCGATTTCGATATCCGACCGAACTCCGAGAGCGAGCCGTCCGCCTGGTCTTCGAGACGATCGAGGAGACCGGGCAGTCGACCGGAGCCGTCACCAAGGTCGCTCGCCAGCTCGGGGTCGGCGTCGAGTCGGTCCGCAAGTGGGTCCGCCAGGCCGAGATCGATCGCGGCACCAAGGCCGGCCTGACGACCGAAGAACGCCGCCGGATCGTCGAGCTCGAGCGCGAGAACCGGGAGCTCCGCCGAGCCAACGAGATCCTGAAGAGCGCCGCGGCTTTCTTCGCGCGGGAGCTCGACCCGCGATCGCCGCGATGATCCCCTACATCGACGAGCACGCCCGCTCGTTCGGGGTCGAGCCGATCTGCCGAACGCTTCAGATCGCCCCGTCCTCCTACTACGCCGCCAAGACCCGGCCACCGTCGGCTCGCGCGATCAGCGACGAAGCCTTGAAGCCGAAGATCGAGCAGGTCCACGCGGACAACCTCTCGGTCTACGGTGCCTACAAGCTCTGGCGCGAACTGCGTCGCAAGGGCGAGGAGGTCGGTCGCGATCGGGTCGCAAGGCTCATGGGCACGCTCGGGCTCGCGGGCGTCACGCGCGAGCGCAGCATCCGGACGACCAGACCCGCGGACCAGGCGTCGAGACCCGACGATCTTGTCGAGCGGAGCTTCTCCGCGTCGGCCCCCAATCGACTCTGGGTCGCCGATCTCACGTATGTCTGGACGATCGGAGGCTTCGCTTACACCGCCTTTATCACCGACGTCTACTCCCGCCGGATCGTCGGCTGGCGAACGGCCGCAACCCTGCGGACCGATCTCGCGCTCGACGCCCTGGAAATGGCGATGGCCGCCCGAGGGCATCGGGACCTGTCCGGTCTCGTCCACCATTCCGATCGTGGCGTCCAATATCTCGCCATCCGCTACACCGAGCGCCTCGCCGAAGCCGGCGTCGTCAACAGCGTGGGATCCAAGGGCGACTCCTACGACAACGCCCTCGCCGAGTCCGTCAACGCCCTCTACAAGGCCGAGCTCATCCGCCGGCGGAAGCGCTGGCGATCCCTCGAAGAGCTCGAGCTCGCGACCGCTACCTGGGTTCACTGGTGGAACGAGCAGCGTCTCCACAGTGCCTGCGGCGATATCCCTCCGGCCGAATTCGAGGCCGCCTACTATGCCCAACAAGCGGCCACCGTGGCCGCCTGATTCCAAGCATCGGAGTCTCTACAGAACCCAGGGCGATTCAAGTCCTACTACTCCGCCGGCTTCGTTCCGGTGCTCATCGCGGCTGGCTCGGTAGGCCTCGAACGGCGCATGGCCAGGTTCTCGCCGGCCGGCCGGTGGCTGCGATTCGGGCCGGTCGCGGCCGCGTCCGCGCTCGTCGTGGCCCTGGTGGCCCTGCCGCTGATTCCCCCGCGGCAGCTGCACACAACGATCGTGCCCGAGCTCTACCCCGAGAGCGTCTCGCAGCTTGGCTGGCCGGAGATGGCCCGCCAGGTGGAGGGCGTCGTCGACCGGCTTTCGGATTCCCAGCGAAGCCACAGCGCCATCATCGCCTCGAACTACGGCGTCTACGGAGCGCTGGAGCTGTTCGGTCACGACCTGCCGCCGGTCTACTCCGGCCAGAACTCCGTCTGGTACTGGGGCCGGCCCAGCGACGACACGACTACGGTCATCTTCGTCGCCTGGTCCCTCAGCTACGCCTCCTCCATGTTGAGCGACTGCCGGATCATGGCCACCATCGACAACGGCTACGACCTGCCCAGCCTGGAGCAAGGTAGCGACATCGTCGTTTGCTCGAATATGGGCACGCCGTGGTCGGTCCTGTGGCCGATGCTCAAGCACGTCGACTGAAGACGCGCCGAGGGCGCACAAGGCCCAGGAGCGGCTACTTGTAGTTGGGCGCGGAGCGGGCCATCACGATGTCGTGAGGGTGGCTCTCGATCTGGCCCGAATGGGTGACCTGGACGAAGCGGGCTCTGGCGCGCAGCTCGGCGATGGAACCGGCGCCGCAGTAGGTCATGCCGGCCCGGGTGCCGCCCATGAGCTGGTAGAGGATGTCCGACAGAGGGCCTTCGACAGAGAGGCGCGCTTCGACCCCTTCGGGAACGAGCTTGCGGCGATCGATCTGCGGGTAGCGGTCGCTGCCGGCCGACATGGCGCCCAGCGAGCCCATGCCGCGATACTCCTTGACCACGCGGCCTTCGACCCTCTCGGACTCGCCGGGGCTCTCCTCCGCCACCGCCAGCAGGCGGCCCAGCATGACCGAGTCGGCCCCCGTTGCCAGCGCCTTGACGATGTCTCCCGAGTAGCGAATGCCGCCGTCGGCGATGATCGGCACGCCGGCCGGACCGGCGGCAGAAGCGCATTGCATGATAGCGGTCAGCTGAGGGACGCCCACTCCGGCCACGATCCGCGTCGTGCAGATGCTGCCCGGACCGATCCCGACCTTGACTCCGTCCGCGCCGGCCTCGATGAGAGCGGCCGTTCCCTCGGCCGTGGCAACGTTGCCGGCCACGAGGTCGATCGCGTCGCCATAGGAGGAGCGGTAGCGCCGCAGCGCCTCAATCACGTTGCGGGTGTGGCCGTGGGCCGTGTCCACGAGGAGAGCGTCCACGCCGGCCTTGACCAGCAGCTCGGCCCGGGCTACGGAGTCGGGGCCGACGCCCACCGCCGCGGCCACATGCAGCCTTCCCCTGGCGTCGACGTTCGCCAGAGGCGCGTCGGATGGAACCGCGGCCGCCTTGACGGCTGCCACCTGCTCCGCCTGACGCTCCGGGGCCTGGTTGCGGTGGACCACGCCGATGCCGCCCTCCACGGCTATGGCGATCGCCATCCGATCCTCGGTCACCGTGTCCATGGCGGCACTCACGACCGGGGTGTTGAGGGCAATGTGCTGGGAGAAGCGGCTGGCCACGCTCGCGTCCCCGGGCAGAATCTCCGAGTACTGGGGGATCAGCAGAACATCATCGAAAGTCAGGCCCGCCAGCGGCTGGCTCAGCCCGGGCCCCGCCGTCTCGCCCGGACTGGCTCCCTCGATCTTCGTTGCCATCTTCACTCCGTCCTCTCCGCGCTCTGTGTCGGCCCTGCCGGCCGATCCGCGCCTGGGAGGCCGGCATCTGGTTGGCGGACATTCTACGGGTCGTGCGAGGTCGCGTTGGATCGAGACGCCCGGGAGCGTGGATGACACTGCGCCAGCCGTGCCGCCAACGGCAGCGTCCCGGGCCTGGCGACGCTAGCCTTACGAGGAACACGGAGGTAGCGATGGAAACCCGGCGCCTCGGAAGCTCGGGCCCCCTGGTCCCGGCGGTGGGCCTCGGCACGAACAACTTCGGCGGACGGCTGGACGATGCCGCGGCGGGGTCGGTCCTCGGAAAGGCCCTGGAGCTGGGCGTCACCTTCATCGACACGGCCGACGTCTACGGCCGCAGCTCCGGGGCTGGAGCGGGGGCTTCCGAGAGCCAGCTCGGTCGACTCCTTGGGACGCGCCGCAAGGAGGTCATCCTGGCCACCAAGTTCGGCAGCCCGATGAGCGATTCTCCTGGCGAGAGTGGCGCCTCCCGGCGCTGGATCGAGCGAGCCGCGGAAGCGAGCCTGCGCCGCCTGCAGACCGACTGGATCGACCTCTACCAGCTGCACGTGCCTGATCCCGCCACGCCGATCGAGGAGACTCTTCGAGCCCTGGAGGACCTTGTCAAAGCCGGCAAGGTCCGGTACGTGGGCCACAGCAACTACGCCGCCTGGCAAACCGTGGACGCCGACTGGACGGCCAGGGCTCGCGACCTGGCGCGGCCGGTTTCGGCTCAGATGCACTACAGCCTCCTGACCAGGGATATCCAGGCCGAGGTGATCCCCGCCTGCGAGGCCTTCGGGGTCGGGATCATCCCCTACTTCCCCCTCGAATCGGGCTTCCTGACCGGCAAGTACCGACCGGGCGGCAGGGGCGCCGGGCGGCTCGTGGAGAGCCAGCGGGCAGCCGAGATCATGACCCCGCCCAACTACGATCGAATCGGCCGCATGGAGGCCTTCGCCGCCGAGAGAGGACGGCATCTGCTGGACCTGGCCTTCGGCTGGTTGCTCAGCCAGCCAATCGTCGGCCCGGTCATCGCCAGCGCCAGCACCGCGGAGCAGGTGGCGACCAACGTCGTCGCCGCCGAGTGGCGCCTCACCGAGGACGAGATGGACGCAGTGGCGGGCCTCTAGGAGATGACCTCCATCGTCCTGGACCGGTTCTTCGGCCGGGCGCCGAGCGTGCGCACGGTGAGTGTTGCCATGCTGCTGGGAGCTGCGGTGCTGTGCTCGGGGCTGGCCCAGATCTCGGCCCTGCCGGACGCGGGATTCTCCTTCACCGGTGCCGTGGAAGGCATCCGCTCCCAGGCCGCCACCACCGTGCCCGCCGGTCTCCTGATAGCCCTGGCCGTGGCCCTCGACGTGCTCGCCGGGGCTATCCTGCTCCGCCTCCTGGGCGCGCCCCCCTTCGGGACGCTGTCCGAGATGATCCTGGCAGGCTTCACAGCAGCGGTCGTCCTGGAAACGGCCACGTTGCTGCTCCTGGGCGGCCTCGGCCTGTTCCGCTGGCCGATCCTCCTGGCCCTGCAGCTGGCCCTGCTGTGGGCCTGGCATGCGACCGGCAGAGCGCGTCCCCTGCTCGCCTGTCGCCTGGCCTTCCGGCCCCGCCGCCCGGCTGCCTGGTGGCCGCTCGTCCTGGCGGTCTGGTCCGGGCCGCTGATCGTCCAGCTGGCCTCGCCGGCCGCGCCCTTCTTCGACGTCCTGCCCAACCACGTCGCCCCGGTGGAACACGTCCGGGCCTTCGGCAGCTTCGAGACACTGACCACTTCGCCGTCGCCGATCTACGGGCCCTCGCGGCTGCTGCTGGGCTACGTGGGGCTTCTCGGCCAGCTAGCAGCGCTGACCGGGGTTCAGGGCGTCCTGGCGACCGCCGCCTTCGCCCTGCCGCTGACGGTCGTCAGCGCGATCTCGATGAGGCATCTCGCGGCGCGCCTCTTCGGCGGAAGCGCGGGCTTCTGGGCGCTGCTGGCCTTCCCCCTGACCTTCGCCTTCATGCGCCTCCCGGACACGCGCGGCACGGTGATGGCCCTGCCACTGGCAGCCTTCGCGCTGGCCAACGTGGCAGGCCTGTTGCGGGCCAGGCGAGGCGCCGTCGCCGGGGGCCGTTTCGACCCGACCCTGGCCGCGGCCCTGGGCGCCACTCTTCTGGTCCACCCGCTCGTCGGCGTCACGACCGCTGCCGCGGTCGGCGGGCTACTGTTGCTGGAGCCGCGTCGTCTGGCCCCGGCCCTGGCCCCGGCCGCGGTGACCGCGGCTCTCTTGGCGGTGCCCCAGGCCGGGACGATGCTGGGCATCGGGGCGCCGTCATGGCTGGGCGGAGCCTGGATGCTCGTCGCCCTTCCGGCCGGGTACGTGGCCGCGAGGACGGCCGCCCCGGCCCTTTCGAACCTCCTCGCCGGGCTGCCGGCGGCGCCCGGCCAGGGCCGGCTGAGCTCCGTCGCCCTGGTCCAGGTCTTGCTCGTCCTGGGCGCCATCGGCGTTTCGCTGATCATTGCCCGGGCCGGGATACTGCCGCCCGACGACCCAGCCTCGTACCTGGTCGACCACTTCGTGCGGATCACCGCCGCCACCGTTGCCGGCGCCGCAGCGGGCCTGCTGGTCGCCAGGCGGGGCTGGATCGTCCTCGGGTCCGCCGTCGCGGCCGGGCTGGCGGCCTGGGCCGCTTCCTCGCTGGTGGGCCGAGACAGCCTGACCGAGCAGGCCATCCACTACGAGGTCCCCAAGGCGATCCAGTACTGGCTGCCGGTGATGCTGGCCGTGGGCAGCGCAGGAGCGATCGCCGCCTTCATGCGCCTGCGCCGGCTGGGCCCCCTCCGGCCGCTGGCCCTGGGCGTCTTCATTCTGGCCGCGACTTTCCCCTATCCCGGCCCGGTCATCTCCAGCATCCAGATCGGTGAGCATCGGGCATCCGAATCGCTGGCCCTGGCTTTCCGCGAGGCGGAGCTGGGCTACTGGCAGTCCTTCCCGGACACCCGGCTCATAATCGGCCCGGAGCAGGAGGAGGTCGTCGAGCGCCTGCAAGAGGAGATCGCAGCCGGGCGCCTGGGACCATCGACTGGGGTCCTCCATCTGGCGGCGTCGTTCCAGCAGTGGCGCTCCGTGCCGATCGGCGTCTTCACCGGCGCGATCGAGACCTCCATCTCGCTGGAGCCGGAGCTGAGCATCCACACCGAAGGCGGCCGTCTGCTCGGGTTCGATTCGTTGCCCGCCGAGCTGGCAGCGGGCTACGGGTACGTCGTTCTGGAGCCCGGGGGGCTCGAGGAAGCGGGCTTCGAGCCACCCCTGGACGAGCAGGTCGAGGCGGCCGGCTACCGGCTCATCTGGTCGAACTCGATCGCCCAGGTGTTCGCTCGAGGCGGCTAGCGCGCCGGGCGGCCTGCCCGGCCGCCCCGACCCGGACCCCTTACGTGTTCGCAGAGTCCGTGAACACCGGGCTGTCGTACCTCGGTTGCAGCTCCCGACCGTCCACCCAGCCGGTCCAGCCGTTGAAGGCTCGGACCCTGGCCCAATCCGCCTGCCTCTCGACAAGGGCCAGTTCCGCACCGGGCGGAATCATCGCCGTGGGAGTCTGCGTTTGGTCGGGTGTGGCCCAACCCTGCATGCCGGCCGCGGGCGCGACGTGCGTCGGACCCCAGCTCATGTACTGAGCGTACGGCGAGACAGGCGCCTGCTTGGCCCAGTAGTAGGCGATGATCGCGCCGCTGACGGCGCTCACGATCCCGAACGGGTACAGCTCGAGGACGTCCGCGCGGGGCCCCAAGAGTATCCCGCCGAAGACGAAGCCGAAGATCTCCAGGCCAAACCACAGGCCGGCAGTGCCCCACTGGTACTTCGTCGGGCTCAGGCCTTTGGCCCCCGCCGTCCGGCCGTTCTTGCGGGCCAGGAGAAAGACAACGAGCAACTCGATCATGTCAACCTGCTCCTCTGCGCCGGTCCGGGCACAGAGCCATCCAAGCGGGCCTACTGTAGCAACCTGACAGGCAGCCGGGATCCCCTGGGCCCGCGTAAGCGGCGCGTAAGGGCGGCGTGCCAGATTCCCATCTCATGCTCCCCTCTTCCGTCGCCGAGCGTCTCGATCGGCTGGCACCCGATCAACGGGCGGCGGCCACCGCCCCACCCGGCCCCGTGCTCTGCGTAGCCCCGGCGGGGAGCGGCAAGACCACGACCCTCGTCGCCCGGATCGCCTGGCTGGTGGCCACGGGCACCGATCCGGCCGGCATCACGGCCGTGACCTTCAACAAGCGGGCCGCGGACGAGATGCTGGCTCGAGTGGACCAGGCCCTTGAGCCGCTGGCATTGCCGCCTCGGTCGGTCCGGGTGCGCACCTTCCACGCCCTCGGCCGCGAGATCCTGGCCGACGCCGGCCATGCCGTCGAACCTCTGCTGGACCGCGAGGCCGTGCTGCGCGACGTCTGGCCCGACATCACGCGAAGCGCTCTGCGCCGCCTCGACGATGCCTTCAGCCGCCTGAAGCTGGACGTCGGGGTGACGGCCGCGGAGGTCGCCACCGACCCGGACCCCGGCCCGATAGTCCGAGCCTTCATGGCCTACGAGACGGCTCTCCGAGACTCGGGCGGATTGGACTTCGACGACCTGGTCGGCCGCGCCCTGCGCCTCCTGGAAGACGACCCGCGGCTGCTCCAGGTCTGGCGCGAGCGGTGCTCCAATCTGCTGGTGGACGAGGCCCAGGACGTTGACCGCTCGCAGCTCCGGCTGGCTCTCCTGCTCGCATCTCCGGCCAACTGCATCTTCCTCGTCGGCGACGACGACCAGACGATCTATGGCTGGCGGCTGGCGGACGTGCGCCGGATCCTGGGCCTGGCTGCCTCGCTTCCCCGCCTGCGCCGGATCGACCTCACGGTCAACTACCGCTGCCCGCCGGCAGTCGTGGAGCGCGCGGTGCGCCTCGTGTCGCGCAACGAGGAACGCTTCGAGAAGACGATCTCGGCCGGTCCCGTCGCCGCGGGACGGCTGATCCTGGCTCGCGACGCCGCCGATGACACGGCTCGTCTCGAGCGCGCGATCCGCTCCTGGCCCGACGACGGCGGAACGCGGGCCATACTGGCTCGTACGAACGCCGAGCTGCTGCCGGCCGCCACCGTGGCCGTCAAGCTCGGGCTGCCCTTCAGGGCGCCGAGGCTACGGCTCCTGACCGAGGACCCGCGGGTGGACGCGCTGCTGGCGCAAATCGCCAGCCCACTGGTCCAGTTCGCCGCCGGGCCGCCCGAATTGTGTCCAACGCCCGCTGGGGCCTGCTCCTCGGGCGCATCGGGTCCCGGGGAAGCTCGCCGGCCGGCAAGCGCCTTCCTGCCCCAGCTCGTGGCCCTGGCACGGAGCGGTCTGGCCCGCGCCATCGACGAACGCCCGGCGGGGCGGCCCGCCGCCGGCCCCGACATGGACCGCCCGGAACCGGAGGACCAGCTCCCGCTGGAGACCGAGGATCTCGTCGCGGCTCTCGTCGGCTGGGCCCCCACCTACCGCGACCTGGCAGAGATGCAGGCCGCCGTCTGTGCCCAGCGGGCGCGCCTGGCCGAGCTTCGCCGCGACGACGCCTCTCTGACCCTGGCCACCGCCCACTCCACCAAGGGGCTGGAGTTCGACCACGTCGTGGTCCTGGGCATGGATGCTGGCCGCTTCCCATCGGCCCGTTCCTTGCGCGAATCGACGGAGCCCGGCCGCACCCTGGAAGAGGAACGCCGGCTGGCCTACGTGGCCTGGACCCGAGCTCGCCGGTCGCTGACCCTCGTCTACGACCCCGAGGCGCCTTCCCAGTTCCTGCGCGAGGCGTTCACGGCAGCGGAGCTGGGAGTGGCCCCGGCGGAAGCCGGGGCCACTCCCGATCTCGAACGCGCATGAGCGCCTACTTGCCGTACCGATCCATCAGCTGCCCCACGGTCAGGCCGCGATACGTATCGGGGATCCGCTGTCCGTAGCGGACCCAGATCTCGCGCACCGGGCCCGGGGCCTTGGTGCCCAGGACGCCCAGGTTGAGCGACCTGATCCACGGGTCGTTGATGAGCGGCAGAGTGCCGAGCTGGCCCGCCACCTCGCGCATGACCGCCTCGACGGCCTGCGGAGGCCGGCCGGCCGCCTCTGCCGGAGTGGCACCGGCCGGCGCGGCGGCAGGCGGCGTCGGAGCCGGCACCGCCTTCTGCTCGGCGGCGGGCTTCGGGGCGGCCGGCGCCGACGCAGTCGGAGCTGCGGCAGCCGCTCGCGCTGCCTGAGGCTTAGCCTTGTCGGCTGCGGCCGGGGCCTTTCCGCCGGAGCCCTTCCCGGCCGGAGCCTTCGCGGCCCCGGCCTTCTTGGCCCCCGCCGCCCCGGCGGCGGCAGCGGCCGTTGCCGCCGCGGCACCGCGACCGGCCTTGCCGCCTGCGGCGCCCCTGCCAGTCTGAACGCCGACACCGTCGCCCAGATGACGCGTCAGGCCGGACCGCCCGGACCGGCCGGACCGGCCGGCCGGCTTGGGCGCCTGCGTCGGCACCACGGATCCGATCAGCGCCGACATGTCGACGCCGGTCAGGCTCTTGATGGTGGCGTTGGCCTGGGCCACGGTCGCAGTCGTCGTCTTGACGACGTCGGCCGCGCCCTCAGTCGACAGCACCGTCAGCGAGTCGATGTTGCTCATCGGCTCGGCAGCCGCGCTGACGATGGCCGGCATGCTCTCCAAAATGGCCGCCAGAACGGCAGCCTGGTTGAAGCGCTGGTAGGCCTCGGCCTTCATGCCCAGGGCCTCGGCGAAGGCCTGGCCCTTGACCATGACGATGCGCGCCTCGGCCTCACCGGCCAGCTCCACGCGCCGCGCCTCGGCTTCGGCGATGGCGATGCGGGCAGCTCGATCGCCCTCGGCCCGCCGCACGACGGCCTCGGCGTCGGCCTCGGCCGGCTTGATCGTCACGGCCAGCAACTCCTGCTGGCGCCGCTGAGCCTCGAGCACGGCCAGCTCGGTTTGCTTGCGCACGACCTCCTGCTGGGCCTCGGCCTGGGCCAGAGGGCCGGCTTGCTGGGCGCGCGCCTTGGCGGCGCCCGTGAGCCTTTCCGCATCCGCCTGGCGCAGGGACACGTCCCGGGCGGCATTGATCTTGATCTGCTCGGCCTCGGCCTGCTTGACGGCGGACTCCTGGTCGGCGAGGGCCTGGGCGATCTTGGCGTCTCGGGTGACGGGCGCCAGCTTCTGGAGACCGAGCTGGGTGATATAGCCCGACTCGTCCTCGATCGACTGGATGGTGAAGGAATCGATCTCGATGCCGGTCGTAACCAGATCCAGCTTGGCGTTGTCCTGGACACGCTGCAGCAGCTTCTCGCGGTCCATGATCAGGTCTTCGATCGTCAGCGTGCCGACGATCGACCGCAGCGAGCCTTCGAGGACGTTCTTGACGATGTCCTCGATGTAGGCCGGGTTCGTGCCGAGGAAGCGCTCCGCGGCGTTGCGGATCGATTCCACGTCACGCCCGATCTTGAAGGTGGCCACGCCCTCGACATGGACCTTGATGCCCTGACAGGTGATCGCGTCGGGCAGGACGACCTTGATCTGGCGAGCCGTCAGCTCCAGCTTGCCCACGCGGTGAATGAGCGGCATGACCACCGTTCCACCGCCGACGACGACCCTGATGCCCCGGTCTCCGGCCCCAAGCGCCTTGCCGCTCGCATCCCGGACCTTGGCGCCCCTGTCGCCGGCAACGATCAGCGCCTCGTTGGCGTTGGCCACGCGGTAGCGGCTGGCGGCGAAAGCCAGCAGCAGCACGACGACCAGCACGCCGCCCAGAACAATGAGGACCGTTCCCCCACCGAAGCTGATGAACTCTTCCATCGTCGACCCCTTCTCGCGACTACTGGTTGACCGTCGGCTCGGCCGAGGGCCCCGTCGGTTCGACCACCAGGACCGAACCGGCGATGTCCACGACCTTCACCGTAGATCCAGAACGGATGTCCTGGTCCGAGGTAGCCGAGCGCTTCTGGCTGACCCCGGCGTAGCTGACCACGACCTCGCCATGGCGGCCCTTGGGGATCCCCACCACCACCCGGCCGGTGATTCCGACGAGATCCGAGATGCTGTAGGGCTGCGGACCTTCTGAGCGCGTCAGCAGGCTGAACATCCCGTAGACGACCAGAGCCCCACCGGTTCCGGCGCCTGCGCCGATCAGTGAGGCGGTCCCCGATCCCATGTTCAGAACCGTCGTCCCGAAGAGCCCGCCGACACCAAACATGGCGACGAAGCCCAGGGCGATCGGGGCAATGGAAACGCCGCCCACATCGATGCCGACATGGAGGCTGTCCAGCACGCCGCCCACGATGTCGTCCAGGACGACGGTGATCAACAGCAGGATCAGAGCTGTGATCATGGCGACGAGGAACACGAAGTTGCCCAGGTCGATGTGCAGCAATGCGACCACGCTCCCTTATCCTCTCCGCCGAGTCTCCGTCCGCGCGGCGCTGGCCGGTCGATTCTAGTCCGCGCCGAACGCCGCCGAGGCACGAACCGACGCCCGCGGCCCCGCGTCTACCTCACTAGACTCACCAATCACTCCTGAAGGATCACTCGCGAGCCGGCGATTCGATCGTGGTAGCCGCGCCCCTCTGGATCCTGGCGAACGCTCGACAGAAGGACAGCCGCCCAGATGGCGACAACGATCGATCCCAGGACGTAGAAGTACCCCACCGGCACGGCGATCGCCAGGGCCAGCGGCCCCTGGAGGATTGCCCAGCGCGCCATCCCGTCCAGCGGCCCGAGTCGCTCGCCGGTTTCCCGGACCACAAGCAGCCCGGTGACACGCTGCCCCAGAGAGCCGCGGAAGATCCACCAGGTAGAGACGAAGTAGGTGCACTGCGCGGCGCCGGCAGCCAACCCTACGATCGCCAGGTCCCGATCCGGTATGGGGACGTCCGCGGCGTCGGCGGCTGCCCCTCGCACGGTGAGCATCGTCAAGCCGTAGGCGGCGTAGACCAGCACGCCGTCCAGCAGATAGGCGAGAACTCGGCGATTGAGCGGGGCGACCCGATGGACGCCGGCCAGGCGACCCGGCACAGGCTCGGGTTCGGCCGAGGCGAACCACCCTGAGCCTGCGGCCCGGCGGCCTTCGGTAGGCCCTCCCGGGGTGCCGGGCGCCGGGGGTGGGGGCGGCCATTGCGGCGCAGGCGCCTGACCGGGAGGCAGCGACCGCCCCGACGGCTGATCGGCCGCGGCCCGGCCCGCCGGACCGCCTGCAGCCGGCTGTCCCATCCTCCACGGGCCCGGCACGCGGACGAGTCGCACGACGACCGAGCCCCCCGCGCTGTCGTGCAGCCCGCGACGCCGGAAGCCCATCCATGTCGAGACGAGAAGCATCGGCGGCCAGATCCACATGACCAGCGACGCCAGCGACGCCAGTTCCGCCCAGCGGCCGGAGTTGACCAGGCGGTATGTGTCGCTGCTGTTGGCCATGAGATCCGCGGCCGGGTAGGTGGCAATGATGTCGACGACCGCGATGGTCGACGTTGCCAGGGCCGCAGCCAGCGGAGCGTTGAGCACGAACGACCGGGCCAGGGCCCGAGGCAGGCCGATATTGGCGCCGCTGGCCTGGTCCGCCACCTGGAGCGACGCCAGGCGCTGACCCGGCAGACAGCGGAACCTGGCCCAGGCCAGCGCCGGGTACACTCCAACCAGCAGCACCCAGCCCACGGCCGTGCCGATCAGCCCCTCCAGATGCACCGTCAGTAAGGGGACCGTCGGTAGCGCTCCGGGGTCGGCCAGCAGCTGCCGGCTGGCTTCCGGGTTCTCTCCCACCACGCCAACCAGCATGGCCACCGCGCCCAGCGCCGCTCCCATGAGCACGAAGATCACCCAGTCGAGCAGCCACGCCCCAAACCTGACGCCCATGCCCGCAACTACCGGGCTCACCCCGACCGGGCCTGCCGGCCCTTCGCCTTGCGCCGGTCCCGCAACGGGCAGCCTTCCACCCGGGGTCCCTCGGCCGCCGCCCCAATCGCTCATGCGCCAACCTCCATCACGGCGCTGCCATGACCCCGGCCATGCCCGGCCTGCGGCGCACTCACAGAGGATACGCCGGGCCCGTTTCCCGTTCACCCGCAACGACATGAGGCGGCGCCGCGCCCGAGGGCGCGGCGCCAAAGATGTCCCACTCCGGCGGGCGGTCCGCGCCGTGGGGGGCCGGCGCGGACCGTCGGTTCAGGAGACCCAGAACCCGAACGTGAAGAGCATGACCAGCATGCCCATCAACAGCGTGCTGGCCAGGACCCACACCCGGTCGAAGACCGCGTGCCGCCCCAACCAGGCCAGCATCAGAAAGATCGCCGGCACCGCGAGGACGTAGCGGATCATGCCCTGCGGCGCCCCGGCGGAGCTGCCGAAGCTCAGGATCAGCACTCCCAGGCCGAAGAGGGCCACGCCCGGCATCCGCCGGAGGAGCCAGAGGCTGGCCACAAGGGCGAGCCCCATGGCCGCGAACTCGAGGGCGATGTAGACCATGGTGGCCGAGGTCAGGGGTTCGCCGCCCGGGCCGCCACCGTTGAAGTAGTGCCAGTAGCCGCTGGCGTCCACCGTCTTGTCGACGCCCGTCCAGGCGCTGTTCCAGATCTGGACCCACATGTCCCATGAGGCCCCGAGGTCGAACCGGCGCCCGAAGAAGCTGTCCTCGATGAAGTTCCACTTCTCGCCAAGATCCGAGAAGTACCAGACGGCGAAGGCTGCCGGCGGAGCCAGCGGAGCCAGGGTCGGGATGACGATGCGCCAATCCCTGGGGCGGAAGCCGGCATCTCGAAGCGTCTCGAAGAGAGCCCAGGCCAGAGGCAGGGCCAGGAACACGCCCGCCGGCCGAACCCAGGTGGCAAGAGCGGCGAAGACCGCGGCCGCGACCACCTTCTTCTCGACCGCCAGGGCGCAGGCCATGAAGGACAGCCCGATGAACAGGCCTTCGGTGTAGACCTGGGCAAGATAGAAGCCCGTCGGGAAGACCAGCAAGTAGAAGGCGGCCCTGATGCCGCTCAGGCCGCCCCATTCGGACGCTTCCGGATCGTCGGGGTTCTTGCGCCGCGCGTAGGCGCCCATGAGGCGGGCCAGTGCCAGCATGGCCAGCAGCCCGCCGACGGCCGAGACGACGATGCCGGCCAGCGTAGCCTTGCCCGTCTCAGTCAGATCGGAGGTGAAGGGCAGAACGCCCTCAACCGCCATCACCGGCCGCATGGCGTAGGGGTAGCCGGGCATGAAGGCGTAGTTGAGCGATACGTAGTCCGGGCCCGGCTGGCAGACCGGCACGGCAGAGCCGCCGTACTCGGTCATGTAGGACGACACCGTCGGATCGTCGTAGCCGGTTGCCGCGATCGAGAGGTAGTACTCGGAGTCATAGGCGACGTGCTCGTTCATGTTCGGGTCAGCGAGCCGTGGCCGGTACTGATCGGGGTTCTGCTGGCACTCGTAGACGGGATCTCCGGTCAGGCCCTGGGTCCAGCCCAGCACGTAGTCCGGGCGCTGCGGCGCCACGCGCGCCTGGACGATGATCTGGAAGGCGCAGATGATGACCAGCCAGGCCGCCCACAGGACCAGGACCCGCCCCACCTCCGCCGACGGGCGCAGCCTGCCGGCAGCTCGAACCGGCGCCGGCAGGGTCGACATGGCACCCTGCAGCGCTTCGACAACTCGGTTGGCCGGCCCGGTGGCCGGCTCCTGCTCTGAGCTCACAACCCTTCTCCTCTCCAGGATGAGCCATCGCGGAGCCAGACCGGCCCGCCGGCTGTCCAGACGATGTACGAGCGCGGCCTGTTCATCAACCCCAGGCCAGCCATGCTGGCTCAGGCTGGCAGCGCTGGCTCAGGCGAACCGTGCCGGGCGTGCCGCAGCGCCGGCCCCGGCCAGCCACGCTGGCTCAGACCGGCCGAGCCGGTTCAGCGCCGCGTCTCCTCCTTCGCCAGGGCTCTCAAGAGGCGGTCCAGACTGTCGAGCAGGGCCACGGTCGACTCGACCGGGAGGACGTCGCGGATGGAGTCCTTGGGGCCGTAGGCGGACCTGGCCAGCCTCGCCGCCCGCCGCAGATCGGCCAGGCTACCGTCGCGCAGGACGTCGGGGAGCGGCGCCAGAAACGCCTCCCAGCGAGCAAGACCACGGGCCCGAGCCGCCTCCAGCACCTTCTCCGCCTCACGCGCGGCCGCCAGCGCCAGGCTGTCGATCTCGGGCCGTTCGTGGCGGGCAGGCCCGGTCTCGGGCCTCACGCCAGGTACCGCTGCTCCGGCTGCAACTCGCGGTTCTGCCCGACAAGGAGCGGCAATCGCTTGCGTTCCGAACCGCCGATCGTGATCCGGACGGCGTACTCGCCCGCGCTCGCCAGCGTCAGGTTCCACAGGTCTACGGCCAGCGTCACGATCACGTCGGCCGGTTCCGCCGGGCCGTGGGCGACGACGCGACCGGTGGACTCGGCCACGGTCGAGCCGTCCGGCGCCGTGATCACGAACCCCAGCTCATGCTCGCGGTTCCTCTCGGCTGCCGTCAGCCGCAGCCCAACGACGAGCGACAGGTGCGGGTGGGTGAACGGCAGGTTCGGCCCGCTCAGGCGAGACACACCGCCGCCCAGGACGCTGAACTTCTGCCCGGGCTGAGCCTCGGCGGCGTCGGCAAGGAACGCGTACTCGACCTCTGGCATGGCCCCATGCTAGCGGGCGAACGGACGTCGCGTCTGCCAGGCTGACCCGCCCGGACAGAGAAAGGCGGGGCCGAGTTGCCTCGAGCCCCGCCTTCCGAAACGGCGTGCGGAACGCTACTTCTCGACGCCCGAGATGACCACGCCTCTCATGAAGACGCGCTGGGCGAGGAAGAAGATGAAGACGGGGATGATCAGCGAGATGAGCGCTCCAGCCTGGATGGCGGAGGGCGCACCGGCGGCTCGGAAGGTCGTGTTGAAGTTGTTCAGACCGATGGCAATGGGCCACAGCTGGTCATTGCCGCTGGTGTAGATGAGGGGTCCGAGGAAATCATTCCAGGCGAAGAAGAAGTGGAACAGGACCACTGCGATGATCGCCGGCCACGACTGGGGGATGATCACCGAGGTGAGGATGCGCCACGGACTGGCGCCGTCCATCATCGCCGCCTCATCCAGTTCACGAGGCAACGTCAGGAAGTACTGCCGCAGCAGGAAGACGTTGTACGCGTTGGCGAAGAAGTGCGGCACGATCAGCGGTAGCAACGATGGCGTCCAGCCGATCCCCTGGAAGATGATGAACTGCGGGATCAGGACGACCTGGAACGGGAGCATGATCGTGCCGATGAGCACGAGGAATAGCCCGTCGCGGCCGGGAATCCTGAAGCGCGCGAAGCCGAAGGCCACCACGATGGCCGACAGGGTTGCCCCGATCGTGCCGAAGATGGCGATGATGAAGGTGTTCTTGAACAACACGTCGAACCCGGGGTTGATATCGTCGATAGCCCGGGTGAAGTTGTCTATGGTTGCGTGGAAGTGCCAGATGGGCTGGAGAGTGAAGGTGTTGACTACGATTTCCTTCAGCTCGCCCGTGCTGGGGTCGACGAAAGTGCTCTCGGCCGGCGGGAACCTCCTGTCGACGAGTGCCAGGCGGCCGTAGCCCGGCACGTCGTAGACCTCCAGTTCGGATTCGATGCCGGTCGCAGGGTCCGTGTACGAGACCATCTCGGTGATGGCCGGGTACAACGGCTTGCCCGGAATCGATGTCACCCGCGGGTCCGTGAGCGACGTCGAGAGCATGTAGATGAGCGGCAGGACGAACAGGAAGCACAGCGCCGCGGCGAATGCCGTCATGGACAGCTTGGACCACATACGCCGGGCCTTCCTGCGTCTCTTCGAGTACAGGCCGGGCCGCGTCGGCATGGCGACCGAGGTCATCGCTCACCTCCTGCGTAGAACACCCAGCGGGCGGAGGTTCGGAACATCATGACCGAGATGCCGAGGATTAGCGCGAACAACAGCCACGCCAGGGCGCAGCCATGGCCCATCCGGCTGTACGTCCAGGCCTCGTTGTACAGGTTCAGGTTGTAAACGAAGGTCTCGTGGTCCGGATTGCCGAGAGGACCGGCGATGACATAGACCTGAGTGAAGTACTGTCCGGCCGCGATGATGCTGAGCAACAGGTTGTAGAAGAAGACAGGCGAGATCATCGGCAGCGTCACGTTGCGGAACTGGCGCCAGCGTCCTGCGCCATCCACGCGAGCTGCTTCGTACAGCTCAGTCGGCACCGCCTGAAGGCCGGCCAGGAAGATGAGCATCATGTTCCCGATGCCCCACAGCCCGATCAAGATGAGGCCAGGGACAGCCCATGTCGTGCTGTTGAACCAGTCCGGCGCCTGGTAGTTCCTGAACTCGCCGGCAGCGCCGCCCAGCCCGGGGATGATCCCGAGGATGTTCCCAATGAAGCCGGAGGTGTCCTCGAGGATGAACTTGAGCCATCCGGTCTGACCGCTCAGGAAGTCGAGCCAGATGATCGTGCTGGCGACCAAGGGAATCTGGACCGGCATGAAGAAGAGGGTCCTGAAGATCCGCTTCCCGGCCAGCATTTTCTGGTTCACGAGGATCGCGATCCCGAGAGCCACGAAGATCGACAGCGGCACTCCGATGATCGCGAACTTGAGGGTCACGAAGAACGACTTGATCGTGTTGGGGTCGTTGACCATCCAGTTGTAGTTGTCAAGGAAGACGAACTTGGTCGCACCTGGTTCCAGCAGGTTGAAGTCGGTGAACGACAGAACCAACGAGACGATCATCGGAACCGCGGTGAACAGCGCGAGGCCGATGAGCCAGGGTGACAGGAACAGCAGACCCCAGGCGGTCTCCCGCTGGGACATGCTCATCCTGCGCTTGGGCGCGGTTGTGGTGAGGACGTCGGATTCGTGGACGATCGCCATCGTTCTCTTCCCCTGTCGCCTGGGGTAGTCCCTGTGGCGGCCGTCTTGCGACGGCCGCCACAGTTCATGCCTTCAGGCTGCTAGGAGATAACTCCTAGGCGGCCGGGCTCGCAGCAGCCTCGTCGACAGCCTTCTGGACGTCGGCCTTGAGCTGGTTGAGCTCGTTGTCGACATTCAGGCCATCCTGGCTCTGGAGCTTGGTGTAGAAGGCGTTGTACAGGTCGATGATCTTGAGGAAGTTCGGCATGTCCACCTCGTGGCTCGGGACGGCCGGGTAGTTCTGCATCTCCTGCAGAACCGACCAGGTCACCTGGTTGCCAGGGAAGACGTCCGCAAGGGTCGCGTCGAAATCATCGAACCAATCCTGCTGATCGGCCAGGGCGGCAGGGGTGCCACCGTAGACGATCTGGAGATCCTTGTCGGCCATGATGGCAACCATGGCCTCGAAAGCCTCCGACGGATGCTCGCTGTTCTTGATGATGGTGAAGGTGTCCGCATCGAGCGGGCCGGACGGCTTGCCGCTTTCAGTGGCCGGCAGGACCGCCATGTCCCACTTCTTGATCTTGGAGTTGTCCACCGTGCCGTACGAGTTGATGGACCAGCCGTTGGCGGCATCCATCGCGATGCGACCGGAGGAAACAGTGGTGCCCTGGTTCAGAAGAGCAGAGCTGCGGTACTTGCCAGTCGGCGCGAAGCTGTACTTCCACATCGCGTCGTAGTACCACTTGGACCCGGTGACCCAGGCAGCCGGGATCTGGGCGGTCTTGTTGTCGTCGGCGACGAGCGAGCCGCCACCGAAGGCCGACATCAGGCGGCGCCAATCCCACCACTGAGCGTCGAAACCGAACTGAACGATGTCGTTCTTGTTGAAGCCAGCGTCAGTCGACTTCTTGCCAGCGCTGTCGACGGTCACCATCTTGCCGATCTCGGCAATGGTGTCCCAGGTGTAGTCCTCGCCGTTCCACTGATCGCCAACCTTCGCCGGCAGGTCAGGCAGACTCTGCTGAGCGAAGATGTCCTTGTTGTAGAACATGTAGGCCGGGTAGATCAGGTACGGCAGGCCAACCTGGCCCTCGCCACCCTGATTGAAGAAGTCAACCAGGGCCTGGGGGAACTTGCTGGTGTCGTAGTTCGCCTTCTCAATCTCAGTAGTGAGATCGAGGAAGACGCCCGAGAAGCCGTTCCGGCCACGAACACCGACAGGGCCGATGATGTCGGGCGCGTTGTCGGCCGCGATCTCGGTCTTGAGGATGTCGTACGCGTTTGCGTTCGGAACGATTTCCAGGTTGATGTAGATCTTGCTCTGAGACTCGTTGTAGTTCTTGACGAACGTCTTCTGAGCTTCGATCTGGTTGGGCTGGGTCCCCGAGCCGAGGCCGACGAACCAGCGAACAACAGTCGTGCCCGGCTGAACGACCGGGGTCGGCGTGGCGCCTTGCGACTCGGCAGCTGTCGTCGGAGTTGCCTCCGTGCTGCTGCAGGCGCTCAGAACGAGCGCCGGGATCGCGGCCAACGTGATGAGGCGCAACCCTCTCATTGGGCTCCCTTCTCTAGTCCCTAGCGACAAGAATGTCTCTAGCGAGTAACTGCTCATGGGAATGGATCTCATCCCCATGTGCCGCACAACGCGGCACGAACCTTCTCAGTTCTTCCCTGTCGGCACTCCTCCACTCGACTCCCTGACGACTAGCTCGGTTGCCAGGATCACACGTCGCAGGACGTGATCCCTGGCCTCGACTGCACGAAGCAGCACGCTGACGAGCTCGCGGCCCATGACCTCGACAGACTGGCGCACGCTCGAGAGCGCAGGCTGAGTCGACGAGGCAACCGCAGAGTCGTCAAAACCGACAATAGCCACATCCGCGGGGACTTTCCGGCCCATTGCGCGAAGCGCTTCAAGGGCTCCGGAGGCCATGAGATCGCTGACGGCGAAGACCGCATCGATCTCCGGGCACCGGTCCAGCAGCTCCTGCATGGCCTGTGCCCCTCCCTCGCGGGTGAAATCGCCTCCGGCCTCCAGCTCCGGGCGCGGGGTCAAACCGGCAGCACGGAGAGCCTCCAGGTAACCCTGGCGGCGCGAGGCGGCGGCGGGAAGATCAAGAGGGCCGTTGATCAAGGCGATCGTGCGGCGCCCCTGGTCGATCAGATGGTTGGTAGCGGCGACCGCGCCGCCCCGATTGTCGTTGTCCACGTAGCTGACCCGAGCGCCGTGGGGCGGTTCGCCCCCGACGACTACCGGAACGCCGCGCATGTGGAGACGCTCCGGCAGCGGATCGTTGCCGTGCAGCGACAGGAAGACGGCGCCGTCCACGTGGCCACCCAGCAGGTATTGTTGCAGGCGGCGCTCCCCGTCGGGCGACTGAGGCGCGATGAACAGGGCCAGCTGCTTCTGACGCGCGGCCATGCCCGTGTTGACACCCCGCAGCACCTCCGAGAAGAACGGGTCGTTGAAGACTCGCGCCACTGGCTCGGCTATCACGAGGCCAAGGCAGTCGCTGCGACGCGCGGCGGTGCTACGCCAGACCCGCTTGGGGACGTAGCCCAGCTGCTCAATGGCTCGCTGGACCGACTGGCGGGCGTCAAGGCCCACGCTCGTGCTCCCATTCACGACTCGGGATGCGGTTGCGCGCGACACGCCGGCGACTCTTGCGACTTCGTCGAGCGTAGCTGTTCGCACCAGCGGCCCTCCACCGATCAGTTCGCGAAACCGAAGCCTGTTGGTCCAGCCCTTCCGAAGGCCGAGGTTCGTGCCGATCGGCGCGATGAGCGCTGACCCGAGAGGGGGCCAATCCTGCCGCGAGCCGCCCTGATGGCGGTCGTTGGCGACTCCTCCGAATCCAGGCCAGCAACCACAGCCTGCACGCACATTGGGTGCGTACGGAACTCGAGCAGCGCCGTGAGCCATCTCACGCGCCATGCGGCACTCTACCAGATGCGTCAAGAGACTTTCAGGGAGAACGTGAACCTTTCACGTGAACATGCGTCACGGTTCGAGCGCAGGCTTGGCACGATCCGACGCGTCAGGCGGTCCTCCAGGGGCGGAAGCCGTATAGGGCACGCTTCCTCGCCCGCAACCCGCGAGCTTCTCCCAGCGGGAGAAGAACTCGTCCACGCAGACCTATACGGCCCAGGCGCCGGGGCGGATCAGTCGGGGCTTTCGGTTCCAGCCCCGGCTGCGGTGGCCCGCTTCCGAGGCGCCCCGACGGCCCGGCGCGACTCCGGACGGCGCAGTCCGCCCCTGCCTGCCAGGTCGGCGAAGGTCACATTGGACAGCGGCACCAGCGGCTCGCCTCGGAGCACACGGGCCAGGTACTCGCCCGTGGCTGAGCCAGAGGTCCGGGCGATGTCTTCAGGGGTACCCTCGGCGATGACGTAGCCGCCCCGCTCCCCTCCCTCCGGCCCCAGGTCCACGATCCAGTCCGCCGTCTTCACGACATCGAGGTTGTGCTCGATCACCACCACGGTGTTCCCAGCGTCGACGAGCCGGTGCAGGACGTGCAGGAGCTTCTCCACGTCAGCCATGTGCAGGCCCGTGGTGGGCTCGTCGAGAACGTATAGCGTCCGGCCGGTCGCCCGCCGCGACAGCTCGGTGGCCAGCTTGACGCGCTGTGCTTCGCCCCCCGAGAGGGTGGTGGCCGGCTGGCCGAGGTGGACGTAGCCGAGGCCGACGTCGTTGAGCGTCTGCAACCTGGATCGAACCGACGGCACGGCGGAGAAGAAATCCAGGGCCTCTTCGATGGTCATCTCGAGAACATCGGCGATCGACCGACCGCGATAGTGGATCTCCAGGGCCTCGCGGTTGTAGCGCTTGCCCTTGCAGACCTCGCACGGCACGTAGACATCGGGCAGGAACTGCATTGCGATCTTCAGGATGCCGTCGCCCTTGCAGTGCTCGCAGCGGCCGCCCTTCACGTTGAAGCTGAAGCGCCCCGGCATGTAGCCTCGCACCCGCGCTTCGGGGGTGGCCGCGAACAGCCCGCGGATCGGGGCGAAGAGCCCGGTGTAGGTGGCCGGGTTCGAGCGTGGCGTGCGGCCGATGGGGCTCTGGTCGATGTCGATGACCTTGTCGATGGCCACGACGCCTTCGATGGCATCGTGGGCTCCGGGCCGTTCGCGTCCCCCGCTCAGCTGGCGAGCCAGGGCCAGGTACAGGACGTCCGAAACCAGCGTGCTCTTGCCCGAGCCCGAGACGCCGGTCACGGCCACGAAGCGACCCAGCGGGAAGGCCACGTCGATGTGCTTGAGGTTGTGCTCGCTCGCCCCGCGGACAACGAGCGACACTCCGCTGCCCGATCGGCGACTGGACGGTATCGGGACCTGCAGCTCGCCCCGCAGGTAGGCGCCCGTTATCGAGCGCGGCTCCGCCAGAACGGTCTCGAGCGGGCCCACGGCCACGATCTCGCCGCCGTGCTCACCGGCCCCGGGGCCGATGTCGATGACCCAGTCGGCGGTCCGGATCGTCTCCTCGTCGTGCTCGACGACCAGCACCGTGTTCCCCAGGTCGCGCAAGCGCGTCAGGGTGGCGATCAGCTTGGCGTTGTCGCGCTGGTGGAGGCCGATCGAGGGCTCGTCCAGGATGTACAGGACGCCCATCAGGCTCGAGCCTATCTGGGTCGCGAGGCGGATGCGCTGGGCTTCGCCGCCGGAGAGCGTCTGGCTCGTCCGATCCAGCGTCAGGTAGTCCAGCCCGACGTCGATGAGGAAGCCCAGGCGGGACGAGATCTCCTTCAGCACCTGCCGGGCGATGGTGCGCTCGCGCTCGGTCAATTGGCCCGGCAGACGGGTAACCCACTCGCAGGCGGCGGTGATGGACAGCGTCGAGACGTCCCAGATGCTGTGCCCGTCTACGGTGACGGCCAGGATCTCCGGCTTCAGGCGCTTGCCCTCGCAGACCGGGCATGGCCGCGAAACCATGTAGCGCTCCAGCTCCGCCTTCACGAAGTCCGAGTCAGTCTCCCGGAAGCGCCGCTCGAGATTGGGGACGATGCCCTCGAACGTCGCCCCGTAGGTGTTCTCGCCGCGCTCGTGGCGGTAGCCGATGACGACCCGCTCGCCGCGTGCGGTGAAGAGGATGTAGTCCAGGGCCTCTTGGGGGAGCTCCTTGACCGGTGCGTTGTAGTCCCAGCCATGCTCCCGGCAGATCGCTTCGACGATCTTGCCATGCCAGGATGCGTCCATCGGCATACGTGCCCAGGGCGCCAGAGCACCGCCCGCCAGAGAGAGATTCCTGTTGGGGATCACCCGATCCGGATCTATCTCCAGGCGGCTGCCGATGCCGGTGCAGGCCGGGCAGGCCCCATGGGGCGAGTTGAAGCTGAAGCTGCGCGGCTCCAGTTCGTCGACGGTGGTGCCGTCGTAGGCGCAGCTGTAGCGCTCGCTGTAGCGCCGCTCCTCGAAGGAGGGCTTCTCGCCGTCGCGCGGCGCCGGGGCGACCAGGACGACGCCCTCGCCAAGCCGCAGGGCCGTCTCCACCGAGTCGGCGAGGCGGGCCGCGTCGGGCGGGCGAATGGGCGATCCCGTCTCCGGGTCCAGCGGCCGGCCGCGATCGTCCAGAGTGGCGCCGGACGGCATCTCGCCTCGATCCACGACGAAGCGGTCTACCACTACGTCGATGGTGTGGCGCTTGTACTTGTCCAGGGGCCGCGTCTCGGCCAGGTCCATCATCTCGCCGTCGACTCGCACCCGGGCGAAGCCCTGACGGCGGATCTGCTCGAAGACGCGATCGCCCTCGGTCTTGCGGTCCCGGATGACCGGGCCCAGCACCATCAGCCGGGTGCCCTGGGGCAGGTCGTAGATCTGGTCCACTATCTGCTGCACGCTCTGGCGCTGAATCTCGCGGCCGCAGGTGGGGCAGTGCGGATGGCCGATGCGGGCGAAAAGCAGGCGCAGGTGGTCGTAGATCTCGGTCACCGTGCCCACGGTCGATCGCGGGTTCCGGCTGGCGCCTTTCTGGTCGATCGAGATGGCCGGGCTGAGTCCGTCTATCTGGTCGACGTCGGGCTTCTGCATCTCGCCCAGGAACTGCCGGGCGTATGCAGAGAGGCTTTCCACGTAGCGGCGCTGGCCCTCAGCGTAGATGGTGTCGAAAGCCAGGCTGCTCTTGCCCGACCCGGACAGCCCGGTGATCACGATCAGGCGATCCCGCGGCATGGCCACGGTTATGTTCTTCAGGTTGTGCTCGCGGGCCCCGCGAACGACCAGCTCTTCCTGTGGCATAGGTCGCCATTGTAGGCCAGATTGCCCAAATAGAACAGCCGTTCGCGCGGGGGTGGACCGGCGGATTGTCCCCGCGCCGGCGACAATGGCGCTCCACCTGCCAGAAGGAGCGGAGCTTGGGCAAGACGGGCCGTTCTGGCGCGATCGAGAGACAGGACGACGCGGGTGAGTCGCGCGGGCGGCTGGTTCGGGACGCGCTGGTGATCGCGTCCTACGCGCTCCCGGTGGGGCTCGTCTACGGCCTGGCGACGCTCCAGGCCGGCTTCTCGGCCCTGGACACGATCGCCATGTGCCTGGTGGTCCTGGCGGGCGGGGCCCAGTTCGCCGCCGTCGGGATGGTCAAGGACGGCGCGCCCTGGCTCGCCATCGCCGGGGTGACGCTGCTGGTCAACGCCCGGCACCTGCTCTACTCGGCCGCCCTGGCGCCCTATCTGACCGCTGCCCGGCGTCGCGAGAGGGCCCTCATGGCCCACTTCCTGACCGACGAATCCTTCGCTCTCTCGCTGGCTCATTTCCGCCGCATCGGCCGGCTGGACCGGCGCGGCTTCTGGATCGCCTCGATGGCCGTCACGATTCCGTGGACGGTCGGCTCGACGCTCGGCTTCCTGGCGGCCGGAGCGCTCGACATCGAGGGCCTGGGGCTCGACATCGCCTTCCCCGCGGCCATGGCTGGCCTGTCGCTGGGCATGGTCAGCGGCCGGCGGGATGTCGCCGCCGCCCTGGGTGCGGTCGCCGTGGCGGTGCCGGTCGGGCTGGTCGGAGGAGTCTCGGTGGGCCTCATCGCCGGCGCCGTGGTCGGGCCGCTCGTGGGCCTGGCCGTGCCGCCCGGCTCGGACGAGGAGTCGAGCCAGCCCGAGACCCCTCAGCTCGCCGCCGAGGCAGGGCTGCCATGAGCCTTGCCTTCGCGCCCCTGGCGTTGCTGATGTGGGCCGCCACCTACCCCTCACGGGCCCTGCCCATGCTCGCCCCCGGCATCGAGCGCCTCCCCCAACCCGCCGTGGCCTACCTGCGCCTGGCCGGGCCTTCGGCCCTGGCGGCCCTGGCAGCGGTCAACTGTCTGCTGACCCCGGACCGCCCGCCACGGCTGCTGATCGGCGTCGAGCCGCTGGCCGTGCTGCTGTGCGTGCTGGTCGTGGCCCGGACCCGGCAGCTGTTCCTGGGAGTGGCCTCGGCGATCATCCTGGTGGCGATTGCCCGGGCGGCAGGCGCCGCATGATCGACGAGCCGGTTCGCGCACACGAACTCGCGCGGCCCGGGGGCCGCGCCGAGTTGCGCGTCCAGGCCCTGGCCGTGGCCGGGGCCTTCCTGCTCAACGGCGTGGCCTTCGGCACCTGGGCGGCCCGCATCCCGGCCGTCAAGGCCCAGACCGGCCTGGACGAGGCGGGGCTGGGGTTCGCCCTCCTGGGCGCCGCGGCCGGCGCGGTTCTGACGATGGTCTTTGGAGGAGCCCTGGGCAGCAGGTTCGGGACGCACGTCATGACGCCCCTGACAATGATCGGCTGCGCGGCAATGATGCCGGTCATCGGCGCCGCCTGGGACTTCGCCAGCCTGGCCCTGGCGCTCCTCGTGTTCGGCATCTCGCAGGGCACGATGGACGTCTGCATGAACGCCAACGGCATCGCCGTCGAACGGGCCGGCGCGGGCCCGATCATGTCCCGCCTCCACGCCTGCTGGAGCATCGGCGCCTTCCTGGGCGCGCTCGCCAGCGCCCAGGTGGCCGGGTTGGGCATCGCCGTCTTCCCGCAGTTCTCCGTCGTCGGCGCCGCCATCGCCCTGGCGGGAGTGCTCCTGCTGTTCGCCATGCTGCCGGACAAGCACGCCGAGGGCGGACGGCATCTCCGCCTGCCCAGCGGTCCGCTGGTGCTGCTCGGCCTGCTGTGCCTCTTCGGGCTCATGGCCGAGGGCTCGGCCATGGACTGGAGCGGCGTCTACATGCAGCACGCACTCGATGCCCCCGAAGGCCTGGCCGGCCTGGCGGTGACCGCCTTCGCCGGGAGCATGGCCCTTGCCCGGCTGGCCGGCGATCGACTGGCCGTCTCCCTGGGTTCGCGCCTGCTCGTCGTGGCCGGCGCCGCTCTGGCCGCTGTCGGGCTCGGCCTGGCCCTGGCCGTGCCGGTCATTCCCGTGGCGATCGCCGGCTTCGCCTTGATGGGCTTCGGCCTGGCTGCGGTCGTGCCGACGCTCTTCCGCGCCGCAGGCTCGCAGCCCGGAGTGCCCGCCTCGGTGGGGATCGCCGCCGTCTCGACGATGGGCTACAGCGGCGGGCTGATCGGCCCACCGCTCATCGGCTCCGTTGCCGCAGCCACCAGCCTCCGAACGTCCCTGGCGATCGTCCTCGTCCTGCTGGCCATCCTGGCCCTGGGAGCCCGCCGCGCCCTCGCCCCTCGATCTACTTCGGGATCACCAGGACCGTCACCGACTCCGCCGGCAGGGTGATCTCTCCGCCGAGCTGGGTGTCGGCCACCTTCTCCGCCTTGTGCCCCTCGTCGAACAGCCACGTCTCAGCCGCGCCGCTCGACCGGCTGCCCAGGATCGTCAGGGGCTTCGTCTGCGCTATCGAGGCAAGGTTGACGATCAGGACGGTCAGCGTCCCATCGGTCCGCCTCGCGCCGTAGACGCGGACCAGGTCGTCGTCGCTGGCCGCCCGCACTTGCTCCGAGCCGAACTGCTGGTAGATCATGTACGTGTAGTACATCGGCCTCGGCTCGATGGCGCCGACGATGCCGTAGTCTCCGGCAAGCGCGAACTGATCCACCATCGTCACCTTCTGGTCGATCATGCGGCCCAACACGTCGGCGAACCAGATGGCGTTGTAGTGCGAATCCATCGTCGCCTCGCCGCCGATATTGACAGACGAGCTCGAATTGACCTCCGTAACCGCGACCGGCAGATCCCGACCGGTCTGCTCGCGAATCATGGATCGTAGAGCCGGAATGATGAGATCCCACTCCCTGCTGTTGTTGCGCAGGTCGTCCTTCGTCGGCAGCTTGTCGCCCACCGGGAACGGATAGCGGTGGATCGAAACGATGTCGACCAGATCGCCGTTCGCCTTGAGGAACGCCTTGAGCCAATCAATCCTGAACTGGAGGTAGTCTGAGCCTCTCGCGTCATCCACGAACTGACTGACGTCAGGGCCGACGAAGACGATGCTCGGATCTGCCGCCTTCATCGCCTCGGCATACTCGCGCCAGTCCTCGTTGTACTGGTCGACGGTGTAACCCTCGTCACCGTGGGCGGCATATAGATCCGCTTCGTTGCCGATGCCCCAGTACTTCACTTCGTACTTCTGGATCGCATTCGTGTAGTTGAGCAGCTCGAGGGCTTTGTCGAGGCTACCGTGGCGCAACCTGACGACGATCCGCGGCTCGGCTCCGATCAGCCTGCAATAGCTGACGAACTGGTCGACGTGATAGGTCTCGGTGTCGACGTCGTCGCCCCACTCGCCACCGGGGAAGGTCAGGGTCGTGATCCTCGCCGCCTTGATCTGCTCCTGCAGGGCGAACGGGACCGGCAGCCAGGGCCCCGTGTTGGAGCCGAAGATGAGGGGGCTGATGGGGCCCAGCTGCGTGTCGGCGTCCACGAACAGGCCCGGAGCTGCGCTCGGCGGCGGCGTAGGCGTAGCGGGCGAGCTGCCGCAGGCCGCCACGACGAGCCCCACGACGGCTGCGAGGGATGCGAGGGATGCCAGAACCCGCAATCTGCCTGCCGGACGACCCATCTCACCTGCTCCTGCAACATTGTCTGGACGACTGGGGCATGTTAGCGGGCCGTCGTCGCCGCCGACGCGGTCTCGTCAACCGGCGCGGCGCGCCACCCAGTACTGCCAGACGTCGATGTTGGGTGCCTCGTAGCCGTTGACGGACAGGATCGTGCAGATCTGGCTGCGGTGGTCGGTGCCGTGGTGGAGGGCCTGGGCGAAGAGCAGGTTCGTGGCATGCGGCAGCTCCGGCCGCTCCCCCCTGGCGGGCAGCGAGACGTCCAGCTCACCGGCTCGAGCCAGGACGACCCGCCATCGCGGGGCCTGATCGCGCAGGGCATCGGCCAGCTCATCGAGCGTTCTGGTGGTGTCCGGTTCGGTCTTGGGAGGTGGGGGCGTGCCCTCCAGGTAGCGGAGGTACCGCGAATCGGCGTCCAGGAGATGCGACAGCGTCGCCAGGACCTCCCCGTACACGCCCGGAGCCGTCACGCTCAGTGCCCTGGTCTCGAGTGAACGAAGATGCTCGATCAGGCGCTCCGTGGCCCAGAAGTGGTGCTGGAATGCTTCGCTCAAGGGGTCCATGACTCCTCCGCTGCCTTTCTCATCGTCCTGCGCCTACCTGCGCCGACGGCCGCGCTGTGGGCGCTGCCCCGTGCGCTTGATCACGTTGGGAGTGACGGTGTGGTCCCACGTGGGCCGCTCGACCCACCTGGCCGCCCAGCCGTCGTCCTCGTGCTCGTCTCGGATCCCGGGCAGCCAGTCGGAGGCGGTGGCCGCTGCCGCC
>DAOUEA010000037.1:0-6824 GCA_034430475.1 Chloroflexota bacterium | reverse complement strand
CGGCGTCTGTGCGGAAGGCGGCGCAGGTCGCGCCAGAGGGTGGCCCCGCAGGCGGCCGCGACAGTCGGGAGATGAAATGAACGACAGCAACAGGAAGCTCGCAGGCGGCGCCGCGGTAACCACCACCCCGCAGGGCCGGCCGTCCTGGCTCACGCTGAGTCGGGCGATCGCCGTGACCGCCGCCGCGGCATTGCTCATCGGCATCGTCATCGGGCCGATCATCGCCGACAACCACGCCGAGGGGGTAGCCACCGGCAACGTGCCGGAGCACGTGATCAACGTCTCGGGGACCGGGATCGTGAGCGACGCCCCCGACACAGCCGACGTCTCGCTCGGCGTCAGCGTCACCCGGACCACGGCCAAGGAGGCCCGGACCGCAGCCGGGACAGAGATGCAGAGCGTGGTGGCCTCGATCAAGAAGAACGGCGTGGCCGAGAAGGACATCGTCACCACGAACGTCAGCCTGAGCCCCGTCTACAGCTACAGCGGCTCGACCCGCCGCCTGACCGGCTACCAGTTCAGCAACACCGTCAAGGTCACGGTGCGCAACCTGGACGACGTTCCGGCCGTGATCGACGACGCCGTGACTGCCGGAGCGACCGCCGTCAACGGCATCTCCTTCCGGATTGACGACCCCACGGCTCAGCAGAACAAGGCCCGCGAGCTGGCCATGGCCGACGCCCGCGCCCGGGCCGACACACTGGCCCGCGTGGCCGGGGTCAAGATCAAGGGCGTGGCGGCCATCTCCGAGACGCTTTCCTCGTACGTGCCTGTCTACGACTACGCGGCCGCGGACGCCGTCAAGGAGGCGTCGACGCCGATCCAGAGCGGCACGACCGAGATCAAGATCCAGGTGACGGTCGCCTACCTGATCGGCTGACCGGCCGCTCGGCTGAGACACGCGATCGATTTACAACCGAGCCGCTGAGTTTTTACTCCACCGGTCACCTGTTCGCGGGACCAACGGCAGGCTGCACGCGGGCCGTGCAGGGCGAGTATCTTCTCAGCATGCGACTCGATCTCACGATGCGCGCCGACTACGCCATCCGCGCCATGCTGGCCTTGACCAGGGCGGGCGGCAAGATGAGCAGCCGCAAGATCGCGGAGGAGATGAAGATCCCTCCCCGGTTCCTGCCGCAGATCATGGGCGACCTGACCCGGGCCGGACTGGTCGAAGCGCATCCCGGGCGCGCCGGTGGCTACGTGCTGGCCGAAGATCCCTCCACGGTGACCCTGCTGGCCGTGATAGAGGCCATCGAGGGCGACCCGCACCGCCAGATCTGCGTCATGCGCGGCACGCCCTGCGGCGAGGACGGCGAGTGCGGCGTCCACGACATCTTCTTCGCGGCCGAGACGGCTTTGCTGGAGCGGTTGGGCGGCGCCACGCTTCGCGGAGTGATAGACACCTACGAGGCCAAGCTCGAGGGATAGGGCTCATAGCCCCGGGGGCCCGCCCGATCGGCCTGTCTCAGCCGCCCCGCGCCTGCATTCTGGCCTGCCATTCGGGCGCCAGGATGCTCATGTGGACCTCGTCCCAGAAGCGTCCGTCGCGCAGGATGGCGTCGCGGGCCCGCCCCTCGACCGCAAAGCCGGATTTCTCGTAGCTGCGGATGGCCCGCACGTTGAACTCGAAGACGGTCAGGGCGACGCGGTGCAGGCCCAGCGGCCCGAAGGCGTGGGCCAGCATCAGGTCGGTCGCCTCGGTGCCGTAGCCCTTGCCCCAGGCATCGCGCTCGCCGACGGTGATGTGGTAGAGGGCCGAGCCGTTGTCGCCGTCGAGCTGGCTGAAGGCGCAGGTGCCCACCAGGCGGTCGTCCCTGGCCAGATGGATTGCCATCGCCAGGAAGTCGGGCCCCATGACGCGGTTGTAGAAGAACCGCTGTATCTCCGGCGGCGACAGGGGCCTGGCCGCGTAGCGGGTCAGGCGCGCCAGCTCTCCGTCCGAATACCAGCGCAGGAAGGCTCGCAGGTTCTCGGGACGGTGGCGGCGCAACACGACCAGGCGGCCGGGGATCGCCTCAGGGCGCCACGCGTCGCGCTCGGGGGCCGCGGTCATCAGAAGCCGGGCCTCGACCCGGTGGGATGCATGAAGGCAAGGTATAACATCGCGCCCATGCGTGGCTGGAGCGAACTGGCCGAGCGCGTCCGCGCGACCGCGCGCACCTCCGAGAAGACGGCTCTGCTGGCCGAGTACCTGCGGGACCTGCCGGCGGAGGAGCTTCGCCCGGCCGCCATCTTCCTCTCCGGGCGACCCTTTGCCGCGGCCGACCAGCGGGTCCTGGGCTTGGGCTGGGCGACGATCTCGGCCGTCGTGGAGGAGCTGGGCGGGGAGGCCGGCGCGCTGGGACGCGCATACGATCGCTCGTCCGACCTGGGCACGGCCGTGGCCGAGGTGCTGGCCGGCCGGTCGCGGCAGCCCGAGCGGAGCCACTCCCCGGGGATCGGGGAGGTGGCTGCCGCCTTCGCGGCGATCGAAGCCGCCGCAGGTCCGGCGGCGCGCGCCGCGGTCTTCTCCGACCTGCTGGCCCGGTGCGATCCGCTCACCGCCGGATACGTGGTCAAGGTCCTCACAGGCGAGCTGCGCATCGGCCTGCGAGAGGGGCTGCTGGAGGCGGCCATCGCCCGGGCCTTCGACCGACCCGCGGAGGAGGTGCAGTGGGCCGGGATGCTCACCGGCGACCCCGGGGAGACGGCGGTCCTCGCCAAAGAGGGGCGGCTGGGCGAGGCCCGCCTGCGGCTCGGCCACCCGATCAAGTTCATGCTCGCCTCGCCCGCCGAGGACGCGGCCGAGATCCTCTCGCGGCTGGGGCCCGTGGTCTGGGTCGAGGACAAGTACGACGGCATCCGGGCCCAGCTTCATCGCCGCGGTTCGGAGGCGTGGCTCTTCTCCCGGGACCTCAACGAGATCGGCGACCAATTCCCGGAGATAGTGGAGGCGGCCCGGGCCCTGCCCTGGGACGGCATCCTGGACGGCGAGATAGTGGCCTACGCCGCCGGCCACGTCCTGCCCTTCCTGACCCTCCAGGCGCGGCTCGGACGCAAGGACCCCGGGGCCCGGGTCCAGGCCGAGATCCCGGTCATCTACGTCGCCTTCGATCTGCTGGCCGCCGGCCGCGAGCCGGACGTGGAGCCGCTGCTGCGGCTGCCGCTGAGCGAGCGGCGTCGCCGGCTGGAGGAGCTGGGCCTGCCGCTGCTGGCCGAGGGCGGCCGGTTCGCCCTGTCGCACCTGGTCGCGGCCGATTCGGCCGAGGCGCTGGACCGGGTCTTCGAGGAGGCAAGAGCACGGCGCAACGAGGGCCTGATGGTCAAGGACCCGGACAGCGGCTACTCCCCGGGTCGCCGGGGCCTGGGCTGGCTCAAGATGAAGCGAGCCCTGGCTACGATCGATTGCGTGGTTGTGGGAGTCGAGGTCGGGCACGGCAAGCGCCACGGCGTGCTGTCCGACTACACCTTCGCCGTGCGCGACGAGGCGAGCGGCAAGCTGGTCACGATCGGCAAGGCCTACACCGGCCTGACCGATGCCGAGATCGCCGAGATGACCCGCTGGTTCGAGGCCCACACGGTTCGGCAGATGGGCCGCTTCCGGGTCGTGGAGCCGCAGATCGTGGTCGAGATCGCCTTCGACGTCATCCAGCGCTCGGGCCGCCACCAATCGGGCTTCTCGCTCCGCTTCCCCCGCATCGCTCGCCTGCGACCCGGCAAGTCGGCCGCCGAGATCGACACCCTGGCCAACGTGGAGCGGCTCTACCGCGAGCTGCAGGCCGGAGCCGAGCACCTGGTTACTGCACAGGCGCGACGGCAAGGTCGCCAATCGTCCTAGGCGGGGCAACCGCATAGGCCCCCTGAATCGGGTCCCGGTGCGCCGCTATTCTGCGGCCATGCTCGACACGTTCGCTCCCGTTTCGGAGATGCCCCTCACGATCATGACCTCTCGATTGGTCATCGAGGGCACGATCTCGACGCGGGTCCGGCGCCTGGTCGACCTGGTCAACGAGGCGGCCGCGGTCCACCTCATCGTCCACGACGCGATGTTCATGGACCTCACCTCCGGCAGCGTGCTCTACCGCGCCGCCTACGCCCAGCTGTGGCTGGACGACATGCTGTTGCTCCACACCCGCGAGCCGGTCGAGTCGGGCGCGCAGCGCACACCCAAGCAGCCGACACCCGCAACGCTGATGGTCGCCCCGTTCGTGGTGGAGGGGACGATACATCTGCCGTTCGAGAACGAGCTGCGGATGGCGCTCGACGCCTACTCGGATCGCTTCGTGGCCGTCACCGACGCCCGCTACTGGCTCAACGCCGAGCCCGACTCGCCGATCTCCGCCGACCTGGTCGTCGTAAACCACCATCGGGCCCACGTCGCCATCGCCCCCGACGTCGAGTGGAGCGGTGCCTCCGGCCCGCCCCCGGTCGATGCCGAGCAGAACCCCTGGTAGGGCCCGAGGCCCCGACCCCGGGGCTGCCGGGTGCCGTTGCCCGGCCACTTCGGCCCAGCCGCTCCTCCGCCTCGGCCTAGCGCTCCACCGGCAGGTCCAGGCGATCGCCCCACTCGGCCCAGCCGCCGTCGTAGACCGCCACGTCGTCGTGGCCCAGGAGCGTCAGGGCGAAGGCCAGCTTGCAGGCCTCGACGCCGGTCGAGTCGTAGCAGACGAGCCGCCGGCGCGGCTGAACGCCCGCTGCCTTGAAGAACCGCGCCAGCTCGCCGGCGCTGCGGAAGGTCCCGCTGCCCGGCTCGGTGGTCGCGGCGGCGGGCACGTTCAGGGCGCCGGGGATGTGCCCCAGGCGGCGCATCGTGCCGGCGTGGCCGCCGAACTCGGCCGGCAGGCGGGCGTCCAGCAACTGGGCCCCCTCGTCGCCGACGAGGCCGCGGACCTCTTCGGCCGTGAGGCGCAGGCGCGACTGGCGGCGAGGCGTGAAGGTGGCCGGCGGGGTCATCTCCAGGGCCGTTGACAGGGGCAGGCCCAGGCCCTCCCAGGCCGCCAGGCCGCCGGGGAGGACGCGCGCCGATTCGAAGCCATAGACGCGCAGGCTCCACCACCCCCGGGCCGCGTAAGCCCCGGCAGTGTCGTCGTAGAGCACGGCCACCATTCCGTCGCCCAGGCCGGCCCGGCTCAGGGCCGCCGTCACGTGCTGAGGCCCGGCCAGCAGCAGGACGTCGCTGTCCTCCTCGAGCTCTGTCAGGTCCTCGCGCCAGTCGAGGTAGGCCGCTCCCGGCACGTGCCCGGCGGCGTAGACGCGCTTCCCGGTGCCGTCCGGCCGCCAGCGCAGATCCAGGGTCCGGAAGCCCGGTCGGGCGTAGTTCTCGGCCAGCCACTCGGGGGTGGCGAGCATCTCCGGGCGACGGTACTGGCTGACGGCCATCGCGGACTCCTGGCGCCGCGCGACGACCGAAGGCGGCAGCCAGGCCCGCGCAGCCGGGGCCTATGATACGAAGCCATGGTTGGCCCGTTTCTCCCCGACGACGAGAAGGTCGCCGCGATCCGCGAGCAGCTGCCGGCCACTGCCGCCGGCATCTACCTCAACACCGGCTCGGCGGGGCCGCTGCCGAGGGAGACGGCCCGGGCGATGGCGGAGCTCGAGGACGCCGAGCTGCGCACCGGGCGAGCCGACCGCCACTACTGGCGCGAGTCGGCGGAGCGCATGGCCGAGGCGCGAGCGACGGTCGCGGCCGTGCTGGGGACCGAGACGCGGCGCATCGCCCTGGCCCGCGCCACGACCGAGGGCATGAACGCGGCGGCGTGGGCGATCGACTGGCAGCCGGGCGACAGGGCGGTCACTACGTCACTCGAGCACCCCGGGGCGCTCGGGCCGCTGTGGGTCCTCCGCGAGCGCAGGGGAGTGGAGGTGGCCGTGGCCGACATCGGCACCGGCGCGGACCCCGAGGCGGTGCTGGAATCGCTGGACCGGGCCATCGTCCCGGGCACGCGGCTGGTGGCGCTGTCGCACGTGACCTGGGCCACGGGCGCGGTCCTGCCGGTGGAGCGCGTCGTGGAGCTGGCCCACTCGCGCGGAGCGCTGGTGGCCGTTGACGGCGCCCAGTCGGTGGGCGCCATCCCGGTCCGGGTGGAGGAGATCGGCGCCGATTTCTACTCCGTGCCGGGCCAGAAGTGGCTCCTCGGCCCCGACGGCACGGGAGCGCTGTACTGCTCGCCGGAGATGCTGGAGCAGGCCCGCCTGACCTACGCCGGGTACTTCAGCTTCGAATCGATGGACCTGGCGGCCGAGGGCAAGCTGTGGGCCGAGGCGCGCCGGTTCGAGATAGCGGGCTTCCACCAGCCATCCGTCCTGGGCTTCGCCCGCAGCGCGGCCTGGCTGTCGATGTTCGTCGGCTGGCCCTGGATCCACGAGCGCGTGGCCGCGCTGGCCGGCCAGGCGACGACGACGCTGGCCGCGATCCCGGGAGTGGAGGTTGTCACCCTGCCCGACCGGATGGCCGGCTTGATCTCCTTCCGCATCGCCGGATGGGGCTCCGAGGAGGCGCTCGAGGAGCTCACGAAGCGGACGCACTGCATCGCCCGCACGATCCCGCCGCTGGACGCGATCCGGATCAGCGTCCACTTCTTCAACACGGAGGACGAGCTGGGGCGCTTCTGCGACGGGGTGGCGCTGCTGGCGGCCCACACTCCCGAGACGATGCCGCCCCACCCCAGGATCGAGGTCGTCAGGCGCGACGAGTAGGGAGCCCCGACCTGGGTCGGCCGAGGTCGCGCCGACATGGCCTCCCGGGTGTACGATCCTGCCGCGGTTGGGGGAGTAGCTCAACGGTTAGAGCGCGGCTCTTATACAGCCTAGGTTGGAGGTTCGAATCCTCCCTCCCCTACCAG
>DAOUEA010000036.1:0-2454 GCA_034430475.1 Chloroflexota bacterium | reverse complement strand
GCGTTGAACTCGGACTGGATCTTCTCCAGCGCCGCGAGGACCTTTGCCAGCTGGGCTGGGTCGTTGACCGGCCAGTCCTTCTGCGGTGCGAGGCGGACTCGGGCTCCGTTGGCACCGCCGCGCCTGTCGGTGCCGCGGAACGAAGCGGCCGAAGCCCAGGCGGTCGAGGCCAGCTGGGAGACCGTCAGCCCGGAGGCGAGGATTTTGTCCTTCAGTTCGGCGACGTCCTTCTCGCCGATCAGCTCGTGATCGACGGGTGGGACGGGATCCTGCCAGATCAGCGCCTCCTTCGGCACGAGCGGCCCCAGGTAGCGCGATCGCGGACCCATGTCGCGGTGAGTCAGCTTGAACCAGGCCCGCGCGAAGGCGTCGGCGAACTCGTCGGGGTGCTCGTAGAAGCGCCGCGAGATCTTCTCGTAGGCCGGATCGAAACGCAGCGACAGGTCCGTGGTCAGCATCGTGGGCGCGTGCCGCTGGGACGGATCGTGGGCATCGGGCACCGTTGGGGCGGCACCTTCAGCGACCCACTGGTGGGCGCCGGCCGGGCTCTTGACCAGCTTGTACTCGAAGCCGAACAGGTTCTCGAAGAAGTTGTTGCTCCACTTCGTGGGCGTCGTGGTCCAGGTGACCTCCAGGCCGCTGGTGATAGTGTCGCCGCCCTTGCCGGTGCCGTAGCTGCTCTCCCAGCCGAGACCCTGCGCCTCGAGCGCAGCGGCTTCCGGTTCGGGGCCGACGTTGGTCGCCGGGCCCGCCCCGTGAGTCTTGCCGAAGGTGTGCCCGCCGGCGATCAGGGCGACCGTCTCCTCGTCGTTCATGGCCATACGGGCGAACGTCTCGCGGATGTCCTTCGCGGCGGCGACGGGATCGGGGTTGCCGTTGGGGCCTTCGGGGTTGACGTAGATCAGGCCCATCTGCACAGCCGCCAGCGGGTTCTCGAGATCGCGCTCGCCGCTGTACCGCTTGTCCTCGAGCCAGGTGCCTTCGGGGCCCCAGTAGATATCTTCGGGCTCCCAGACATCCTCGCGGCCGCCGCCGAAGCCGAAGGTCTTGAAGCCCATCGACTCCAGGGCGCAGTTGCCGGCGAAGATCATCAGGTCCGCCCAGGAGATCTTGCGGCCGTACTTCTGCTTGACCGGCCAGAGCAGCCGGCGCGCCTTGTCGAGGTTGGCGTTGTCCGGCCAGCTGTTGAGCGGCGCGAAGCGCTGCGTCCCTCGCCCGCCGCCACCGCGGCCGTCGCTGATGCGGTACGTGCCGGCGCTGTGCCAGGCCATGCGGATGATGAGCGGCCCGTAGTTGCCGAAGTCGGCCGGCCACCAATCCTGCGAGGCGGTCAGGACCTCGACGACGTCCTTCTTGAGTGCCTCGAGGTCGAGCTTCTTGAACTCGTCGGAGTACCTGAACCCCTCGCCCATCGGATCGGACAAGGGCGAGTTCCGGTGGAGGCTCGCCAGGTTGAGCTGATCAGGCCACCAGTCGCGGTTCGTTCTGGCAGCGGTCCGGTCCATGTCTTCCCTCCCATCGTGGCCGAGCTCGCGATTGCGCTCTGCGAAACCCTACCCGAAGCGGGGGTGTCGCCGGCCGCGTTCGAACAAACGTCGCGCTAGCCGGGCCATGCGCACGGCCGCCACGTCGCGCGACCGCGGGGCTTCGAGGGTCGGCCAGGCTATATCCTTCGGTCGCACACGGAGCCATCAGCTGGAGGCAGGCCGGTGACGAGCTTCGATCGGCGCGGGAAGGCCGAATGAGCGCATCGGCAGCCGTTGCCGGCGCCCGACCCACCACCCTGCTGCCCGTCACACACCTCTTCCGCATCTCGGCCTACTGGCTGGGGCTGACCGCGATCGACGCCGCCGTTAGCCAGTTCGCCCAATACCAGATCACCTACACGGACATCCGAGGCGGCTTCGGCATCGGGCTGGCCCTGGCCATGGTCAGCGTCGCGGCACCGCTGGTGGCGATCGTCGTTCAGCCCACCGTGGGCTCGATCAGCGATTACGCGGTCACGCGCTGGGGCAGGCGCAAGCCGTTCATCGTCGCCGGCTCGCTGCTCGACATCGTCTTCCTGGCCGGCATCGCCTGGTCCAACACGCTGCTGATGCTCATGGCCTTCATGACCCTGCTCAGCTTCTCCACCAACATCGCCCGCGGCCCGTTCCAGGGCTACGTGCCGGACCTGGTGGCGAAGCAGCAGGTTGGCACGGCCAGCGCCATGGTCGGCCTGATGCAGGTCGCCGGCAACATCGCCGGCGTGGCCCTGATCAGCCTGGGAGCGATGCTGGAGAGCCGGCCCCTGGCCGTCCTGGCGGTGGCGGTCGTAGAGCTGGTGGCGATGATCAGCGTCGTCGTCCGCGTCGGCAACGGGCTGCCGCCCAAACCGCGGGAGGGACGCCGGTGGCGATCGATCGCGCTGGAGACGTGGGGCACGGACATCCTCCGCGAGCGCTCCTACGTCTG
>DAOUEA010000035.1:0-25839 GCA_034430475.1 Chloroflexota bacterium | reverse complement strand
ACCCGGGCCAGCTCCTCGAGCAGGAGGTCGACTCGAACGATCGTGTGAGACGTGTAGGGCGTGAAGCCCACCTTGGACAGGCGGATCACCTCGCGCTCGGCCCGGTTGGCCAGGAGCACCTTGCCGGGCGCCGTGGCATGGAGCGGCAGGCTCCGCCCGGAGCGATCGCGGCCGTTGCCGGAGGCATCCGAGTACGCGATCACGAGAGCGGCGTCGTCCTCCAGCACTTCCAGCGTGGTCGTCTCCTTGACCAGCCGGGCCAGGCCTTCCAGCTGTGGCATGGCAATCGAGCGCAGGTCGAGCGTCTCCTCCGCATGGCCACCCAGCCGCACTACCGCGAGGCCGAGCCTGTACTTGCCGGAGTCGTCATCCTGCTCCACCAGGCCGCGCTTCTGGAGCGTGGCCAGGAGCCGCGAGGCCGTCGATTTGTGGAGACCGAGGCGCCTGGCCAGCTCGGTCACGCCCGCCTCGCCCTCGGCATCGCCCAGGGCGATCAGCAGTGAGGCAGCACGGTCTACCGACCGAACCGCATTCCCGTCGAGCATCATTCCGTCTTCCTCCGGGCCGACCCGGGAGTTTCCGCAACGCCCCGTCAGCCCTGCCGGAGCGCCGATCCTGGCTTCACTTGAGTTCCGCATAGCGGGACACTCAATGTTTAGCAGTTTGCTCAGAATTAGTCAAGGGCGCGGGGACGATTCGGGCCAGTCCAAGCCACGCCTACCCTTTCTCGTAGGGTCCATGGAAGCGCATCGGGCGTGACAGAACGCTCAGCGAGCGGCCGGTGGCGATTCGGATTGCTTGCAGGTTGGCAGCCGGACGCGGCCGCGGCGTCGTAACATCGTGAGCGCAACCGCCGCTACCAAGTGGAGGGGCTCGTGCCGGCCGATTCTGTCAACCCTCGGGCTGCGCCGCCTCCGTCCGGCGCGCCCGCGGCGCCGCTGGGGCCGATGGGCCTGGCGGCTGTGCGCGCCCGCTTCCCGGCGCTCAAGCGGATGCAGGGCAATCACTCCTATGTCTACCTGGACGGGCCGGGCGGGACTCAAGTGCCCCAGGCCGTGCTCGACGCCATGACCGGCTACCTGCGGCACAGCAACGCCAACCACGACGGCGCCTTCGCCACCAGCGAGGAGAGTGACGCCCTTCTGGCCCGAGCTCATGCGGCGGCAGCAGACTTCCTGGGGGCCGAACCGCACGAGATCGTCTTCGGCCAGAACATGACGACGCTCACCTTCGCCGTCAGCCGGGCCATCGGGCGGACGCTGTCCGCAGGCGACGAGATCGTGGTGACGCGTCTCGACCACGACGCGAACATCGCGCCCTGGCTGGCCCTCGAAGAGGAGCGCGGGGCCGTGGTCCGCTGGGTCGAGATCCGGCCCGACGACTGCACTCTGGACATGGAGAGCCTGTCGCGGGCCATCGGCCGGCGGACAAAGGTCGTGGCGGTCGGCCTGGCTTCCAACGCCGTGGGCACCGTCAATCCCATCGAGCGCATCGTGGCCATGGCCCGTGCCGCCGGGGCGCTGACCTACGTGGATGCGGTTCACGCCGCGCCCCACCTGGCCATCGACGTGGCCTCGTTGGGCGCCGACTTCCTCGTCTGCTCGCCCTACAAGTTCTTCGGGCCCCACATGGGATTGCTGTATGGAAGGGGCGATCTGCTGGACCGCCTGTCCGCATACAAGGTCCGGCCCGCTTCGGACACGGCTCCCCACAAGTGGGAGACGGGCACTCTGCCCGGCGAGGCGCTGGCCGGCCTCCTGGGGACCTTCGCCTACCTGGAGTGGCTCGGCGAGAAGTACGGCGGTCCGTCAGTCGGGCTGGCCGGGTCCGACACCGAGGCGGCCAGCAACCGGGACCGGCTGCGGGCGGCGATAGCCGTCATCCGCGCCACGGAAGCCATCCTGACCCGGCGGGCTCTGATGGCCCTGGGTGACGTGCCGGGCCTCAAGCTGCGGGGGATCGTCGAGGCGGACAGGCTCGACGAGCGCGTGCCGACCTTCGCCTTCACCATGTCCGGGCGAACGCCGCGCGAGGTCGCGACCGAGTTGGGCCGGCAGGGTGTGGCCGTCTGGGACGGCGACTTCTACGCCTGGGAGCTGGTCAAGGCGCTTGGCCTGGCTGGTTCGGGCGGTCTCATTCGGGTAGGGTTGGTCCACTACAACACAACGGTCGAGATAGACCGGCTGGTGGAGGTACTGCTTGACATCGCGAGGACGAGATCGCGGGAAAGCCGCCTTCTTCGAGGCCCTGCGGAACGGCGACCGCAAGACGGTTGAGGCGGCCCTGGCCGTCGACGCCGGGCTGCTGACGGAGCGCGACGAGAGGAACCGCTCGGCGGTCATGGCGGCGGCCTACGCCGGTCAATCGCGCCTGGCGGAGGAGCTCTCGGAGCGAGTCGGTGCCGACGCGCTGAGCCTGTTCGAGGCGGCCGCCACAGGGAACCTGGCCGCGATCCGCAGCCGGCTTGAGGGTGGATCGGAGATCGAGGATCACAGCGACGACGGCTACTCGGCGCTGCACTTCGCGGCCTACTTCGGCCGTCTGGAGGTGGCCCGGATGCTCCTGGAGAGCGGCGCCGACCCCAACTCGGTGGCCCAGAACCAGTCACGCGTCACGCCGCTGCACAGCGCCGTCGCCGGTCGCCACCGAGACCTGGCGGGCCTCTTGCTGGCCCTCGGGTCCTCGCCCAACGCGGTCCAGCAGGGTGGTTTCACGCCCCTCCACGCCGCGGCCCGCAACGGCGACGAAGCGACCGTGGGCCTGCTGCTGCTCCGCGGCGCCGATGCCACCCGACCGGCCGACGACGGCCACACGCCAGCCGATCTGGCAGCGCTGGCCGGCTATGCCGCTCTGGCCGAGCTGCTCCGCGAGGCGGCCAGCCCCTGATCAGGCACGCAGCCAGCCCGGCAGCTCCCGCGACAGAGTGGCCAGCGGCAGGGTGCCGTGACCCAGGACGGCATCGTGGAAGGCCCGCAGGTCGAAGGCTGAGCCCAGCTCCGCGGTAGCCTCGCGGCGCAGCTTCTCGATCGCGCGCTGGCCCACCTTGTAGGTCAGGGCCTGGGCCGGCAAGCAGATGTAGCGGTCGGTCTCGATGACCGCGTCCGTGTCCGACAACCCGGCCTCTCGCAGCAGCGCGATGGCCTGCTCGCGCTTCCAGCGGAAGGCGTGGATGCCGGTGTCGACGACCAGCCGAGCCGCACGCCAGGCCTGACCGTCGAGCATGCCAAAGCGTTCAGTTGCGTCGAGATACAGGCCCATCTCGTCGGCCAGCCGCTCCGAGTAGAGGCCCCAACCCTCGACGTAGGCCATCCCGGCCATGCGGGAGCCCATGCGGCGGAAGGGGCTGAGCTCGGTCATCTCGGTCTGGAGGGCGATCTGGAAGTGATGGCCGGGCACCGCCTCGTGGAAGCTGGTGGTGGCCAGGTTCATGTACGTCCGTGAGGGCAAGTCGTAGGCGTTGACGTAGTAGGTCCCCGGCCGGCTGCCGTCGACGGCCGGTGGGTAGTAGAAAGCCGCCGGCGAATCGGCCTCCTTGAAGGGCTCGACCTGCCTGACCTCGACCCCGGCGACGGGCAAACGGCCGAAGTAGCGCGGGGCGGCCGCCATGGCCCGCTCGATCTGGCCGCGGGCCCGGGCCAGGTACTCGTCGACGGTGGCGGGCCTGCCCTGCGGCCCCGAGGAGAGACTGTCGCGTGCCCTGGCCGTGTCGTCGCCAAAGCCCTCGGCGCGGGCTATCTCCCGCCTCTCGGCCTCGATGGCCTGCAGCTCCTCGAGGCCGATGCGATGCAGGTCGGCCGGGTCGGGCTCCAGCGAGGTCCAGGCCATGACCTGGGTCCGGTACAGCTCCTCGCCGTCCGGAGCCGACCACAGGCCGGGATCGCGGCGCGAGGCCTCCAGGTAGGGGCCCCGAATGGCTTCCAGGAAGGCGAGATCGGCCGGCTTGACGCAGTCCCGGACCGCGGCCGCCAGCCTTTCGCAATCGGCCTTACCGGGCGGGTTCGCCGCGACAACGACCGGTGACTCTTCGTCCGGCATCTCGAGGATTCGCTCCAGCTGGGCCACAACTCGCTCGGCGACGATCCGAGCCGCCGTCAGGCCGGCGTCCAATCCCTCTCGGACCAGCTCGGCGTTGGCCGCCATGAAACGCGGGTACTCGTTCACACGGGCCAGGAACTGCTCGAAGCGCTCGGGCGTGTCCATCCGCTGGAAGCCGGCCAGGAGCGGCAGCAGAGTCTGCGGACCGTCCATCTGGTCGACCACCTTGAGCCGGTCGATGCGCTGCTCCAGCTGCTCCAGCTCGATACGGCAGACGACACCCAGGACGTCCAGCGTGACCGCCTGCTCGGTTGGGATCGCAGATCCGGTCCCGGACGCGCCGGCCTGGATGGCGTCCGCCGCGGCCAGCGTCTCCTCGTACAGCCGGCGAGCCATGTCCCGGCCGTCGGGGCCAGGGTCGTCGAGCCTGTCGGCTCCCTGTTCGTAGCCCAGGACCGTGGCGGTTATGGGCGACAGGTCGAGCACGCCGTTCCAGAAGCCGTCTGCCAGGTCATCGATCGCGCGGGCCGGGTCGAGTTCGGGATTCACCGGAACCTCCTTCCCCGAAAGGCCGTGAGGGATGTGACGGACAGTATGGGTCGTCGGGCGCCGGGCGTCAGGTGGCGAAGAGGGGAAGCTGCTGGGTAGCCGTCGCGTCGGCCTCGAGGCCCAAGTAGGGCTCGAGGGCGGCCAGCGTCACCTCCTCCAGCGCCGCGAAGGCAGCCAGCTGATCCCATTTCAGAACGTGCCAGTTGCGGTGGGCGAAAGCTCGCCGGAGCAGGGGCGAACGCTCGAGCTTGAGCGCTACCAGAGCCGCTCGCTGGGGCGGTATGACAAGAAAGCGCACCACGTTGTCGTCCTCGGGGAAGCGCTGGTGGCGAACCAGAACGGCGTCACCCAGCATCGCCGTCCACTCGACCTCGAACAGGAAGGCCACCCGATGGCGCGCGTACCAGGCGCAGTCGACGCGCTCCAGCTCGGCCTCCGGCCCCCAGGCGATCAGGGTCGGATGGATGTCGCGCTCGTCCGGCGTCAGGCGAGCCGAGAGCGGACGGCCTTCAGCCCGCCGGGCCTGCTGGCGGCGCCCGATCCAGGCACTCATGCCGAGCCGATGGCCCAGATCGGCCAGGGTGGCGATCACGGCGTCGTGCTCGGCCGAGCGCCGCTCCAGCTGATCCGCGCAGATGGTGGCCTCGGGCGTACTGCCGGCCGCGGCGTAGCTGACCAGACAGGCCCGCACCAGCGCTCGATCGGGCGCCTCGCGGTCGCCGAACATGGCCGCGGTGCGCTCGAAGACCGCCGCCTCGGACAGCTGGCGCGCCGCGGACAGCAGGCTGAAGACGGCCCACTCGGTCCGGTCGGCCAGGGGCTGGGCGGCTCCAGAGCGATCTTCGTCGGCCCCGAGCCAGTACTGGCCCGGCCCGACGCGGCGGACACGGCTGCCCTCCGACTGATCGAGCTCGGCCCGGATCAGGGTCAGCAAGTCGTTGGCCAGGCCGCCCGCATCGGGCGGCTCGGCGTCGGCCGCCGCCCTGGCGGCTGCGGCCGACCTGGCGGCGGAGGAGGCCCCGTCCAAGGCCTGCGTCCCGGCGTCCGCACCGGGGCCGGCATCAGCCGACCAGACCGAGGCCGGCCCCTCGACGGCGTCTATCCAGGAATCCCAGCCGGTTTCCGCGCCCTGGGGCCGCAGCTGCGTCGCCAGCCGGGCCAGCTGGCCGGAGCGGTCCAAGCCCACCAGCAGCTCTCCCAGCAGATCCTCGAAACGGGCCGGCTCGCCGCGAGCCTTCAGCACCTCCACGGCGACATCGGCGACGGCCCCGGCCGCGGCCTCCGCCCGGAAGGGCCCCCGGGCCAGCTTGTCAGGAGCGGCGAAGACGCTCTGGCCCGGGTCCTGATCGGGGCCGAACCCCGCGACCTCGATCGGGTCCGGGGCCTTGCGCGGGGGCGGAGGCGCGAAAACGGCGATCGCAGGGCTGTCGCCTTCGTGGCGATGCAGCCGAGCCTCCACCAGGCGCCAGCCCGCCGCGGCACCGCCCAGCGCCGCCGCGATCAGCGTCCGCGGCTCGGAGTCGTCGACCAGGATCAGCGCCCGTCCGGTCGGGGACAGGACGGGCGCGGCGATGGCCAGTGTCCGGGCCGCGCCGAAGGCCAGTTCGTCGGCGCGGCTGTAGCGCCCGGGGCGGGCATCGGTGAAGAGCGCCCGGGCCGGCAGCCGGGCGGCGGCCGGGCCGCCCAGAGCCCAGGCGGTGGCGTGATAGGCCTCCGCCAGCCGGTTTCGAGTCAGGGCCGGCGGCGCCTGGCCGATCGCCATGCGAACCCGCGAGGTGGAGCCGGAGTGAGCGATGCGCTCCCCGTCCAGGCCAATCCGGCGCAGCACCTCGGGCGAGGTCTCAGCCAGCACGACATTGGCCACTCCCTGCTGGATGTCCATCAGGTCCGCCGCGACGCGGGCTGCCACGGCCCGCTTGTCCTGGGACTCCAGCCGGGTCACGAATTCGCGCACGACCGCCAGTCCGTCCAGGAAGGCAGGCCAGGGATTGCGCTCTCGCCACGCCGCGGGCAGAACGGTCTTCAACTCGCCGCCGGCGATACGCACCACGGCCGGCTTGCCCCGGCTGGCGTTGAGCCGCGAGGCCGACCCCACGGCCAGCAGGAAGGCCAGCCGCAGAGCCGCGCTCACCGCCGGCGCGCGGATGTCCGATTCGATCGCCGACAGGATGGCGTGAAGCCCGGCCAGCTGGCGGGGGCTGTGCAGGCCGAGCAGCTCGTCCGAGAGGCTGCTGCCCGGCTCGGGCACCGGGAAGCGGGCCCGCAGGGCCTGGCGCACCTCGTCCGGCAACTCGGCGAAAGCCGCCCGGGCCAGGTCGTCCGGCTCCGGAGGTGCGTGGCGCAGCTCGGGCTCGCCGGAGCGGCGGCCGCAGGCGCCGCAGCCGAACTCGCGCCGGCTTACCCGCGGCGCGCCTCGACCAGCTCGCTTGGCGGCCGTCGAACCTCCCCGGGCCGGGGACGTGTCCCAGACCAGGGCATCGAGCACGATCTCCAGGCCGCAGGTCGGGCAGCGGCTGGCGAAGAGCCCATCGATGGCGTCCTTGACCGTCGAGCCGTCCAGCGGCCGCTGGGCGATCGCCTGTACGGCGGCGTCCACGTGACGCATGTCGGGCGGCCGGACGACCACCTCGGACAGAAGCCGCGTCAGGGCCAGCGCCTCGACGTCGATAACCCGCCTCTGGCCGGCGATGGCGGCCCGGGCGACCCAGCCGCCCCGGCCGTTCAGGTCCAGCACGGCCTCGCCCGGGCGAGTCGAGGCCTCGATCAGGGGCGCCAGCTCGGTGATCGGGAGCGAAGGGGCAATGCGCTCGAAGATAGGCAGTCCGAGACCGCCTTCGATGCGCCGTTCGGCGCGGTTGTTGACGGCGCGCCCCACCATGCCGCCATTGTGACAGACGCGCGGCGTGAGGCCAGCGCCGCGGCGCGGATACCGCCCGCCAGCCCGATGGGAGCGAGTCAGCGCCCCACGTCGTCGTTGACGACCGCCAGCGCACGATCGAGGAAGCGCGCGGCAAACCAGGCCGCCCCGACGGTGGTGAAGTGCGTCTGGTCGTAGCCGGTCTCCCTGATCTTGATGCCTGAGATCCTGCTCGGGCAGGGGTAGCCGTTGGGGCACAGCAGCGAGTCGACCTCGACCAGGTAGGCCCCCGTCCGGTCGTCCAGCGTGTCGAACCACTCCCGGGTCGCCGCCCGAATCGCCGCGTCCTGGCTCTGTACTTCCAGGCACCGGCCGGCCGAAGCCACTCCCTGGCAGCCGGCGGCCTGCTGGCTGCGCAGGGGCGGCAGAATGACGACAACCCTCGCTCCGATCGCCCGGAAGCGATCCAGGACCATGGTCCACTGGCCGAACAGCTCGTCCTTCCAGGCCTGGCTGCCGGGGGCGAGAAGCAGGCCGGTGGAGTCCTTTCGGGCCAGCCTGGAGTTGATGTCGTGCCACACCACGAGATCCGGCCGGGCGGCGACAAGCTGGTCGTGCAGCGACTCCACGTCGGCACACTTGCCCGGGGGCAGGCTTCCGTTCGGGAAGAAGAGAGGCTCGTAGCCGACCGGACAAGCCCGATGCGCCGCCGAGACCAGCGTCCAGGAGCGCCGGGCCGCCTCCGCCTGCAGCCCCGGCACCGCCGAGACCATGACCGAGTCGCCCACGGCGCCAAGAACGAGACCGGATCCGCCCACGGGTGTGGGCTTGACCGCCGGGACCACTGTGTCGACCGGCTCGAACGGAGGACTCGTCGGGCTCGCCGACGGCTGAAGTGGGGTCTGAGTCTGGATCAGAACCGAAGGCGATCCCGGGTCATCGCCCGGCTGGCCCGGGCCCATCGCCCCGGTCAGGGCTGCGATGACCAGGACCACCGCCAGAACCCCCGCGATGGCCGGAATCGCCCGCCACAGGCGCGTCGGCAGTTCGTCACGCCCCACCATGCCGCCATTGTGCCAGACGGGAATCCAGATGCCACCGCGCCTGGAGCGAGCCCGGCGAGACCGACCCGGGGCTGTGTCAGCTGGCGGCCGGCTCGCCAGTCGGGCCGTTGATGGCGGCCAGCGCCAGATCGAAGATGCGCGGGGCAAACCAGGCGGCCCCGGCCGCGGTGAAGTGGGTCTGATCCGAGCCGGGCAGCCTGACCTGTATCCCCGAGATCGTGGATGGACACGGATAGCCGGCCGGGCAGAGCAATGAGTCCACCTCGACGAGGTAGACGCCGGAGAGGCCGTTGAGAGAGGCGAGCCATTCCTGCGTCGCCTCACGGATGATGGAATCCTGGTTCTGAATCTCCCTGCATCGCGCGGCCGAGGCCACACCCTCGCAACCGGGGGCCTGCTGGCTGCGCAGTGGCGGCAGGATGACAACCACCCTGGCGCCACCGGCCAGGAAGCGGTCCAGGACCATCGTCCATTCGGGGAACAGGTCGTCCTTCCAGGCCTGGCTGCCGGGCAGCAGGAGGTTGCCCAGCGGATCCCGACGGGCCAGGGTGGACTGGAGGTCCTGCCACAGCACCAGGTCGGGCTGGGTGGCTATCAGCTGATCGTGGAGCGACTCGACCGAATCGCATTGCCCCGCCGACGGGGTCCCGTCGTCCAGGTAGAGAAGCTCGTAGCCCACCGGACAGCTACGATGCACGGCCGCGACCAGCGTCCAGCCCCGGTCGGCAGCCTCGGTCTCGAAGCCGGGCATGGCCGAGACCATCACCGAGTCGCCGACGACTCCCACGACGAGGCCAGGGCCGCCGAACGGGGTGGCCTGTGAGCCGGGCGCCGGGGTCCCCGGCTGGAGCGAGCCCGCGGCAGCCGAAGGCGGAGGGGTGCGGACCGCGATAGACGGTGGGGCGTCGCTGCCCCACGCGGGGTCGGTGATGCCGTTCAGCGTGGTCAGCACGATGGCCATCGCCACAACGCCCGACGCCGCCGGCACGACTCTGACCAGGCGGGCGGGCGTCAGCTTGTAGCCCAGCAACAACCCGCGCCGCCGGATCGGAGTCTCGACCACCACGTAGGAGACGGCGGTCGCGGCAAAGGTCACCGCGACGGCGAAAAGGGCGAACTCAGGCGATGTGGTGGGTCCCAGCCGTTGGTTGGTGAAGATGATCACCGGAAAGTGCCAGAGGTACATGCCGTACGAGGCCAGGCCGACCAGGACCATCGGCCGGACCGACAGAAGGCGATCGATCCAGCTGCCTGCCTCCAGGCCGGCGATCAACACGGCCACGGCCAGCGACAGGGCCACTGCCCCGCCGTGATAGTAGAGGTCGTTGTCGTCGGCCAGGCCGACGTAGACGGCGGCGATGCCGAGCAAGGCCAGGGGGGCCAATCGCCGCCCCCAGACGGCCACTCGATCGCGCCACCGGCCGGCGAGGGCGACCGCCAGCAAGCCGCCGGCAAGCAGCTCGAAGATGCGTGAGTCGGTGCCGTAGTAGGCTCGCGAGGGATCGACCGGGTCGAAGACGGCGACCATCCACAGGGCCGAAGCGGTGCCGACAACGAGCGCGACGAGGGCCAGGCTGCGGCGGCCCAGCCGGCTCAGGACCAGCGACACGAGGATCGGCCAGAAGAGGTAGAACTGCTCTTCGATCGCCAGCGACCAGGTGTGACGGTCGGGCGAGACTGAGACGAACTGGGCGAAGTAGGTCTGGCCGGAGGTGATGAAGTGCCAGTTGGCCACGTAGAAGAGCGTGGCCAGGAGGTCGCCCCGGGCTGCCCCGATGGCCAGCGGGTCGCCACCCAGGTTGATAAGGATGGCCATCACCACCAGCAGCACAAGCAGGGCCGGGAGCAGGCGGCGGATGCGCCGGGACCAGAACACCGGCAGATCGATCCTGCCGCGCTCGCGATGCTCCGCCAGCAGCAGCATGGTGATCAGGTAGCCGCTCAGGACGAAGAAGATGTCGACGCCCAGGTACCCACCCGGAAGCCAGTCGCGGTTGAGGTGATAGACCAGGACCCCCAGGACCGCCACGGCGCGCAGCCCGTCCAGGAAGGGGCGATAGCCGCTCGCCAGGCGAGGGGACGCCTTCCGGGGCTCAGCCGGTGGAGCTGCGGGCGAAAGCGCCGGCGGCTGGGATTCGGGGCTGACGGCCGGCGGCTGGGATTCGGGGCTGACGGCGGGCGGCTGGGCCGGGGTCCTCGCCGGCGCTGACGGGGCGACCCGAGCCGCGGCGCGCGGCCGGATCCACCACTCTACTTCGTCCTGCTCGTCGTGCGGCTCAGACAGCGAGCCAGGGTCCGAGGCGAGCCTCTCGTCAGGGCTCACGGCTCCTCTAGCTCGTCCGTCTCTTCTTCGAATGCCTCGTCGCCGGTCACCTCGGCAGGCAGGACGCTCTCGAGATCCTCGATCTCCTCGTCTTCCTCGTCCTCCTCGAGATCCTCCTCGAGCAACTCGTCCTCGCGCAGCAGCGTGCCCTTGGTGTAGGGGCGGAGGTCGGACGAGCGGGCGGCCGTGGGGAAGCTCACCTTGCCGTAGTTGCGCGGATCCTGGAGGATCTCTCGGATCACGATCCGCACGTCGCGGTCACCCAGCGAGGTGACGCCGGCCGAGTAGCGGTTGCCGTCCACGATCAGCTTCAGGAGGCGGGCGGCCACGCGCGGCTCCACGACGCCGATGCGGACGCCGTTGGCCTCGGCATAGAGGCGGTTGCCGTCAGGCACGAGCTCGACCGCGTCGCCGGGATTGACGTGGGCCAGGGTCCGCGGCGCGGCGAGCTCCATCAGCATGGCGAAGCCGGTCTTGCCGGTCTCCTCGACGAAGATCGCCACCGGGGCCTTCCCGGCCCCATCCGCCTCCACCGACTTCTCTCCCGCCTCGCTCATCAGCACCCGCAGGCGCTCGATGTTTCGCTCGGCGATGCGGTTGGTCGGATCCAGCGCCAGGGCGGTCTGGTAATGCTCGCGCGCCTCGGCCAGCTCGCCCATCTCCCATAGAGCCTTGGCCAGGCGATTCTCCGCCTCGGCGTCCGGCTCCATCTCCAGGATCTTGCGGTTGGCTTCGACGGCCTCCGCCCAGCTACCGGCCGAGGCACAGGCGATCGCCTGCTCGGCCAGCTGGCGCTTGACGCGCACGGCGTTTCCGCCAGTGACCTTTTCGCTTTCGGGGAAGGCCAAAGATCAGATTCCTTTCGTCAGTGTGCCGGAGCGACCACGCTTTGTAGCATCGCACACCTGCCCTGTCAACGTCGCGACGGGCCTCACCACTGCCTGGTCAGCAGGCCCAGCACCACCACGGCCAATCCGGCCAGAATCAGGGCGGCGCTCTCCTCGACCAGCCGGACGTTGGAGCGAACAGGTTCGTCCGACTCGCGAAGCGAGGTCGCCAGGTACATCGCCACCAGCAGCAGGGCCGGCCCGAAGAGCCGGGGCAGCCCCAGGACCCAGACCACCGCTCCGGCCGGGACCAGCACCAGGGCGTACCGAACGAAGGCGATGGCCACGCGGCGGCCGGTGTGCGGCCGCACGGTGGCGACGCGGCAGCCGGCCAGCGACCCGGTCGCGATCAACAGCGTCAGGGCCGCCAGCGAGGTCTGGACGTCGGGCTGGTGGCCCCCGCCGGGGATGCTCCCCGGAACGAGGCCGCCCACGGCGGCGAAAGCGCCGAAGGCCAGGCTGAAGGCGCCGAGCCGAACGGCCACGGGGCGGGCGTGAGACCCATCGGACAGGACGGGCTCGGCCTCGACCGAGACGGCCCATGTCACGGCCAGCCAGGTGACCCCGAAGACGCCAGCCAGCCACGGCACCGGCCCCACGAGGCGGGCGATCCCCACTCCGGCGAAGCCCGCCAGGCCGGGCAGGATCAGCCTCTCGGGCCGGGCGCCGTTGCGGCCGCCCTGGCCCTGCAACCGCGCCGAACCGAAGACCGCCAGGAGCACGATCAGGGCCGCGGCTGCCGGCAGATACGGGCCCTCCACGAACCGGCACATGGCCGCCAGCGAAGCCACCGCCAGGCCCAGCTCCGTGGCACCGTTGCGACGCTGCATTGGGGCATGGTACGGGACGGGGCCGGATCCGGGAGGCGGGCCTATCGCCCCAGTCGATCGGGCTTGGCCGCCGCCCACGCCAGCAGCTCGGCTCGGGATCGCGTGTTCACGACCTGGTCTGCCCGCAGCCAGCCCCGGCGGGCCATCGCCGTGCCCCAGCGCAGGTTGTCCAGCTCCTCCGTGCGGTGGGCATCCGAGTCGATAGCGAACAGGCAGCCGGACCCGGCGGCCAGCCGCGCTCGCACGTCGGAGAGATCGAGGCGCTCATCCGAGCCGTTCAGCTCCAGCGCGGTGCCGGTTCGAGCCGCCTCCTCGAAGACGGAGTCCCAGTCGATGTCAAGGTCGTCGCGGGTACCGATGTACCGGCCCGCGGGATGGGCGATGACGTCCACGTGCGGGCTCCGAATGGCCGCCAGCATCCGCGCCGTCAGCTGGTCGCGGGTCTGGCGGCGAGCTACGTGGACAGAGGCGACCACGATGTCGTATCTGGCCAGCAGCTCGTCAGAGTAGTCGAGGCTGCCGTCGGCCCTGATCTCCAGCTCACAGCCGTGCAACAGGCGAAAGCCTTCCGAGGGCGTCTCGGGTGGAGCCGACCCTTCGGCCTCCTCGCGGGCGAACCGCTCGTTGAGCTCGCCGACCACAAGCCGCTGAGCCTCGACCCGCTCGGGCGAGAGCCCGCGGGCGATCCCCAGCCCGACGCTGTGGTCGGTCAGGGCCAGGTACGAATAGCCTCGCCGGCGTGCCGCCTCCGCCATCTGCACGATCGTGTGAATGCCGTCCGACCAATCGGAGTGGCTGTGGCAGTCGCCCCGCAGATCGGCCCGGGCAATGAGTTCCGGCAGCGTGCCGCTTGCGGCCGCCTCCACCTCGCCCCTATCCTCTCGCAGCTCCGGCTCGATGAAGGCCAGCCCCAGGAAGCGATACGCCTCCTCCTCGGTGGCGAAGGTCCGCAGCTCGGCCTGCTCGCCTGCCGCCGGCGCGCCGTCCGCGTCCAGGCGCAGGAAGCCCCTCTCGGACAGGCTCCAGCCCCGCTCGCGGGCCAGCCCGCGCAGGCGGACGTTGTGCTCCTTCGAGCCCGTGAAGTGGATGAGGTAGGTCCCTGCCTCGCCCAGCGGCATGGTCATCAGGTCGACCTGCGGGCCCCCGGCCAGGCGAACGGCCGCCTTGTGCGGCCCCTGGGCGATCACCGTCTCGACCGCCGGCAGCTTCACCAGGCGTTCCACCAGCTCGACCGGCCGGTCCGTCTCGGCCAGCAGGTCGAGGTCGCCGACCGTCTCGCGCCGCCTCCGGAACGATCCCGCCGCGACGATCGAGCGAACGCCCGGCGCGGCCGAAAGCTCGGCCACCAGCGATTCGGCGACCGTCTCCGCCTGTCCCAGGCGCATCCGCTCCTGGCGCGTCTCCAGGGCGGAGATGCCGCTCAGCACCAGCTGCTCGGTGCGGGCCGACATGCCTCTGAGCCGGCGCAGCCGCCCGGCCTCGGCAGCGCGGCGGAGCTCGTCCATGGTCACGATGCCCAGCTCGTCGTGCAACTGGCGGACGGTGCGCGGCCCCACCCCGGGGATGGCCAGGAGCGCCACCAGGCTCGGCGGCACCTCCTCACGCAGCCGCTGGTAGAACTCGAGCCGCCCGGTCCGAGCCAGCTCCTCGATCTTCTTCGCGATCGCCTCCCCCACTCCGGCGATCCGCGGCGGGCGCCGCTCCAGGTAGGCCCGAGATACCTCCACCGGCGAGTGGGCGATCGCGTCGGCAGCTTTGCGGTAGGCGACCGTCTTGTAGACGAGCTCGCCTCTTACCTCGAGCATGTCGGCGATGTCGTGGAAGATGCGCGCCAGCTCGGCATTGGAGAGCGGTGTCTGCTCGGGCTCGGCCATGCCGCGATCGTAGCCCGGCGGCGAGCTACTTGGCCTCGGACGGCCAGGCTTCCACGACCCGGTCGCGCCCCGTGCGCTTGGCCGCGTACAGGGCTCGATCGGCGCGTTCCACAATGTCCGAGAGTGGCTCGCCCGAGGCGTGACCGCTGGCCACGCCCAGCGAGACGGTGATGCGGTCCGTCACGCCGAAATCGATGAGATCCAACTCGCGAACGGTGTTTCGGATGCGCTCGCCGATCTCAAGAGCCTGGCCGGGCGCCGGGTTGCGCAGCAGGATCATGAACTCCTCACCGCCGTAGCGGGCCGGCAGGTCGTCCTCGCGCACCGAGAGCTGGATGGCATTGCCGATCGCCCGCAACACCTGGTCGCCGACCTGGTGGCCGTATAGGTCGTTGAGCCGCTTGAAGTGGTCCACGTCGACGGCCAGGATCGACACCTTGTCCGAGTGGCGCCGCCGGCTGGCCAGCAGCGTGCAGTACTCGTCGAAGTGGCGGCGATTGGGCAGCCGCGTCAGCTGGTCGGTCCGGGCCTCCTCCTCCGCCGCCTGCTGCGAGTAGACCCGGACCAGCGTGGCCGAGGTCTCGCCTGCGGCGCTGCTCAGGAGCCTGACCGCGGACTCTGCCCAGGGCTCCTGGGTGCGCCGGGAGAGGATGATCGCGCCGACGATGGCATCGCCGTCCTCGAGCGGAGCGGCCAGCGTATTGCGCAGGCCGTACGCGTCGCGCAGACGCAGGGCGATCTGGTTGGCCAGCTGCTGGCCGTAGCCCTCCTCCTCGTCGGGCTCCGGGAAAGGCTGCTGACGCCGTCGCCGCCACCGCTGGGCCAGCCATTGGGCCGCTCCGCGCGGGCCGCGTGGGTGGTGATCGTCGGCAGCCCTCCAGACGGGCGGCCTGGCGCCCAGCAGGCCCACCTCCTCGCGGATCGTCCCGTGGCGCGGCAGAGGCGGGCCGTGGTGGCGGGGAGCGGTCCGGAGGCGCCGCGTGTCCGCCGGCTCGAGCTGGCGAACGGGCATGATAGCGTTGGTGGTCTGCGAGCCGGGCAGCATCGAGACGAAGGTGACGTCCAGAATCGCCCCGCCCGGGCGCATCTGAACGATGGCTACGTGATCCGCCCCCACCGCGCTGCCCAGCTCATGGACGATGGCCTCGATGACGCCCGACGCCGACATCGACCGCGAGAGGGCCTGGACCAGGCGGCCGAAGCTCTCGGCCTCCCAGTGGCGCCGCTCGACGTAGACACCGGAGGCCCGAGCGTTGAGCACGGCGGAGAGAACAAGAAGCGCCGTGGCGCCCGCCAGGGCGAGATCAAGGAACCCGCTGGCCCCCGCCGAGAAGCCGATGACGGCCTTGCCCAGCAGCATCGCGATGGCGGCGATGAGCAGTGCCCAGGTCAGCACGATAGACCACGGCCCCAGTGCGGATCCGCGGCTGCTGGTCGGAGACAGGCTCGTCCGGCTCACCCCGCAAGCATGACAAAAAGCGAGACGCCTCTGGGGCCGTATCGGCAGCCACTTGGGACTACCCGCGACCGTACTTTAGGTGTCAGTCGGGGCTGACGACGCAAGAACCGAACGTCCGAGTAGCCGGCAATGGCATGGACTGGGTTTCGGACTGGCTGGGCGAGGGCTACTAGGCTAAACTCCGCCGTGGCCGGAGAGGTCATTCGCGCCTTGCGGCCAGCCCAAACCCGCAGAGGATTCATCTCTCAGTGGATACCGGGCCCAGTATTCGCGGCGCCAGGCCGGCTCCAAGCGGCCGCCGCGCCGACGTAGTTACGCAGGTCCAGCCCGTCCTCTAGCGGTTCGTCACCTCTGGCGCGCCGCGGACGGCCGGACCGTCCGCAGACGCAGCGTCCGAGGTGGCACATGCTCTATCTGAGCCAGGCTATCGGCCGGCCCGTGCGCGATCAGGCAGGGGAGGCGATCGGCAAGGTCGCCGACTTGATCGTGGCCATCGGTGATCGGTACCCGCCCGTGACCGGCCTGGTCGTCAGGACCAACGGCCGGGAGATCTTCCTGCACTGGCAGGCCGTGGCCTCGCTGGACGCCACCGGGGCCACGCTCGGCACGACGGCCATAGACATCGGCCGGTTCCAGCAGCGCCCCAACGAGATCCGCCTGAAGCTGGACCTGATGGACCGCCAGATCGTGGACATCGACGGCCGAAAGGTGGTTCGCGTCAACGACTTGCGGCTCGACGAAGTAGAGGGCGCGCTGCACCTGGTTGCGGTGGACGTGGGCCCGTCCGGCCTGCTGCGCCGGCTCGGCATAGAGGGACCGTGGCGGACGATCGCCCGGGGCCTGCACCGGGAGGTCCCGGAGCGGTACATCGATTGGGAGGACGTCGACCCGGTCGAGCGATCGATCGCCAGCGTGAAGCTGCGCGTGCCGCACAAGGGCCTGGCGGAGCTGCATCCGGCCGACCTGGCCACGATCATCGACCAGCTGTCGCGCAACGACCGTGTCGGTCTGATCGAGTCCCTCGACGACGAGGCCGCGGCGGATGCCATCGGCGAGATGCAGCCCGAGGCCCAGGTCGACATCCTGGAGGACCTGGAGCCGGAGCGGGCAGCCGACATCCTGGAGGAGATGGACCCCGACGACGCCGCCGACCTGGTGGCCGATCTGCCGGAGGAGACTCGGGTAGAAATCCTCGGCTTGATGGAGAAGGACGAGGCCGAGGAAGTCCAGGAGCTGATGACCTACGCCGAGGACACGGCCGGCGGCATCATGACCACCGAGTTCGTGGCCGTGCCGGCCAGTTTGACGGCCGCCCAGACGATCGACCGCCTGCGCGAGCTGGAGCCGGACGCCGAGACGATCTACTACGTCTACGTGACCGACAGCCAGGGCAGGCTGGTGGGTGTCCTGTCGCTTCGCGATCTCATCGTGGCCAAGCCCGGTACCCGCATCTCGTCGTTTATGTACGACGAGCCGGTCGCGGTCCGCACCGGCGCCAGCCAGGAGGAGGTCACGGAGATCGTGGCCCGCTACAACCTGCTGGCCGTGCCGGTCGTCGACGACGAGGGCCGGCTGGAAGGGATCGTCACCGTCGATGACGCCATGGACACCCTCCTGCCGCATCCCTCGGGGCGCTTCGCCCGGATCTTCGGCCGCGGCCCGGGAGCGACTGATCGATGAGGGGGCCGAGCCTCGCCCTCAGCCCGCGCGCCGCCAACCGAGTCCGCTTCGCCGCCATCCTCGGCGTTCTGGGCCCGGGCCTGGTCAGCGGCTTCGCCGACAACGACGCCGGCGGCATCGCCACCTACTCGGTGGTCGGCGTCAAGTTCGGCTACGAACTGCTGTGGGTCCTCCTGGCCACGCAGATCGCCCTGTTCTTCACTCAGGAGGTTGGAGCCCGCCTGGGCCTGGCCACCGGCCAGGGGCTGACGGGCCTGGTGCGCGAGCGCTTCGGGGTGCGCTGGGTCTTCTTCGTGACGGTGACGATGCTCATCGCCAACATGGGCTCGATCGTCGCCGAGTTCGCCGGGACGGCCGCGGCTCTCAGCCTCTTCGGCGTGCCGCCGGCGGTCAGTGCCCTGGTCTCGGCCTCGGCCGTGGTGCTGCTCCTGGCGCGCGGCAGCTTCGCTCGGGTGCAGTACCTGTTCGTAGCCGTGGGCATCGGAGTCTCGATCGCCTACTTCGCCTCGGCCTTGCTGGCCCGGCCGGACTGGGGTCACGCCGCAGCCAGCTTCGTACCCCACGGCTCCCTCTCGGGCGCCTACTGGCTGGCCGTGGTCGCCACCGTGGGCACGACTATCACCCCCTGGGGCCAGGCATTCATCCAGTCCTACTGCGCCGACAAGCGCCTGGGTCCCGAGGACCTGATGGGCGAGCGGCTGGACGTGGGCCTGGGCTCGCTGCTGGCCAACCTCATCGGCGGCTTCGTCATCGTTGCCTGCGCGGCCACGTTGTACAGCCAGAGCGGGACCATCAACACCGGCGACGCCAACGCCGTGAGTGAGATCGCGCGGGCGCTCTCGCCGCTGGCCGGCGAAGGGGCGACGATCCTGTTCGCGATCGGGCTTCTGGCGGCGTCGTTCCTGGGGTTGGGAGTGGTGCCGCTCACGAGCGCCTATGCGGCCTGCGAAGCCTTCGGCTGGGAGACGGGGGTCGACTGGCGCTGGCACGACGCTCCGGCCTTCTACGGCCTGCTCGTCTTCTTCATCGCCGTGGCGGCGTTCTTCGTCCTCATCCCGGGCTTGCCGCTGGTGGAGGTCATGGTTCTGGCCCAGGTCGTCAACGCCCTGCTGCTGCCCTTCGTCCTGGTCTTCGTCATGATCCTGGCCTCCGATCGGACGCTGATGGGCCCGCTGGCCAGCGGGCGGCTGCTGCGCTCGATCGGCTGGGCGGTCACCGGCCTGCTGGCGCTGCTGGCGCCGGTCCTGGCCGTGACGACCATCTTCGGGGCCGGCTGAGCCGCGCCGCCCAGGAGCAGGGCGAGGTCCTAGGCCCGAACCCCGAGGCGACCCCAGATCTCGGCCATGGCCTCGCCGGCCCGGGCGGCGTCGTGGCCTGCGACAGAGCCCGGGCCCGCCGCCGCCAGCCGGGCTCGCAGCCGTGGGTCCAGCAGCCGCTTCAGCGCTCCGGCCAGGGCCTCCGCGTCGCCGGGCGGTACCAGGAGGCCGTTCTCGCCGTCGTGCACGGTCTCGCGCAGGCCGCCCGTGGAGGCAGCTATGACCGGAGTGGCGCAGGCCAGCGCCTCGACGGCGACCAGACCGAAGCCCTCGCGACGCGACGGCACGACCACGATGTCCACCGCCTGGAGCCAGGCCGGCACCTCCTCAGGAGGCACGGACGGATGGACGGAGATCCTGGGATGGGCGGCAGCCAGGTCCCGCGCCAGGGGGCCATCGCCAAGAATGACAGCTCGCCAGCGCGGCGCCAGCTCGATCGCCTCGGCGAAGAGGTCGGCGCCCTTGTCGTAGGCAACAGCGCCCACGAAGATCGCCAGTGGACCGCTGGGCAGCCCCAGCCTCTTGCGCTGAACAGCCCTATCGGCAGCCCTGGCCGATCTGAAGATGTCCATGTCCACGCCCGGAGAGACCACCTGGGCCGTGACCCCGAGCCTCTCCACGTGGGCCGCCGTCTCGCTCGAGTTGGCCACCACGGCTGCCGCGCCTCTCGCCACCCAGCGGGCCAGCGCCCGATGGAAGCGGCTGCGAACCGCGTAGTCCATGACGTCGCTGCCGTGGGCATAGGCCAGCAGCGGCTTGCGGCGAAGCCTGGCCGCGACCAGCCCGATCACGCCCGCGGCGTACAGAGGGTGAGCTTCGACGCCGTCGAAGGGGCCGCGGGCGGTCAGGGCGCGCCAGGTGATCCGGGCGTGGCGGATCAGCGAGTTGCGGCGATAGCTGGATGGGCCGGCCACCGTGACTTCCACGCCGCGCTCTCGCAGGGCTGCCACGCGGCGAGCCACGAAGGGGCCCGACTGTGGTCGATCGGGCGTGGGGAAGATGTTGGTGACCAGCAGCAGCCGGGTGGGGCGCGTCATCGGCCGCCTCGTTCGCTGCCGGCCCGTCGCCGGGCGCGCCGCTCAACCGCGGCGTCCAGCACGGAAGCCAGCCGAGCGGCCAAATTGACCCGCTCGTAGCGGCCCCTGGGGTCGGCTCGGCGGCGCGGAGCGGGAGCGGCCAGGAGGCGCTCGATTCCTCCGGCCACGCCTTCGGGCGTCGGATCGGCAACGATGCCCCACTTGAGCTCGGCCAGCAGGGCCCTGGCCTCCCCTTCGGGGACGACAGCCAGAATGGGCCGGTCCAGGCCGATGTACTCCATCAGCTTGCCGCCCTGCACGCGACCCTTGCCCGGTCCGGCCGCGATCAGCTGGAGCAGGGCGTCGGCACCAAGCAGCCGGCCCAGGGCCTCACGGTGGGGCATGAAGCCGGTGAAGCTCACGACCGAGCCCAGGCGCTCGGGGGTCGCGTAGCGCGCCGCGAGGGCCCGGTTGGCCAGGTTCACCTGGCCCACGAACTCCACCGCCAGGCGATCGCGGAGCTCGGGCTGGCGCTCGAGCAGCAGCTCCAGGCCGTCGAGGAAGACCCGCAGCTCGTCCGTCCCGTACAGGCTGCCGCCGTAGACGAGATGGAACCGGCCGTCGTCGGGGCGAGCGGGCAACTCCGAGGTCTTCGGCAGGTCGGCGCGGTCGTAGCCGTTGGGGATGACGACGCACCGGGAGGCGGCCTCCGGGTAGCGGGCGGCGAACTCCTCGACCAGGCCGCCCGTGGCCATGACGATCGAATCCGCGATGCGGGCGATGCGCCGCTCGATGCGGCTCTGGAAGAAGCGGTGATGGGGCGGCGGCGGTGTCGAGAACGCGTTGCCGATCCAGGGGTCGCGGAAGTCGGCGACCCACGGCACACCGGCCCGCCGGGCGATCAGGGCCGCCGTCAGGTGCGACGAGACCGGCGGCGAGCTGGAGTAGACGGCGTCGAACGGCGCCTCGCGGTGCAGCGCCACTCCCCGGCGGACGGCAAACGGAACCCAGGCCACCTGTTCGTCCGGGAAGAAGGTCCAGCGGGCGGCGGTGCTCCAGACGGCCAGGGCGCCCCGGGTCAGACGGCCGGGGGCCTGGATGGCTCCCCCTGCCGCGGCGGGTGCGCCGGCCCGGACTGCGTTGCTCGACCCGGCGCCTCCGCTCCCGGGGCGACGCCGGAGAGGCCTCAGGGCTCGGCCCAGGAGGCGGCGCAGCTTGACCGGCTCGGGCGAGAAGGCCCTCACGACTACCAGATCGGGCGGCAGCCCCGCCTCGTTGCCGGCGTCGCGGACGCCCCAGCCAGGGTCGCGGGCCGTGAGCACGACCGGCTCCCAGCCCGACCGGGGCAGGTAGGTCGCGTGCTTGACCGTGCGCTGGATGCCCACGCCCCCGATAGGCGGGAAGTTGTAGGCGACGATCAGCACCCGGCCCGGCATCAGTCTTCCCCCGGGCCGTCGTTGGCGACCGACGACCCTTCGGCCAGGCGGCGGTAGAGGACCTCCATCTCGGTCATGTTGCGCCGTTGGTCGGCTCGCTCCAGCACTCGCTGGCGCCCCAGCACCGCAAGTTTCGCCCGCGCCGATCCATCCCGGGCCAGGACGGCGGCGATGGCTCGGGCCGTGGCCGCGGCATCGCCTACGGGCACGAGGCACTCCGGATCGATATCGGCCAACCAGTCCCTGGCCGGCGGCAGATTCGAGCAGACGGTCGGCTTGCCGACCGCCAGCGCTTCGACCAGGCTTACCGGCCCGGCATCGCTCTCCGGAACGGAGACAACGACATCGGCCAGCCGGTAGTGGTTGGGCATGTCGGAATAAGCGACGCCCGCCAGCATCGTGACTCGGGAGGTCAAGCCCCTGGCCTCGATCAAGCGCACCAGGGCTTCGGTCTCAGTGGCGTCGGCCGCGAATCCGGCCATGACCAGGACGATGTTGTCGGGTAGCTGGGCGAGGGCCTCGATGACGATATCGTGGCGGTAGATGGGGGCGATGGCCCGCGGCGAGAAGACGACCTTGTGACCGCTCAAGCGCAGCTTGTGCCGCAGGGCCGCCGATCCAGGACCTGGCGCGAACCGATCGACGTCCACGCCGAAGTGCAGGCGACGCGACTTTTCCGGCTTGGCACCCAGCTTGATCGCCGCCTCGACGACGTGGCCGGAGATGCCAGTGACCAGATCGGCGGAACGCAGCGCCAACCTGGCCAGCAGCCTGGCCCGGAGGCTCGTCGGCGCGGTGACCAGGACATCGCTGCCCCAGACGGTGACGACGTAGGGGTGAAAGCCCGACAGCCAGGCTTTGAAGCCATGCACCGTCAGGTGATGAACGTGCAGGACATCCGGCCCCACGGCGGCGACCACGTCACGAATTGATCGCCGGGAGGTGAGAATCCTGCGGCCACGCAGGGGCCGTGAGCTGCCCATCGAGTATGTCCTGACGGCGATCGTCGGCGGCAGGCCCGGGGCCACCTCGAGGTCGTCGGGCACCAGCATCGTGACCTCGTGGCCTCTCTCGGCGAACCATCCGGCCCAGCGGCGCAGGTGGATGCTATTGGCGTTGCCCAGGTAGGCGATGCGCAGGGGGCGGTCTGCGCCCCCCCGGGATGCCGCCAACCGGTTGGGGCTCCTCCTGGCGACTGCCGCCAGCGGGGCGCTCGAGCGCTGCCTCACTGTCTGGATCGCCTCGCCCACCAGCGACAGGTCGTCGCGGCGAGGGATGCACAGGGCCAGGATCGGCTGGCCGGAGACGCGGCTGGCGTACCAGATCATCATCGCCGCCAGGGCCGAGTAAGACACCACCGAGCTCAGAGACGCGCCGACGATGCCCACGACCGGGATGAGGGCGATGTTGAGCGGCACGTTCACCACAAGAGACACGGTCGCCGCCACAGACGCCGGGCCGGGGCGGCCCCGACCTCCCACGTAGCCTGCCGCGACCCTGCCCAGGCTGAAGGCCACCACGCCCGGCAGGATGACCAGGAAGGCCGGCATGCAGTCCACGTACTGCGGAACCAGCAGCGGCACGCCGACGAAAGCCAGCGGGATCATGAGCAGGGCGATCAGGATCGACGTCAGCATCGTCATCCGCAGGACCCGGCCAAGCATGGCGCTGGCCTCTTCGTGGCTGCTCGCGGCGACCCTGGGCAGGAAGAGGTTGGCGACCGAGTCCGGCACGAGGAAGACGACCTCGGCCATCGTCACGGCCCAGCTGTAGAGGCCGAGATTGATCTTGGCAACCTCGGCGCTGGGGGCCATGGCCTGCATGATGCTGGCGTCGGCCCGGTTGTTGAAGTAGCCGCTGAAGCTGGACGGGTACAGCCTCAGGCCGTAGGTAATGAGGCTGCGCAGGGGTGTGATCTCGCCCGTGCTGTCGCGAAGGCCCACCCGGGCCACGTCCGCCATCACCGCCACGACCAGGCCGATGCTGACGATGATGCTTGTCGCGGCCGCCCCAGCCACGCCAAGGTCGAAGACTCCGACAAGGACGATCGCCCCCGTCAGGGCCCCGGCCGCCTGGCCCAGCAGGATCAGGTTGTAGACCCGGACCTCCTGCCGGCCGTAGAGGATCATCCCGCCGAACGAGGCCAGCAGGCTGCAGGGGACGACGATCAGCATCGCCCGGGCCAGGTGATCGGGGGCAGCCCGGAGGACCGACTGTTCCAGGAACGGCAGGCTCACCCAGACCACGCCGACGATCGCGCTGGCGATGATGGCCGTCAGGATCAACGACGAGCGGACCAGCCCGGCGATCGAGGCACCCCGGCCCGACCAGTACTGGACGGCTCCCGGCAGCCCGAAGGTGGCCAGGGCGGCAAGCATGCCGGGCAGGGTCACGACCGCCACGTACGCCCCGCGCTCCTCCGGGCTGAGCAGGTGGGTGATCACCAGGGCCGTCAGAACTGTCGAGCCCAGGATCGCCACCCGTGTCGCGAAGACCGAGGCCACCTTGTCGGCGAACCCGGCCAGCGGTGGCGGGGTCGGCTGTACCGGCTCCAGCGTGTCGCCCAGCTCGGCCATGGACTCGCTCACGAGGGCTTCCCAGACCCGGCCGACCGGCCGCCAACCAGGCGCCGCCACAGGCGACCCACTCCGGCCACCAGGAACCGGGCGTCCTCGACCCGCGGCAGGCAGAGTGCCGTGATGGGCTGTCCGGACATCTTGCTGGCCAGCCCGACCATGATCGCCGCCAGGACGCTGTAGGAGACGACCGAGCTGAGCGATGCCCCGACGATCCCGATCCACGGGATCAGGGTCAGGTTCAGGGGGAGGTTGACCGCCAGTGCGATCGTGGCCGCGACGGAAGCCCGTCCGGGACGTCCTCGTCCGCCCACGTAGCTGGTCATGACTTTGGCCATGCACAGGGCCACCACGCCGGGCAGGATGGCCAGGAAGGCCGGCAGGCAACCGACGTAGTTGGGCAGGATCAGGTGCACGCCGAGGAATGCGGCCGGTACCAGCGCGACCGCCACCAGCAGCGCGATCAGCAGCGTTGCCCGGGAGACTCTGGCCAGCAGCGCGCTCGCTTCCTCCGGGCTGCTGCCGGCTACCCGGGGCAGGAGCATGGCGGCCACGGACTCGGGCACCAGGAAGACCACCTCGGCCATCGTCACCGCCCAGCTGTACAGACCGAGGTTGGTCTTGGCGGCTTCCTTGCTGGAGGCCATAGCCTGGATGATGTAGTTGTCGGCGCGGTAGTTGAAGTAGCCGCTGACGCTGGCAGGGTAGAGCTTGGCCCCGTAGCCCACCAGGCCGCGCATCGAGGCCGGCTCGCCCCGCCGGTCGCGGGCCCGCAGCCGTAGCAGGACGAAGGTGATGGCTGCCACGGTCGCGAGGTTGACGCCGATGCTCGTGGCCACCGCACCGTCCACGCCCAGGCCCAGCACTCCGACCAGAACGACCGCTCCTGCCAGGAGGCTGATGGACTGCATCAGCAGGATCGCGTTGTAGCCCTTGACCTCCCGGCGACCGTACAGCAGCGTCCCGCCGAACGAGGTCAGCATCCCGGCGGGGATCGTGACCAGGATCCAGCGAGCCAGATGATCCGGCGCGCCCTTGAGGACGGACTGCTCGAGCAGGGGCAGGCTGAACCAGACGAGAACGATGATTGCCGCCGAAATCGCCGAGGCGAAGATGAGCGAGGCCCGCAGCAGGCTGTCAACCGATGCGCCGCGCCCGGCGTAGTAGTTGACGGCGCCCGGCAGGCCCAGCATGGCGACGGCCGACAACATCCCCGGCAACGTGACGACTGCTACGTAGGCTCCGCGCTCTTCGGCCGTGCCGAGCAGACGGGTGATGACGAGCGACGTCAGCACGGTGAGCACCAGAATGACCACCCTCGTGGCGAAGATGGCGGAGACCTGGGTCGCAAGACCAGTCCCCGCACGGCGACCCCGCGGCGGAAGCTCCATCGCCTGTTCCGGATCGATCGTCGAGAGCTCGGTCGTCGATTCGCTCATCAGCCGTTCCTGGCCCGAGCCAGGTCGACCGGCTCCTCGTGCGCGTTGGCGCCCGCCTTGTTCGACAGCACGCCCAGCGTGTGCAGGACCGTCGCCGCCCGCGCATCCCAAGTCTGCGCCTCTGACACGGCGAAGGCCCGCGCATTGCGAGCCATCCTGTGGGCAAGGGCGTCGTCGCCGAGGATCCGGGAGATCCCGGAGGCAAGCCCGGCCGCCGTGTCCGGCGTGGCGATGCCGGCTGCACTCTCTTCGAGGATGGCCCTTGTCGGAGCTGTCTCAGTGGCGACGACGGGCTTGCCAAGGCTCAGGAAGCGCAGCAGGCGAACGGGCACAGCCAGCTGGGTGTAGGCGGTGACAGCCAGCGGCAGGACGCAGACCCGACCCGGCCTCAGCACCTCGTCCAGGATGGCCTCGTCCGCCGGCACAGTCTCCACCCACTCCGGGAGCCCCTCGCATGCGGCGAGGCTCGCCCGGCGAACGCCGATCCTCAGCCTGGCT
>DAOUEA010000034.1:0-3553 GCA_034430475.1 Chloroflexota bacterium | reverse complement strand
CGATCGCTTCGGGGCGACCAATCCAGCCCGGCGTAGGCGTCGACCTTGTTACGGACGACCTTCTTCGACCCGTCGACACCCCAGATTTCCAGCCGGCCTTCATAGTCGGGTGCGTCACCGTTCACAAGGACGGCGAGGCGGCTGGAGTCTGGCGCCCAGACGAAGTCCTCGACCCTGTTGCCGAGGTCGATATCGCCGCTGCCATCCGGCCTGATGACATGAAGGGCAAAGCTGTCGGCAGGCGTGGGCCCGCTGGAGGTGTAGGCGAACCAACGTCCGTCGGCCGAGGCCGTTGGCATCCCGGGCATGTCCCAGGCCTGCCACGAGGAGCCCCGCCGGTCGGTCCGCCAGAGGACACTGGTGCCGGAGGTGGAGCCGGGGCGCGGCCGGGAGGCGATGACCGAACCATCTGATAGCTCCTTCAGGTTTTCGACCCGTTCTCCCTCTCCGGCCACTCTCATCAGCGTTCCTTGAGGCTCGATGAACCAGCCCTGGTCGTCGCCGATTCCGATCAGGCTGCCCTGATGCCGCCACGCCGCACCCTCCAGACCGACGGTGTCAGCACAGACATCGCTGTAGCTAAGCGGCGGAATCGTCCCACCCGGGGTGGGCATCGGCGGTCCCTCGTTCGATTTGACGACGGGCGGGCCGCTCGCGGGGAGTTCGATGGTCGCCGCACCCCGAAGCGTGACACTGCCCAGAGACGTGCAGTCTCTCGGGTCGGTGAACTCGATCGTGATGTCGATGTCGGTGAACGCGTAGCCGGCGGAATCGTAGGTCGAGTGAGCGCGTATCTCCGTGCCGGACAACCCCGACCCGGAAGGTTCGCCCAGGCTGAGCGAGACGAGCACGGTATGGTCGGTGGAGTTGATGAGTCGGGTAGTGCTCATCACGGCCGGCCCGTAGCTCGGGACGTAGACGGCCGGCCACTGACTACCGCGTGGCCAGACGGCGCCGGCCAGGACGGCAAGGACGACAACGAACAACGCAATCAGCGGAATCAGCGATGCAGGCCAATCGTCCATGATCCAGCCCCGGAGTCGCCCCGCCAGCCTCTCGAGTCGCTCTCGCATCCCCATGCCGTCGATGCTAGCCGAAGGTCGAGGCTCGCTGCCCGCCTGGTCAGCGGCGTAGCGCCTCCAGCAGGCGGACGGCTATGGCGTCGAGGTCCGGGTTATCGTCGTGTCCTGAGAGATGCACGGCATGCTCGTCCACGGTGAACCAGATCATTGTCGCCGGGGGAACTCCGCGGGGCGCGAACGGAGCGGTCCGGGCTGGGATGTCGCCGACCGTGCGGTCACGCCATCGGCCACCGCGACCCTCCACGTATGACCGGTACGCCGCGGCGAGGTGGTCGCGGTCTACGCCGGGGACTCGGTGGACCCACAAACACGGGTTGGCATGCTCGGCCAGGCCATTGACTATGTGCACATCCTTCGCTGGAACGCCGAGTGTCCGCAGGGTGCGATTCAGGGTCGAATCGCCATAGCCACGAGCACTGGCCGACGACATCCGCATCGGCGTTCCGGCAGCGGCGGCGACGAGCGCCTCCAGGTCCTCGTCCACATGGGTTGGCGGGATCTGATCGACCCTGATGATCTTCGATCCGGTGAGTTGTGAGAGGGCGGCCATGATGTCATCGACGCTGGAGCCCGGCGGAAGTGGCTGTATCTCCGGAAGCTCGATACTCGCCGCCATGTCGGCGAGACCCGGCTGCTTCCAGACGGCATTCGGGCTCTTCGGTCCGGGCCGGCCCGCCGCGAGCCACTGCTCGTAGGCAGCGTCGATCCGGCGTTCGATTCGCGCTTGGTGCTCGGGATCGTCGGAGACGCCGTAATCGGGCAAGGCTCCGAACTCGGCGTCGAAGTCGGCTCCATAGCCGGACGGGTAGTAGGCGGCCAGGAAAGCCGATGCTTCGCGCTTGAGCATAGAGCTGAGCAGCTGTCCGTCGACGAGGTCGCGCAGATCGTTAGGCCGGATGCTCCCGCTGGCGATCTCCCGCGACATCGAAGCGGAGAAGGTTCTGGCGTTCATAAGGTCGTGCCGGACTAGCCACACGAACATGAAGCCGATGTGCGTGAAGGCGTTCTCTACCGGTTGACCTTTCGCCGCGGCATCGCCGTCGTGGAAATCGACGTCGTCGAACTTGGTCATCTGGCTCCCTCCTCTGCCAAGGTTCATCGACGGTCGCGCCGCAGCGGCGCTCAGCCGACTCAGTTCTGCTTTCGGGCCCGCATCGCCGGCCATCCAGGAGTGCCGTCGCGCGCCGTGACGGATGTGATGGTCGTGCCCAGTCGAGACGCAAGGCCCTCGACGGCCTCAATCACTGTGGGCTCCTCCCGTGGGCGATAGCTCAGGGCAACATCGGCTTGTTCGGCGACGCCACGATTCCCGAATCCGCCATGCGAACGGACGACAGCCGGAGCAACTTGAGCCAGCAACTCATCGTGCGACATGAGTGGCGCCAGCTCGCGGCCCATGGCGGCCATCCAAGGGTCGATCTCCATCTCGGGGGGCACAAGGGCGAAACGACCGGGCTCCAACGTCGGTGCGAACGCGACCGTGACCTCACACGTCCTGCCGCTCCACGGATAGTTCTCAGTCTGGGGCAGGAAACTGACGTTGCCGGGTTCGAAGGGCTCGACCTCCGCGAACCCGAGGTTTCCTGTCAGCCATCGACGGACGAACTGGACGAGCCCGATCGGGGCCTCGTCGGCCCAGCCGTCGCGATGGCCGTGGATCGCGATCCACCAATCGTCGGGATCTCCCCTCGTCAACCATCCGACCGTCCAGCCGATGCCCGTGCCACCCAAGGGCAGCCAGCCGCCCGGGGCCGGGAAGGCCGGCCATGAGGGCTCGAACTGCGGGAACTTCTTCTTCATGCCGAGATGGCTGTCGATCTCCCACTGAATGCTCTCGACGAACGTCCGCTCGGGATGAAGCGCCTGCGGGATCTCGAGCTCTCCGAGGCCGGAGACGAAGAAGCCGGAGCCGTAGAGGTCCACCAGCCCCTTGAAATCGGCTGGGGGAGAGAAACCGTTCTCCTGTTCGAACCGATCCCAATCGACTGGGACGCCAAACGGCTCGGCGGGTGGAGGTGCAATTGTGCGGATGAATGTCAGGTCCGTCTGCCAGTCCTTCGACATGCTCGACCCCTCTTCGCTGGCCGCCACACCGTAAGCGTAACAACCGACCAGCGGATATCGAAGACACGATAACTGGACACGCTACGCTCGCCCCTCTGAGCGTGGTGCTACAGCGCTCACGCTCCGCGGCCTTCCAAGCTGAATGTCGCGGGTTCGAGACCCGTCTCCCGCTCCACTCTCCCATCTTGTCGATACACTGCAGTCGCTCACTGCGCAAGAGGGGACAAGTCGAAGATGGGCGGCTCGTGTTTCAGTTTCCTGGCACATCGGCGGCGGTGCCAGCGCCGAAGGACATCGACGCCGCCGGCGACCCTGCGCGGCATCGGGCTGGCTGGCCTGCTCGCGCTCACGGGCGCCGCCGGCTGCGCCAGCGCGGTTCAGAGTCCCAGCACCCAACCCAGCGACAC
>DAOUEA010000033.1:0-18390 GCA_034430475.1 Chloroflexota bacterium | reverse complement strand
GCCTCGCGCATGAACTCGGCCGCGGGCACCAGGCGCACCGCGCCCTCGGGGATGATCAGCGGAAACGAGGCCGTGGACTCGGAGATCTTGCCCTCCAGCATGGCGAAGGCCAGGGCGCGCAGGGGATCGTTGGCCCGCTGCACGACCAGCTCGTTCGGGCGGAGGATGTCGAAGTCGAAGCCGCCCAGCTCGGCCAAGCCGTGGGTGTGCAGCCAGGTGACCGGCGCCGATCTGCCGCAGCCTGCGCAGCGACCTTCGCCACCCTCGCCTTCCTCGCAGTCTTCGCCCTCCTCACAGCCGCCCTTGCCGTCTTCTCCCTCCTGTACGGCGTGGAAGACGTACAGCGCCTCCGGATCCAGGTCCGCGTCGTGGGCCAGCTCGTCGTCCAGCGCCGCCGGCGACCAGGGCATGCCGCTGGCCAGGTCCACGGCCAGCACGCCGTCGTCGCCCATCAGGGCCCGCATGAAGCCCAGCAGCCGCTTGCGATCGCGCAGGACGTGCTTGCGCTCGGCCGGGACCATGACCAGGGCCGCCTCGACGGCCCCCACCGCCGCCTGCCGCTCCTCGTTCGTCAGCGCCTGGCTGAACTCCAGGAACCCGATCGCGGGCGGTCCGCCCTTCTTGAACAGCACGGTGGCCTTGCCGTGCTGCGGGTGGCTCAGCTCGAAGGCCCATTCGGAATCCGCGGCTGTGGCCTCCTTGCTCTCCCTGCCCGCCGGCGCTACCTCCATGCCGGCCGCCCTCAGGCGCGCGGTCATCTTGGCCCCGGACGGCGACACCTGCTCGAAGTAGACGAGCCCCAGGCTCGGCTTCTCGCTCTTGAAGAGGTTGAACATCGGCGGCCCTCCTGGGAGGCTAGATTAGCCGCCCCGCTTCTGGCGTTGGCTCAGCAGCCTCAAGGGTTCGTCCTTGACGGTCGCGTAGATCGTCTTGACCGCCTCGAAGTACATGGACATCCAACCGCTTCTGCTGCTACTCGGACAACTCGGGATCCGTGCACGTCGTGGTGGAGGTCACGGTCGGCAGCCCCTGAGGAGGCCTGGGCTGGCTTTCGCTCCGCCTACTCGCCGTCCTTCAGTCGAGTGAAGACCTCCTCCCAGGAGGGGGTCGTTTCCAGCAACTCCTGGGCGCGTCTCTGGGCGCCGAGGGTCCGGCCGGGGACGGTGGACATGAGGCGGATGTCTACCGCGTCGCCCAGGCGGCAGATGTCAAGGCGATCGGCGTCCCAGCAGGCCCCGATCGTCATGTCGTCCGTCGGGCGGCCGCCAGAGTGCTCGGCGCAGGCCGTGTAGAGCACATCCATCTGCGCCTCCGGGAGACCCAGCAGTTGCTCGTTCAGGCAGCAGGCCAGGAAAGCGGCCCGCGTGCCGTGCTGTGAATCGTGGAAGTCATTGAAGCGCATCGAGTCGTGGAAGAGGCCGAAGAGGACCACCATCACCGGGTCCGCGCCCACCTCGTCGGCCAGGTACAGGCCGTTCATCGCGACACGCCGCCAGTGCTCCTCGCCGTGCACGCCCGAATCGCGCGACGGCGAGAGGATGCGCACCGCGTCCAGCAGGGCCGGCAGGTTGAGCTTGTCCGTCCGGCGGGCAGGCCTGGCGCTCCTGGCCGGCTTGGCGTCTTCGGCGGGCTTCGTTCCTTCGGCGGGCTTCGTTCCTTCGGCGGGCTTCGTCGCTTCGGCCATCGGTTTCCCCCTTTGCGCATCCCGATTATCCGCCTGTCGCGCCACCCCCGAGCGTCGCGCGCGCATGCGGAGGCAGGATGGGCCGAAGGCTCGCCCGCGCGGCGGCTAGAATGCCTGCTCGAAGGAGGAGTCGAGGGATGGGAGCATTCGCCCGACTGGTTTCGGTCGTGGCCGCGCTGGCGGTCGTGCTGGCGATCGGCCTGGCTGGCTGCGGTTCGGGTGGCAGCTCGAGCGATGAGGGCGGCAACGGCGGCGACAACCCCAGCGATTTCGTCAGGCCGTCCATTCCCGGCAGCGGGCCCCAGGCCTGGCCTTCGGCCATGCCCGCGGACATCCCCTACTTCCCCGGCCAGCTGGACATGTTCATGCCCCAGCGCCGCCAGAGCGGCGACAGCTACGGCGTCCGCATGTTCTTCACCGGCGTGACGAAGCAGATGCTGGACGACTACGTCGAGACGCTGCGCCAGGAGGGCTGGACCCTCAAGCCGGAGGTCTACTACACGCCGCCCGAGACCGAAAAGGATGCCGCCGAGCGCGCCGCCAGGGGCGACTACGACGCCTGGATCGCCAGGAAGGGCACGCGGGTGCTGACGATCACCGTCCCCAGCTCGGACGGCGACGAGGTCACCTTCGACGTCGACGGGCTGACCGAGGCCGAAAGCGACGCCCTGCCCGGCATGGACGACTTCATCGAGGGGCTCCCAACGCCCACGCCCTGGCCGGCGCAGACCTGGCCGCCCGAATGGGCCGGCAAGGTGCCCGAGCCGCACGGCTGCACCCTGGGTGCCAACGGCAACATGACAAGCTCGCCGACCAATCTGTACGTAGCCTGCGGCTACCCGGACGCGGACCCGGATCACCACCAGGCCATCGTCGACGCCTACCTGGCCGATCTAGCCGCGGCCGGCTTCACGCCCCAGGAAGGGCCGCCGGGCTCGACGATGCTCGTCTACCAGAACGGCTCCATCAACGTGGTCGTGATGACCGGCGCCGAGGAGTGGATGATCATCTCGGCCACCGAGCGGCAGGACTAGGCTCGGCCGAACGATGAGCCTCCGATCGGGCGAGCCCGGACCCGCGCTGGAGGCCGAACCCGAGCCCGAAGCCCGCGGGAGCCGGCTTGCCCTGGCCTGCGCCTCCATCGCGCTGCTGATCGGGCTGGGCATCCTGGCGGACGGAGCGCTGGCAGGCTCCCCGAGCTACCTGTTCCTGGGGGGAGTGCTCGCTGTCCTGGCGCTGGCTTGCGCGGTCGCCTCTGTGCGGCTGCCCCCGCGCGCCGGCGAGTACCTCGCCGTTCGGCTGCTGATCGCCAGCCTGGCCGTCGCACTCCTGGTGGTGGCCTGGGGGCCTATCTCGGACGTGCTCGGCCGCTATCTCTCGGACCTGGCCGTCCACGCCACGCCGACGCCCTCCCACACGCCGCTGCCGCCCTGCCCTGCCTGCGACGGCTAGGGGCCGCCCGCCGGGGCCCCGGGGTGCCGCAGGCAAGGGCGGCGAACCCGGGCGGCGGTGCCGTAGTCTAGGGAGTGGACGGGGCCATGGGGGCGCGGCCGCGAAGCCGCGCCGTGGCTGAGCCGGGGAGGCCGACCCAGACAGGGAGGAGATCGGGGAAGTTGAGACAGCCAGACCAGAGTGGGAGCGGGCAGCAGCCCAGCGGGCAGCAGCCCAGCGGGCAGCCGCCCAGCGGGGTGTGGTTAGGCGGGAAGTGGTTTGGCCCCCGGCAACGGTCGCAGCCGAACTACAGCAACGTCGGGCGGTGGCGAGCGACCTTCAACCGGGTGGTCTCGGCCAGCGGCTGGTTCGCCTTCCTGGCAACTCGCACCTGGCGGCGCAGGAGTGACGGCCAGGTCGTGCTGGCCCACTACAACCGCTGGTCGCTCCGGACGCTCGTACTGCCGTTCCTGTGCCTGGCCCTGGGGGTGGGCCTCCTCGCAGCGTTGATCACCGGCCGGCTGGACCCGGCCCCGACGATCACCTCCATCGAGGACGTCTACCACAACGGCGCCCCAGTCGACTCTGACGACAGGTCCCAGTACTGGGTGACCCTGAGCGGCGAGGTCGGATCGTGGTCTGCAGATGCCCAGAACGAGATGCATCCAGAGAACCGCATCTACCTGCTGACCGATCCTGCCAGCGAGACCGGGATCGTCGTCGAGGCGTCGGAGCCGCTCGGCGAGCCGGGGGCGAATGTCGAGGTCAGAGGCACCCTCCAACCGGCGGGCTTCGGCGTCTCGCATGAGCAGATCGACAAGGCGGGACAAGCCAACCCGTCCGTCCACCTCACCGGCTACCTCCTCGACGCCACCTCAGGCGCGCCCGTTTCGTTCCCGCTTGGTGCTTCCTCGGTCATGTTGATCCTGCTCGGCCTGTTCTTCCTGATCGGCGTCCCCACGGCCTACATCGTCTTCAGCGCCGATCGGCAGAACCGACCGCCCTCAGTGCAGGGCGTCCCGAACGAGGACGCGGCCGTCCGCCTGAGCGGCCTGGTGGTCGACTCGCGCGGCAAGCTCGTCCGGCTGCGCGAGGTCAGCAGTCGAATCAGCCACGGCTACTACGGGTTGCTGACGGGACCGATATCGGTCACCGCCTCAGATCTGCCGCCGGTCGAGTTCGAGCTGGGCGAAGGCACCCACGCCAGAACGGGCTGGGTCTACCCCTGGCGCGGGCCGCGGCCGGCGCTTCAGGTCACAGCCGGCGGGCACGACATCGTCCTGAGCTTCGACTCGATCGATGAGCGGAACAAGTGGGCCAACCTGGTTCTCGGCGCGGAGGGCACTCCCTGGCACGGCTGGCAGACGGGCTAGGCGCGTCGCCGGCGCCCTGACGCCTGGCCGTCTGGCGTCGGCCGCGCCCCCTGCTCGCCGTGCTGCCTACCCGCCTTTCGCCAGGACGTTGAGCATCTCGATGAACTCGTCCGGCGGGCTGAGGTGGATCTCCCGTTCCTTCATCTCGCTCGGCAGCAGGGTGAGCCGGCCGTCCTTCCACCAGTAGAGGTTCGGGCTGAAGGAGCCGGGGCCCTGCCGGAACTGGGCATCGGCGACGCCCAGGAGGAGGCCCACCGCTTCGACGATCGAGGCATCCTCGATCGGCCGGAAGAGCACGGCGTGGCGGTTCGGGACGATCACCAGCGCGCCGTATTCCGGGGCCGGATTCATGTGCTCCTCGAGCATCAGCACCCAGGTGGCCACGAAGAAGCTGTCGCCCGAGAGCAGGTGAACGGAGGTGTCGCCGATCACGTCCTCGTCCGGGACGTCCTGGGCCCGAACGTTTGCCAGGCCCAGCTCGAACAGCTCGTCCGCCGACTGCCCCCATTGGGCAAGGCAGTCGGGATGGACGGTCACGACCGTCTCGGGGAGATCGACGGCCACGGCCGCCTGCATGCCCGGCGCGACGGGCCAGCTGATCAGCATCTCGCCCCTGTCCGGCGGCGCGTGGTCCTCCGGGTAGATGCGCACCTTGAGCACCGACTTGACGTCCTCGAGCTTCAGCTGCTGGGACGAAACCGAGCTGGCCCGGGCGACGGTGCCGCCCAGGTACTCGTCGATCAGCGTGGCCCACTCCGAGCGTGGGACCAGGTGGCACTTCTGGGCGATGTTGGTGAGGCCTATCATCATCGGCCCCCCGGCGCCGGACGACAGCTCCAGCGCCCCCTCCTCGATCTCGTGGAACTCGTCGACGTGGCTGCGCAGCCAGCCGTCCGTCAGGCGGCGGAACTCGGCGTACTCGTCCGGCTCCATGAAGGCGGCCCACTCGGGCACGCCGACCCCCGCTGCGGGCTTGCCTTTGGCGGCGGGCTTGCCTTTGCCCCCAGCCGCGCCGGTGCCTTCGCCCGCGCCCTGGCCGTCGTTGTCCGCACCCTTTCGCCTCAGGAAACTCATCGCCTTCTCCTCCGCGCCGATCAGGTGTCCTGGTCTGCACCCGGCTGGCTCCCCCACCCCGGGTGGGGCCTGCGGAGCGCATTGGGCGATCCGCGGCCCCGAACCTCCCCCGGTCGGCTAGATTCGGGGCGATGAGCCCGAGATGGACCGAGTCCGAGCCCGAACTGCGCCCCGTCCCGCCCCTCACGGCCAGCAGCGTGGTCACGCTGACGATCGGGATTGGGCTGCTGCTGGACGGCGCGCTGGTGGATTCACTGGTCTACCTGGGCCTGGGGGGAGCGATGGTGGCCCTGGCGCTCGTCGTCGTGATCGTCTCGCTGGCTCTGCCGATACGGACCGGCAACCAGCTCGCCTTCAGGCTCATGGTCCTGTGCCTGGTGATCGCCCTGATGATGGTGGCCTACGGCCTGGCCTCTGACTACGTGGCGCCCTGGGTGTCCGAGCAACTCCCCCACGCCACGCCCACACCCAAGATCACGCCGCTGCCGGCCCCATCCCGCTTCTGAGAGCCAGCCTCAGCCGCCCTCTGAAAGGCTGGCCCACCACATGTAGCCGCAGGCGTTGCAGTGGCGGTTGTACATCGGCTCGTCGGTGGGCATGCAGTAGTGGACATGCATGTACTCACCCGAGCGGTACGCTTCCGGCCGCATGACGCCGCCCACAGCCCTGGCGACGTTGCGGGAGCCGCAGTTGGGGCAGGGCTCGGCCTGACCGGCCTGGGTGACGTGGTCCGGATCGCGCGACACGCCCTCGTACGGCGGCTGGAAGGGACTCTCCTTCATCTCCCAGAGGCGCACCGGGACCTGCGGAATCCTGCGCATGGCCACATGGTCGCACGGTGCGCTGCGACGCGGCACCCTTCCGCCCCCTCGCCCCGGGGCGTACCGTGTTCTCTATGCCGATGGCGATCGGGACGTCCGGCTTCGACTACCCGCACTGGCGCGGGCTCTTCTATCCGCCGGCGGTGCGCGGCAGCGATCGGCTGGCTTACTACGCTCGTCACTTCGGGGCGGTGGAGCTGAACGTGACCTTCTACCGCATGCCGGCCGAGAGCGCCTTCCGGCACTGGGCCCAGGCGGCGCCGGAAGGCTTCGTCTTCGCGGTCAAGGCCAGCCGCTACCTGACCCACGTCAAGCGTTTGCTCGAGCCCGAGCAGCCGGTCCGCTACCTGCTGGAACGGGCACGCCTGCTGGGCCCGCACCTGGGGCCGATCCTGATCCAGCTCCCGCCCGACATGCCGATCAAGCTGGACCGGCTGGCCGACACACTGGCGGCATTCGAACGGATGAGCCGAGAGCCGGCCGAAGGCCCGGGGGGCCGCCGAGAGCCGGCCGCCTCCCCCACCCCCGCCCGCATTCGGGTCGCCGTGGAGGTCCGGCACGAGTCCTGGTTCACGCCCGAGCTGGAAGCCCTGCTGAGCGAGCATGAGGCCGCCCTGTGCCTGGCCGATCGGCGAGGCGCGCAGACGCCGATCTGGCGCACAACCGACTGGACCTACGTCCGCTTCCACGAAGGCCGCGGCGACTGGCCCGGCTACTCCGACTCCGAGCTGGAGGCCTGGGCCGGCATTCTCCGCGAGACCTGGCGACCGGATCCCGACGGCTACGCCTTCTTCAACAACGACGCCCGCGGCTGCGCTATCGAGGATGCGCGCCGATTCGCCCGGGCGCTGGAAACCGCCGCCCGGAGAGCGTAGGATCCGGCCATCGTCCGCGCGACGGGGAGGGATCGAACCGTGGACAAGCGTGCCCGACACCGTAGCCATGTCAGGGCGGTCTTGCTGGTGGCCGCTGCCTCCTTCGCCCTCCTGCCCCTGGGCTGCACGCCCGCCACCACGCCCTCCCCGACAATCCCGGCCACTCCGACCGCGACGCCCACTCCCCCACCGACGCCCACCCCCGCCCCAACCCTGATCGCCACGTGCGACCAGTACCTGGAGGTGACCGTCGGCTCCTATGTCGTGGAGACCAACTTCTTCAACCAGCCGGCCTGCCCCGGAACGCAGTGCATGGTCATCGACTCCGTGACCGGGGCCTTCACCGTGACCCAGTGCCCCGACTGCGGCGTCACGGTGGCCTCCTACCCCAACGTGCTCTACGGCTGCTCGTGGGGGATCTGCAGCCCCGGCAGCTCGCTTCCCGAGCAGGTCAGCGCGCTCACCAGCGCCACGAGCAGCTGGAGCTTCAGCGTGGGTGGCGCGGCCGGCGACAACTGGAACGTGGCCTACGACCTCTGGTTCTGCCCAGACGACAACTGCGGCGCCAACGGCTTCCCGGGCGGAGCCGAGCTGATGATCTGGCTGGACTACCAGAACATCGGCGGCTGGCTGAACGACCAGGGGCCAGTGAACCTGAACGGGCGAAACTGGGAGGTCTGGACGGCCACTCAGGGCTCAGGTGGCGACAGCTGGGACTACGTCGCCTACCTGATCGCGCCTCCGATGGTGACCTCGGTTGCCGATCTGGACTTGATGGCCTTCATCCAGGATGCGAGGGCCAGGGGCTACGTGTTGGACACGCAGTATCTGTACGCGGTCCAGGCGGGCATCGAGCTTCGCACTGGCGGGATTCCCTACGAGCACCACAGCTTCTCCGTCTCAGTGCCGTAGGCGTTCCTGGTCCTGCTAGGAGCCCTCGTCGTACTTCCACGATCTGGCGGCGATCTCCGCCACGCCGATGCCCAGGACGACAATCGCCACGGTCCACAGGACGACCCACCCTCGGAGCGGCAGGTCCAGGCCGCCGAACAGGAGCCAGCCCAGAAGGACGCCGCCGCCGCACAAGTTGATGGCGATGGCTCCGCCCAGGCCCAGGCCGCGCACCTGCGCCCGCGCCCCGTACAGCTCCAGCAAGAGAGCGATGCCGATGCCGAAGATGACCCCACCGAGGATGGTGGCATAGAAGTATGTGTCGGTCTTGGGCAGGCCCAGCAAGTCCATCAGGCCGGCCGGGAAGAGCAGGAGGATCGCCCCCAGGGCGAGGTTGGCGAGCGCGTCGATCGCCAGGAGGACTCTGTGCTTGGCCTTCATTCGTCACCCCCAATCAGCGCCCCCACCATACGGTCGGGCCGCCGGCATGTCCAACCCGCAGCCGCCGTTGCGGCGCGAATCGGACTCGCGAACCCGGCTGCGCCGGAGTAGGCTCACGCCGAACGCGCCCCTTTGGAGCGGGGCGCGACCATCAGCGCACGGGAGGCAGGGATGTCCAGGGCAGAACGGCTGTACTTGTACTTGGTCTCCGGGGTCAGTCTGAGCATGTGGGCCGCGGCGGCGGTCATCGCCCTGCGGCTGATTCTGAAGGAGATCGGCGTAGGGCCGCAGGACACGGCCGCCTTCTCGAGCGACAGCCTGGACCGCGACATGTGGAGCCTGGCCATCGGCTTCGGACTCGTCGGGTTCGTCGTCTGGGCCTTCCATTGGGCGGCCATCGATCGATCCGTTCGCCCGAGAGGAGTGGCCGGCCCCGCCGCGGCAAAGGCGAAGGCGGCGAAGGCCGACGTGCCGGAAGGGCGGCCCCGCTTCCGGATCTGGGCGGCCATCGCGCGATCGGTCCGCAGCCTCGGCGCCGGCGACGACAAGGCGGCCGACGTGGTGGAGCGGCGGTCGATCATCCGCTCCTTCTACCTCTCCACGGTGATGGGCATCGCTCTCGTGCCGCCCATCGCGCTGGCCGCCCAGCTCGCCGGCCGGGCACTGGCCGACGTGCTGGACATGAGCGCCACCTCGGCCCTGGATCTCGGCAACCTCGGCAGCCTCCTGGGCACGGCCTCGCTGCCGTCGCTCGGGTCCTCGCCCATCGACGACGACTGGTCGCTGGCGATCATCGTCGTCTTCGCCGGCATCTGGGCCTACCACGCCTGGGTTCGCGGCTGCGACGTGCGTCAGGGCCCGGTGATCACCGGCGCCGCGGCCTGGGTCTCACGCCTCTATCTCTACTGGGCGGCCTACATAGGTCTGGCCTACATGATCGGCAACGCCGCCTCCTTCATCAGCCTCGTGATGCGCGAGCTGGCCGGGTTCAAGCAGGACGAGATGACCGCCTCCTTGCTCAGCTGGGCAGGCAGCCCGCTGGGGTCGCCGTGGCCGCGAGCTGGAGTCATGGCCCTGGTGGCCGTCGTCCTGTGGGGCGCCGTCTGGCTCGCTCACTGGCTCTACTCGGATCGCCTCCGCTCCGGCACGACCGAACAGTCCGCTGAAGAGCGGACCTCGCGCGTCCGGCTCGCCTTCCTGGTCTGGATCGCCGTCTATGGAGCATCGGCGGTTCTGAGCGGCGTGGCCTCGAGCCTGTCCGTCGTCTTCGACAAGGTGTTGGACGCGCGCCTCTATCCGGAGGACGTGGCGCCACTCTGGTACAACCTCGTCACGCCGACGCTGGCCGTGGTCTTCGCCGCGCTTGCCTGGTGGTGGCATCGTCGCCGGGCCCTGGCCGAGGATGCCGACGGCCCGGTCGGTGTCTCGTCCGTTCGCGTCGTCGGCTACGCGGTGGCGCTCGTCGGGCTGGCCAACCTGGCCATTGCCCTGGCCATGTGTCTGGGCTCGATCTTCGGCGAGTGGTTCTCCCGCCACCTCGAGCTCGGTTCGGAGTTCAGCTTCAGCTATCCGCTCATGACATGGCAGCCAGTGGTCGCCATCTACGGCGCGATCGCCGTGGCGGCTCTTGTCATCTGGATCGTGCCGTGGTTCTTCGCCCAGCGCCGACGTGCGGCGGAGGCTCCCGACCGGGCCCTCGAGATCGACTCGTCCTCGCGGGCCTACTACCTCTTCTCGATCGCCGCGGGCGCGATCATCGTCGTCGCAATGGCCCTGGCGATGATCCTGTACCGCTACATGAGGGCGACCTTCGGCTTGCCGGAGGACAACCTCGGAGCCGAAGTCAGCGGCCCGCTGGGCTGGCTGATCGTGGCCGGGGCGGTGTTCGCCTACCATCGGCTCGTCGTGGTCGGCTGGGATCGCGAGACGTCATAGGAGCCCGCTCCGCCGCCAGAATCGAAAGGCCGGGCTTCTCACCCGGCCTTTCTCCTTGCCTCTCTCCGGCGGGGGGCGGAGCCTCGCGGCTCAGCCCTTCGCCTGTCGCATCGCCGCCGCGGCCTGCACTCGGCCGTCATGTCGCCGCTCTTGCGCCGAGTCTTTGGGGCTGAGACTGAAGCGCAAGAGAAGATAGCCGGCCAGACCCGACGCAATCGAACCGACGATGATGCCAAGCCGTTCGTCGAACAGTATGTCCGCGCCGGTTTGCTCGAATGCCAACGAACCGATGAACAGGCTCATGGTGAAGCCGACTCCGCAGAGTGCGGCTGTAGCGTGGAGACTTCGCCAGCTCATGCCGCTGGGCAGCGCCGCAAACCCCAGCTTGATGGCCAGCCAGCACAGCCCGAAGACACCAATCTGCTTGCCGAAGAACAGACCGGCGGCGATGCCCAGCGGGACGCCATGGACGACCTGGTCGAAGGTAACCCCGGCCAACGAGATTCCCGCATTGGCGAAGGCAAACGCGGGTAGCACGAAGAAGGCGACGATGTGATGCAGGTCTTGCTCGAGCTCCTTGAGCGGAGAGCCTTTGGAGTCCGCACGGCCCAAGGGTATGAACGCAGCCAGCATGACCCCCGCCAGCGTGGCATGGACGCCGGACTTGAGCGTGGCCACCCACATGATGATGCCGATGAGGATGTATGGGCTCTTGGATACGACGCCAGCTCTGTTCAGGAGGCCCAACACCAGAACGCAGCAGGCGACCGCCAACAACGCAGTGAGAGAGACGCTGGCCGTGTAGAACAGCGCGATGATCAGGATCGCGCCTATGTCGTCGAATATGGCCAGAGAGGTCAGGAAGACCTTCAGGGAGACGGGCACGCGACTGCCCAGCAGCGCCAGGACGCCCAACGAGAATGCGATATCAGTGGCAGCGGGGATTGCCCAGCCCTGCAACGCCACGCTATCGCCAAGGTTGACGGATACGAAGATGGCCGCCGGGGCGAGCATCCCCCCGATGGCGCCAACAGCCGGCAGAACGGCATTCCTCCTGTCGGACAGCTCACCCTCCACGATCTCTCGCTTCATCTCGAGACCGACAAAGAAGAAGAACACCGCCATCAGCCCATCGTTGATCCAGAGCAGCAGCGGCTTCGCGATCTCTGCTTCCCCAACGCGCACTTCGACGGCCGTCGACAGAAGCAGGCGGTAGTAGCTGTCGAACGGGGAGTTGGCCAGAGCGATCGCTATCGCAGCGGCCAACATCAGGAGGATTCCGGCGGCCGATTCTTTCTTCAGGAAGTCGGGCATCATCCAGCTACGGCTCTCTCGGAGGGGCTTCAGGTCCCGCGAACAATCGAAGGACCGGCGTCCCGGGCAGGGCGCGCGGCCAGGTCCGCCTAGCATACGCGCGAGGCGAGGCCGGAGCAGAGCCGCGAGGACGCGCGCGGCGAAGGCCCGTGAATGCGGTCTCCTCGGCCAGCGGACTCCTCCTCGCCGAGGATCGCTGAGGCCGGGCGCCCGGGCGCCCGGGCGCCCGGGCGCGAGAATCGGAAGGCCGGGCTTGTCGCCCGGCCTTCCTCGTTACCGCTCTCTGGCGGGGGGCGGAGCCCCGCGGCTCAGCCCTTCGGCTTGCGCTTCGGCGCCGGCCTGGCCGCTTCGGCGACGAGGTCGCCAGCGTGCTCCGGCGCGATTCCGAAGGCTCGTCGCGTCCGGCTCTTCGCGTCCTCCACCAGGGAGTACACGACCGGGACTACGATCAGGGTCAGGAAGGTGGAGGTGAAGAGGCCGCCGATGACCACCGTCGCCAGCTCGGAGGCGATGAGGGTGCCGCTCGAGAGGCCCGCGCCCAGGGGCGCCAGTGCCAGGATCGTGGCGATGGCCGTCATCAGGATGGGCCTGACTCTCGTCCGCCCGCCCTGCATCAGAGCTTCGTACATCGGCATGCCGCGATGCCGGTGCTGCTCCACGAGGTCGAGAAGGACGATGGCGTTGGTAACGACGATGCCTATCAGCATCAGGAACCCGATCAGGGCGCTGACGCCGATCGGGCGCTGGGTCAGGAAGAGCGCCGGGAAGGCGCCGATGGTGGCCAGCGGCAGGCTGAACATGATGACCAGGGGGTCGATCAGCGAGTCGAAGACCAGGGCCATGACCAGGTACACGAGCAGGACCGCGACGGCCATCGAGACGTACATGCCGCCGAAGGCCTCGTTCATCTGCTCCGTCACGCCGGAGAGGGTGACGGTCACGCCGGGCAGCTTGCCCTGCGCGTCGAGGTCGTCGATGACCTGCTGCAGGGCGGCCGAGACGGCGCCCGTGTCCTTGCTCGTGGTGTCGGCCGAGATCGTCGCCGCCGGCGACTGGTCGACGCGGGTGATGCGGGCCTGGGTCTGGATCAGGTCCACCGTTGCCACAGTGCCGAGCGGCGCCTTCATGCTGCCCACCGGGAGCAGCTTCAGGGCATCGACTGAGTTGAGGCCGTCGACCTCGAGCTTGAGGTAGACGTCGGCCGGTCCGGTCTGGAGGTTGACCGTGCCGGCCTGGGTGCCCGCCAGGGCGTTGTGGATCTCACCCTGGATCTGGGCCGTGGTCAGGCCCGCGAAGAGGGCCTTGTTGGGATCGACGAGAACCTGGACCTCCGGCGTCTGAACGGCCAGGTCGCTCTTGACGTTGATCAGATCCGGTTGCTCGCCGAAGGCTTCCAGCAGCGCGGTCGTGGCGTTGGCCACGTCCTCTTGATCGGCGCCGCTGACCACGACGCTGATCTGGGTGCCGGAGGTCATGCTCTGCTGCGCCACCTCTATCTGCCAGCTGCCGCTGGCCTGCGATTCGGCCACGGTCTGTAGGCGGGCGGCGTACTTCCTCTGGGCCGCGTCAAGGTCGGCGTCGTCGGGGAACTTGACCAGGATCGTGGCCGTGTTGGGAGCCCGGCCGGTGAAGGCCGAGGCCAGGGCGCTGAGGCCGGTGTCGGCGTCGCCGGGCACCGTGGTTTCGATCAGCTCGATGCCGTCGCCGGCCTTGAGCTCGTCTTCGACCTGCTTGGCCACCACCAGGACGTCCGCCGAAGGCGTGCCCGAGGGCGGCGCGACGGTGACCTCCAGGTACTTGCCCGATTCGATGTTGATGAACTGGGTGGGGATGAGCGGCACCAGCAGGCCGGCCACCACCACCATCAGGGCGGAGATGCCGATCACACCCCAGCGGGTGCGGCGGTTGCGCAGGGCCAGCCGCAGGAGGGGCGTGTAGATCCGCTGGACGAAGGTGTCGCGATGCTCGGGGCCTTCGTCCGGGTTCATCTTGACCCGGTCGATGAAGAGCGAGGCCAGGACCGGGACGACCGTCAGGGCGCAGACCAGCGAGGCCAGCAGGGCGAAGGTCACGGTCAGGGCGAAGGGCAGGAAGAACTGGCTGACCAGGCCGCCGATGAAGCCGATCGGCAGGAAGACGGCGACCGTTGTCAGGGTCGAGCTGGTGATAGCGCTTGCCACCTCACGCGTGCCGGATATGACCGCTTCTCTCATCGGCTCGCCCCGGCTGCGGTGGCGGTAGATGTTCTCCAGGACGACGATGGCGTCGTCCACGACTCGCCCGACGGCGACCGCCAATCCGCCCAGGGTCATGATGTTGATGGTGACGCCGGCGGTGAACATCAGCAGCAGCGCGGTGAAGATCGAGACAGGGATGCTGACCGCTGCCACGAGCGTGGAGCGAAGGTTCCACAGGAAGAACAGGATTACCAGGAAGGCGAAGATGGCGCCCAGACCGCCCTCGCGTACCAGGCTGTCTCGCGACTCGATGATGAACGTGGACAGGTCCATGATCGTCTCGACCTGGAACTGGCCCGGGTTCTCCGCCTCCAGCTCTGCTAGGCGGCCCTGGACGGCCTCGACGGTGCTGACCGTGTTGCCCTCGCTCGTCTTGGTCACCGACAGGACTAGCGACGGGTCGCCGTCGATCTGCGCGTAGCCGGTCGGCTGGACGGAAACAAGCTCGACCTTGCCCAGCTGGCCCAGGACGATGGGCGTCGGAGTCGTGACGGTCCCGTCTTCGGTGGGCATCTTGACGCCCACGACCAGGCCGGCCACCTCCTCGAGGCTGCTGAACTGATGCTCGGTGGAGACCGGGATCGAGATGTCGGAGGTGGGCAGTGAGCCGGCGGGCAGGATCAGGTTGTTGGCCGCCAGGACGCCCTGGATCTGGCTGATCGAGACGCCGGCGTCGGCCATCTTGGCCGGATCGAGAGAGATCAGGACTCGCTTCTCGATGCTGCCGCTGACATCCACCGAGGCCACGCCATCGAGACCCTCAATGGAGGGCACGATGGTCTTCAACGTGAACTCGTTGAGCTGCTCCTGGGTCACCTCGGAGCCGTCGGGGACGCGGACAGCCACCATCAGCGATGGCAGGGCGTTGATGTCGAACGACATCACTTCCGGCTCGGCGCCGGACGGCAGCTGCAACGTTCCCACGTTGGCCTCGATCGTGGCCTTCGTCTCCTTGACGTCGGTTCCGTAGGAGAACGAGCCGACGACGATCGAGATGCTGTTGACCGAGCTGGAGTTGATGTGCTTCAGCCGGGGCACGTTCGAGATCGAGCGCTCGATCGGCTCAGTCACCTGGGTGGAGACGTCCTGCGCGCTCGCGCCCGGCATGGGCGTAATCACGACGAGGAACGGGAACTGGATGTCCGGCAGCAGCTCCTGCTTCATGGACGCCCACGAGAACGCGCCGCCCAGGAGCATGGCCAGCGTGACCAGAACGGTCACGCTCCTCTTCCCTACGGCCAGTTTCGTCAGTCGAATCACCGGTGGACTCCTTGCCTGCTCATGCCTGAGGGTGGGATGGCAGCCGGGGCACGGCCGGCTACCGGGCTATCGATTGCTTGGACCCCCCTTCGCGCTCGAACGTTCGCTCGCGAACGGTCCTGATCAACTGGCTCATCTGGGCCAGCTCCTCGTCCGATAGAACGGCCAGCATCTGGTGGACAGCCTCGCGGCGCAGGCCGCCAATCTCCGCGATGAGGTCGCGGCCCTTGTCCGTCAGGTGGCACTCGACGATGCGGCGGTCGTCCTCGCGATGGCGCCGGGCCACGAAGCCGTGTCGCTCTACGCGATCCACCACTCCGCTGGCGGACGGCAGACCCACACTCAGCCACTCCGCCACGCGGCTCATCGGCGAGGGCCCGTGAGTGGAGAGCAGATAAAGCAGCCGCATCTGCCCGAAGGTCAGCTCCTGGGCGACCCAGTCCGGCACTTCCTTGACGCCGTCGGCCCACAGGGCGTCGAGTGCCTCCATCACCGCCTGGACGGCCTCCTCGCGGGCCGCGGACGACCTGCCAAATGGTTTGCGCATGGGCGAATGGTAGCGCCAGAGCGAATAGCTTGCCCTCATGCGAATGGAGTAGGAGCCCTCTCCCCGGATGGGTGGCCGGCCGAAGTCAGCCGGCGCTCGGGCGGTCGGCCTCCGTCTCGGCCAGCCGGCGCATCAGGGCGGCCAGCTCGGGCAGGCCCGAGACGATCGCGTCGGGGCGGCAGGGCGCGTCGGCCGGCAGTCCGCGTCCGGCGACGTCGACCCAGATGCCGCGCAGGCCCAGGCGCTGGGGAGCGGCCACGTCCCACTCCAGGCTGTCGCCGATCATCCAGGCCTGCCGGGGCTCCGCGCCCACGGCCGCCAGGGCGTGGCGGTAGACGGCCGGTTCAGGCTTGCCGATGCCCAGCACGCCTTCGATCACCTCGGCCTCGAAGAGCCCGGATAGACCGAAGCGCTCGATCTTGGCCGCCTGGACGTCGGCCGCGCCGTTGGTAACCAGAACCAGGCGCACGCCCAGGGCTCGGATCTCCGACAGCGCCTCCACGGCGCCGGGCAGCAGGGCCCGGGCCGCTTCGGCCCGGGCGCCGTAGGCGGTCACGATCGCCTCTACGACCGCCGGGTCGGCAACGCCCAGGCGAGCCAGGGCAGCCGAGACGATCGCCCGCCGGGCCGCCACCAGATCGCTCCGCCCTACGCGGTGCCGCTCGGGATCGCTCCAGAACCACTGTCGCTCGACCTCCAGCTCGGCCAGCACCGCCTCGACGGGCAGCGGCGGCGATGCCTGGGCGGCGACGGCCTCGCAGGCCACCCGCCAGTTCTCCCGCGAGCGCCACGAATCCGAGACGATCGTGTCGTCCAGGTCGACGAGCAGGACGGCCGGCAGGGCCTCGAGGGGCTGTGGCATCTGCCGAGCGTAGCCGATTGGGTGTTGCATCGGCGCACTGGGCCATTCAGACTAGTACTTGTGGAGGTGAGGTATCAGCCCACCACCGTCCTCACGCAGCGGCGGTTGGGCGTAGATGTCTACGGATCGGCGGCGCGCCGTCTCTACGACGCGCTGGTTCTGGGCGTCTCCAACCGGCTGGCCTGGGGTTGCTCCGCCGGCCGGATCCTGAGCCTCTACCAGGAGCACGTCAGCGCCAACCACCTGGACGTGGGAGTGGGCACGGGCTTCTTCCTCGATCGAGTGACGTTCCCCTCGAGCACGCCACGGCTGGGGCTGCTGGACGCCAACGCCGGCTGCCTGGTTCATGCCTCGAACCGCCTGGCGCGCTACTCGCCCCAGCCCTTCGAGGCCAACCTCTTGGCGCCGATCGAGCTGCCGGCCCGGCCGTTCGACTCGATTGGCATCAACTACGTCCTCCATTGCCTGCCCGGGCCGATGGAGCGCAAGGCCGTCACCTTCGACCACCTGCTGCCGCTGCTCAACCCGGGAGGTGTCATCTTCGGGGCCACCCTGATGCGACGGATGCCCCGCCTGCTGCCGCAGACGCGCCTGCTCATGGACCTCTACAACTCCATGGGCATCTTCGGCAACGACCAGGACGGCCCGGAGGATCTGCGGGACGCCCTGGAGAGCCGTTTTGTCGACGTTCGCCTCGAGACGAGAGGCGCCGCCGCCCTCTTCAGCGCCCGAACGCCGAGCTAGCCCGGCCATCCGTCCTCGTCCGTCCCGTTTGACGGTAGGGCCAGCAGACCGACTCCCGGCGCACTACGATTCAGCGGATTCACGTCTCCGAGCGGGAGGTAGTCGCGCGTGCCGGGCAAGAAGAAGCCTGAAGGCCCCATTCGCTGGATCACCCTGGGTAGCGCCCCCTACCCTCGGGCCGACGAATGCTGCTCGGGCTACCTTCTCCAGGCCGGCGGCGCCAACGTGCTGGTGGACATCGGCGGCGGAACACTGGGAGTGCTGCAGCACTACATCCGCCTGGAGGACCTGCACGCGGTCTGGATCAGCCACCTCCACGCCGATCACTTCGGCGACATGCCGCTCCTCTACTACGCCTACGCCTTCTCGGACGTGCCGATGCGCAAGATCCCGATCCTGGCTCCGGCCGGCTGGGCCAAGCGCGTCGAGGATTTCGTCAGGAGCGCCGTCGATCACTCCATGTCCAGCTTCTTCCAGGTCGTGGAGCTGAAGGACCGCGGCGTAGCCGAGATCGGGGACCTGCGGATCCAGGCCCGAGAGGTCGAGCACGGCGTGCCCTGCTTCGGGCTCACGGCCACTTTCGGCGATCGGCGCCTGGCCTACACGGGCGACAGTGGCCCCTGCGACAATCTGCTGACCCTCGCCAAGGGCGCCCGAGTGCTGGTGGCGGAAGCCGGCACGGACCTGATCGAGATCCCGTCGGTCCATCTCTCGCCGGAGGATGCGGGCATGACCGCCGCCCACGCCGGCGTCTCGCGCCTCATCCTGACCCACCTGGCTCCCGGCCTGAGCCCCGAAGAGGCGATAGCGCGGGCCGGGGAGACGTTCCACGGCCCCATCGAGGTGGCCGCGCCCGGCCACATGGTCGAGGCCTAGCAGTCCGACCCGGCGCGCCCGGCCC
>DAOUEA010000032.1:0-17740 GCA_034430475.1 Chloroflexota bacterium | reverse complement strand
CCCACCTGCTCCACGACCGCCACTTCCGGCAGTGACGTGGGCAGCTACCCGTCGAGCTGCTCCGGTGGCGTAGACGACAACTACGCCTTCAGCTACGTGGACGGCACGGTGACGGTCACCCAGGCCACCCTCACGGTCACGGCGTCCTCGGACACCATGACCTACGGCGGCTCGGTGCCGGTGATCACGCCGTCCTACTCGGGCTTCCTCAACGGCGACGACGCGGGCGATCTGACGACTGAGCCCACCTGCTCGACCACCGCTACTTCCACAAGCGACGTGGGCAGCTACCCCTCGAGCTGTTCCGGTGGCGTAGACGACAACTACGCCTTCAGCTACGTGGACGGGACGGTGGACGTGACCAGGGCCATGCTCACCGTGACCGCCTCGAGCGAGACGATGGCCTACGGCGATCCGGTGCCGGCGATCACGCCGTCGTATTCCGGCTTCGTCAATGGCGACGACGCCTCTGATCTGACGACCGAACCCACCTGCTCGACAACCGCCACCAGCAGCAGCCCTGCCGGGGTCTATCCGTCCAGCTGCTCGGGCGGCGTCGACGACAACTACGACTTCAACTACGTGGACGGCACGGTGACGGTCACTCAGGCCACGCTGACCGTGACCGCCTCCTCGGACACCATGACATACGGCGGGTCGGTGCCGGCGATCACGCCGTCGTATTCGGGCTTCGTCAACGGCGATGACCCCTCTGATCTGACGACCGAACCCACCTGCTCGACCACCGCCACCAGCACCAGCGACGTGGGCAGCTACCCCTCGAGCTGCTCGGGTGGCGTAGACGACTACTACGCCTTCGTCTACATGGACGGCACGGTGACGGTCACTCAGGCCACGCTGACCGTGACCGCCTCAAGCGCGACCATGACCGAGGGTGACCCCGTGCCGCCCATCAGCCCTATCTACAGTGGCTGGCTCAACAGCGACGACGCCTCTGATCTCACGACCGAGCCGACGTGCTCGACCACGGCCACCAGTGGCAGCCCGGCCGGTTCGTACCCCTCGAGCTGTTCGGGCGGTGTGGACGACAACTATGCCTTCAACTACGTGAACGGCACGGTGACGGTGGATCCGGCCCCCACGCCGACGCCCACTCCCACGTCTACTCCCACGCCGACGCCCACGCCGACGCCCACGCCCACGTCTACTCCCACGCCCACGCCGACGCCCACGCCGACGCCCACGCCGACGCCTACGCCGACTGCCGGCACGGCCGACATCACCCTCTCCAGGGAGATCGTGCCTGACGGCGAGCAGGTCACGGTCTACGGCACCGGCTACCTCCCCGGCTCGACGATCGAGATCACGCTGGGTGGCAACACGACCCCGCCGCTGTGCACGGTCGTGGCCGACGCGTCCGGCAACATCGAGTGCGAGATCACCGTTCCGGGAGGCACGGCCCCAGGCGACTACGAGGTCATGGGCGCGGGCACCGGAGCCGACGGCCTGCCGGCCAACCCGACCGAGAACCTGACCGTTCCGCCGCGCTTCACTCCTCCGCCGACCTCGGTACCCGACGGCGGCGGCAGCCAGGAGCCCTACCTGCCGGCCCTAGTGGCCCTGATGGCTCTACTGTCGGCCTGCCTCGTGGCCTGCCTCCGGATCCAGGGCTCCGAGCGGCCCAGGTAGCCGCCGGACCGCAGCGCGTCTGCCAGGGAATCGGCCGGGGTGTAGATTCCGGCCCGTGGCAGCCACGATACTGATTGTCGAAGACGAATACGCGGTGGCGCGCGGTATCCAGTACGCGCTCCAGCAGGAGGGCTACCAGGTAGCTGTCGCCCGGGACGGCGAAGAAGGCCTGGAGTTCGCCCTGCGCGAAGCGCCCGACCTGATCGTGCTGGACGTCCGTCTCCCGGGCATCGACGGCTTCGAGGTCCTGCGCCGGTTGAGGGCGGGCGCATCCAAGGCTCCGGTCCTGATGCTGACGGCGCGCGACGAGGAGATGGACAAGGTCGTCGGCCTGGAGCTGGGGGCGGACGACTACGTGACCAAGCCCTTCGGTCTGCGCGAGCTCATGAGCCGTATCAAGGCCCTTCTGCGCCGCGCCTACGGCGGGCTCTCCGACGCCGGCGGCGGCCGCGTGCTGCGCCACGGCGACCTGCTGATCGACCTCGAACGGCGCCGTGTGCAACGGGGCGAGCGCCGCGTCTCGCTGACGGCCACAGAGTTCGAGATCCTGCGCCACCTGGCCAGCCGGCCGGGGCGGGTCTTCTCCCGGCGCGAGCTGCTGGAGCTGATCCGCGACTACGAAGCTCTGGACCAGGACGAGAAGACGATCAACGTCCACGTCAGCCACCTGCGCGAGAAGCTGGAAGACGATCCCTCGAGCCCTCGCTTCGTTCTGACGGTGCGCGGGGCGGGGTACGCCTTCGCGGAGCGCTGAGGTGGCCGCCCGGCGCGCTTCGTCCGGCGAGCCAGCCGAGCCCGAGACGGAGGCGCCGCAAGCCCCCCCGTCTCGATCGCCGCGACGGCAGGTGCCGCGCCCGGCATTGCCTCCGCCGCCATTGCCGCGAACCTTCCAGGGCCGCCTCCTGCTGGCCTTCGTGGCCGTCTTCATCGTCGCCTTCGGCATCGTCTCGGTGGCCACGGTCATCGCCCTGGACGCCAACCTTCGCAGTCAATCGCGAACCACGCTCGAGTCGCGCGCTCGGGCCGTGGCGGCGGTGATCCGAGTTCAGGCCGAGGCGGCCGCCTCCGGCAACCCCTTCTCGCAGACTGTGGTCTCGGCCGGGGGCGTGCTCAACGCGGACGTTCGCGAGCTGGTCGAGGCGTCCTTGCCGGACGTCGCCGACGACGTCGCCCTGGCGGACGTGCGCCTGCGGTTCGGGCTGCCGTCGGCAACGACGGGCGGAGGCACGGCCTTCATCCCGGCCGTCTCGCCGTCCACCTTCACCGCTCAGCTCACCCGCCCGCCCAGCCCCGGGCAGGCGCGCGATTCGGTCGGCTACGCCGAGAAGTTCACCTTCGAGGACCCCAACGGAGTGCGACCGACGTGGATGCTCGAGGTCAGCCTGTCGGCGCCCTACACGACGCGAGCCAGCACCATCGCAGCCGTGGTGGGCTTGCTGGCCGCGACTTCCGTCGCGCTGCTCGGGCTGGCGCTGGTGATCTCGGCCATGCTGGCCCGCCGCTTCACCGCTCCGCTGCGCCGGCTCACGGAAGCCGCCCGCGCCCTGGCCGAGGGCGACCTGGATCGCCGCGTCCCGGCCGACTCCGCTTTCACCGGAGCGCGCGAGATCGCCGAGCTGTCGCGCCAGTTCAACACCATGGCCGCCCAGGTCCAGGAGACGATGGATGCCATCGTCGCCGACCGCGACCGCAGCCGCGAGTTCCTGGCGGATGTCTCCCACGAGCTGCGGACGCCGCTGGCGGCGCTGCGGACGTTCAACGAGCTGCTCCGTGAGAAGGCCGGGCAGGATGCGGAAGCCCGGGCGGAGTTCCTCGAGGCGACCGGACAGCAGATCGAGCGACTGGACTGGCTCGCCCAGAACCTGCTCGAGCTTTCGAAGCTGGACAGCGGCCTGGTCAATCTCGACCTGCGCCCCGACGACCTGCGGGCCACCGTCCAGTCTGCCGTGGAATCGGTGGAGGTAGCGGCCCGGCGGCGCGGAGTCAGCCTCGAGACAGAGGTGCCCAACGCGCCTCTCGTAATCCGCCACGACCCGCCGCGGATCGGACAGGCGGTCGGCAACCTCGTCGGCAATGCCGTCAAGTTCACGCCGCGCGGGGGCTCAGTACGGCTGGTGCTCACGCCCCATCGGGGCGGGGCCATGATCCGGGTCATAGACACCGGGATCGGCATCGACGCCGAGGAGCTACCTCACATCTTCGACCGGTTCTATCGTGGGTCGCGAGCCAGCGAGGCGCGGGGCAGCGGCAGCGGCCTGGGTCTGGCCATCGTCCGCTCGATCGTGGACATGCACGGGGGCAGGATCGCCGTCGACAGCAGGCTGGACCACGGCACGACGTTCACCGTCACGCTGCCGGCCAATCTGAGAACGCCGGCCGGGGCCAAGCAGGGCGCCTGAGGGCCCCTTCGATGGTGGCGGATTCTTCATCGCAACCCGACTCGAACCTGAACCGGCGGCGCGTCAGGCTTTCCCTGAGCCGGAGGTGGACCGATCCGTCAGGGTCCGTCGCGGGCGCGATTCCGCATCTTTGACTAGCATTCCGGCAAGGACAAGATCAGGGTAGACGCCACCTCATGACCCAATCGAGCGACCCGAGCGAAGGGTCACAGCCGGACACCTCTGTCGCTCGCTACGAGCCGCAGCCCGAGCCGCGGCCCCGTTGGGCCTCCGGCCTGGCGGTGCCGCAGGCAACTCCCGAGAACTGGTTCGAGCCCGACGCATCTCCGCCGGCGGAGACGGCGCGCGGCTCGAGGCTCTCCGGCCGCGGCCTGGCGGGCGTGCTGATGGCCAGCTCGCTCCTGGGATCGATCCTCGGCGGCGGCGGGATGTACCTGGCTCTGCGCGAGTTCGGCGCTCTTGACGCTCCGCCCGTCAGCCCGGCGCCGGTGGCCACCGCCGCGATCGTGGTTCGGCCCGAGTACTCGACGATCGTCCAGGCGGCGCAACGGGTGATGCCTTCGGTGGTCCTGATCGAGACCAGCGGGCCGCTGGGACAGGGCATCGGCTCCGGGATCGTCTACGACACCGCGGGCTGGATCCTGACCAACAAGCACGTCGCCTCGAACACCAGCCGCATCGACGTCAATCTGTCCGACGGGCGGCGCTACACGGCCGACGTCTACGGCCTGGACACCCTGACCGACCTGGCCATCCTGCGCATCAAGGGCGCGACCGGCCTGACGGCCGCCCAGATGGGCGATTCGACGAACCTCCAGGTAGGCCAACTGGCCATAGCCATCGGCAGCTCGCTCGGCACCGACTTCCCCAGCAGCGTCACCACCGGGATTATCTCCGCCCTGGGGCGCGACATCACCGTCGGCAGCGACACGGGCACTACCGCGAATCTGCACGGCCTGATCCAGACCGACGCCGCCATCAATCCCGGCAACAGCGGCGGCCCGCTCGTCGACGGGTCGGGCAAGGTGATCGGCGTCACGACGGCCGCCGCCGCCTCGGCTCAGGGGATCGGCTTTGCCATCCCCATCGACATCGCCAAGCCGATCATGCAGCAGGCCCTCGCCGGGGAACCGTTGTCCCGGCCGTTCATGGGCATCAACTACGTGCCCATCGACCGCGGCGTCGCGACCAGGTACAAGCTGCCGCTCGATCATGGGGCCTGGATCCACCGCGAGGACCAGAGCGGCAGGTCGGTCAACGCCATCCTGACCGACGGCCCGGCCGACAAGGCGGGCATCCAGACCGGCGACATCGTCACCGCCATCGAGGGCTACGGGATCGACTCGACCCATCTTCTCGAGGACATCCTGGTGCGCTACGCGCCCGGCCGAACGGTCAGCGTCGAGGTCTACCGCAGCGGCCAGTACCTGATCTTCCGCGTCACCCTGGGCACAAGGCCGACGACGGGCTAGGCGCCCTTCCGCCGCCTGACGATCTCGACGCCGGCGTGATCGAGTTGGCCGGCCAGGGGAACCGCCGGCTTGCGGAGCCGGACCAGCACTTCCTCGGCGCCGGGCTCGGGCCCCAGCTCCAGAACACGGCTCGCGATCTCCTCGGCCAGGGCTTCCATCAGGTGCTTGCCGGGGCCTTCGATCACGGCCCGGCAGATGCGGAACACCTCGCCGTAATCGACGGTCTGGGCCAGGTCGTCGGCCCGGCCGGCCGGCGCCAGATCCCGCACGACCTCGACGTCAACCTCGAAAGGCTGAGCCGAAGCCCGCTCGGCATCGCCCACCCCGTGCCGGCCCGGGAAGACCATGTTGGTCAGGATGATGCGATCGCTCACAGTGGCGCACCTCCTCTCACGATGGCGTCGCACATTCTGGCGGCGCGGTAGTTGGCCCGCACGTCGTGGACGCGGACGACGTCCACGCCGGCCGCGACCGCCAGGGCGGTGGTCGCCAGCGTAGCCTCCAGCCGCTCCTCGGGAGGGGCGCCGCCCAGGACCTTGCCCAGCGTGGACTTGCGCGACGTTCCAAGCAGCACCGGGTGTCCCAGCGCCCGCAGGTCGGCCAGGCGGCGCATCGCCTCGAGGTTGTGCTCGGGTGTCTTGCCGAAGCCGAAGCCCGGGTCGACGAGCAGGTTGTTGGGCTGCACGCCCAGCGCCTTCGCCCGCACGAGCGAGACCCGCAGGTCGGCCAGCAGCTCGGCGGCGAAGTCCTCGTACTCCGGCCGTTCGCGGTTATGCATGACGATCAGTGGCACCTGGCGCTCGGCGGCCAGGCGGGCCATGGAGTCGCCCTTGCCGGTGCCCCAGACGTCGTTGAGGAGGACGGCCCCGGCGTCCAGGGCGGCGGCCGCGACCTCGACCTTGGAAGTGTCGATGCTGATGACCGCGTCCGGGACGGTGCTGCGGATGGCGGCGATCGCCGGCAGGACGCGGTCCAGCTCCTGCCGAGCCGAAACCGGCTCGTGCCCCGGCCTGGTGGATTCGCCTCCCACGTCGACGATGTCGGCCCCCTCCTCGATCATGCGCCCGGCCTGGGACGCGGCCGCCCGGGCCGGATCGCCAGCGTCCCCGGCCAGCAGGCCGTCGCCCGAAAACGAGTCGGGAGTGACGTTTACGATGCCCATGATGAAGGTTCGGCTGCCCCACTCGAAGAGCGTGGTCCCGATCCGGGTCGGCGGCAGAGCGATGGGAGCCCCGGGCGGGGGGCCCGCAGGGCGGGTAGCGGCCGGTGCGTCGGGGACGGGCTTCATCACGGCTGGGCCTCCGGGCTTGTGAGCGGCGGCAGCGCCGGGAGCGGCGGGTCGGGCACCAGCCGCGGGTCGTCGACGAGTATGGCTCGGGCCTCGCCAACAAGATAGAGCGAGCCGGCCACGATCACGGGGCCCGGTTCCATGGCCGGGCCCAGGGCCTCCTCCAGGGCGGCCCTCACGCTCGGAAGCGCCAGCGCGGCTCGGGCCTCCGAGGCAGGCCGTCCACGCGACGTGACCGCCGAGGTCGCGGCAGCCTCCGCCACGGCCTGCCACCGGGCAGCCAGCGCCTCCGCGGGCAGAGCCCGGCTGGCCTGCGGAGCGGTGCATATGACTCGAGCTCCGGCCAGACACGGCGCCGCGGCAAGCGGGGCCAGCACTCCGTCGACGTCCTTGTCGGCCATGACGGCCAGGACCAGCGCCGGCCGGCCGGGACGCAGATACGGCGCCAGGTCCTCGATGGCGCCGGCCAGAGCCACCGTCCCGGCCGGGTTGTGGGCCCCGTCCAGCAGCACTTCGCGCCCCCCCGCTTCGACGAGCTCCAGGCGGCCGGGCCACTCGACGCTGGCGTAGCCGTGGCGCCGTGCAGTCTCGTCGATGCGGGCGATCCCCGCCGCCTCCAGGGCGTCGAGAGTGGCATCGGCAGTGGCGACGTTCGCGGCCTGGTGGCGGCCGCGCAGCGCCACTCTGACCCGGTCCATATGTCCCAGCCGGACCTCGATGCCGTCGCGGTCGAAGCCCATCAGCGGCGCCGGCGCAACCGTCGTCAGCGGCGTCCCCACCTGCCGGCAACGGCGCTCGATGACGTCCAGGGACTGGCCACCGGCGCCGGTCACGGCCAGGTCGCCGGGCATGACGATGGCCGCCTTCTCCCGGGCGATCGCTCGGATCGTCGTTCCCAGGCGGTCGGTGTGGTCCAGGGTCACGTTCGTGATCACCGCCACTCCCCCGTCCCAGGCGTGCGTGGCATCCAAACGTCCGCCGAGCCCCACCTCGACGACCGCCAGATCGATGCCGGCTTCGGCGAACCAGAGGAATGTGGCCGCCGTCAGCAGCTCGAACTCGGTGGGGTCGCCGTAGCGTCGGGCCACTCGATCGACCAGGGCCAGCACCTCGGCTGCGACACGAGCGAAGGTGCCCGGATCCACGACCTCACCGTCGATCTGCAGCCGCTCACGATAGGTGACCAGGTGCGGCTTGGGAGTAGCCCCGCTCCTGTAGCCGGCGGCCTGCAGGGCCGAGGCGACGAGCGCCAGAACGCTGCCCTTGCCGTTGGTGCCGGCGATCAGCGCGCCGCGGAAGGAGCGCTCGGGATGACCCAGCCCGGCCAGGAGAGCTCGCGTCCGCGACAGGCCCAACCGGATGCCGAACCGGCCGCGGGATTGCAGGTCGCGCAGGGCGGCGGCGTAGGCCTGGAGCTCGGCCGCATCGGGCGCGTCAGCAAGCTGATGCGCACGATCGGGTGGGTCATCGATCCCGGGCGGATCGGGCGCGTCAGCAGTCATGGCGGGAGCTCAGGCGGCAGAGGGCAGACCCCTCAATCCTTCGTCAGGTCGTCTTCGTAGAAGACGCACTGGTTGAAGCGCGGCGTCAGGCAGACGTCGTTGACGTAGCCCTGCTCGAGATGCACGCCGCCGCGCAGCTGGCAGCGCGAGATGTTCATCTCCTGGCGGATCAGGGCCTTCAGCAGATGCGGCGCCTGGATGGGGATGGCACCGCGGCTGCCGGTCATGTAGAAGTGCGGGCAGACGTTGCGACGCAGGCTGGGCAGTCCGAACCCGGATCGCGGGGCCGGCAACGGCGGATACCGCCCCGGTCTCGGTAGGTCTCGGCGAGCGGCGACAGGCAGAGGGCGCGGCGCCGGGCGAGAGCCCATCCGGCCAGGCGCCGGGTAGCCGGTCGGGCGCGGGGCGGGCGAGGGGGGCACAGCGGGCGAGGCGGGCGCACCGGGCACGACCTCCCGATCAGCGGACGCAGGGCGCGCTGCCGGGCTCGATCCGGCTACGCGCGGCCTGTCCGGCCTGGAGTCGCGTGCCTGCATCAGAATGCCTCGCTACCCAGAGCCGACGGTCCCGCAGGTCAGCTCTCTGCAGCAGACTACATCCAAAGCCCCGCGTCGCGCACGCCGGTTGCGTTGCGCAGAAGATAGGGGCGGTCTGATGTGGTCGCCTGGCGCAATGGCGGAACGGCGCTGGAATCGTGCCGCTGATGCGAGAATGTGGCCATGCGTGAACGACGAGCGGCCCATGCCAGACCGTTGCCGCCGTCGGCCGACCGCCTCAGAGCGCGCCAGGCCGAGTTCGACGCCAGCAACGAGGACCTGAGCTGGCGCTACCGCTCGCGCCGGACCGGAGAGGGATCGCCGGCCCTCGGCCTGGGGACGGTGACGCTCATCGTCATCCTCGGCGTGGCCACGCTCGTGATCGGCGGCAACCTCCTGGTCTCGGCGGCGGGCCAGCTGGCCGATGCCTTCGACGACGCCCTGGCCCACGTCTCGTCGGCAGCTCCAGCGACCCCCGCTCCCTCTGGAGCCACGCTCGACACGCCGATCCTGAGCGATCCGGAGAACGGGGGCTTCACCAACCAGTCAATCGTGGCCATCTCGGGCAGCGTCCCCGGAGCCGTGGCGGGCAAGACCGGCTACAAGGTCCGGGTCTACGCCATGGGCGGCGACGGATCGCGCCGCCAGGTGGCCGAAGTGGAGATCGGGGCAACGACGCGGTTCACCACCGGCGCCGTGGCGCTGGTCGAGGGTCGCAACAGCTTCGCCGCGTCCATCATCTCGCCCGCCGGCGAGGGCCAACCGTCGCCGATAGTCGTCTATACCCTCGACACCCAGGCCCCTCCCCTGGAGGTGGTCTCTCCGGCCGATGGCAGCCGCCACTCCACGACCACGGTCGCGATCACCGGACGGACGGACGCCGGCTCGACCGTCACCGTCCGGAACCGCAATGCGCCGGGCGGCGGGCTGGCCAACAAGATCGTCGGCGAGGACGGGAACTTCTCGATCACTGTCGCGTTGGTCGCGGGGTCCAACACCATCGACCTGACGGCCACCGACAGGGCCGGCAACTCGACCACGTCCCAGCTGGAGCTCAAGCGTGACTACGGCAAGCTCGCGGCCCATCTGGCGGCATCGCCGGCCAAGTTCGCGGCCAGTGCCACGACCACGCTCAAGCTCTCCGTCCGCGCCACATCCGAAGACGGCAGCCTGCTGGCCGGCGCGACCGTGGTCTACACCGTGACCGTGGAGGGGCTGGGGCCAATCATCTCGCCTGAGCTGACGACCGATGTGCAGGGTGCGGCCGACTGGCAGGTCACCATATCGGGTGCCGCCCCGGGCGTCGGGGCCGTTGGGGTGCTCATAACAACCCCCGACGGGGATCAGGTCGTGGCGACAGTCCGCCTCACGACGACCTGACCAACGCTCGTGCGGAGCGCTAGGGCGTCGCCGTCTCGGTGGGGGCCGGAGTGGGCGTCGGCGTAGGTGTCGGCGTAGGAGCCGGCGTCGGGGTAGGTGTCGGTGTCGGCGTAGGTGCCGGCGTCGGGGTAGGCTCGGGGCCCTTCGATACCACGTAGTCAACCTTGGACCCCTTGGGCAGAGCCACGCCCTGGTACGGGTTGCAGCTGATCACCGAGCCCTCCGGCACCGAGTCGTCGTAGGCGTCGCTTCGGTCGCCGGGCGTAAGGCCGGCCGAGGTCAAGGCGTTCCGCGCGTCCGCCTCCGTGAGGCCGACGATGTTCGGCACGGTGCCCTGGGGAGCGCCCCCTACCACCGTGACGTTGATGGTGTCGCCGCGGTGCATGGCGCTGCCGGGGGCCGGATCCTGCTCGACGATGGTGTTGTCTTCTTCGTTGGTGTCGTTGGCCTTGTAGGCGGGGACGATCTTGAGTTCCAGCCTGTCGGCTTCGGCCTGGGCCTCGGTGATGCTCAGATGAACCAGGTCCGGCGCGTACACGACCGACACCGAGGGCGAGTTGCGGTTCAAGAGCAGGAAGATGGTCAGGCCGATGAGGGTCACCAGGAACAGCGCCAGGAACCCGGCCACCCAGGCCCAGACGCTGATCGGCTCGTCGTCTTCGTCCTGGTAGGACTCGTATTCCACGGGGTTGATGCGGCGTGTGGAGCGCCGGCCGGAATCCAACCCGAACCCGCCCGCGGCTGATTCCTCAGCGTGGCGGCCGTGGGCCGGCTCCGCGTACTCCTCGGCCTCTCCCTCTTCCTCCTCCTCGGACGGGGCCTGAGCCGGCGCCGTGGCGTAGTGGTCGGGGGCGTAGGAAGTACGGGCCATCGGATCGCCGCGGCGAAGCATGGGCGCGACGGGCAGCGGGGCCGCGGCAATCGGCGCCAGGGGAGCGCCGGCCGCGCCTGCGCCCGCCCCCTCCGCCTCAGAGGCCTGGGCGTGCTTGGCGTCCAGGGCCTCGATGGTCTCGTGGAGCGTGTCGGCCATGATGGCCGCGGACTGGAAGCGGCGAGTGACGTCCGGCGCCATGGCCTTGCGGCAGATAGCTTCGATCTCGGGCGGGATGCCGCGGCGGAACTCCGTGGCGCGCGGAGCTGCCTTCGCCTCTCGGGCGGCGCGGATCTCATCGGCCGTCTCCCCGTCCCACGGCACGCGGCCGGTCAGCAGCTCGAACAGGAGCACCCCCAGGGCGTACACGTCGGAGGCGTCCGTCGCGCGGCGGCCTCGGAGCTGCTCTGGGGCAAGGCAGGCGACCTGCTCGGCGTCCATGTCGGGCGGGACGGCGCATTCCTTCAGGGCGCGCGCCAGCCCGAAGTCCGAGACCTTGACCTCAGCCTCGCGCGTGACGATCACCTTGCCGGAGCGAAGACCGCCGTGGACGAGGCCCTGCTCGTGGGCCGCGGCGACGGCGTCGGCCACGATGGCCGTCACGCTGGCGGCGCGGCGAGCCGGCACAGGGCCGTTGCGGCGCAGCAGGGCGCCGAGGCTGTGGCCCTCCACCAGCTCGGTGATCAGGTAGACGCCCTTGGCGTCGCCTCCGAAGTCGTACACGGCGGTGATCGCCGGATGGTCCAGGCGGGCGGCGGCCCGCGTCTGGAGGCGGAGCTCGGCCACGAAGTCGTGATCGCTCGCCAGATCGGGCTTCAAGACGCGCAGGGTGATGTCGGTCTTGTGTTCCTTGTCCTGGGCGCGGAAGACGGTGGAGATCTCGTCCTCGCCGAGTTCTTCGACGAGCTTGTAGCGCCCACCGATCGTCCGTCCGATATCGGCCACGGATAGTCCTCATGGTCCCGGCGCCTATCCGCCGGAGATGTGATGCGACCCCCGGCCGGGCCTCCGGCCGGCCGCTCGAGCCTGTCAGTCCAGGTCGAGCGTCTGCAAGTATCGCCTGAAGTCGCTTCCGATGTCCTGGCGCTGCAATGCCAGCTCAACAGACGCCTTGAGCCAGCCCATCGTTGTGCCGGCGTCGTAGCGCACGCCTTCGAAGGCGTAGCCGTAGACGTCTTGCTCCTTCATGACCGCCTTGATGGCGTCGGTGAGCTGGATCTCGCCCCCGGCACCGCGCGGCGTCTGCTCGAGCTTGTCGAAGACCTTGGGCGTCAGAACATAGCGGCCGATGACCGCCAGATCGGACGGCGCCTCCTCTGGCTCCGGCTTCTCCACCAGGTCGGTCAGCTTGTAGAGACGGGAATCGGGCCCGTCCTTGACGGGCGCGCCGCCGATGATGCCGTAGCGGCGGGTCTCCTCCCGAGGGACCTGCATGACCGCCACGACGGAGGAGTGCGTCTCCTGGTAGGCCTCGATCAGCTGACCGATGCAGGGTTTCTCGCCCACGATGACGTCGTCCGACAGGATCACCGCGAACGGCTCGTGGCCCACCAGCTCCTTGGCCACCAGGACCGCGTGGCCCAGGCCGAGCTGCTCCTTCTGGCGCACGTACGAAACCTGGGCCAGATCCGAGATGGCGCGGATCTGACGCAGCATCTCGATGTCGCCCCGTTGCTCGAGGAGGTTCTCCAGCTCGAGGCTCAGGTCGAAGTGATCCTCGATGGCCCGCTTCTGGCTGCTGGTGATGATGATGACCTGCTCGATGCCGGCCGCGACCGCCTCTTCGACCGCGTACTGGATGACCGGCTTGTCTACGAGGGGGAGCATCTCCTTCGGCTGGGCTTTGGTGGCAGGGAGAAACCGGGTTCCCCAGCCTGCGGCCGGGAAGACTGCTTTACGTACTCGCATCGGCCTCAGTCAGTGGCGCCCGACAGGGTTGCCGGGTCGACGAATTGGTGGGCTTCCTGGTGCAACCCGTCGCACAGGCCCAGCCGGCGCTCCTCCAGGGAGAGCCAGACCGGGCGCATGATCTCCCGCACGCTCGAGCGCCTGCAGAAGAGGTAGCCCTGGCGGGCCATCCAGGCCATGACGTGGGACGGGTCGCCGTGGAACTCGAACGGACCGGGGTTGACCGCGCTGGCCTGCGTCCAGTCGACCGCGACTTCGGGAGCCACGATGTCCAGGATGCTGACTCGCCACGGCCGCCCCTCGATGACCTCGCCGCAACCCGCGCAACGGGCAGCGTTCGTATCGCTGAGAACGGTGGGGATCCGGACGCCGTAGAGTTCCATTTGCGGGGTCGATCCTAGCAGGTCCCCGGCGGGCAGGCCGAAAGCGGACGGGAGAGCGGACGCCATGGCAGACGAAGATCGGCCCTCGGAACTGAGCCCGGCCGAGGCCGCACGCGCCCGGCGCCGGGACCACGACACCGAGGCGAAAGCCCGGAAGGGCATGCGCACCGGGCTGGCAAAGCAGTTCAAGCAGATCCTGGATGCCCAGAGCCGTCGGGCCGAGGAAGCGGGCGAGCGGGCTGCTGAGCCGCCGCCAGCCTCAGCCGGAGGCTCGCGCCGGAAGGCATCGGCCCGGAAGGCCGCCCGGCCGCAGGACCGCCAGCCGCGCTAGTCCATCGTGTAGTAGCCGGTGACGTCGAAGATGACTTCGGCCTTGGCTCCCGATACGGCCTCGTAGGTCACCCACAGAGTCCCGCCCGGACCGAGGGGCACAGTGATCCCGTTGGCGGTGTTGGTGTTGGCCTGGAAGTTGAGGGTCGAGGTCGTGGGCGCCGGGATGGGCTGCAGGGGCGTCAGGGCGAAGTAGCCCCTGTAGGTGGCCCTGGTCACCGTCAGGTTGCCGGTCACCGCCACGGCTCCGGCCGGGATGTTCAGGGCCGGATCGGTCGACCGGCCGGTCACCTGGAACATGACCGGGACGTTGTGGGAGAGCTTGCCCGGCACGCCCAGAGACTTGCGGGAGTCCACGATTCGGTTGGGTGTGACCGGGATGTAGGTGGCGCCGGCCAGAGGCATGGCCTGCGGCGAGGGCGCGGACGGATCGCTGGTCCCGGCCACGTTGGTGGCGGTGACGGTGAACGTGTACCAGGTTCGGTTGGTCAGGCCGGCGACCGTGCAGGACCGAGCGCCGGTGGTGTGGCAGGTTTGGCCGCCCGGGCTGGAGACCAAGTCGTAGGCCGTGACGGGGCTGCCGCCGTCGAAGGCCGGCGCGTCCCACTGGACCCTGGCCGCCCCGTTGAGACCCACAGCCACCACGTTCTGCGGTGGGTCGGGGCGCGTCTGGGGCATGATCGGGGCCGAGGGCTCCGACGGGGCGCCAGTGCCGTAGGAGTTGGTGGCGGTGACCGTGACCGTATAGGCCGTCCCGTTCGTCAGGCCGCTGAAGCCGCAGCTCAAGGCCGCCGTGTCGCAGGTCAGGCCGCCCGGGCTGACGGTGGCCGTGTAGTTGGTGATGGGGCTGCTGCCCGGGTCGGCCGGCGCCGACCAGCTGACGCTGAGGGCGCCGTCGCCCGGCGTACCCGCCACGTCGGTGGGCCGGCCGGGCAGATCCGCCGATGGCACGACAGCGTTCGAGGGGTCCGAAGCGGGCCCGTCGCCGACGCTGTTGATCGCGACGACGGTGAAGGTGTACGTGGTGCCGTTCGTCAGCCCCTCAACCACGCAGCTCGTGGCAGGCGCGGCGACGGTGCAGGTAAGGCCGTCCGGCGACGAGGTGGCCGTGTACGAGGTCGGCTCGGGGGCCCCGTTGGGCGCCGGGGCGGTCCAGCTGACCAGCGCGGCGGCGTTGCCGGCGGTGGCGGTGGCGCCGGTGGGAGGCCCGGGAGGCGAAGTGAGGGTGACGTCGGCCGTGGCCGAGGGGCCCGGATTGCGGGCCGTGTCGACGGCCCTGACGGCATAGGTGACGGTGCCGCCGACCCCTGAGGGCGGGTCGGTGAAGGTCAGCGTGGAGGCCGGCACCTCGCCCACGAGAACGCCGTCGCGGAAGATCTGGTAGGTGTCCAGGCCCAGGTTGTCCGAGGCGGGCTGCCAGTCCAGCTGAGCGCCGCCCGCCGGGATGGCCACCCCTTCGAGCGCAAGCGGGAAGCTGGGCGCCATCGTGTCGCCGATCGTGACCGAGGCGCCGGAGCCCGAAACCGAATCGACGTAGACGGTGAAGCCGCCGATCGAGTCAGTGAAAGTCTCGCCTACCTGGAAGGGGGCGTCGAAGAAGTCCACGATCGGGTTGCCGTAGCCATCCTTGTAGCCGTCCGCGACCGAGTCGACGAGGTAACTCTCGCCCAGCTGACCCGTGGTCTCGCGGTACTGGTCCTCCGAGTACCTGATCGAGACCCCGGTCGTGACCGTGGGCAGGTCCGGATAGCCCGGCGTCGCGACGAACTGGTCCCAGGCCGCGCCGGCCAGAGTGGACCGGATCTCGATCGTCCAGGCGCCTGTCTGGCCGCCCGACACGGGGATTGTCGGGCGGGCGATGCGTAGCAGCCGCACCCCAGGAGTGGCGGAGTAGGTGGGCACCAGGTCGTAGGTGCCCACGGCGTCCAGGGTCTGCCACTCGCCGGAATCCAGCCACCCCAGGGACAGCAGGCGATCGGCGTCAAGCAGCGCGTGGTCGGGGGCCCCGACGCCGCCCATCGTCGCGTACTCGTCGTCGTAGGCGGCAGACTGGCAAGTGCCGTTCAGGGTCACCTGGTCGTTCGATCCGTCGAAGCAGGCCAGGCCCTGGGCATGGTACAGGCCCAGGTTGTGGCCCATCTCGTGAGCGGCAACCATTGCCGAAACGGCGGGCTGGTCGAAGGGGTACTCGACCCAGTCGTGAGCCATGTGGACGTACCGCCCGGGAAGAGATCCGACGCCGGCAAAGGCCTGTCCGCACACCCCCTGGGTCCAGATGACGATGTGGTCGAAGGAGGCGAGGCTGACCCCGTGCGAGGCGGCGGCGTTGTTGGCCGCGGTGACCAGGGCGCTGAAGGAGTAGCTGGACGAGCCGCCGGGGCACTGGGGGATGCCCAGGTTCCACTGGCCGTAGACCGACGTCGTGGTCGTGACCAGCCCCCGCGTCGTCGTCTCCCAGTACTCCTTGACGGAGGCCGTGGCGTTGTCGGCGAAGGTGTCCTGAGCCTGGGCCAGGGTGACCGGGTAGCCGGTCTGGTCCGAGTATCTGGCCACGATGACGGCCACCTGCCGCGTCCCGACGACGGCCGCGGCAGCCACACCGCTCGGGCTCGCACCCGGCGAGCCGGCGTTGCGCCGGGGATAGACTTGGTTGCCGGCGACGGCCAGGCTTCCGTCGGGGCGAGGCTTGCCGATCACGGTGACCTCGGTGTGGGCGAAGCGCTCCGCCCCCTTGCCGCTGAGGGAGAGCGTGACCGGCCCATCGGCCGTCTCGAGCCAGACGAAGGTCCGTGAGACGCGACCCTCGAAGTCGTCCGCGTCCGCCATCTCGAGGGTGCCCGTCAGGCTGACCTCACCCGGGCCCGGGGCCGGCACGACCGACAGCTCGGCATGGCGCAGATCGAGCGAAGCTTCGACACCGGCGGGCGCGGCCGGTGAAACCTCCACGACCGAATGCGCCGCTGCGGGCGATGGCAGGACGACGGTTGCGATCAGGATCGCGGCGGCCAGCTGGGCAGCAGTGGCGCGGAGGCGGCGAGGGATCATCGGGCAGCGACATCCTTCCGGACTGCGTTCGACACCGGGCGTGGTGAGCACACGCAATGCGCGCAGCCCGGCGCAGGTGCCATGTTGCCGCCGGAGCGCCGGTTCTGCAATGGAACGAAGGTCAGCCGCCGCGACGCGGCGCCGGGCACGATCCCGCTAGCGGGCCGAGAGATCGACCTGCACGTAGGATCTGACCACCATCGGAGGCGGCACGCTGGAGACGGTGTAGTCGGGCTCCACGTCGGGACCGCGCAGTCCCTCGCCCCGCCAGCCGTAACGGTCGACGACAGCCTGCGGCTGGTCGTGGGTGATGGCGAATTCGGCGCTTACGACTATCGTCCCGGCGCCCCACTGCGAGACGTCGAAGCTGCGCGAGAACGCGCCGACGACGACGACGGCCGAAGCCGTGCCGGTCGACCAGTACTGGCCCAGACCCGTCCCGGACTTGTCGGCCGAGACGGTGACAATGGCGCCGTCGGGCAGGCTGGCTGTGCCGCTGACCGTCAACGTACCCTGCGAAACCGAGGCATTCAGGCACAGTTGAGGGTCCGTGCCGGTGAGCCAGGGCGGAGCACACTGGCCCAACGAGCCCTCGGCGACGAAGCGCACGGCCAGGAAGACACCCACGGCCATAAAGACCGCCAGGACGACGGACGCGGCCACGGCGATGGCCCGCCGGCTCCTGGTCTTGGTCCGGTAGTCCGGGACCGGCGCCCACGGCTCGTCGTAGATCCTCACATGCAACCTATCCCCGCCAGTTGTCGTTCACCCGTTCGCGACGGGCTCCTCCTCACTAGCTAACTCCGGCGCAGCGGCGGCGTTACGCCCTGGGCCCGATTGCCCCCGTGCCGGGGCCCTTGCTGGATGCCGGGCCACCGACCGGTGGCCGATTGTACGTGGCGACAAGGGCGCGGGAGTGGCAGGCGGCAGAAGGTCCCGGTACCAGAGGGTGGGTTGCGGCGGCGAGGCCCGGGGG
>DAOUEA010000031.1:0-4399 GCA_034430475.1 Chloroflexota bacterium | reverse complement strand
GTGGCGATGATCAGCGTCGTCGTCCGCGTCGGCAACGGGCTGCCGCCCAAACCGCGGGAGGGACGCCGGTGGCGATCGATCGCGCTGGAGACGTGGGGCACGGACATCCTCCGCGAGCGCTCCTACGTCTGGCTGGTAGCCTCGCGCCTGTTCTTCCTGGTGGCCGGCGGGATCATGTTCGCCCTGCCCCAGGCTTATCTGAAGCTTGTCTTCGGCTATTCGGAGGCCCAGACGGGGGCGACGATGATGGTCATGCTGGCCACGATCGCCCTGGCCAGCCTGGCGGGAATCGTGCCTGCCTCGCGGCTGTCCGACCGGATCGGCCGCAAGCCCGTGATCTACGCCTCCTGCGGGCTGGGAGCGATGGGCGTGGGCCTGGCCGCGGCGGCCCCGGTTGTGTCCGTCGCCGTCGTGGGGGCCGGCTTCTTCGGCGTCGCCAGCGGCATCTTCATCGCGGTCGATTGGGCCCTCATGACCGACATCATCCCCCGCGCCTCCGCCGGTCGGTTCATGGGCCTGAGCAACGTGGCGACCGGGTCGGCGCCGTTGCTGGCCGGTGTCGTCGGCGGGCTCGTCCTGGACGGAGTGTCGATGGCGGCCGGCTCGGCCGTGGGGCCGCGCGCCTCCCTCCTGGTGGCTGCCGGGTTGTACGGGCTGGCGGCGCTGCTGCTGATGCCCGTCGTCGAGCCGGGGCGGGGACCGGCGCGCCCGTCCGAGGCTGCCGCGCCCCCGCTGCCCGCCTGATCGAGCCTGCCCTCAGCCCTCCGACAGCCAGACCGCGATGTCGCCGGCCGAAGGGACACGGCCGGTCGACACGACCCGGCCGTCGATCACCAGCCCCGGTGTGCTCAGCACGCCCCGGGCCACGATCTCGCGCGAGTCGGTCACGTGCTTGACGTCGGCCTCCACGCCGGCCATGGCGGCCGCCTCTCGGGCGTTGGCCTCCAGGCGCCGGCAGTTGGGGCATCCCGAGCCCAGGACTTCGATAGTGCGCATCCGTATCTCCTTGGACCTGGTGGCAGCGATTCAGGCGACGATGTTGAAGAGATAGCCGATGGCCACTATCCCCGTGGCGACGATGCCGACGAAGACGGCCAGCAGCTGAGGCCGGAGGACCCGGCGCAGTATCACCAGCTCGGGCAGGCTGATGGCGGTGACGGCCATCATGAAGGCCAGGGTGGTCCCCAGGGGCATGCCCTTGCCCAGCAGGGCCTGGACGATCGGGATCGTGCCGGCCGCGTTCGAGTACATCGGCACGGCCAGCACCACGACCAGGGGCACTGCCAGCAGGTTGGAGCGGCCGCCGACCCCGGCCACGAGATCTGTCGGCGCGTAGCCGTGGATCGCCGCCCCGATCGCGATGCCCGCCACCAGGTACGGCAGCAGCTTGCGAACCAGGTCGCGGGTGTAAGCCCAGGCGGTTTCGAGGCGCTCGGCCCAGGTGAGCCGGATGTCGAGAGCGGGCGCGGCCAGGGGCTTGATCTCCCAGACGTAGCTCTCGACATAGCGCTCCAGCCGGAGGCGCCCGATGACGAGACCGCCGAGGATGGCGATCGTCAGACCGGCCGCCATGTAGGCCAGGGCGATGCCCGGCCCGAACAGGCCCCACAGCAACACCAGGGCGACTTCGTTGACCATGGGCGAGCTGATCAGGAAGGCCAGGGTGACGCCGAGGGGCACGCCGGCCTCGACGAAGCCGATGAACAGCGGCACCGCCGAGCAGGAGCAGAACGGGGTGACGGTGCCCAGGCCGGCGGCGGCGAAGGTGCCCGGCAGCAGCCCCCTGCCGGCCAGCATCGGTCGCACGCGCTCAGGAGGGAAGAAGCCGCGGATCACCGTGACCACGGTGACGACGCCCACGAGCAGCAGCAGGACCTTGGGCAGATCCTCCAGGAAGAAGGCCGTCGCCTCGCCGAAGTGGGACCCTCGCTCGAGCCGCAGAACGTCGAAGGCCAGCCAGCCCGCGGCCGGGGCTTCCACGAGCCAGGCCGCCAGCCAGGCCGCCACGCTCGCGGCGACGACGGCGGGGAGTGGCAGCGCCGGGCGCTGCGGCCGTGCTATGGCAGTCATCGCAACAGATCCGCCAGCTCGGCCAGGGCGGACGCGCAGCGTTCCTCGTCTCGCTCGTAGAACATCCAGCGGCCGTCCCCGGAATGGCGGACGGCGCGGATCAGGCCTGCCTCGCGGAGGCGGGCCAGGTGCATCGAGACGTTGTTCTGCCGCTCCCCCAGCGCCGTGGCGATCTCGCAGACGCAGTGCGGCCCGTCGGCCAGCATGCGCAGCACGGAGGCCCGGGTGCGATCGCCGATCAGAGCCGCGGCGGCCACGGCAGCAGCCACTTCCGGCGCAGGGAGATCGAGGCGCGGCTCGGGCGGCGGCACCGGTCGCTCTCCCTGGGCCGTGGCGCAGCACGAGGCTTCGCCGGCGGGCGCAGGCGCAGGGGCGGCCGGAGTGGCACGGGGTGGGGCTGACATCTCAGCCCCGATTGTCTCAATCTACGCTGAGATATCCCCTGCCAGGTGGCCCGAAATCGACGATGCTTTCGGCCCCCGCCTGCCGGCCACGGAAGTCGCCCGCGTCAGCCTGAGGAGCGGCCTAGGAGCGAAGCCACTGGACCGCAGTGAGGGCGATCCCAAGCAGGTACAGAGCGCCGAAGACGAGCTTGTTGTGCCGGGCCAGCCAGCGTGGAACCAGGTAGAGATCGGTGTCGTCGGCCGGCTGGCTGGCATCCCCCGCCGCGGCCCGGTAGCGCGCCGTCGGGGCCGTCAGCGGGCACTGCAGGTCGTTGACGGCCAGTACCAGCACCTCGGCCCCGACTATCCCCACGAAGACGCCGGCCAGGGCCACGGCTCCCGCGGCGGCGCACACGAGGATCGCCAACGTCGAGCCGGCGAAGAAGACCCAGACGGCAGTGTGAAGCAGCTTGACTGCCCGAAGCTTGGCGACTGAGTGCGACCGCTCCATAAGGCCTGCTAGGCGGCGGCGATGTCGCGCCGGCCGAAGGCCCAGACGCCGAGCGCCGTCAAGGCTATCCCCGGGAGGCCCAGCGAGAGGTAGCGCCACGGCTGCGTGTCGTTCACGAGCGGGTCGCCGTCGAAAGCCCAGTTCCAGGGAGAGAGCTGGGCGAGCGGCTTGAGGACGTCGCTCAGCGGGAAGAGAGCAGCGATGATGCAGCCGCCGAGCGCCAGGAAGAGACCCACGCCCAGCACCGCGGCCGGCCTGCCCCACAGACCGGCGACCGCCAGGCACAGCGCGCCCGTGAAGAAGGCCAGCAGGAACGAGAGCGCCAGCGTCGCCAGCAGCTTGTCGCTGCCTATCTGCAGGTCGAACATCGAGTCCGAGCCGAACTGGACCAGCGTCGTGACAACGGTGATGAGAAGAACCCATGCGCAAACGGCGATGGCCCGGCCCAGGAATATCGCCTGGCGGGTGGCCGGCTGCGACAGGATCAATTCCAGTCGACCGGAATCCTCCTCACCGGAGGCGAGGCTGTTGACGAAACCGACGGCGGCGCCGGCGATCAGGAGCGGGATGAAGAAGTCATAGAGGTTGGCCCGCAGGAAACCAGCCGGGGTAGCGAAGTCCTGCAGACCGAAGGCCTCGACCACGCCCGACGGCAGGTTCTTCATGGCGTCGCCGATGGTGGTGTCGCCGCGGAAGGCCGGCCATACGGCCACGGTCATGAAGACGATGGTCGCGATCGCGAGCATCCAGATGAGGCCGCTGCGGAGGATCGCCCGGGCCGGACCGAAGACGAGCTCCAGGTTGCGAACGTTCATTGCTGCTCCTCGTAGAGATCCAGGAAAGCGTCCTCCAGATCCGGCTCCTCGATCAGCATGCTGTTGACCGGCTTGCCGGCCAGGAAGGCCAGCAGAGGCCGGATCGATCCGGTGAGAGACGCGGTGAAGTAATGGTCGTCTTTGCGGCCGTCCGCCAGGCCGGGGACCTTGCCCAGGCCGGCCGGCACTCCGCCGTCAAACCAGACCTCGACGCGCTGGCTGGTCCGGTTGCGCAGTTCGCTGACGGTGCCCTGGGCCACGATCTTGCCGGACCGCAGCACGAGAACCCGATCGGCGGTGCGCTGGACTTCGCTCAGCACATGCGACGACAGAAAGACCGTGGTCCCGGCGTCGCGGGTCTCTCGCAGCAGGCACACGAACTCGTGCTGCATGAGCGGGTCCAGTCCGTTCGTCGGCTCGTCGAGGATCAGCAGCTCAGCCGGCCACAGGAAGGCCAGGAGCAGAGCCAGCTTGCGCCGGTTGCCGCTCGAGAGCTGGCGGGTGCGCCGGTTCAGGTCGAGCTTGAGACGCGCGGCCAGATCGTCGCGGCGGGAGTTGTCGAGCCCGCCTCGCAACCGGCCGATCGAATCGGTCAGCTGGCGCCCGGTCAATCGTTCGGG
>DAOUEA010000030.1:0-2311 GCA_034430475.1 Chloroflexota bacterium | reverse complement strand
TGACTGCCGGAGAGATGACCCACGAGCGCTGGGAGACTATCGCCGTGCTGCTGCCGAACGGGCGGGTGCTGGTCGTGGGAAACGGGACAGCGGACCTCTACCAGCCCTGACAGCTCTGGTGCCACCCGGGCCGGCATGTGGCAGGATGTGACGCGGCCACAGTGAAGCGAGAGGTAAGCGCCGGGTGAGCGCCGATGAGTAAGGTGGCGTCGATGCGCGACGCCGTCGCCGCCCTCATCCATGACGGTGACGTCGTCGCCATCGAAGGCTTCACGCATCTCATCTGCTTCGCCGCCGGCCACGAGATCGTCCGCCAGCGCAAGCGCGACCTGACCCTGGCCCGCCTGACCCCGGACCTCATCTACGACCAGATGGTGGCTGCGGGAGCGGCGCGCAAGCTCGTCTTCTCCTGGCTCGGCAACCCGGGCGTGGGCGGGCTGCACGCCATCCGCCGCCGCGTCGAGAACGCGGACCCGGCGCCCCTGGAGCTGGAGGAGTACAGCCACTTTGGGATGGTGGGCCGTTACGCGGCCGGCGCCTCGAATCTGCCCTTCTACCCGCTTCGCTCCTACTTCGAGTCGGACCTCCCGAAGGCCAACCCGCTCATCCGGCCGATCCGCTCGCCGTACGGCGACGAGACCGTCTACGCTGTACCGCCTCTGAAGCCGGACGTGACGATCGTCCACGCCCAGCGCGCCGACGCGGAGGGAAACGCCCAGATGTGGGGCCTGCTCGGCTGCCAGAAGGAGGCCGCGTTCGCCGCCGATCGAGTGGTCGTCGTCGTCGAGGAGCTTGTCGACGAGGCGGTCATTCGAGCCGATCCAAACCGAACCGTGATCCCCGGGCTGATCGTCGACGCGGTGGTTGTCGAGCCGTGGGGCGCCCACCCGTCGTACGTCCAGGGCGCCTACGACCGCGACAACCGCTTCTACCTGGAGTGGGACGCCATCAGCCGCGATGCCGCCGCCACGCAGGCCTGGCTCGACGAATGGGTGTACGGCGTCGCCGGCCGGGCCGAATACATGGACAAGCTGGGGGCCGAAAGGATGGCCGAGCTGCGGCCTTCGGGCTCGGCGCCTTCGGGCTCGGTCGACTACGGGGTCTACGAATGAGCGAGGTCGCCTTCTCGGCCTCCGAGATGATGATCGTGGCCGCCGCCCGCGAGCTGGCCGGCCAGCGGGTCTGCTTCGTCGGCGTAGGGCTGCCGAACATCGCCGTCAACCTGGCCCGCCTGACCGTCGCCCCGGACCTGGAGCTGGTCTACGAGTCGGGCGCGTTCGGGGCGAAGCCGGCCCGCCTGCCGCTCTCGATCGGCGATCCGTGCATCGTCACCGGCGCCACGGCCGTGGTGCCGATGGTCGAGCTGTTCGCCTACTACCTGCAGGGCGGGCTGGTCGACGTCGGCTTCCTGGGGGCGGCTCAGATCGACCGCTTCGGCAACATCAACAGCACAGTCATCGGCCCGTACCAGCATCCGAAGACGCGGCTGCCCGGCTCGGGCGGGGCGTGCGAGATCGCCATCAACGCCCGCCAGGTCTTCGTCATCATGCGCCAGTCCAAGCGCTCGTTCGTGGAAAAGATCGACTTCCGGACCTCGCCGGGGAATCTCGGGGGCGCGGAGTCCGCGGCTCTCACGCGGCGCGAGGAAAGCTGGCTGGGTTCGGGGCCGTCGGTCGTCGTGACCGACATGGGCATCTACCACTTCGACGATGCGGGGGAGATGCGCCTGGACTCGATCCACCCCGGCGTCACGCTGGATCAGCTGCGCGAGTCGATGGGCTGGGCGCCCAACACGGCCGAGCCGCTGCCGGTCACTCCGGCCCCCACCGCGGAGGAGCTGCGCCTCATCCGCGAGGAGCTGGATCCGGACGGGGCCTACGCGAAGTAACCGCTACCGCCGGCCGGCCTCCGGCTGGCCGCGCACGACCATCACCGGGCAGTGGGAGTGGCGGACGACGTAGTCGCTGACGCTGCCGATGAAGAAGCGGCTGACGCCGCTGCGGCCGTGGGAGCCGATGACGATCAGGCCAGCGCCCTCCGAGTCGGCGGCGGCGACTATGGCGTCGCCCGGCTCGCCCTCCCATACCAGGAAAGTGGCATCTGCCCCGGCGGCCTTGGCGCGGGAGACGATGCCCTGGGCCCGGGTAGCCATCGAGTCGCGGGATTCGCTCTCGCCGCCATGGGGTTCGGACGACTGACGCAGCGAAGCCACGACGCTGACCACGATCAGCTTCGCCTTCATCTGGATCGCCAGGTCGATGGCTTGCTCGTTGGCCGGCTCCGACGCAGGCAGCCCGTCGGTGGCCAGCAG
>DAOUEA010000029.1:0-55621 GCA_034430475.1 Chloroflexota bacterium | reverse complement strand
TCGCCAGAGGGCAACCCTACTGCGACCCCCCCGTGCCGAACTGACGATCGCCTGCGTCGCCCAGCCCCGGCATGATGTAGCCGATCTCGTTGAGCTGGCGGTCGACCGCGGCGCAGTAGATCTCCACGTCCGGGTGCGCCTTGGTGACCAGGTCCACGCCCTCCGGCGCCACGATCAGGTTGATGAGCTTGATGCGCGTGGCGCCCCAGCGCTTGAGAACCTCGACGGCCGCCGCCGCCGAGCCGCCGGTGGCGAGCATCGGATCGAGGATCAGGCACAGGTCCACCGTAGCCGAGTCGGGCAGCTTGTTGTAGTACTCCACCGGCCGGAGGGTCTTCTCGTCGCGGAAGAGGCCCAGGTGCCAGACCTCGGCGGTCGGCATCAACTCCAGCATGGCATCGACCATGCCCAGGCCGGCGCGCAGGATCGGGACCAGGCCGATGCGCACCGCCAGCTGGTGACCGTCGGTGGCTTCGAGGGGGGTGCTGATCCGGATCGGCCGGACATCCACGTCGGCCAGGGCTTCGTAGCCCAGCAGCCAGGACAGCTCACGCACGACCTCGCGGAACTTCTTCGGCTCCGTCCGCTCGTCGCGCAGGATGGCGAGCTTGTGGAGGATCGCCGGATGGCGCGAGACGTGGAGATTCGGCCAGGCCGTATCACGGACCGGCAATGGGGACGAATCGGGCACCTGATGCTCCTCCTGTCGGGGACTCGGGTGACTGTTGGGGCAATCCTACGAGGCCGCCCGGGAGTGCGCCAGCGAGGAGGCAAGCTCGGCCCTGCCCCGAGCCAGAACCGCCCACATCTGGCCCCAGCTTCGGGCACCGGTCAGCGGCAGGACGGCCAGCATGATCGACAGGCCGCCGTACCAGAGGGCCGGCAGGGCCAGCATCGCCGCCACCGGCACGGTCCAGCGGCGATTCGAGCGAGCGCCCCAGACGACGAGCACCAGGGCGGCCGGGAAGCGGACCAGGAACGGGACCGGGACGGCGGCCCAGGTGCCGCCTTTGCCGGCATTGGCCGTCAGGACGTCCACCCAGCGCCGCCAGGCATCGGGCATCAGCACAGCCGAGACGGCGACCACGGCCGCGGTCGCCGCCAGAGCGATGGCCAGCGAGCCCCATTCCCGCCTCAGGGCGAACCACAGCAGCCCGATCCCGGGCGCGATCTTGGTCAGCAAAACGAAGGCCCAGACAGCGGGCCAGCGAAACCCCAGCACGATGGCGGCAGCGATGAGCAGCTCGATGTTGCCGCCCCAAACCTCCATCAGGCCGAAGAAGGCCAGACCGAGGAGGATCAACCGCGGTCCGGTCAGATAGACCAGCGCCACCATCAGGATGGCCGCCCAGACCGCCATGAAAGCCTGCCATGGCAGGAGGCGAATCGGCTGCAGAAGCTGCAGGAAGGCCGGCGAGTACGGATAGGCGATCTGCTCGGTCCAGTTCGAGTAGACGTAGGGATCCGAAAGGCTCGGCACCCAGTAGCAGCGCGCGTCCATGCCGGATGGGGCCAGGCTCTCACCCCATGGCTCGGCGAAGTAGACGATGGCGACCCAGGCCGCGACCAGGGCACCGAGCCCCGCAGCCGTGACGGCGGAGATGCGCAGGCGACCGAACGCGATCATGCCTTCGCTGGGGGTGCTCAGCCTGGGATCCTCCGCGCGTGCTCTGAACCGGCGGCCATCCTAGCATCCGGCTCTGCGCTATCGCGCCAGTAGCAGGTCCGAAACCAGCTGGCCTTCCGACAAGGGGCCGTCGCGCCGGGCCACGACAGCCGAGCGGCCCAGACGACCGGAGGCCGGATCGGCACCCGCCGACCCCAGCAGGCTGGCCCAACCCTCACCCGCCAGGCGCTCAAGCGTCCGACGGGCAGCTCGGGCCGTCTGCGCGGCCAGCTCTTGGGCGTCGCCGTGCAGCGCACCATCACCGAGCGTCGTCCGCAGAGTCGTCGCTGCCGCTGCCGCGGCGGCGAGATCCGCGGCACCGGATTCGGTTGCCCGACTGCCCGGCGCCACGATCACCAGCGCCGCTGGGGCGCCGGAAAGAGCTGCCACCAGCGGAGCGGCCCAGCTGGCGGACGCCCCGCCCCTGGCGGAGGCCGGGCGCGGCATCTCTACGACCAGGCTGTGGCCCGGGAAGGCTGCCCGCCGGAGCCACGTCTGCACAAGGCATGGCAGGGCGCCGGACACATCGGTCATCCAGCCCGGCACGGCCCCCAGCAGCAGTTGCTCGGCCGGCAGCCCGCAGGCCAGCGCAAGCTCGGCGCCCAGAGCCTGCAGGGCGAGTGCTCGGCCTGCCCGTGTGGCCGGATCCGACGGCACGCCGCTGGCAAGCTCGGTTCCCAGTGTCAATGGCCCGGCACCCACTACTACACCGCATCCAGCCCGGGCCTGCAGGAGATGGGCGAAGGCGTGGTCCGCTATGGCGCGGTCGGGATCCACGTTGTGCTCCACGATCTCCCGCATCGGATCGGCCTCTATGAAGTCGATGCGTTCGAACGCGGCGACGACCGCCTGCTCAGGCGCGGCGAAGGCCGAGGTAACGGTCATCAGGCTGACGTAGCTGCCACGCTCCGCTGCCGCTTGATCGGCCACGCGTCGTAGCTCGGCCAGGCCACGCTGGCTTCCTGCCGGCATGGCCTGCCGGTCCAGGCGCGGCAGCTGCGGCAATGGCAGGCGGCGGCGCGCGCCGCGCCCGGCGTGACGTCGGCCGAGGCGTGCCCCCCGGGTGGACCCGCCGGCCTCATCGGTCCCCTCGTCCAGCCCGGTGGCTCGTCTGGCCTCCGCGAATTCCCAGCTGGCAGGAACGGTGATCTGCACGACGTCCACGCCTTGCGCCGCGAGCCGACGAATCTCCCCGGCCGCTGCACTGGTGTCACTCGATTCCAGGGCCAGGCCAAGCCACGGCTGGCGAGGCGAGCCGAGGATCTCACGCTGGATTCTGGCTGCAGTGCGGTTGGCGTCGAAGTGGGCGACGGCCGCGCTCAGCAACTCCGAGGCCCGAACCTGAGCCGCTGCGCGAAGGCTCTCGTCGGCCGATCCGGCCACGGCCACGAGATCGACCGTTCCAGCTGCCACCTCGAGCGCCACGTCGCGCGGCGTCTGTTCGCGGCTCGCTGCCGCAAGCGCCAGAGGCAGGAGAACCCCCTCCGCCAGCCGGCTCGGATCGGATCCGCAGAAGCGCTCCAAAGTGGACCCGGCCAGCGGCCGCCCGGCGCGATCCAGCCCATCCACGCCAACCATGCGCAGCACGGCCCGCGCCTGGGCTACGGTCGCCGAGCCGCGCGCCTGCGTGGACAGGCTCCGCGCCAGATCGGCAGCCTGCTGCCGAAGCGTCTCGGTTTGCCGCGCCACGGACGTGCTCACCCGCTCACCTCGACTTCACTACAGCCGGGCCCAGGGCAGCCGCAGGAGCGAAGGGTAGCCCCTCGTGTCGTGGGCGACCATCATGTTGTTCTGGGAGGTCGCCCGGGGACACTCGAACTCGAGTTCCAGCCGGTGGCCGGCCGCGAGCGTGTAGTTGTAGAGGGTGGCCCCGGTGGACGCGGTCAGGGTGGCGGTCAGGTTGGCCTGGGCCATGGTGTTCCCCGTGGGTGGGGTGTGTCGATCTGACTACCATCCGGCCAGTCCTCGGGCTCGGCTAGTCCTCATACGCTCCAGATATCCGCGGCGGGATCGTCGAGTCACTCGAGGGAGCTACTCGAACCGCCTCAATTACAGTGAAGGACGCCCCTTCTGGCAATGGTAGTTGGAGGCCATCACTCGTTCGTGCAAGGAGCGTAGCGGGCATCGTCGCTCGGCACGTCACTCGAGGGGACGCGAAGTGCCCGGAGCAGCCGGTCGTGGAAGCAGTCTCGCCCGCCGGCGTCTCCGGCAGCCCAGCCGGGTGGGCGCGAGCACCGTCGGGCGGCATCGCGCAGACTGAGCCTGCGACTCGGCGCCTGGCGAGAGGCCGTCTGCGAACTCTATCCGGCGTCCTCGAACGACTCGACGACTATCGAGAACTGCACGGAGCCACCCTGGGTCTCGGCGCCGGCGCTGAGCGGGAGTATCACCGAAATGGTGATCGTGGTCGTCTGACCGTCGGCCAGGGCCGGATCGGCGGCCGATGGGCAGCCGATCCCACCCACTCTCGCTTCAGCTAGCGGGCCCTGGTAGAGCACCGCGCCATCCGCCCCGGTGAGTGTCGTCAGAAGGGCCTCGGCAAGGGCCTGAGACCCATCGTAGGTGACGTGCATCCTGTAGCGCAGCGCCCCGGTGGCGGACAACTCGATCGTACGAGTCGCGACCTGGTCGCCCGGCATGACGCCCGAGACCACGATGGGCGAGCCGCCCGTCAGGCGGAGGTCGTGGCGGTCTGAGGCAATGCTCGTGGCCGTCGCAGCGAGCGTAGCCGACACCAGCATGCCCATCAGGATCAACGCCAGTGCGCCCGCGGACAGAAGGAACGCCGCGTGTCGCTTCATCCTAGTGTCCGTTCACAAGGGAGACCAGATGGTCTCGATTGACCAGCGCGAAGGGGAAGCGGGCCACCACCGTCGGGTCCGACAGAAGGCGGACGAGCACGTCGGTGATCGGCAGGAAGCGCGTCTCAGGCGATGCCAGGAACTCTAGCACGGACCCGTCGGCATGGATGTGCATGCTGCCCTCCAGGCGGTAGGCGGGCATCACCATGGACACGCCGTGGGCCTGCTTCGGAACGACAGGCGCCCAAGGCCGGCCGTGTTCCGTCTGGGCTCGCTCCGCCAGGATGGCGATGCCGTCAAGCCGAACCCACTGTGTGTTCCCTCCCTCATGGAGATCGGCCAAATCGGCCCCGCCAAGGCGATTGATGCTCGCGTTCAGGACCGCGATGAAGCCCGTCTGCATCTTGAGCCAGTCCGACAGCCGGCCAAACTGACCCGTTTCCAGCTGCCCTGAGACCTGGAAGCCGTCGCAGAAGATCTCGGCATCTGTGCAGGCGACCTCGATTGCGGCTCCGCCCGCGCCCGGTCGCGTGAGCCACGGATCGCTCTCCAGGAGCAGCGGCGGGCGAAGAGTCCCCCAGGTGGGATCGAAGCCTGGAACGTCGCCGGGGCCAACCTGACTGCCCAGCTCGGCTTCAACCAACGCTGCGACGCGGGCGCCCGGGGAGACGGAGCCGGCCCCGCCCCCCAGGTCGCGTTCGGGTTCTCCATTGCCAATGCTCAGCAGGGATCCCGGTCGTCCGATCATGTCAGCCTCTTCGGCGGGCCACCGAGTACGCGCCGTGTGCACCGATGGGGCCGTCTTCCTGGCCGTGCGTCCCGTGCTGCGTAGCGGTGCCCGTTCATGCGTCCACTGTCGGGGAACGCCCTTCGTGCCACAAGCGCGTGCCTACCGCTACCGGCCTGCGTGCTTTCCCTCAGGACGTTAAGGCTGTCTGCAAGGTACGGAGTTTGCAGGTTGCCTAACAGTTCCCGCCGCCGCGCACCGCGCGCAAGGCCGGCCAGATCCCTTCCAGGACACGATGGCGCTTCGCGTGATTGGGACCGCGGCCGCTCATGGCGGGCCCCGGCGCTCCGGATGGGGCTGGAGCGAGGCGTCGGCTAGGACCCCGCTTCCAGGCGCCGACGATCGCCTGGAAGCCCTCGCGATTGGGGATGGGACGCAGCCGGCGCTGGGCCTGCGAAGCAGCACTCTGATCGCCGGGCGATTGCCGGCGATCAGAGTGCCAGTCTGGCGGAGAGGGTGGCTGGGTCCCTGGAGTCGGGTGGCCGAGCTTAGGGCAGCCGCAGGAGCGAAGGGTAGCCCGTCGTGTCGTAGGCGACCATCATGTCGTGTTGAGAAGTGGCCCTGGGGCACTCAAGCTTCAGCTCCAGCTGGTGGCCCGCCGCCACGGTGTAGGTCGAGGCAATCGTGATTGGGATGGGCCGCTCGTAGAAGGTCCTTCCTGCCGCGTGGTTGCCCGTGTAGGTCGCGTTCGCAATCTCAGTGTACGTGCCTGTGCTCGGGTCGTAGTCGCGCAGATAGGCGATGATGGATCCGGTGCGGTTGGCTCGGTTGGTCTGGGTGGCCGACCAGATGTCGGCCGTGACCGTCTCTCCCGCCGTCAGGCTCAGGGCGACCGTCTGGACAGGCAACCTCCAGTTCACGTACCGGCAGGTGGTCGTGTTGCCGGGGTCGGGGAAGAACTGCCGCCGCAACAGGCGACCCGTCCTATTGTCGCAGTCGATGCGGTCGTAGTTGTACAGAGTCGCCTGAGTGGAAGCGGTCGTCGTTGCGGTCAGGTCCGCCTGGAACCTCGTGTTGCCAGTGGGCGGCGTCGGGTTGTTGTGCAGGTAGAAGGCCCAAAGGCCGGCAGACATGCTGTTGCCGCCATCCGCAGCCGCATCACTGAACAGGGCCATGCTCGTCGCAGTTCCGGCGACGAACACCGTCGAGCAGGCCAAGGCCAGCGCAGCCAGCAGGATCGGGCGCGGGCGACCGAGGCGCCTCATCCTATCAACCTCTCTCGGGGCTCGGAGCTCCTGGAGAGTCCCCATCCCTGTTCGAGGTCCTCGAGCAGCCAGATCAAGAACAGCAGGGTCAGAGCCAGACAGATGAGCGACGCCAGACCCGTTGGAGAGGTGAGCATGTACAGCATGTAGCCAAGGATGGGTACGGAAACGGCCACTCTTCCCTGCACAGCTGTGGCTGGCACCAGGCCCGCGTCGGGCTCGGCGTTGGCATCGCCCTTCAACTCGAACGAGAGCCCCTCCTCAGTCGAGACTATCCGAACGATGCGGTGAGTGACCAGCACGCCGCTGGCGGTCTTCATTGTCACGATGTCCCCAACCGCCAGCTCCGACGGGTCGACCCCCACGACATCGACGAGCGCTCCGAGCGGGATCGCGGGCGCCATGGAGCCGCCCCTGATGACGACCGGCTGATGCCCCATCGCGGGTCCGAGCGCCGCGGCAAGCGCGAGAACGACCACCCCCGCAACGAGCAACAGCAGGGCGCCATCCAGCGACACACGCAGGATTCGGAGCGCCATCTTCATCAGTCACCCCCCGGGTGCAGCACAGGGACCGGTCACGGCCCGATGAGGGGCCATGACCGGCGCCTGTTCACTCTTCAGCCCTTACGGGTTGTTGGCCGTCTGCTCGGCCTCGAAGGTGAAGGTCATCGTCGTCGCGGAGCCCTGGAACGCGTTGCCGGTCCCGATCGGGAGGTCAGCAGCGAAGCAGAGCGTCTCGCTGGCGCCGCTGTTCAGGGTCCGATCCCCGGCCTGGGGGCCAGTCGCCGCATCGCCGACAAGGTTGCCGACGGCGGTAGGAACGTAGCCACTGAACAGCGTGGTTCCGTCGAAGGCGGCGCAACTCGTACCTTCGTCCTTGATCGTCAGAGCGAGGACGGTGTTGAGATGCAGTCCGTCTGCGTCGGTCGCAAGACCGGTGATGGCGTAGCGCAGCTGCGCCGTACCGGCATTCGACACGACGGCCGAGCCGTTGACGGTATCGCCCGGCATGAGGGCTGTGGCCGAAAGGATCGCACTCCCGGGCGCAACCGAGATGTCGATCGTCCCAGCCTGGAATGCGTTGCCCGTGACTGTTTCGGAGTCCGTGAACAGCGCCAATGAGAGAAGGCCTCCGGAGAGGCTTACGACGGCGCTCGCGGCCACGAGCAGAGCCAACAGACCTCGCCTGCGGCGCTTTCTCTGGCTGGAAGTCGTCGAATCCATATCTGTGCCATTCCTTCTACTTGGGACGCCCGGTTGCCCGAGCGGCCGGTACTTGGTGGGACGGGGTGCTGGTTTGTCTGCTGCCAGTCCGAACGCCCACCCTCGCAGGGTCAATGAGACCTTCTGGCGCCGCCAGTCACAAGGTGACCATAGGTGAGATGACCTAGTGACCAACGTAACCGGGGGAACCCACCCGAATGGGCAGTTGACTCGTACGCCACGTGCACGAGGTGCAGTCGCACACCGGGCGGGCGCTCCACAGGGTCGTGCTAGACTCGGCCGCGCGACCCAACTCGCCGGGTCGAGGAGGGTTGCCCCGGCACAGATGACCGTGACGCGGTGCGAACCAGAGCCGCCGGTGAAGAAGCTTGCCTGAAGATCGATTCACTCAAGCCCGCATCCTCATCATCGAGGACGATCGGGCGGCCGCTCGGAAGCTTCGGCGCATCCTGGAAGATGCGGGGCACCGCTCCGTAGTTGGAGTGGATGGGCAGGAGGGGTTCAGGCTTGCCCGTGAGGCCGACACGCCCCCCGATCTCGTGGTCGTCGGTTCCCCAGCCCGCCAAGAGGGCGGCTGGCCGGAGCTGCTCGCCTGGCTGACGGAGGACGATCGGTCACGGCCTCCGATCCTGGCGCTGTGCGACGAATCCGAGGACGAGATCTGCGATACGGCCACGGAGTGCATCTTCCAGCCGATCAGGAAGCGCGAGCTGCTGTGTCGCGTGCACAACCTCCTGGCCAGGCGTCACCTGGAACTCGACCTCCGCGACCACGAACGACGACTCGAGGAGGCCGTCCAGCAGCGAACGCGCGAGTTGCAGGAGAGCCTGGACCGACTGCGGCGGGTGTCGCGAGAGCGACACAACATGGCCATCCGGATCGTGTCCGATCAGGAGGAAGAGCGCCGGCGGATCGCGGCCGAGATCCACGACGGCATCGTCCAGACGCTCGTTGCCCTCCGTATCCGCTTGAGCATGCTGGGGCGCGAGATCTCAGGCCAGAGCGGTGAGGAGATCGAGAAGCTCGAAGGCACCATCTCGGATTCGCTGGTGGAACTCAGGACGCTGCTGCTCGACATGAGGACGCCTTCTCTTGGCGAGGGTGGCTTGGCTCTCGCTCTCCCCGACTACCTGGCACGCGTGCAGGAATCTGGAGGCCCGCCGTGCACGGTGAAGATCGAGACCTCGGACAGGCCGCCTCGGGAGGCAGAGGCGATGCTCTTGCGAATAGCCCAGGAGGCGCTGGCCAACGTCCGCAAGCACGCCTCCGCGACAGCGGTGGAGGTTGCCCTCTCCAAGTCGGACGGCGGGACACTGTTGACCGTGCGTGACGACGGCTGCGGCTTCGACGCCAGCGCCCCGGAGGAGCCCGGGCACCTGGGCCTGGCCCTGATGAGGGAGAGGGCGAGCATTACCGGCGGCTGGTGCTCCATCGAGAGCGAGCCCGGACACGGAACGACCGTGCGGGCCTGGGTGCCGCACACCTCCGTCCATTCCCGTGCTGAGTGAGGTCCGCCATGCCACGGCCAGATCCGACTCCGCGAGATGCCACGCACCGGTCCGTCGGCAAGCGTCGACGGCCCGAGGGGCTGGGCGCCGGACCGAAGCCGCACGAGGTGGCCGCCGCCCTGGCTCCCGGTGGCATCAGGCCGGTTCTCCAGCCGGTCTTCGAGCTCGCCACCGGTCTGATCGTCGGCTATGAGGCTCTAGCCCGGTTCGACCGAGAGCCTGGCCGCAAGCCGGCCGAGTGGTTCTCGCATCCGGACATGGATGCCTCGCAGAGTCGTCTCCTGGAGCTTGCCGCCGTGCGAGCGCACCTTGCTCTCTTCGCCGATATCCCGGAGCCAGCTTACCTGGCTCTGAACGTCTCGCCGTCCACTGCCGTGTGCGACGAACTGGATCAGATGCTGCGCAACCTGCCCCCCGATCGCCTGGTTCTCGAGATCGGCGTCGATGCCGCAGTGGCCAACTACGAGCCGCTCCGCGCCGGGCTGCCCAGGGTGCGATCGAGAGGAATCAGGCTCGCACTCGACGATGCAGGATACGGCTCGGCAGACTTCCACAGGCTCCTGGAGCTTACGCCTGACATCATCAAGCTGGACGTGAGCCTGACGCGGGACATCGACAAGGACACGACCCATCGCGCCCTGGCATCGGCGATATCTGCGCTTGCCCGGCAGCTCGGGATCGCTGTGGTTGCCGAAGGCATCGAGACGGCGGCGGAGTTCACGACCCTGGTGGACCTTGGCGTCCACTTCGGCCAGGGGTACTTCATGGCCCATCCAAGCGATGTTCTGCTGGGCGCCGGCCGCGCCCCCGCACGACCAGATGCTCCAGCAGTCGTGTCGCGACAACTCGTGCCCGCGGTCAGCGTTGCCATAGTCGACGATCACACGATGGTCGCGCAGGCGGTCGCCGCCTTGCTGGCGTCGAATCCGAGGCTGCGGGTCGCCGGCGTAGCGCTAGATCTGGAAGAAGCCAGAAGGCTGATCGCGCAGGAAAGCCCGGACGTCGTCGTGTGCGACATCCAGCTGGGTGACGAGTCCGGTTTCACTCTTCTCAAGGAATGCGCCGGCCGGGAGCATCCGAGATTCGTCATGTACACCTCCCACGACCACCCGATCTACCACCGGGCCGCCTTCGAGGGCGGCGCGGCGGCTTTCGTTCTGAAGATGGCAGAACCGGACGAGCTGGTCGCGGCCATCATCGCCGCCGCGGACGGCGAGGTCAGCTTCTCGCCGGCGACGATGCACGCCGTTCGCGCCGCTGGGGGCATCCCGACCGCTCGGGAACTGGCTGTCCTGGAGCTGCTCGCCGACGGCCAGTCGACGGTGGAAGTGGCGTCGGCCATGGGCATCAGCCCGCGCACCGTGGAGAGCCATCTGCGTGCCCTCTTCGATCGGGTCGGGGTCCCGAGCAGGACCGATCTGGTCCTTCACGCCATCCGCGAAGGCTGGATACGGCCCAGCGCCGCTCGCTCGGGCGATGCGACGTCGAGCGGGCGCACCCCAGCGTGGCTGGTGGACGCTGGGCTTGCCGAGCCTCATCGGGGCAGAGGCGGAAAGGATCGACCGCCAGAGAAAGGCGAGGAGCGAAGCGATTGAGTGGTCGGCCTGGTGCGGCTCACCATCCGCCGGGCCGACGCGAGACGGGCGTCGCAGACGTCCGGCCGAGCGGCTCTCGGAGGCACCGCCTCACCCGGTTGTACCACTCGCTCGTCCCACGCATGCCGACCCGGTTCCCAACCCAATGGCTTAGTGGAAGTCGCGGCGGCGTGCCGCACGATGTTCACAACCCCATCCGTGCCGCAGCAGAACGAGGCGTATGACTACGGTGGCAGCCGACAAGACCCGGGCCACGCATATACGCTGCTCGGGGGCGGTAACTCGGCTGCGGACGATGGCGGCGCCCGCGACAGACGCGCTCACGCCGCAGTCCGCTGGGCTCGCGTCGAGGATTGCCTCGTGAGGCGCTCGGCCGCCGACGGGGCAGGTAGCGCGGCGTGGGGTCCGGTTCGCGTACGGGTCGATCAGCCTGTCCAAGGACATCGGGTCGCCGCCACCGAGGTCCCGGCCAAGATCCTCTCTGGTGGGCAGCGTGAGCCGAGGCATCCCGTGGGAGTGACATGCAGCGTCGAAGAGTGCGAGCGCGTCGAGCGAGCCCTGCGAGAGAGTGAATCGCGATTCCGCACGCTCATCGACAAGGCTCCCGTCGCGATCGGAGTCAGCAGGGCCGGTACAACCATCGCCGTCAACGAAGCGTACTTGCGCATGTTCGGCTTCGATACCGATGCCGACCTGGTTGGGCACTCGCTTGCCGAGCAGATAGCGCCGCGGCGCCGCCGCCAGGTGCTGGGGCTATCTCAGCGCCGGGCCCGGAGCCTGCCGGCACCAATTGCGTACGAGACGGTGGGCTGCCGGAGAGACGGATCTCAGTTCCCGATGCACGTCGCAATCGCGGAGGTCGAGTTCCCGGACGGGCCCGCAACCGTTGGCTTCCTGACGGACATGACTCTGCTCCAGCAGGCCCTGAGCGACCTGGCCTTCGAGGCCCGCCTCGAGTCGGCCATGGTCGAGGCCCTGCAGCGCCTGCAGCCCAAGGCCACGGCCGAACAGGCGGCCGAGGCGCTGTGTGACGCGATGTGGACGCTGCCGGGAGTGTGCTTCGTTGCAGTCTTCGGCTTCAGCTTCCCGGATCAGATCACCGCGCTGGCGTATCGTGCCCCCTCGGACTTCCCCCGGGCTCCTAGCAAAGACATGCGGACCGGGCTGCTCCACGACCGGGCGGCACGGGGGCCGCATGGCGAGTACTGGGCCGGTTGCCCCGAGGGCGGGACTTGGGAGACCGCTCTGACCGAGATGGATCTGCGGGCGGCCGCCTATGCGCCGATCGTGCACGGCGACCATGCCGACGGGCTGCTCATGGTTGGGACCTCCGACCCCGATCTCGGGCGGATGTTCGTCGAACGGCTTACGGTCGTCGTCGATCTGACCAGCACGCCCAGCGCTCTCCTGGCCGACCGGCTCCACGCCAGGCGTGTCGAACTCGAAACCCGGGCGAATCTCGAGCGAGTCATCCAGGAAGGCGCCTTCCGGACCGTGTTCCAGCCGATCGTCGGCCTGCCCTCGGGGGAGATCGTAGGGCATGAAGCCCTAACCAGGTTCTCGTCCGGACAGCCCCCCGACCTATGCTTCGCGGAAGCCTGGCAGGTGGGTATCGGCGTGGAACTTGAGCTGGCGACACTCGAGCGGGCCATCGAAACCGCCCGGGCCCTGCCGTCCGGCCAGTGGCTGCACCTCAACATCTCGCCCCGGATGCTCGCCGTTCCCGAGGCCCTGAGAGCAACCCTGTCGCGTGCCGATCGGCCGATAGTTCTTGAGATCACCGAACACGAAGCCATCAAAGACTACCCTGCGGTTCGAGATGGGTTCCGGGGCGTAGTTCCGGAGGCCCGGCTGGCAGTCGACGACGCCGGGGCCGGAATCGCCAACTTCACCCACATCGTGGAGCTGCGGGCCGATTTCGTGAAGCTCGACATGGGCCTCGTCCGCGGCGTCAACACGGATCTGGGCAGACAGGCCCTGGTCACAGGGATGCGGCACTTTGCCCGCGCGGCGGGGTGCACCCTGGTCGCGGAAGGTATCGAGACCGGGGAAGAGGCCGACATGGTCCGGCGGCTCGGCGTGGAACTGGGCCAGGGCTATCTCTACGGCAAGCCCGGCCCCGTGGCGAAGCGTCGCGCGTCCCGGCGGGCCTCGAACGGGGCTTCGACCCGGCGACCGGCCGGCCGCCTTGGCTCGACCTAGCTACTCCTCGGCGGGGCGGTGATAGACTCCGGCGACGCGGACCATCACCGCCTCCCGCAAGAGAGCGGCCAGCGCTGCCGAGCAATCGGGCTCGCCCGGTTCGGCGTCCAGGTCCGCCCAGAAGACGTACTCCCAGCGGACCCCGCGGCTGGGCCGCGATTCCAGGCGCGAGAGGTTGACGTCGCGCTCGGCGAAGCAGCCCAGGCAGCGGTACAGGCTGCCCGGCACGTTGCGCACCGCCCAGACGAGGGTCGTCTTCGTCGGCCCGGCCACGGTGGCGGGCTTCAGCCAGCCGTCGCCCAGCGGGTCGCGCGCCAGGACGGCGAAGCGGGTGCGGTTGGCCTGGCCGGTCTGGATGTCCGAGGCCAGCACCTCCAGGCCGTAGATCGGCGCCACCCGCGGCGAGGCGATTGCCGCCGCGCCCATCTCCTTGTTGTCGGCGATGGCCTTGGCCGCACCGGCGGTGTTGTAGCTGGTCATGACCTGCCACGGCCGGGTGCGCAAGAAGGCGTCGGCCTGGTCCAGGGCCTGGGCGATGCTGTAGACGCGCTCGATCTGCTCGACCTTCTGGCCCGGCATGGCCAGCAGGGCCAGGTGGACCGGCACGGTCACCTCAGCAACGATCCTGATCTCGTCGAACTCGAACAGCAGGTCGTAGATCTCGCGCACGCTGCCGCCGGCCGAACGCTCGATCGGCACGACGCCGGCTTCGACGTCGCCCCTGTTGACGGCTTCGAAGACCTCGCGCCAGGTCGGCATAGCCACAGTTAACGGCGCCGCGAAAGCCGAGAAGACGCCTTCCTCGCTGAAGGCGCCCTCTTCGCCCTGGAAGGCGACCCGCGGCGCGCCCGCTTTCGGCGATGCCATCCCAACCTCCACCTGTGAGCCGAAACGACTACTTGCTGGCGCCATTCTGGGCGACAGTGGTGAAGTGGCGCTCATCGCGCCGCCGCACCTCCGCGCCCGTCTTCCAGATGGCGTACTCGAGTGAGTCGATCAGCGCCTGGCAGCTGGCGGCGATTATGTTCGTCCCGCTGCCCATCGTCGACCACTCCAGGGCCCCGTTCGATGAGTCGATGATGACTCGCGTCTGGGCCGCGGTGGCCTCCTCGCTGTCGAGAATGCGGACCTTGTAGTCAACCAGGTGGACGGCATCCAGCTGAGGGTAGAAGGCGCCCAGGGCCTTGCGCAGGGCCGTGTCCAGAGCGTTGACCGGGCCGTTCCCGTCGGCGGCGGTGTGGAGCACCTCGCCGGCCACCTCCACCTTGACGGTCGCCTCGGCCAGGAGCTCGGAACCGCCGCGCTGTTCCACCAGGACGGTGTAGTCGCACAGCTCGAAGGGCCGAGCGTAGCTGGACTTGTGCCGCCGCACCAGCAACTCGAAGGAGGCTTCGGCGCCCTCGAAGGCCAGGCCTTCGGCTTCCAGCTGCTTGATGACCTGGCTCAGCTTCTTGGGGTCGACGTCGTCGAGCTGCTGGCCGAGCTGCTCAGCCCGCAGCTGGGTGTTGGCCCTGCCGCCCAGCTCGCTCACGACCAGGCGGCTGAGGTTGCCGACGACCGCCGGGTCGATGTGCTGGTAGGCGCTACTGGCCCGGGCCGTGGCCGCGCCGTGAACCCCACCCTTGTGGGCGAAGGCCGAGCGACCCACGTAGGGCTGGTGGTCGTCGGGGGTGATGTTGACGATCTCGGCCACGTAGCGGGCCAGCTCGGTCAGCTCGCCCAGGCGGCCGGACGGCACGGGCTGGTACTTGGTCTTGAGCTCCAGGTCGGCCAGGATGCTCACCAGGTTGGCGTTGCCGCAGCGCTCGCCGTAGCCGTTGACCGTGCCCTGGACGTGGCGCGCGCCTGCCGCCACCGCGGCCAGCGAGTTGGCCACCGCCAGCTCCGAGTCGTTGTGGCAGTGGATGCCCCACACGACCTCGGGCTTGCCGTCCTCGGCCAGGGCTGCGATGGAGGCGCGGGTGATCTCGGCGACCTCGTCCGGCAGCGCCCCGCCGTTCGTCTCGCACAGGACCAGCGTCGTGGCGCCGGCGTCGCGAGCCGCCCGCAGGGTCGCCAGGGCGTAGGCCGGGTCGTCTTTGTAGCCGTCGAAGTAGTGCTCGGCGTCGTAGATCGTCTCCCGGCCGGCGGCCACGGAGAATGCGACCGAGTCGCCCACCATTGCCAGGTTCTCCTCCGGCGTGGCCTGGAGGACCTCGCGCACGTGGAGCAGCCAGCTCTTGCCGAAAACGCAAACGACCGGGGTTTCGGCCGCCACCAGGGCGGCCAGGTTCGGGTCGGCCTCGGCGCTGTTGCTGCGATGGCGGGTCGAGCCGAAAGCCGCGATCTTCGCGTTCTTCCAGGCGATTGAGCGGGCGGCCTCGAAGAAGTCCACGTCCTTGGGGTTGGAGCCCGGCCAGCCGCCCTCGACGTAGGGCATGCCGAACTCGTCCAGGCGGCGGGCGACCTTGATCTTGTCGGCCAGCGAGACGATGAGGCCTTCGCGCTGGGTCCCGTCGCGAAGGGTCGTGTCGTAGAGAACTACGCGATCACTCATTGGAATCCACCCGCATCTGCGTTCGAGGAAGTCGTAACGGCCATGGACGGGGTGGACTCAATCAAGCTGGAGACGACCTGGTCGGCCATCTCCTGCGTTCCCACCTTCTTCGTGTCTGGTTGATCTCCGATCGCCGCGACGAGGTCGGGCGTGCGATAACCCGCGTTCAGCGTGGCCGTCACGGCCGCCTCGACGGCGTCGGCCACGTCGGCCCGCCCCAGCGACCAGCGCATCAGCATGGAGCCCGACAGGATCGTGGCCAGCGGGTTGGCGAGGTCTTGCCCGGCGATGTCCGGGGCCGAACCGTGGATCGGCTCGTACAGCCCAAAGAGACCATACTCCGTGCGCCGCTCGCCCAGCGAGGCCGACGGCAGCATCCCCAGCGAGCCGGCCAGGACGCTGGCTTCGTCGGAGAGGATGTCGCCGAAGAGGTTCTCCATGACCAGCACGTCGAACTGGGCCGGGCGGGTGACGAGCGACATGGCGCAGGCGTCCACCAGCCGGTGCTCCAGCTCGACGTCCGGGTAGTCGGGCTTGACCTCCTCGACGATCGTCCGCCACAGGCGGCTCGACTCGAGAACGTTGGCCTTGTCGACGCTGGTCAGCTTCTTGCGCCGCCCGCGGGCCAGCTCGAAGCCGAGTTGCACCACACGACGGATCTCGTGCTCGGTGTAGGTGAGGGTGTCGACGACCTCGCGTCCGGCAGGCGTTGCCCGCTGCTCTGACGGCTTGCCGAAGTACAGGCCCCCGGTCAGCTCGCGCACGATCAGCAGATCGACGTCCCTGACGAGCGACTCGCGCACCGGCGAACTGGCGGCCAGGATCGGCTGGACCGTGACCGGCCGAAGGTTGGCGTAGAGGGCCAGGTCCTTGCGCATCCGGAGCAGGGCCTGCTCGGGCCGAACCTTGGCCTTCGGATCGCTGTAGCGCGGATCCCCGATGGAACCGAAGTAGACCGCGTCGGCGGCGGCGCAGAGAGCCAGGTCCTCGTCGCGGATGCCTGTCCCGTAGGCGTCGATGGCCACGCCCCCGACGAGGATCTCGGTCCACTCGATGCCGAAGCCGAAGGCCTGCGCGGCCGCCTCGAGAACGCGGCGGCCGCCGGCTATCACTTCCCTGCCGATGCCGTCCCCAGGGACGACAACGAGTCGATACGTCGGGGGTACGTCTACTGGCGCCTTGTCGCTCATGAGGGCCTCAGTGCCGCTACTTCGATTTCGCGGCAGCCTGAGGCTGACCGTCGACGATCTCGACAGGGTTCAGGAACGGCATCTTGGCCCGCAGCTCGGCACCCACCTTCTCGATCTGATGGCCGCGCCCGGCTTCGCGCATCTTCTTGAACTCCGGCAGGCCGGCCTCGTTCTCGGCGATCCAGCGAGCCGCGAACGACCCGTCCTGGATCTCCTTGAGCACCTGCTCCATGGCCGCTCGAACCTGCGGGCCGATGACGCGCGGGCCCGAGACGTAGTCGCCGTACTCGGCCGTGTCGCTGACGCTGAAGCGCATGAAGTTCATGCCGCCGCGATAGAAGAGATCGACGATCAGCTTCAGCTCGTGCATGACCTCGAAGTAGGCCAGCTCGGGCTGGTAGCCGGCCCCGACGAGCGTCTCGAAGCCGTTGCGGATCAGCTCCGTCACGCCGCCGCACAGGACCGTTTGCTCGCCGAAGAGATCCGTCTCGGTCTCTTCCTTGAACGTCGTCTCGAGCACGCCGGCGCGCGTGGCGCCGATGCCGCGGGCGTAGGCCAGGACGCGAGCCCGAGCGGTCCCGGAGGGGTCCTTCTCGACGGCGAAGAGCGCCGGCACGCCGCCGCCCTGCTCGAAGACCGAGCGCACCAGGTGGCCGGGGCCCTTGGGCGCGACCATGCCGACGTCGATCCCCTCGCCCGGCTTGATGCGATCGAACCGGATGTTGAAGCCGTGGGCGAACATCAGCAGCTGGCCGGGACGCATGTTGGGCGCGATCTGCTCCTCGTACACCTTCTTCTGGATGGTGTCGGGGACCAGGATCATGATCACGTCGGCGGCCTTGACCGCCTCGGCCATGTCGGCCGTCTTGAGCCCCGCCTCTTCGGCAAGGGCGCGGGCCTTGGGGTTGGCTTCGACCACCGTGACGTCGTGGCCGGAATCTTGAAGGTTCTGGGCATGGGCGTGGCCCTGGCTGCCGTAGCCGACGATCACGATCTTCTGGCCGGCCAGCGCCTTCGGGTCTGCGTCGGCGTCGTAGTACATCTTCGCGGTCATCGTTTCACTGCCTCCTCGATCGACCCGGCGCCCCGGGACATGACGACGGTACCCGAGCGGACGAGCTCCTTGATGCCGAAGCCGCGCAGAAGCGCTATCAGCGCGTCCACCTCGGACTCCGTCCCGGTCGCCTCCACGATCAGCGACTCGGCCGCCAGATCCACAACCTTGGCCTTGTACATGTCGGCAATGGTCAGCACCTCGCCGCGATTGCGGTCGTCGGCGCGGACCTTGATAAGGGCTATCTCATGATCGACGGTAGGGTCGTTGGTGACGTCCTGGACCTTGAGCACGTCGATCAGCCTGTACAGCTGCTTGGCAACCTGCTCCACCAGGACGTCGTCGCCCTGCAGCGTAATGGTCATGCGGCTGACCTCCGGCTGATCAGTGTGACTGACAGCGAGGGTCTCGATGTTGAAGTTGCGCGCCCGCATCAGGCTGGCCACACGATTGAGGACGCCCGGCCTGTTCAGGACGATGGCCACCAGGACATGGCGATGGGGCTCGCCCTGGCCGGGCAGAGCACGGGCCGGAGGCGCCGAGTGAGCCGGCGCCGGACGTGCCTTGTCGGGAGTGGGATTGGCGCTCATTGGTTCGGCTCCTCGAACTGCTCTTCCAGGAGGTCGGACAGGCCCTTGCCGGCCGGCATGATGGGGAAGACGTTCTGTTCGGCGGCGATACAGAACTCGATCAGGGCTGGACCATCGACCGCGCGGGCCGCAGCGATGGCCTTGTCGACCTCCTCGGGCGACCCGGCCGTGAACGCGGCGACCCCATAGGCCTCGGCCAGCTTCAGCCAGTCCGGCCCGAGCAGATGGCTGGAGTGGTAGTTGCCGGCGTAGAACAGCTCCTGCCACTGGCGGATCATGCCCAGCTTGTGGTTGTTCAGGACGGCGACCTTGACCGGGATGCGGTCCTGGACCAGGGTCATCAGTTCCTGGACCGTCATCTGCAGGCCACCGTCGCCGACGATGGCCCACGTCTCCTTGTCGGGCCGGCCCACCGCGGCACCCAGGGCTGCCGGCAGACCGAAGCCCATCGGGCCCAGACCGCCGGCGCTGAGATGACTGTTGGCCCGCCGATAGCCGCCGTATCGGGCCGTCCACATCTGGTTCTGGCCAACGTCTGCCACGAGGGTGGCGTCGTGACCGGACGCCTCGGCTATCTTGCAGACGACGAAATCGGCCGAGAGCTGCCCGTTGCGCCAGGCCCCCGAGCCGTGCCAGGGCATCTTCTCCGATTCGGCTCGCCAGGCCGCGAGTTCCTCGAGGTAGGCCGCCCGCTTCTCCGAAGCAACGGGTTCGACCTGCGGAATAAGGGTCTTCAGGACGTGTTTGACGTCGCCCACGATCGGCACCTCAACGGCAACGTTCTTGCCGATCTCGGCCGGGTCGATGTCGACGTGGATGATGCGGGCGTAGGGCGCGAAGGTTGGCACGTGGCCTGTCACGCGGTCGTCGAAGCGCATGCCGAGAGCGATGAGCAGGTCCGACGACTGGATGGCCCTGTTGGCGTGCTTCCAGCCGTGCATACCGACAAAACCCAGGCTCAGGGGATGGTCCTCGGGCAAGGAGCTGATACCCAAGAGAGTGTAGGTAACGGGGATCTGGGCCCTCTCGGCCAGCTGGCGCAGCTCCTCGGTGGCGCCTGCGATGAGCACGCCGTGGCCCGCCACGATGACCGGCCGCTCGGCCTTCGCGATCTCCTGGGCGGCCAGCTTGACCTGGCGCGGGTGACCATCGAACTTCGGCTTGAAGCCGGGCAGGTAGAGGGTCTCCGGATGCTCGGCCTGGCACTCACCCATCAGGGCGTCCTTCGTCAGGTCAATGTGGACCGGCCCGGGGCGCCCGACGCTGGCGATGTGGAAAGCCTCGGCGACGACCCGCGGGATGTCGTTGGGATCGCGGACCAGGTAATTGTGCTTGGTACACGGCAAGGTGATGCCGGTAATGTCGATCTCCTGGAAAGCATCCCTTCCCAGCAGCGAGGAGACGACGTTGCCGGTGATGGCGACCATCGGCACCGAATCCAGCATGGCATTGCCGATGCCCATGACCAGATTGGTGGCCCCGGGGCCCGACGTGGCCATGCAAACACCGACCTGGCCGGTGGCGCGGGCGTAGCCGTCGGCGGCGTGGGCAGCGCCCTGCTCGTGGCGGACCAGGATGTGACGCAGCTCAGGGTAGTCACCCAGGACGTCATAGAGAGGCAGGAGCACGCCGCCAGGGAAGCCGAAGACGATGTCCACGCCCTGGCGGAGCAGGGACTCGCACACCGCGTCGGCCCCTATGCGCGGCCGCTTGACGCCCCGCTCAGCCAGGCTCTTGATCTGGAGACGTTTGGAATCCGTCAGCATCTCGCGCCGCCCGGCGTTGATCTTTTCCGCCCGGGCCGTGCCGGCCCCGGGCGTGTGATCGATGCGTTGGCGTGCTCCCTTCGTCGCCGTAGACGAACGGCCCGAACTCTCGTCCGTGGTCGCCATGGCTGCCGCCCTTCCTTTCCTGCTCTGCCCTGCCTGGTTCTCTTAGCCATCAAAAAGACCCTCGCCGTCCGGCGAGGGTCTGGTCGTCCTGGGGTTAGCGCTACTGGCGCTGGTCCCGTCGTCCAGTCTCCCGCCGGGAGCCGATAATGAGCCCGAGTACGCGCTCAATGCCCAGCTCGAACGAGCGGATCAGACCGAAGAGGGATACATCGACCAGGCCGAGGTTGTCCACGGGCGCCTGGACACGCCGACCATCCGTCCTGATCAGGACGGCCACATTACGGCGGTTCCGGCGATCGAACAGGCCCAATCTGGTCCTCAGTAGCTACAACCGCACCACCTGCACGGGCGGTTCGGTTGGCCGAGTGTAGCAGCCCCGGTCAAGGTTTGTCCCCGGCGGCGGTCAGGTAGCCGCTGAGACGATGGTACCTGCGTCGAGTGCGGAGACCGGCTGGCCGCCGCAAGGCAACCGGCGCCGATCGCGAGCGCGCCCGCGATCGGATATCGCGGGCTGGCGCCGAAGGCCCGCTCGGCTCTATACTCCTAATCGTGAGCAATCCCGATCCCGTTACTAGGATATCGCCCCCGCCGGCCGGCGGGCCGTCTCTTCGGCTGCGAGGAGTGCCCATCGGTCGCAGCGTGCGCGTGACGGCCATGTCCGACGCGGCCCGGGCGACGCTGGAGCACGAGGGGATAGTGACGGGGACGGTGTTGAAGTTGGAGCGGCGAGTCGGGCTCGGCGGGCCGGTCATCGTGAAGCTGGGGCGGGCCAGGCTGGCCATCGCTCGGGCCGTGGCCGGCAAGGTCGAAGTCGAGACCGTCGAGGAGGAGCCCGGATGAGGCTCTCCCGCTTCCTCGGCCGCGGACGCTCCGCCCGGGCGGACGGCGACCTGCCGCTGATCGCCCTGGTCGGTCGGCCGAACGTGGGCAAGTCCACCCTGATGGGCGTCGCCAGCGGTCGCTACGTCGAGAGCGTCAACGCGCCGGGGACCACGGTCATGGTCGAACGGGCCCGCGTCCGGACCCCCGAAGGCAAGGCCTGGCTGGCCGACACGCCGGGGACGCTGTCGCTCCAGGATTCGCCGGCCGGAGGGGATCCGTTCTGGAAGACGCTGACCGCCCTGCGCCCGGACGCGATCCTGCTCGTGGGCGACGCCGGCGACCTACGCCGTCACCTGCCCCTGGCCCTGGCCTGCCGCGACCTGGGGCTGCCGATCGTCTTCGCCGCCAACCTCGTGGACGAGGCCGCCGGCCACGGCATCGAAATAGATTCGGGGCGGCTTTCGCAGCTGCTGGCGGCGCCGGTCCACCTGACGGACGGACGCCGCGGAAGCGGCGTCCGCGAAGCCGTGACCGACGCGGTCCGCCTGGCCAACTACCGGCGCGAACGCCTGGCCGGGGCGTCCCCCCGCAGCACGGTCCCGGCTCGCATCTACGACCTGGGCCTGGAGCGGCACCTGACGGAGCGGGCGCGAGAGATGCAGACCGGCCGGTCGCTCGGGGCAGCGTCCGTCGCGGCGCCCGCTCTGCGGGATCTCGTCGCCGCGTCGGTAGTGTCGCCGCGTGGCGCAGCGGCTCTGGCCATGGCCATCGATCTCGAGCCGGCGCGCTGGCGCGTCGGAGGGGATTGGGCCGCCCAGGTAGAGCGGCGCCGCGACATGACCACGTCGCTGGCGGACCGGATGTCCATCTGGACGACCTCGATCTGGCCCGGACTGCCGCTCTTCCTCGGCGCCACGATCTCGGTCTTCGTGACGATGCTCGTCGTGGGCGGCGTTCTGTCCGATCTCCTCACCCGGTCCTGGGATGCCACCGTCGCGCCTGCCCTGACCGGAGCCGCTGAGGGGCTGGCGCCCGGTAGCCCGATTGCGGCCGGGGTCCTGTGGGGCCTCAACGGCGGCATCCTGGCGGTCCTCGCCGTCGGCGTCCCCTACATCTTCACCTTCTATCTGCTGCTGGCGATCCTGGAGGATTCGGGCTATCTGACCAGCGCCGCCGTCCTGACCGACCGGCTCTTCAACGTCCTGGGGCTGCCCGGCCGGGCGGCCATTCCGCTCCTGACCGCGACCGGCTGCAACGTCCCGGCCATCTACGGCACGCGGGTTCTGCCGCGGCGGCGCGAACGCCTCCTGGGCGCATTCCTGATAACCATGGTCCCCTGCTCCGCCGGGTCGGCGGTGGTCATGGCCGCCCTGGCGCCCTTCGCCGGACCGATCGTCGCCCTGGCTGCCTTCGTCCTGATCGGCGCCATCACCTTCGTCGCTGGCCTGGCCGCCAACGCCATCGTCCCCGGCCGCCAGTCGGAGCTGGTTCTCGAGCTGGCTCCGCTTCGACTGCCGGTCGCCCGCCAGGTGCTGCGCAAGGCCTGGTTCCGCTTCGCGGAGTTCGCCCACTCGGCCGTCCCGATCATGCTCGGCGGCTCGATCGTGCTGGGCCTGGCCTACGAGACCGGCCTGATCTGGCCGGCGGCGAAGGTGCTCGATCCGATCGTCATCGGCTGGCTCGGCCTGCCTTCCGTGGCCGGCCTGGCGATGGTCTTCGGCTTCCTGCGCAAGGAGCTGGCGCTGCAGCTACTGGTGGCCCTGGCCGTCGTTCAGCTCGGGGCCACGGCGGCGACCCTCAACTCCTTCATGACGCCCGGCCAGTTGTTCGTCTTCGCCATCGTGACCTCGGTCTCGATGCCCTGCGCCGCGACGCTGGCGGCCATGGCGGGCGAGTTCGGCTGGCGCCCGGCCCTGGCGATGCTGACCACGACGCTGACGATCGCCCTCGCCGCCGGCGGCGTGCTGGCGCGTCTACTGAGCGTCGCCTGAGCGTCGCTCGCAGCCCATCCGCGGCCAGTATCATCGCCATGCCGGCGCTGACGGCATTGCGGGACGGATGCCGTCGCCCTCGCCGAGCCCTGACCTTCGGCTCTCAGTGCCCGTCCCCCACCCCGTCGGGCTAGGCGGGCGAAATGCACCAGGGAGGTCATCAAGTGAAGAGGCTCGCCGGTCTTGCCATCGTGCTCGTCTTCGCGGCATCAGCGTGCTCGTCTTCGGCTGCGACAGCGGCTGCGACAGCGACAGCTGGACCTTCAGGTCCCCGAGCCGGGCATTGGGTAGGCAGCAACCCCGAGATCACCTTCTACGTGACGGATGACGGCAGGATCGTGAAGCTGTCCCTCGCGGCGCCGTTCTCGGGCCGCAGATGCCTGGTCCCGCTGAGCAGCATCGATCTCCGGGACGATGGCGAGTTCGTGATCGATTTCGCCTCCCAGGCTGGCACCTCGGCCGAAGGGTTCCTGCGCGGCAAGCTGGGCGAAACCACCGCCTCAGGCGAATACCGCGTCTACGTGTGCGGCAAGGACTGGGAGGAGAACCCCACGGCGACGTGGCAGGCGGAGTGGGAGAGCTCGGACATGCCCGCCTCGATCCCCACGCTCGAGCCTACCGCCAGGCAGGTCTACCTCTCCAGCCTCACCCCTACCTACGTCTCGGTGGGCTTCGGTGAGTACTCGGTGGGTACCTACGCCTTCACGTCGGAGGATCCGACCGACAACATCCACGAAGGCGACGCGATCGTCATGCACGGAGTCGCCTACCCGCACGGCATCCTCGCCCACGGGCCCTCCCGCATCGACTTCGACCTGGGGGACAACGACTACGAGACGCTCACTGCGACGGTGGGGCTGCTTGAGTGGATCAACTGTGGAAACGGCGCCACCTTTGTCGTCCTGGTGGACGGCGAGGAGTGGTACCGCAGCCCCGCGATGTTGGGCCAGGACGAGCCGCAGTCTGTCGAGGTGCCGATCTTCGGGTCCAGGGAGCTCTCGCTCATCGTCGACGACAACGGCGAGTTCTCGTGCGACATGGCGGTCTGGGGCGATCCGATCCTGACCGAGTGACGAGCCTACGCGGCTGAACGGCGACCTCGCGACACCGAGCGCACGATCCCCCTGACGAAGTTGAGCCGCGGCACCCTGGCCATGTACTCCACGTACGCCTGGCCGAACTTGTCGATGCACCGCTTCTCTTCGTCGAACGTGCTCTGGACGCAGCATGCCGCGGCGGCCAGACCGAGGAGCCCCACCAGCCAGTGCGGCGAGATCATCACCAGGGCGGCGGCCATCAGGACGCCGGCCAGGTACTGGGGATGCCGCACGATGCCGTACACGCCGTTGTCCACCAGGGCGGTCGTACCCATGTAGCCCCGGCCCGCCACTCGACCTCTGGCGCGCAGGGTGAAGATCGGCAGCCAGCCGAAGACGGCGGACAGCATGAGCACGCCCCAGCCGGCGTTTGTCAGCAGCTCGTTGCCGTCAGGATCGTGGAGCACGATAGCAGCGACGATCTGCCCCACGGCCGCGATGGTGAGGATGATCCCGCTGAGCATGAGTCTCATGTTCGCCTCCGCATCCAGCTGCGACGGCAGCGTCCCAGGACGCACCGGCGCCGCTGGCCGGCCTGGAGGCCGAGTGCCTCGTCGGCGGCGAACGCGGGCTTCGTTCGGCCCGGCCGGCCCTACTTCTTCTTGCCCTGGGCCGCGACCGCCGCCATGGCAGCCTCGACGGCCGCCTGGTCGCCCAGGTAGCGGTGGCTGACCGCTGCCAGGTTCTCGTCGAGCTCGTAGACCAGCGGCACGCCGGTCGGGATGTTCAGGCCCGGGATCTCCTCGTCGCTGATGCCGTCCAGATGCTTGACCAGGGCCCGCAGGCTGTTGCCGTGGGCGGCGATCAAGACGCGCTTGCCTTCACGCAGAGTGGGCACGATCGTTCCGTGCCAGTAGGGCAGGAAGCGATCGCCGGTGAGCTTCAGCGATTCGGTCCGCGGCAGCTCGTCGTCGCTGAGGTCGTGATAGCGCGGGTCGTGGCCGGGGAAGCGCGGGTCGTCGGGCTCGAGGGGCGGCGGCGGAACGTCGTAGCTGCGCCGCCAGACATGCACCTGCTGCTCGCCGAACTTGGTGGCCGTCTCGGCCTTGTTCAGCCCCTGCAGGGCGCCGTAGTGACGCTCGTTCAGGCGCCAGCTCTTCTCGACCGGGATCCACATCAGGTCCAGGGCGTCCTGGACGATCCACAGGGTGCGAATCGCGCGCTTCAGGACCGAGGTGAAGGCGATATCGAAGGTGAAGCCGGCTTCGCCCAGGAGCTTCGCGGCCTGTTGCGCCTCGGCGACTCCCTTCTCCGACAGGTCGACATCGGTCCAACCGGTGAAGCGATTCTCCCTGTTCCAGTCGCTTTCGCCGTGGCGGAGCAGGACGAGAGTGGTCATGCGTGTACCTCGTGGGCGCTGTGGCTGTCGGCCCTATTCTCGGCGCTATCGCGATCGTCTGCCAGCGCGCCGCGCCGGGGCTACGCCCGGGGGTGCGCGGCGAAGAACTCCCAGATCAGCTGCGATGCCTGGAGGTCGCCCGGGCTGTCCGCGCGCCGGCGACCGGCGGCGCCGCCCGGCCAGGCGTGTCCGCCGCCTTCGATCGTGTACAGCTCCACGCTCGAGCCAGCCCGGCATCCCGTCCAGGTGTCGTGGCGAACCCCTTCCGCCCGCGCCGTCTGCGGGTCTGCGGCGCAGCCGTCCGTCTCCACCCAGAAGTCCACGGATTCGCGGACGGAGGCGAAGTCGGTATCCACCAGCGCGTCCGGCCCGTTTCCGCCCTCGTACAGGATGTGCCGGTCGGCGGTTCCCTGGAACTCGATGACCGAGACGGGGCGCGACGGGACACATGGGGCGAAGTTGAGCGTGCCGGCGACCGGCGCGATGGCGGCGAAGACGTCCGCCGCCTCGCAGCCCAGGCGGTGAGACAGGATCGCCCCGTTGGACATCCCGGTGGCGTAGACGCGATCGGCGTCGACGGGCAGCAACGACTCCAGGTCGGCGACGACTGCCCGCACGAAGCCCACGTCGTCGACGTCCTTCTGCTGGGCGTAGCCGCAGCAGTCGCCGCCGTTCCAGGTCAGCAGCCGGTCGCCGCGCAGGCGGCCGGTGCCGTTGGGATAGACGGCCACGAAGCCGCCGGCGTCGGCCACGGCGTTCATCCCGCTCATGCGGACAGCGCTGCGGGCGTTGCCGGTCCCGCCATGGAAGACGAAGACCAGCGGCACGGGCCGGGCGAGGTCGGTGGAGGCGGGCAGGTACACGAGATAGCTGCGATCGCGGCCGTCATGCCTGAGATCGCGCCTGCTCTCTCCCGCCGGAAGCCCGGCCGAAGGCACGTTCTCGGTAATCCCCGAGCGGCCGCAGGCAGCCGCGGTCAGGACCACGACCGCGAGACAGATCAGACCGGCGAGACGGCGCGAGGTCGACATGGGCGGAATCCTGGGCCTGTCTCGTAAGGCCGGCGCGGGCCGGCGCAAACGGATCGTAAGCGCCGGCCCGCTCGCCTAGCCCGGCGTCACTTCTCGCGCGGATACGGCCAGGCCGCGATGCCGCCCTCCATGACCCGGACGTTGGTCCAGCCCCTGCCTTCCAGAACACGGGCAGCCTCGTAGCCGCGGAGGGAGATCTTGCAGAAGCAGATGATCTCCTTGTCCTTCTCCGCCGGCAATTCGTCGAGGCGGCCCCGCAGGGCGCCGAGGGGTATCAGGTGCTCACCGATGCCCAGCCGCACCTGCTCGTACTCGTCCGGGCCGCGCCCGTCCAGGATGAACGGCGTTTCTCCCGCGTCGAGCTTGTGCCTGACCTCCACGGCGGAGATGCCCTTCATCCGGCCCTTGAGCTTGTTCTGCATGATGTGGGCCGTCGCGATGCTGTGGTCGATGGCCAGGGAGAAGGGCGGCGCGTAGGGCAGATCGGCGTTGACCATGTCATCGATGGTCAGGCCGCCCCTGATGGCCACGGCCCAGATGGCGATCTGCTTGCCGACGTCGCCGGGGCCGATGCATTGCGCCCCCAGCAGCCGGCCGTCCGAGCGCTTGACGACCAGCTTCGTCACCAGCAGCTTGCCGCTCATGAAGCCGGGGATGTCCGTGCTGGCGTTGATCGCCGTCTCCACGTCATCCGAATAGGCGGCCCGGGCCGCTTCCTCCGACAGACCGGTGGAGCCGGCGGAGTAGTCGAAGATCTTGCAGATGCCGCTCTGGACGACCCCCGGGAAGGTGGCGCCGTCGCTGGTTGCGGCGTTCTCCCCGGCGACGCGCCCCTGGAGGTTGGCTAGGTCGCCGTACGGCGCGTGGACCTTGGTCCCGGTTATGAGATTGGCCGATTCGACGCAGTCTCCCGCGGCGAAGATGTCCGGGTCGGAGGTCCGCATGTGGTCGTCGACCAGGATGCCCCCGGTCTTCCCGACGTCGAGGCCGGCTTCTCTGGCCAGACGCGTGTTGGGGCTCACGCCGATGGCGAGCACCGCCAGATCGCACTCCAGCTCGGTCCCGTTGGCCAGCTTCAGGCCGTTCAGGCGGCCGTCCTGGCCCAGGAACTCAGCGACGCCGTTGTCGACGATGACGTTGGCGCCCTTGGACCGAACGTGAAGCTCGACGAGCTTGGCCAGCTGCCAGTCGAGGAAGGTCAGGATCTGGGGCAGGAGCTCGACGACCGTGATCTCGATGCCGGCCAGGTGGAGGGCCTCGCAGGTCTCGATGCCGATCAGCCCGCCGCCGACGATGACGGCCTTCCTGGTCTTGCCCTCGTCGCGAACCTTGCGCAGGAAGTCGGCGTCCTTGATCGACTGGAGGGTGGTCACGCCGGCCAGGTCGATCCCTGGGATGGGCGGCAGCTTGGGCTTCGCCCCGGTCGCCAGCACGAGCTTGTCGTAGGTCAGCTCTTCCTGCTGTCCGGTCTCGACGTCCCGGATCGTCACGGCCTTCGCGGCGCGATCGATGGCGGTGACCTCGGTCCCGGTCCTGGCGATGATCCCCTTGGCCTTGAGGTAGAAGGTCGGGTTGCGAACCGTGCCGGCCGGGGTGGTCAACAGCATGTTGCGGTCGTCGAAGACGCCGCCGACGTAGTAGGGGTAGCCGCAGGACGCCATCGAGAGGTCGGGGCCCCTCTCGAGGATCACTATCTCGGCTTGCTCATCGAGCCGCCGCGCTCTGGCAGCGGCTTTCGGCCCGGCGGCCGAACCACCCACGACGATGATCCGCCTGGGCGACTGCTTCTTCGGATCGTTCCCGCTGGTCATGTACCGGCATCTCCTGTGCTTGCTTCCGCGCCCCGGGGCGATGCTGGGGGCGCGACGGCTGGCGCCGTCATTTTCCGAACATGTGAATCGCCCCGGCCTCGCCCAGAACCACGCGGTCGCCGAAGGCCCGTCTGAGCCTCTCGACGGCGGCGTCTCCCGTGCAGTGGCAGGGCACTATCAGGTCGAGGTTGAACTCCCTCAGCGCATCCACGGTGGAGGTCAGGCGGGACTCGCTCGCCTGGGCCAGGTGGAAGCCGCCCATCACGGCGTGGGCCCTGGACTCCCCGCTCAGGCTGAGGGCGCAGCGCAGCGAGTTGACCACGCCGGCGTGGCCGCAGCCGACGATGACGACCAGCCCCCGAGGCGTGCGCATCCACAGAGCCTGGTCGTCCGCGATCGGGTCGGCCAGGACGCCATCGCGATCCAGGAAGAAGGGGCCGCCCGGGTCCTCGAAATCGGTGAGCCTCGGGATCGCCCCCGTGACGCCCACGCTCTCGGCAACCTCGAGCGGCTCGCGCGTCCAGTGCAGATTCCCGGCCGGGAGGCCCTCGAGGGCCAGCCGCGCGGCCTCCGGGATGCCTATCGACCTGGCCTGCCCGTCGCGGATGGAGTAGTGGGGACCGGTCGCCGACGGATGGACGAAGACCTGCACCTGGGCCGCGCTGGCGATGGCAAGGGGCAGACCGCCGGTATGGTCGTAGTGGCCGTGGCTCAGGACCAGGATCTCCGTCCCGCTCAAGTCCACGCCGATCGTGGCGCAGTTGCCCGGCAGCGCCGGCCCCTGGCCCGTGTCGAACAGCAGCCGCCGTCCGCCAACCTCGATCCAGGCCGAGAAGCCATGCTCGGCGAGCAGGCCCTGTCGGGCCTTGTTGTCCACGAGGATCGTGACCTTGACCGGGCTCGGCTGGGCATTCATGGATGGCGGACCTCGTAGTAGGTATCGCCGCCCCTTCGCTCGGAGCGGACGACGCCCGCCGCGACCAGGGCGTTGAGATGCTTGATCACCTCGTTGGGGGCCATGCCCAGGCCGGCCGCTATGCCCTCGACGGTGCACGGCCGTCTCTCCAGCAGGGCCGCGACTTCCCGCCTGGCGTTGCTCGTCGCCGGGGAAACGGCAGGTCCGGCGGCGCGATGCTCGGCTACCACTTCGCAAGGGACGTCGAAGAAGCTCCTCAGCCCCTCGAGGCGCTCGGGCGGAACGGCGACAACATAGTCCTCAGCCGGCGGACGCGTGGCCGTGTTCAATTGGACCCGGGCCGGACGCAGGCGGTTGGCGATGGCCGCGATCGCGGCCATCTCGCCGGGCGCGTCGGTTATGCCGGCCAGCGCGAAGACCTCCAGCCACGTCTCTCCCCCGAAGGTCTCTCCGAACGCGGCGAGGCCGGCGGTCATCTCCTCGAACGAGATGTCGGGATGGGGCCGGTTGACGCGCTCGAAGGTCTGCTGGTTGCCTGCGTCGAGCGAGGGTATGGCCAGGTCGGCCTCCGCGAGGGCGGCCCTGACCTCGGGCATCCAGAGCAGTGAGCCGTTGGTCAGGACGGCTACCGGGATGGGGGTCATGCGCTTGATGCCAGCGATCAGCTCACCGATTCGTGAGTGGAGCGTGGGCTCGCCCGAGCCGGCCAGGGAGATGTAGTCGGGTTCCGGATCGAGTCGCAGCTTCTCGGCCAGCTCCTCGTACACGCCGTCCAGCGGGACGTACTCGGCCAGTTCGGTCGTCTTGTTCGTCGTGCGCCCGAGCTGGCAGTAGATGCAGTCGTACGAGCAGGTCTTGTAGGGCACGAGGTCGATGCCCAGGGACCGGCCCAGGCGACGAGATGGAACGGGGCCGTAGACGAAGCGGCGTCTGGAGGCGTTCATGGCAGGTCCCGAGCCGGGACGTTAGGACGCGACGAGGACCGGCCGTCCACGCACACCAGGGCATGGGACCCGACCGCCAGCCCAACGTGCCCGGCCACGACAGGGCACTTGACCTTGAACAGGAAGGCGATCCCGGGCCCGGCGTCGCTGAGCGTCTCGAAGTTGCCCTGGCCTTTGGCAACGACCAGGTCGGCCTCCTCGAAGCGCCGCCGGAAGGCGCCGCTGCAATCCGCGAGAATGGTCCCGGGCGCATCCGAGCCGTTGTCAACGACCTCGACGAGCTTGTCCATCCCTACCTCTGCGGCATCGGCCAGGGTGGCATCGTTGAGCACCGGGGCCCCACGCACCGCAAGGGTGACGCGGTCGGGCCCAAGGGCCTCGATGAGCAGACGATCCACGGCTATCTCGCCGGCGTTGTCGGCCAGATAGAGGATCCTCCTTGCGCCAATCGCCGCTCGACGGAACCCCTCCAGATCGCCCTGAACCTGCCCCTGGATGGAAGTACTCAAGAACCTCCGAGCATCGACCTCGGTCAGGTTCGCGACAGCGCCCATGTCTAGCGCGTTGGCCGCGATAGCGTACCGCGCGGCGGCCAGCAGGGGATCGGGCGCCTGCCGAACCGAATTGGCGAGCCCGGGCAGAGCCTCCACAGCAAGGCGATTGGTGATCGTCTTGGCCGCCCGATAGGGGTCGGCGACGCCGGTCATCTGCCGCAGTCGTCGATTGACAGCCTGGCTGACAAAGGGTGGCGGCAGATGCAGGTCCAGTTCCGCCACCATGCCCAGCACTTCCCGCATTACCTGCTCGTGGATGCGGCGGTCGTCCGTAGCCCTCCGGGCCGCCTCGAGGCTCTGGCGCAGGAGGCAGGGTATGCAATCGAGATCGGTGTTCATTGCGCCACTAGTCCGGGTCCTCGGCCATCGCTGTCCTGACGAGCTCCCAGAGCGCCCGGATATCCGAAGCTGCTGGACCGGCTCCGTCTTCAACCACGGCCCTCTGCTTCAGCTGGGCCGCCGTCACTGAATCGTCATACCGTACGCGCCCCAGGACGGCCAGGCCCTGCCTCGCGCACTCCTTCTCGATCTGGCCGGCGATATCGAGATTGATGTCCGCCTTGTTGATGCAGACGGCTGTCTTGACCGCAAGCTGCCGGCAGAGCTCCGCGACTCGACCCAGATCGTGGAGGCCCGATAGGGTTGGCTCGACCACCACGAGCGCCATGCTGGCGCCCGTGAGCGAGGCGATGACCGGGCAGCCTATGCCCGGCGAGCCGTCGCAGATCAGCAGCTCGCGCCCCTTCGCCCCGGAGATGGCCTTGCCTTCCCGTCGCACCAGGGCAACGAGCTTGCCACTGTTCTCCTGGGCGATGCCGAGGCGCGCGTGGACCATGGGGCCGTACCTCGTCTCGGAGACGAACCACTCTCCGTTGCTCGAGGCGACCAGCGAGGCGGCCCCCTCCGGGCAGAGGTCGACACAGACGCCGCAGCCCTCGCATGAAATCGGGTCGACCTCGTGTGCCGAAGGGGCCCCTGGGCTTGTCTTCACGATTGCGTCGAACCGGCAGTGCTCGGCACACAGCCCGCAGCCAGTGCACCGCTCCGTATCGATGACGGCCGTCTGGCCGCCGCAGTAGGGCTCACGACGCAGCACGTTGGGATCCAGGACCAGGTGGAGATCGGCGGCGTCGACATCGCAGTCGGCCACGGCGGCCCGCTCCGCGAGGGCGAAGAACGAGGCGACGATGCTGGTCTTGCCCGTACCGCCTTTGCCACTGATGACGACCAGCTCGGGAACATCGCTGGAGCGGTCCGCCAGCGGGACCCGGGTGGTCATCTGCTGGCCTTCCGGGTGCTCCATGCAGTCGTGGCGCTTCGCTTCCACGGAGACACCGCTTCGCTGGCCGGCACTCTCGGGCGGCGCCATGCAAGCTAGGGCGACAAGCCTCTCGTACAGGTTGACGAACAGCGGCCTGATTTCTGGCAGGGCCGCAACGGCCAGCTCTCCGCGCGAATAGGCGCGGGCGATCTCCAGGCTGTTCGGGATCTCGAGAAGCACGGGTATTCGCTCGTCCCGGCAGTAGTCGAAGACTGCCCGGTCGCCGATACCGGCGCGGTTGACGGCAACGCCAAACGGCAGGCCCAACTGCCGCAGCACCTCCACGGCCTGCTTGAGATCGTTCAGGCCGAAAGGGGTGGGCTCCGTGACCAACAGCACCACGTCCGCGCCCTTGACCGACTCGATCACCGGACATGACGTTCCCGGTGGTGCATCCAGCACGATCGTGCGATCCTCAGGCGCAGCCGCCAGCACGGCACGGATCACCGGCGGCGCCATGGCTTCTCCAACGTCCAGCCTTCCCTGCAGGAAGGTCAGCCCGCCCGAGGTCCCTATCTCCGCGACGCCCGTCGTTCTCGGCACCTCCCGGATCGCACCCTCCGAGCAGGCCAGCGCACAGCCGCCGCAGCCATGGCATAGCTCGGGGAAAGTGACCACCTTGGCAGGCAACACCGCGATAGCCGAGTAACGGCAGGCCCTTCCGCACGCGCCGCACAAGGTGCAGCGAGTGGCGTCCACCTCAGGCACGAGGATGGATACCCTCAGGCTCTCTCCTATGACCGGATCGAAGAAGAGGTGCCCGTTGGGCTCCTCGACATCGCAATCGACGTAGGCGACAGGTTCACCTGCCCTGGCCAGAACGGCCGCCAGATTCGTCGCGATCGTCGTCTTTCCGGTGCCGCCTTTTCCGCTGGCGACCGCAATCCGGACCGGCCGATTCATCCGACGGTGCCGGAGACTCGTGCTGGCTCCTGGCGGACGAGAGACAGAGCGCCGCGAGAGCACGCATCGATGCATGTCCCGCAGCCGGTGCAAAGCCGAGGGTCGATGGTGACTATCGGGTCCATGGAGATCGCATTCTCGGGGCAGATGTCGAGGCAGGCCCCGCAGCGCGCACAGGTGCCCAAATCGACTGCCGCGATCCTTCGGCCGGTATCCGCCTGTGCGTCCTCCCGGCTCTTGCAGGAGGCCTCGTTCGAATAGGTGCTGGCCGGCAGCTTGGTCTTCGGCGAGTCCAGGAGTGTCCGGACTCTCCGGCCACGACCCGGGCCAATGCCGAGGCCCGGGCCCATTCTGCGACCCCAGCCCATGCCGCCGCCGCGACCCCAGCCCATGCCGCCGCCGCGACCTCGGCCCATGCCGCCGCCGCGGCGGCCCCACCTACCGTTCATCGCGGGCGGCCTCGGGAGCCCGAATGGCTGGGCACGTTGGGCGCGGGAGTCGACTCGAGTCGGCCCGACTTGAAACGCTCGACTGTCTCGGCAACCGTACCACTGCATCCCACTATCACCTGGATGCCGGCGGCGGCGAGTGTCCGGTGGGCGTTAGGCCCGCAACTGCCGGTCAGGACGACCCGGGCGCCCAGCTGGGCCACCAATCGGGCCGACTGGATCCCGGCGCCGCCGCTGAGCGATGTGTCGGTGTTCTGGAAGGCCTCGAAGCTCATGTCGTCGGTTTCGACGAGCACGAACCAGGGGCACCTGCCGAAACGAGGGTCCATGGCGGCACCCATGTCTGCGTCAGCCGCAGTGATTGCTACCTTCACTTACGATTCCTCCCTGAGTGCCCGACCTCCAGCTGGCGGCCCTAGTGCAGTCGTTCAAAGTGGTCAACGATCGTGCCCGCGGCGCAAGCCAGGGCCGCCTCATCCACGTTTCGGAGGTCGGTCACGATTGGGCGGATGCCATTCGACATCATCCGCTCGTAGGCGCCGTATCCCATGCCGCCGCAGATCACCGCCTCGCAATCGGCGATGACTGCCGCCATCTGGTCGTGTCGGAGTTGGGCGGAAGGCCCGGTGCCGTGAGGACCGCCCGGCGGGTCGTCCTCATGCACGGCTGCGGGAGTGCCGTGCGGCGCAAACTTGGGCCGCAACTCCCGAGCCACGATGGCGTCCCCCTCCACGTCCAGGACGGCATATGCGGCGGCTCGCCCGAAGTGCAAGCTGACGGTGTGTCCGTCTTCGGTCGCGATGGCGATCTTCACCGTATTGGATCTCCTTGTGCGGCAGGGTGCGGAGTACTACTTGACGCTCTTGCCCTTGTTGTCCTCAGTCGCGGCGAGATCGGCCAGGTCTTGCTCGACCGCTCGGAGCTCGTCCTGCAGCGAGGCCCGATACGCTTCGAGCTGGGCAGCGGTGGCACGTCGCCAGCCTGCGGGGTCGCCGACGCGACCCCGCCAGCGGGGCGCCGGATAGTCCTCGAAATCAGCCCAGCCCCAGCCGTAGCGCGGACCCCAGCCGCAGCCCGGATCCCAGCCGTGTCCGTAGTGCCGGCCGTATCCATGGTGGAATCTCATCGTGGACCTCCTTCGTCGGATGTCGTGGACCCGCGGCCGTGGCCCGGTCGCTCGTACTCCTTGAGAAACTGGCTAACCAGTCGAGCTCGTTCCTTCATCACTACCGCCCATTCTTCCAGGGCGGCCAGCCCAAGCTCGCTGATCTCGTACTCCCTCCGCGCCGCCCCGGCGGCAGGCGTCTCCCAGCGCGACCGGACCAGACCCGTCATCTCCAGCTCCCGCAGGGTGCGGTACAACTGGCCCACGTCCACTTCCTCCGCCACGCCGAACTCGTTGAGCCGGCCCAGCAGCGAGTAGCCGTGAGCTGGCTCGCTCGCCAGCAACAACAGCAGAAAGGGCTCGAGCCAGCGCCGTCTGGGTCCGCCAGGCAACCAGCCACGATGGCCACGATGGCCACGATGGCCACGAGGACCGCGGGGGCCGTACGGAAGGTCGGATGTACTCATGGTCTATAAGTGCCTCTGACATATATTAGCCCAAGCTCTGGCACGGTCAAGCTTGCTCGCCGGCTGGGCTGGCATAGCATCTGACCTTCATAGATCGAGTCCTGGCGTCGCCAGTTGTCGATGGCCTGGGAGACGGCTCGATGCGACCCCTCGCCAGCGCCGATCTTCGCGGGGTCGTGTTGCCGGCGCCAGCAATGCTAGAGGCTGTCCAGGACCCTCTTGTGCTGCTCGACGTACCCCTGCTCGGTGATCAGGCGCTGCCACCGCAGGTCATCCAGGCGGGCCGGGCGCTGCTCCGGCGAGCTCGAGACGTCGGGCGCGGCCTCGCCTGCGCCGCCTGCTCCCGGCTTCGTCTCGAAGTCGACCACTTCGGTCGCCACGCCGTCCTCGGAGAAGAGGTTGAGGGCGTTGTAGCCGGTGATGACCACCGCCACCAGCAGCCAGGCCACACCGAACTCACCGGCCATCGGGATGACCGTCGTCAGCCCGATGCCGATGAAGACGATCCCCACGACCAGGCCGATCGCCGCCATCGGCCTGCTGGGCTTGACGCTTGCCCTGGTCCTCATTGGCGCCACCTCCTCGCCCTCATCGTAGCCGCCCGGCTCTGCGCCGCCTCCGCTCCCTCCTACATCGCCTTGTAGCGCGGGCCCTCGCCGCCCTCAGGGGGGATCCAGCGGATGTTGTCGTAGGGGCACTTCACGGCGCAGGTCATGCAGTGCAGGCAGTTGGACGGGCTCAGCACGATCTCGCCGCCGCGTGGCGCGTCGCCCGAAGGCACCCCGACCGAGCCGTCGGCCCCATCTTCGCCTTCGGACCAGCGGTAGACCTGGCCGGGGCAGAAGTGCGTGCACGAGGCCGCGAAGCGGTCGGCGCACTCCAGGCACTGCGAAGCGTCCAGGATGGAGACGTGGGACGGCTCGTCCTCTCGATGCGACGTGCCCGTCAGCGAGATGTAGGTGGTCTGGTCCATGCCGCCCGCGTCCCTGCCGCCGCGGTGGGCCCCGCGCCTGGTCGTCAGGCGATCGGGGTGGGTGGCCAGAGCCACGGGCAGATGGCTCTGGATCAGCGACAGCGGCATGCCGGCGATGAGCCCCCAGCGGAAGCTCTGGCGGTAGTTGCGAGCGTGCTTCAGCTCTCGCATCAGGCCGAGCTCGGTCAATCGCTGGGAGTAGGACGACAGGGCGTCGTGGCGGAAGTCACCGGCCGGGAAGGCGTCGGCGATGGTGTCGGCGGCGCAGACGCCGCTCTGGATAGCGTAGTGGATGCCCTTGATCTTCTCGATGTTGACGAAGCCGGCGCCATCGCCCGCGATCAGGGCGCCGGGCGCCGTCAGCCGCCCGAGAGACAGATAGCCCCCCTCCGGGATCGTCTTGGCGCCGGTGGCCAGCACCGTCCCGCCCTTGAGCTGGCGGCGGACGAACGGGTGGGCCCGATAGCGCTCGAGCTCGCGCTGGGGATTGAGGTCGCCGTACTTCCAGTCGAGCCCGAGGATGAAGCCGACGGCCACCGTCTTCTCGCCCATGGAGTACATGAAGCCGCCGCCGAAGACGCTGTTGGGCGCTGGGTAGCCGAGGGTGTGGACGACCCTGTTGTTGCCGAAGGGGTTCTCGTCGGGGAAGTTGACAACGGCCTTGATGCCGACCGAATAGACCTGGGGGTTGCGGCCGGCGCCGAACAGCTCCCGGAACTGGGTCGAGAGGACGCCGCGGGTGCCGTCCGCCAGGATCGTCACCCGGGCCCGGATCTCCTCGCCGGGCATGTAGTTGGGCTTGGGCCGGCCGTCCTTGTCGAGTCCCGCGTCGGCCAGTTTCACGCCCCGAACGACGCCCCGCTCCACGATCAGCGAGCGAGCCGAGTAGCCGTAGTAGAGCTCCACTCCCTTCTTCTCGGCCTGCTGGGCCATGTACTGGACCAGGCGCGAGAGCGGGATCGTCACGTCGCCCGTGTGGTGCATCCGCCTGGGAACCACGAAGTGCGGCAGCTTCAGGGCCCAGCGCCCGGTCAGGAAGTACATCTCGTCCCGCTTGACCGGCGTGACGTGGTCGGTCAGCAGGTTCCGCTCCTCACGCCAGCCGGGTAGCAGCTCGTCCAGGGCGGCCGGCTCGAAAGCCGCTCCGGACAGGTTGTGATACCCGGGGCCGAAGGCCTTGTCGATGACGACGACGGAGGCGTCCCGGCCATCCTGGTCGAACCGGTCGCGAAGGCGGATGGCGGCCGCCAGGCCGGCCGGGCCGGCGCCGACGATCAGGACGTCGATCGGCTTCATCGCTTCTCCAGCTCGTGGATCAAGGCCGGCGCGATCAGCTCGATGTCGCCCACCATGCCGTAGTCCGCGTAGTTGAAGATGCGGGCCCTGGGATCCTTGTTGATGGCGACGATGATCTCCGAGCCGGCCATGCCCGAGATGTGCTGCACCGCGCCGGAGATGCCGAGGGCCACGTACAGCCTGGGCTGCACCGTCTGACCGGTCTGGCCCACCTGGCGGTCGTGCGTGGCGAAGCCGTCCTCGACGGCGATGCGCGAGGCGCCCACCTTGGCGTCGCCGCCCAGCACCCTGCCCAGCTCGTCGGCCAGCGGCCGCAGGAGGCGCTCGAAGAGGGCCCTGGAGCGCAGCCCGTGGCCGCCCGAGACCACGATGTCGGCATCGCGGATGGAGGCCTTCTTCTCCAGCGCCTCCACGGAAACGGTGCGCACCCCCAGCTCCCTGGCCGCCAGGTCGGGCTTGGAGCGGATGACCCGCCCGGTCCGCGACGGGTCGCGCGGCGGGACGCGGAGAACGCCCGGCCTGACCGTGGCCATCTGGGTGGCCGAGTCCCGGGTCAGGATGGTGGCCATGATGTTGCCGCCCAGGGCCGGGCGCGTTTGCTTGAGGATGCCCACCAGGTCCAGGTCGCCCTTGGCGTAGTCGCCGATCTCCAGCTTGGTGCAGTCGGCCGTCAGGCCCGAGTCGCAGGCGTAGGCGATCCGCGGGGCCAGCTCGCGACCCAGCGGCGTGGCGCCAAAGAGCATGACCTGGGGCCGGTGCTTGCGGACCAACTCCGAGACGGCCTTCTTGAACGGGATGGGCAGGAACTCGCACAGGAGCGGATGCTCCATGGCATAGACCGTGTCGGCGCCGCAGGCGATCAGGTCCTTTGCCAGCGTCCCCGCCTCGCCGCAGGGCAGGACGGCGCCCACCTTCTCGCCCAGGCAATCGGCCAGCTCGCGGGCCTTGCCGAGCAGCTCCAGCGACACCGACCGAATGCCGTCCCCCTCGCGTTCGACCAGGACCCAGAACTCACCCTTGTAGCTGGGCTTGCGCCCGGCCAGGTCGTAGACCTCGCCCTCGGCTGCCCGGGCCCGCCCGCCGGCGGCCTTGTAGCGGGCCTGGATGCGATCGATCAGCTCGGCCGGCTCGTGGACGAACTCACAGGCCTTGGACCGCTCCTCGCTCGGCGAGAAGATGCGGTAGACCTGCGTTCGGGAGCCGGCCAATCCGATCCGCTGCGGCGAAGCCCCGACCGACTCGGCGCTCCATTCGTGGATGGGGCCCGAGCGGGCCTCTCGAGCCTGGTGGAACGATCGGTACAGCGGGTCCATGCAGGCCGTGACCGTGGTCAGCACCGGGTAGCGCAGCGGCCGGACGACCTCCGCCCCCTGCGGGCCGATGCGGCGGATGGCCAGCTCGGGTTGGGTCTCGAGGGCCTGGGCGTAGGCAATGTGCTCGATGCCCAGCTCCTCGGCGATCTGAGGCGGAACCTGGGCCGTGTCGCCGTCCACGGACTGCATGCCGGTGACGATCACGTAGTCCCGGCTGCGGCCGAGCAACTCCTTCTCGATGCGGCGAATGGCGCAGGCCAGCGAGTAGGACGTGGCGACCGTGTCGGCGCCGGCGAAGGCGCGGTCTGTCAGCAGGACCGCCTCACCCGGGGCGCGCGACAGGCAATCGACCAGAGTTTCGCGGGCCTGGGGCGGGCCCATGGTGAGGTAGATGGTCCGCGAGCCGGGGTGGGCCTCGGTGATCCGCCGGGCGAATGTCAGGGCCTGCAAGTCCAGCGGGTTCAGGATCGAATCGAGCATCGCCCGCTTGAGGGTCCCCTTCTCGCGATCCCAGGCGTCCTCGGGGATGTTCGAGACGTCGGGGACCTGCTTGACCAGGACGATGCAGTGGAGCGGGCGCGCGGCCCTGGACCCGCTGCGTGCCGGGCGAGCGGGCTTTCCCACTGGAGCAGGGCTCTTGCCCCGGGGTGCGCTCATCGAGCGTCCAATCTAGCGGACCGCAGAGCGCCACGTGCGGTGGAATCGCCCATCAGGCCCTGGCTGCCCGCCAGCGCCGCAGCCTCAACCCCCGAGCAGCGGCCGGCCGATCTCATTGCACTACCTTCGATGGAAGGGCCACCAGGCCCGCTCGCCGATGAAGGCCGTGAGCGCCGGGACGAGGATGCTGCGCACCAGGAAAGTGTCGATCAGCACGCCCAGGGCGACCACTACGCCCACCTGGAAGAGTATCTGCAGCGGCGAGGTGAGCAGCGCCGCGAACGTTCCGGCAAGGATCAGCCCGGCCGAGGTGATGACCGTGCCCGTGCGCGCGGAGGCGGCGCGGATGCCCTGCCGCAGCGGCCGGTCGCGGCTCTCCTCGCGGACCCGGGACATCAAGAAGATGTTGTAGTCCGAGCCGAGGGCGACCAGCAGCACGAAGACCATGAGTGGTATGAGGTAGTTGATCCCCTGTTGTCCGAAGACCTGTTCGAGCAGGAACACCGAGAGGCTGAGGCTGGCCGAGTAGGAGACCACCACGGTCAGCACCAGGTACAGCGGGGCGGCAACGGCTCGCAGCAGCAGGATGAGGACCAGCAGGATGCCGAGGATGGTGATCGCCGCAACCCGAATGAAGTCGGCCGAGATGGTCGTCTGGACGTCGGCGAACTCGGCCGAAGGTCCGCCGACGACGATCCGCGCGTCGGGGCCGAAGCTCGAGGCCTGCCCGGCCAGCATCGCTCGCAGCTCGCGGACGGTGTCGAACGTCCGGGCGTCGTAGGGGCTGGTGGTGGTGACCACGTAGAGTCGGGTCAGGTCCTTCGTGCCTGAGACATAGGCGGCCAGCAGCTCGGGCGGCGCGTACAGGTCCGCCGGGTCGAAGAGAGTGGCCAGGGCGTCCAGCTCGTCGGGGAGTCGCTGGCGGGCCGTCGCCATGGCCTGCGCCGACGCCTGCTGCTCGGCCGATAGGGTCATGCCCGAGGGCATGAAGTAGAAGGCGGTGGGGCGGTCTTCGAACCAGGCCTGCATCTGGCGGAAGGCCTGCAGCAATGTCAGGTACGCGGTGGCGTCACGCGTAGCCTCGACCGTGGGGATCGCCGCCTGGGCGGCCTTGTAGGCCTCGGTCTCCTTCAGCTCCGGCACGGCCGCGCCCAGCTCATCCAGGTACGCGGTGAGCTGGGTCAGCTGGGCCTCAACCTCGGTCGCCGAGGCCCCCGAGACCGTTCCGGAAGCAGCTGCCAGCTGGTCGGCAATGGCGCTCAGCTGGACGGCCACGTCCGCCTCGGCGCGGGCCGCCACCAGGCCGTCGCCGATCAGCGCCAGGTCGGCCGTCACGGCGTCCAGGGTGGCTCCCGAGACCTTGGGGTAGGCCGCGCCGAGGCCGCCGGTGTAGGAGGCCAGCGACTGGATGCCGGCCAGCGATTCGTCGCTCAGCTGGGCGTTGAGATCGCTGACAGGGGCTTCGCGGAGGCTCCTGGCGGCCGCCACCAGCTGGGCCGCCGGCCGCGCCACGTCCGAGATGCCGCCCTCGCCGCTGGGATCCGCGAGGCCGCTGGCCGACTCCACGCCGGGGGTGGCGGCGATCCGGTCCTGCAGTTCGCTCAGCCGGGTCAGCGAGGCCGGGCTCGAGAAATCGGTTCCCGGTGCCTCGAGCAGAACGTTGAGCGGCATCAGCCGGCCCTCGCCCAGGTGCCCGCTCAACTCGTCGAAGCCCTGGCGGGACTCGGCCGTGGGGGGCAGCTCCGCGATGAGATTGAAGTTCTCCTTCAGGCCGGGAAGCGCCAGCAGGGGCAGCAGCAAAGCGGCCGTGGCCACCGCCGCCACGACGCCCGGCCGGGCGGTGATGCGCCGCGCCAGGCCGGCCCAGAAGCCATGGTCGTCTGGAGCGGCGGCGCGGGTCCGCTCCTGGAGCGGCCAGAAGAGCCGCCGCCCGAAGATGGCCAGCAGCGACGGGGTCAGGGTCAGCCCGGCCAGGAGGGTGATGACGATCACGATGGCCAGCGCCGGCCCGGTGGTCTGGATCATGCCGAAGCTGGCCACGATCATCGAGGTCAGGCCCACAACCACGGTGGCAGCTGAGGCGGCTATGACGGCCCCGATGCGGCCGACCGTGACTCGCACCGCGTCGGCATGGCCATGCCGGCCCAGCTCCTCTCGGAATCGCGAGACCAGGAAGATCGAGTAGTCGGTGCCCACGCCGAAGACCAGGACCACGATGAACGAGTCCAGGATGGACGACAGCTGCCAGCCGGCCTGGGCGGCGAACCCCAGCAGGCCGCGCGATACCAGGAACGCGCAGCCGATTGTGGCCAGCGGCACCAGGGCGGCCAGCGGAGCGCGGTAGATTAGCAGCAGGATCACGACCACCAGGACGATTGTGGCCAGCGTCGTCCGATCCGTCCCCTCGCGGATGGCCTCGAGGTAGTCGCGGCCGATGCCAGCCTGGCCGCTCACCCGCGCCACCAAACCCTCGGGCAGTACCCCCGGTTCGGCAAGGTGCGCCCGTACCGCGTCGATAGCCTCGTTGGCAAGGGGCAGGAAGGAAGGCTCATCGAGATCGAGGCGAGCCAGCTCGACCGTGCCATCCGCGCTCACGAACATGGACTCCAACGAAGGTTCGCGGCCCACCGTCACGTAGCCCTGCACGGCGGCCGGGCTGTCGGGCCCGTCGAACCACTTCCCCAGGTTCTCGATGGCGGCCCGATCGGCGTCGGTGAGACCCCCATCGCGGGTGAAGACGATCAGGGCCACGGCCACCGCGGAGTCCTGCGGGAAGGCCTCCTCGACGAGTCGCCGGGCCGCCAGCGACTCGGCGTTGGCCGGCAGGAAGGCGGTCTCGTCGGCCGAGCCGACGTTCGCCAGCGACGGCCCCAGGATGCCGAAGGCCGCCGCCGCCGCGACCCAGATCACCACGATAGCCAGGCGCAGCCGGAGCACGTGGCGGCCCAGTCGCTCGAACATACAGAAGCCCTCGATGGCACGGAGGAGAGGTCAGGCGATTCTAGAGCCTGCGCGCTTTGAGGGCCGGTCGGCCGCGTCAGCCCCTCGCGCCGGCAAGCCGGCGTTCGCACCGGAAGGCAACCCCGGGCCTCGCCGGCCGGGATGCGCCGCCTCCCGGCCTCACTCATTGTGCGCAGCCGGGCATGTACTCCGTTAGGTACACCGCAAGGTACGGTCTGGCCATTGGGGTTGAGCGCCCGGGCGCCGATCATGGCTTCACATGAGCCGCGCCGCCGTGCTGCCCGCGGCCGAAGCAGAGCCAAAGGAGGCCGAGATGGGTCTCTTCACGAGCAAGGAGCCGGCGACAGCCAAGGCCGCCGATCCCAGGCACCCCCACGAGTACAAGGCACCGGTTTCGACCTGGCGAATCGGCTGCGACGTCTGCGGCCAGCTGCCGGACGACCCGCGGCATGTCGCGGAGGCGAAGACGGACGCGCCCGAGGTCGGGTCCGAGTTCCACTGGCCCTCCTAGGATTCCCGCAGGGCAAGGCCGGACCGGAGCTGCAGCCCGCGTCCCCTGACGAGCCGCTGCCGCCTCGCCGCACCGCCGGAAGCGCGTCTTCTGGTACTCTCGTGAGCCCCCGTCCGCTGTGAGGCGGGGCAATCGATCGCGAGTGGAACCATGGCAGACAGGCCGCGCACCCTGGTGGAGAAGATCTGGGACGACCACGTAGTGGCGTCCGAGCCCGGCGCCCCGGCAATCCTCGCGATCGACCTACATCTCGTCCACGAGGTCACCAGCCCCCAGGCCTTCACCGGCCTGCGCGCCCGCGGCGTCAAGGTCCGCCGGCCCGAGCGCACGGTGGCCACCGCCGACCATTCGATCCCGACCACGGATCCTTCCGTGCCCTTCACCGACGAGCTGGCCATCAAGCAGCTGGCTCAGATCGAGGAGAACTGCCGCGAGTTCGGCATCCCGTTCCACGGCAAGGGCAGCCCGTTGCGCGGCATCGTCCACGTCATCGGACCGGAGCTGGGGCTGACCCAGCCGGGCATGACCATCGTCTGCGGCGACTCCCACACCGCCACGCACGGCGCCTTCGGGGCGCTGGCCTTCGGCATCGGGACGAGCGAGATCGAGATGGTCCTGGCCACGCAGACGCTGCTGCAGCGCAAGCCCAGGACGTTCAAGGTGGAGGTGACCGGGCGGTTGCAGCCCGGCGTCGGCGCCAAGGACATCATCCTGGCCCTGATCGCGAAGATCGGCGTGGGCGGCGGGACCGGCCACGTCTTCGAGTACACCGGCGAGGCGATCCGCGCCCTGTCGATGGAAGCCCGGATGACCCTCTGCAACATGTCGATCGAGGGCGGGGCCCGGGCGGGGCTCGTCGCCCCGGACGAGACCACGTTCGAATACATCAAGGGCCGGCCGCATGCCCCCCAGGGAGCCGCCTGGGACGAGGCCGTGGCCCGCTGGCACAAGCTGCCGAGCGACCGGGGCGCGACCTACGACCGCGAGGTGGTGATCGACGGCAGCGCCCTGGAGCCGATGGTCACCTACGGGAACAACCCCGGCATGGGGATTCCGGTGACCGGCCGGGTGCCTTCGGCCGCGGAAGTCGACAGGGCCGTCACGGGCGACGTCGATCGGGCGCTGGCCTACATGGGCCTCACCGCCGGTCAGCCGATCGCCGGCCAGAAGCTCGACGTCGTCTTCATCGGCTCGTGCACCAACGGCCGGATCGAGGACCTGCGCGCCGCGGCTTCGATCATGCGCGGCAAGAAGGTCGCCGAGGGGTTGCGCGTCCTGGTGGTCCCGGGCAGCCAGCAGGTCAAACGGCAAGCCGAGGAGGAGGGCCTGCACGAGGTCTTCCGGGCGGCCGGCGCCGAGTGGCGCGAGTCCGGCTGCTCGATGTGCATAGCCATGAACGGCGACCAGCTCGAGCCGGGCCAGTACGGCATCAGCACCTCGAACCGCAACTTCGAGGGACGGCAGGGCAAGGGCGGTCGCTCTTTCCTGGCCTCGCCGCTGACCGCCGCCGCCAGCGCCCTCACCGGCGTCATCACCGACCCGCGAACAGTGGCGGACGTGGCTGTGGCCGCGGCCGCGGAGGCCCGCTGACATGCCCGAGCCCTTCAGCAAGACGACCAGCCGCGTGATCTCCATCCCGCGGGCCAACATCGACACGGACCAGATCTGCCCTGCCCGCTTCCTGAAGATCACGGACAAGGCCGGCCTGGCCGACGCGCTCTTCTTCGACTGGCGCTTCACGCCGGACGGGAAGCGGCGCGAGCCGCCGTCGTTCATCGACGAGCCGCAGAACCAGGGCCGCGAGCTGCTGCTCGTGGGCGACAACTTCGGTTCCGGATCGTCGCGCGAGCACGCCCCCTGGGCGCTGCGAGCGTGGGGCGTGCGGGCCATCTTCTCGACGAGCTTCGCCGACATCTTCAAGGGCAACGCCCTCAAGAACGCGCTGCTGCCGGTAGTCGTCTCGCCTGAACGCCATGCGGCGCTGACGGCCCTGCTGGCCTCCGATCCGGACGGCGAGTGGACGGTGGATCTCCAGGCCCAGAAGGTGGCCCTGCCGGACGGCAGCACCTTCGACTTCGAGATCGATCCCTTCGCCCGGTCGATGATCCTGGCCGGCACCGACGAGATCGGCTACGTCCTCTCGAAGCTGCCGGCGATCGAGGCCTGGGAGGCCTCCCACCCGGCCCGCGTCGACACCCGTGATGGCGTCCCGGCGCGGTAGTCGCTCTTCTTGTGCAGATCGAGGCCCGCCGCGAAACCGGCGGGCCTTCCGATTCGCCCGCCGGCTTGACGTTCCGGCGGCCAGTCCGTATGCTACCTCACATTCCGATGCAGCGGAAACCAATGCACCGTTAGTTGAGGTAGAGAGATGGGGATCGGCCAGATCAGAGGCCAGCTCCTGAAGGGAACGACCCCCCTCCTGGTGCTGCGCGTGCTGAGCGACGGCGAGCTGTACGGCTACGAGATCGCCCAGCGTGTTCGGGAGCGGAGCGGCGGGGCGTTCGCCCCGTCCGAGGGTTCGCTCTACCCGGCCCTTCACAACCTCGAGGCCGCTGGCGCACTGGTGGCCACCTGGCGCAAGAGCGACAGGGGGCCGCGCCGCCGCTACTACCGCCTCACTGAGGTTGGCAAGGGCATGCTCGCGGAGCACGAATCGGCGTGGGCGTCCTTCTCCGCGGCGATGAAGCAGGCCATGGCGAGGCCGGACCGTGCTTGACCTGCTGCTCCTGCTGACTCTCCTCGCGATCGCCATCTGGGTCGACAGCAGAATCCAGCGCCACGGAAGGGGCGCGATTCCCCGGTCCGCCGGGGCCGACCTCGGGCCGGAGGCCCATGAGTACCTCAGTCGCGTGGACGCCGGACTGGAGCTGCCGGCTCGTGACCGGGAAGAGATCCGGAGCGAACTGCTCGACCACCTGATCGACTCGGTTGCGGCAATAGAGGCCGAAGGGCTGGACCAGGAGCGCGCGACCCGCGAGGCCCTCGCCCGGCTCGGCAATCCAGGCGAGCTGGCCAGGGCCATGAATCGGGCCCACCGCTCCACTCGCAGGCTCCTTGCCGGGGCCGGCGGCGGCGTCTTCGAGGCCGGGGTCGGCGCGGTCGTCGGCATTGTCTTCGGCTGGATCCTGGCTTTGCTCTGCGTCGTGGTGGCGGCGATCCTTCTGACCACGATCCTGCGGCCTGTCACGGATCTGGCCGCCGGGTTCCTGCCGGCCTTCGACACCGACCCGAACGCCACCGGCGCCAACACCGCGCTTTTTGCGGGGGTCTGCGCCTTCGCTGCCTGGATGGCGGCCCGCCGCGCGGTGAGAACCAGCCATCGCCTGAGCCGCTGGTCCATCGGAACGGTCGGCCGCTGGTGGGCCCTGGTCGGAGCGGGAGGGCTGGCCTTGCTGGTCGTCTTCGTCGTCCGCGGTCAGCAGACCTGGCTGGCCGTGCCGGTGGAGCTGCTCATCCCGGTCGCGTTCGCCTTCGGGGCGCTCTTCAAGGCGCACAAGACCTTCTCGTACGCGGTGCCGCACCCGGTGCTCGCGATCGGCGCCATCGGCGCCCTGGTATTGCCGGTGGTGCTGTTGATGGGGACCTCGACAAGCGCCAGCAGCTACACCTACTCGTACGATTCCACGGGACAGGAGCGAGCCTGGGATAGCGTCGCGCCAGCCTGGGGCCAGAGGACCTACCCAGGCATCGTCACCGCGGACACAGGCGTAATACTGGGCTCGCCCGTCTTCGACATGACCTACACGGTCGAAGACCCCGCGACCCTGGCCGGGTTCCACGACCTCCGCTTCGAAACCTGGCGGGCCGTTCACTACGCCGGGGCCCCGGCCATCGCCCAGGAAGCCATGGTCCCCGACCCCGCATACGCCGCCCCATACGTGACCCAGCCGGCTCTTGTGCAGGACGGCCGAATCCGGCTTCATCTCGATCTCGGTCGCGTCCGCACCACGTCGTGGCTGGTCTTCCTGACCGGCGTCGCAGCGGACGGGCAACGCTACCGCCTGATCCGGCCGGAGCACTACGTCAGCACGTTCGACGGCACGGTCTGGGAATGGCTGACGGCGGGGAGCTAGCGATGGATCCGTTCGATCGAGGTACGCAGGACCGGGTTCTTGCGGTCATCGAGGGCGACCGGCTGTCAGGCTTCGAGGCGTTTGGCCGCCTCGAGGCGAGCGATCGAGCGCCGGGGGGCCACGACTTCATCTATCCCGCGCTCCACCGGCTGGAGGCAGACGGGCAGCTCCGGGCCGAATGGTCGGCCAACGGCTCAGGCACGGTGCGCCGCAGGTACAGCCGCAGGCGCCGCTAGCCAGCGCTCGGCATGCAGGCCGGGGATTCGTGAACAGGGCCCGCCGGCGCTTCGGCGGGCCCTCCCATTCCTGAACAGCGCACCGGGCAACTGCGTCTGGATGCACATGAGCCAGCACCGCTGGGGGCGTAGCCTGGGAGCGGTCAGCATCGGGGAGTGGCGGACGTCGATGGCGGATTTCCCGGCAACGCTCGATATCCGAATCACGCGCGCCATCATGGGCGCGCTGCGGGGCAACGACCTCTCCGGGTTCGAGCTGTGGCAGTGGCTCGGGCCCGTGCAGGGCGCGGAGGCCGTGCTGAACGAGGCCGACCTCTACCCCACCCTGTACCGGCTCGAGGCCGAGGGGCTCCTGGCCGCGAACTGGAACGAGGAGGGCGGCACGCGCCGCCTCTACCGCATCACGGCAGCGGGCATGGCGCTGGCCGAGCGCCACGGCTGGGGCATGGTCGCGGCGCGCAGCAGGCGGGGCGGTCGCGCCCTCCCGTCCGACGCCGGCGAGCCCGAGTGGACCTGGCGCTCCCAGCAGGAGATCGAGCGCGAAGCGATCCACGAGGACGAGCCTGAGTATGCGGTGCTGGAAGCCTACGTCGCCCAGCTGGACGAAGCCCTGCCTCTGGCCGACTTCCACCGCCACGACGTCGATGCCGAGATCGGCGACCACCTCTCCGCGACCGCGGCCCGCCTTCGCGCCGAAGGCGGCCGGCCCCGCGAGGCGATCGATCTCGCGATCGCCGGCCTGGGATCGCCTCGCGAGCTGGCCCGCGACGTCGCCGCCGCCCAGCTGACGAACAAGCGCCTCCGGTCGGGCCTGCGCTGGGGCAGTGCCGTGGGGATGCTGACGTCCCTCTACACCCTCGCCATGGCGATGTGCGTCGCCTTCTACGTCACTCCCGTCGCGGCCGATACTCTCGTCGTCCTGGCGGGCGGCCTGGGCATACACCTCTTCGCCCCCGGGACCGCCGAGTGGCGATCCGAGCAGCTCGCCGTCTGCGGCTGGATCGGGGCCTTCGTGGGAGCCAGACGGAGCCTGCCCCAGTTCACCCTCAAGTCCCGCCGTTCGGAGCGGCTGTCCTGGCCGATGTGGGCGGCCGCGGGAGCGGTTCTCCTGGTGCCGCCCGTCCTCCTCTTCCCCTTCCACCTGGACGGCAACGCCGTGCTGGCGCTGTTCGGGATACCGGCTGCCTGGGCGCTGGGAACGCGCCACCCGACCTCGCTCTACGGAGAGACGATCAGCACCCGCGGCGTGGCCCTGGCGCTGCTGGTAGCAGTGCCGGCGCTGCTGGCCCCCGGGGCCCGAGTCTGGGCCTACGACCCATCCGTCGCCCCTGAGCACGGAGCCCCGTTCCAGGCGGGGGTACCCGCTACGACCGCCTGGCAGGGTGCGCCGGGGGAGCTAACCGGTCGAATGGAGATATCGCTGGCCGCGGCTCCCGGCTGGCGCGAGCCGCGCCTGGAGGTCTGGCCGGCGGTGGAAAGAGGCCTATCGGTGATCCCGGATCCGGCCGCCGAATCGCCGGCTCTGACCGCTGCCAGCGGCGAGCTGGTGAGCTTCGGCGCCCTGGATCACGGCGTGCCGACCTGGTGGCTGGCGGTGACGGCCGAGGGCCCGGACGGGCGTCGCTACACCCTCGATTCGACCCTTCATCTAGGTTGGCGACGCCACGCCCTTACCAACGTACTCGGCTGGCTGATCGGAAGGCTGTGATCCGGATTCGAACACTTAACGAAACGATATGTAAGAGCGGCGTCACGCCACAGTGCCGCACGATCGTCAAGGCTGACGACAGAACAACCAAGGGCTAGAGGAAACCATGATGAGGGGACCGGACAGAGGCATCGACTACCGGCGCAGGCAGCTCGTCAAGACGATGCGCGGCCATACCCTCTCCGGGCGCGCCATCCGGCGGCTGCGCGGCCGGGCCGGGATCCCCGAAGGGCTGGCCTCGCTCAAGCGCGAGAACAAGACGGCGGATCGACCGCCTCTCACGCAGCATCAGTTCGCCGGCGACTAGATCGCCGGGCCAGGCAGAGAACCGCACGGCGGCCACCTGTGGCCGCCGTTTCTGTGTCCGTCAGCCCTCGATCTTCGAGACGTCCCGGACCGCGCCCTTGTCCGCGGAGAGGGCCATCGCCGCGTAGGCGCGCAGGGCGTCCGAGACCGGCCGCCGGCGGCTGCGCGGCTTGAAGCCGCCGCTCGATACCAGGCGGGCGCGCCGCTCCGCCAGCACGTCGTCAGCGACCTCCAGGCGAATCGAACGGTTGGGGATGTCGATGGCGATCGTGTCGCCGTCCTCCACCAGGGCGATCGTTCCGCCCGCGGCCGCCTCCGGAGACACGTGCCCGACCGACAGCCCGGACGTGCCGCCGCTGAATCGCCCGTCCGTGACCAGGGCGCAGACCTTGCCCAGGCCACGGCCATTGATGTAGGAGGTGGGGTAGAGCATCTCCTGCATGCCCGGACCGCCGCGCGGCCCCTCGTAGCGGACGACCACCACGTCGCCGGCCTTGACCCGCCCGGCCAGGATCGCCTCGACGGCTTCCTCCTGCGACTCGACGACGACCGCCGGCCCGGAGAAGGTGAAGATCGAGGCATCGACGCCGGCGGTCTTGACCACGCCGCCGTCCTCGGCCAGGTTGCCGCGCAGGATCGCCAGGCCGCCGTCGGCGGAGTAGGCATGAGCGACGTCGCGGACGCAGCCCGCCTCGACGTCCACGTCCAGCGAGTCCCAGCGCTCCGACTGCGAGAACGCCACGGACGAGCGGACGCGCCCCGGCGCGGCGCTGAACAGCTCCACCGCCTCCTTGGGCGGGGCGTCGCCGCGGACGTCCCACTTGCCGAGCCACTCCCCGAGGGACGCGGCGTGGATCGAACGGACGTCGCCGTTCATCAGCCCGGCGCGGTCCAGCTCGCCCAGGACGCGGGGGATGCCGCCGGCGCGATGCACGTCTTCCATGAGCCAGGGCGCGCTCGGCGCCACCTTGCACAGGCACGGCACCTGGCGCGAGCGCGCGTCGATGTCGGTCAGGGTGTAGTCGACGCCGGCCTCCCGGGCCACGGCCAGCAGGTGGAGCACCGTGTTCGTGGAGCCGCCCATGGCGATGTCCATAGTCATCGCGTTCTCGAACGCCGCCTTCGTGCCGATCGATTTCGGCAGCACGGCCGCGTCACCCCTGTCGTACCAACGCCCCACCAGGTCCATGATCAGGCGGCCGCTGCGCTCGAACATCGCTCGCCGGTCCGCGTGCGTGGCGACCGTCGTCGCCATTCCCGGCAGGGTGAAGCCCAGGGCCTCCGTCAGACAGGCCATCGAGTTGGCGGTGAAGAGGCCGGCACAGGAGCCGCAGGTCGGGCAGGCGGCCTCCTCGATGATCGCCAGGTCCTCGTCGGAGATGGACTCGTCGACCGCCGCCGTCATGGCGGAGATCAGCTGCAGCCGGTCGCGTTTCGTGCCATCCGACAGGACGGCCGAGCCGCCCTCCATCGGCCCGGCGAAGACGAAGACGGTGGGGACGTTGAGGCGGAACATCGCCATCAGCATCCCGGGCGTGATCTTGTCGCAGGCGGTGATGCAGACCAGCGCGTCGGCGCAGTGGGCGTTGACCATGTACTCGACCGAATCCGCGATCAGGTCGCGCGAGGGCAGCGAGTAGAGCATTCCGCCATGGCCCATGGCGATACCGTCGTCGATGGCGATGGTGTTGAACTCGCGGGGAACGCCGCCGGCGGCCCTGACCGCCTCGGACACGACGCGGCCAACCTGGTAGAGATGGGTGTGGCCGGGCACGAATTCCGTGAAGCTGTTGGCGATGGCGACGATCGGCTTGCCGACGTCCTCCTTCGCCACGCCGGTCGCCCTCAGCAGAGCTCGGGCGCCGGCCATGTTCCGGCCCTGAGTAACGGTTCGCGATCGCAGTTCTGGCATGGCGTGGATGGTAGCGCGACCGACGGGCCCTCTGCCGGACGCGCGACGAGGGCCCCACGGCGGCCGGCGGCTGCCGTGGCCCTTCGGCTATGCTCAGTCGGAACCCACTGGGGCAGGAGGGCATGGACCACCGGATAGTCCGATCCATCATCGGCGGGCTGCGCGAAGTCGATCGCTCAGGCTACGAGCTGTGGCGCTGGATCGGGTCGGTGCACGGCCACAGCGAGGAGCTGACCGAGGCCAGCCTCTACCCCATCCTCCATCGCCTCGAGGCCGATCGGCTGATCATCGGCAAGTGGCAGGACTCGTACCCCACACGGCGCGTGTACCGGGTCGCCGCCCGCGGCTCGGAGATGGCGACGAAGCACAACTGGCCGGCCGTCGTCCGCCGGGCCGCGCCGGCCCCGCCTCCTGTCGAGCCCCCCGCTGGGGGCGACGGCGAGGACGCCGCCGCGGAAGGCAGCCCGGCCGTCGAGCCGGCGCGGGCCGCGACCCGTGATGACTACCTGGATCGCCTGGAGCGGTGCCTGCGTCTCTGCGACCCGGAGCGGCGCTCGGTCCGATCCGAGATCGAAGATCACCTGCGGGACTCGGCGGCGGAGCTTCATAGCGCAGGCCTGGCCGAGTCGGAGGCTGAGGCCGAGGCCATTGCCCGGCTCGGCTCGCCCGAAGCCCTGGCGGAGGCGATAAGCCGATCGCAGCTGACGCGCCGGCGCCTCTTGCGGGGCATACCGTCGGCGGCCTACGTGGCCGTGGCGGCGGGCGGGTTGGGAACCGCCCCGGCGGCCGCCTGCATGCTCCTCGCGCCGCAGATCGCCCACGCCCTCACCTCGGCGGGCCTCCTGGTCGGTCTGCACCTGTATGCCCCCGGAACCGGCGAATGGCACGACCAGCAGCTCCTGGCGGCCCTGTGGGTGGGCTCGTTCATGGCCGGCAGGATGAGCCTGCGCCGGCTGGCCAACGAGACGCGACGACGCGAGGGGAGCGCCACCGGCTGGTGGGCGCCGGGCGCGGGCTTGCTGCTCCTGGCCGTGGTGATGCTGTATCCGATGCTGCTGGACCCGGCGACGGCCGTCGGCCTGCTGGGTGTGCCCGCCGCCTTCGTCGCCGGCTGCCTGCGCTACCAGAAGGTCGGCGACGACCCGATCAGCCGGCAGGGCGTGGCCGCCGCGGCGGCAATCCTGGTCCTCTTCGTGCTGATGCCGGGGGTCCGGACCTGGGCGTACGTTCCCGGGCCAGGCACGCAGGGACCGGCACCGGAATCGACATCCGGGGTCGACGTGATCTGGAGCCACTCGGGCGGCTACTGGATGGCCAGCGTGGAGGGCGTCGACCCGGCCCTCTGGCACGACGTCCAGATCGAGATGTGGCCGGCCGTCCGCCAGGGTCCGTTCATCGTCCCCGACCCCGCCGCTGCCGAACCCCTCCTGATCGCCGGCCCCGATCGGGCCGGCCTCCCCAACATGAAGGATCCCCCGGCCGACTACTGGGTGGCGGTGACGGCCGTGGGAAACGACGACCAGCGCCGGACGATCCACGCCGAGGTGCACCAGAGCGATCGCGCGGGCCACACCGGCCAGCTGCTGGGCTGGCTGCTGGGGGATCGCTAGACTTCGGTCCAACGGCCAACGCCGCAGAGTCCGCGGAGATGAACCCATGCCTGACCCGTCGCAGCCCCTGCCCTACGACCTGCCCAGCGATCCGAACAAGCGCCACAGCGCCAGGCTGACGGACGGCCCGGATCGAGCCGCGGCGCGCGGCATGCTCAAGGCCATCGGCTTCACCGACGCCGACATCGCCCGGCCCCTGATCGGCGTGGCCACGACCTGGATCGAGACCATGCCCTGCAACTACAACCAGCGCCGCCTGGCCGAGCACGTCAAGGCGGGCATCCGGGCCGCGGGCGGCACGCCGATGGAGTTCGGCACCATCGCCATCAGCGACGGCACGTCCATGGGCACGGACGGCATGCGCGCCTCGCTCATCAGCCGCGAGGTCATCGCCGATTCGATCGAGCTGTGCACCCGCGGGCACCTGCTCGACGGGCTGGTCTGCCTGGTCGGCTGCGACAAGACGATCCCCGGGGCGATCATGGCCCTGGGCCGCCTCGATCGCCCGGGCCTGATCCTCTACAACGGCACGATCTATCCGGGCGTGTACAAGGGCGAGCGCGACGCCACGATCGTGACGATCTTCGAGGCTATCGGCGCCTATCGGGCCGGCAAGATGACGGCCGAAGAGCTGTACGAGATCGAGTCCGTGAGCTGCCCCGGCCCGGGGGCCTGCGGTGGGCAGTACACGGCCAACACGATGTCGATGGTCCTGGAGATCCTGGGCCTCTCGCCGGCCGGCCTGAACGGCATCCCGGCCCAGCATCCGGACAAGGACAAGGCCGCCGAGCGCTGCGGCGAGATCGTGATGGACCTCATCAAGCGCGACGTCCGGCCCAGCACCTTCGTTACCCGCAAGTCGATCGAGAACTCGATCGCCTGCGTGGCCGCCACCGGCGGCTCCACGAACGCGGTCCTGCACCTGCTGGCCGTCGCCCACGAGTACGGCATTCCGCTCCATATCGACGAGTTCGGCCAGATCGCCGATCGCACGCCGATCGTGGCCGACATGGTGCCCGGCGGGCGCTACGCCGCAGCGGACCTGTACGAGGCCGGCGGCCTGTCGCTGGTCACCCGGGAGCTGCTCAAGAAGAACCTGATCGACGGCTCCACGCCCAACTGCGACGGCGGCACGATCGCCTCGGCGGCCGCGGCCGTGAAGGAGACCGAAGACCAGAAGGTGGTCGTCCCGATCGAGTCGCCGCTCAAGCCCAACGGCGGCCTGACGATCCTGCACGGGACGCTGGCCCCAGACGGCTGCGTCATCAAGCTGGCCGGGCACGAGCGGCGCTTCCACAAGGGCCCGGCCCGGGTCTTCGAAGACGAGAACACCTGCTACGACGCGGTCCGCAAGAACGAGATCAAGCCCGACGACGTGGTGGTCATCCGCAACGAAGGCCCCGTCGGCGGCCCGGGCATGCAGGAGATGCTGAGCGTCACCGCCGCGCTCGTCGGCGAGGGCCTGGGCGAAACCGTGGCCCTGCTGACCGACGGCCGTTTCTCCGGCGGCACCCACGGGCTGATGATCGGCCACGTGGCACCGGAAGCGGTCCTGGGCGGGCCGATCGCACTGGTCGAGGAGGGCGACGAGATCGTCATCGACGTCGATCGCCACGCCCTCGACCTGAACGTGCCGGCCGCGATCCTCGCCGAGCGGCGCGCCCGCTGGACCCCTCCCGCGCCGCGCTACACGAGCGGCGTCATGGCCAAGTTCGCGGCCCAGGTCTCGTCGGCTTCACTCGGCGCGGTCACCACGGGCAAGCGGCTCGAGGAGCAGCTCCGCAGCGCGACCGACGGCGGCTGACCGGCGTACCGGCGGCCGATCCGCGCAATGGCCGATGGCATCTACCGCCTATCGTCAAGGGCGGGGCGCCGGATCGGGCGCTCCGGACAGCCCGACCACGATCTCCCAGACGCGCCGACGGTCGGCGGCGGAAAGGCGCGTGGAAGGCAGCCGATCGAACGGCCGCGGTCGCCGGTCCAGGAAGAGCTTCCCGCTCACGTCCCCGACGCCCGGGTCCGTGGCCAGCCAGACGATAGTGTCCGCGCCCTGGGCGGGAGTGCGCAGGAGCGGCCGCATGATCCGGTAGAAGCCGGGCAGCGTCTCTGCCAGCCCCGGGGTGTCGGCCCAGCCGGGGTGCATGGCGCTGAACGTCACGCCCTCGCCGGGGAGCCGGCGGGCCCACTCGCGGATCAGCGCCGTCTGGGCGCGCTTGGCCCGGGCGTAGGCCCGTGCTCCGGTGAACGGCTCAGAGTTCCACTGCATGTCGTCCAGGTTGAGCCGCTGGGTGTACATGCCCCCGGACGTAACGGAGATCACGCGCGACCCCGGGGTTCGCCGCAGCAGCGGCAGCAGGCCGGAGACCAGGACGAACGGAGCCACTACCAGGATCGCCAGCGTGGCCTCGATACCATCCGGCCCCTCGATGCGCTCCGGGTAGATCGTGCCGGCGTTGTCGATCACAACGTCCAGGCGCGGCTCGGTCTCGAGGACCTGGGCCACGGCCGCGCGGACGGACGCCAGCGAACCCATGTCCGCGACGACGATCGGGAAGCGATCCACGCCGCCGCCGGCGGCCCGCCCCCGGCGTCTCGCTCCGCGCCCATCGTGCGCCGCGGCCAGTTCCTCTCGCGCCGCGGCCAGTCCCTCTCGCACCGCGGCCAGCCGCTCCGGGTTCCTGCCGACCAGGATGACCCGGGCCCCGAGCGCCGCGAGCCCTTCGGCCGCCGCCCGACCCAGCCCTGAGGTGGGGCCGGTGATCAGCACCGTCTTCCCGGCCAGGGCGTCCGGCGGCGGCTGCGTCCAGCCGAACAGGCGCCGTCGCAGCGCGATCCCAACTCGCGAGAAGCTGCCGACGACCGTGATCTCGATGGCGTCGTCCAGGAGCGCCTTGATACCCATGACCGGTCCTCCGAGTCGCATTCGGCGGCCGGATGGCTGGACCGTCGCGACTGCACAGTCCATCATGATCGCGAACCCGTTTTGGAGCCAGCAATGACCAAGCTTCGTGAGCAGATCGAGACGCCGCTCGCGACCAAGGCGGCCTTCGCCTTCGTGGCCGA
>DAOUEA010000028.1:0-2391 GCA_034430475.1 Chloroflexota bacterium | reverse complement strand
CGTCCTTCGGAGGAGAGCTTGCGGGAGCGCAGGAGGGCGTAGTAGGGGTTCGAGGGGTCTGGGAAGCGAGCCATGAGGTCTTCGGCCACGGCGAGGTCGCCGGTGCCGACGATCGCCGGGACGGCCCCGCAGAGAACGCGGCGGACCTCGTCGGCGTCGCCGGCGGCGGCCCAGTGGCGAGCCGCCAGACGCCAGGACTGCGGCTCGAATGCCTCGGCCAGACGGCGGTGCAGGTCGCGGATGCCCTCCGCCCCGATCTCCGATTCCAGGCGAGCGGCGAGGAACTCCCGGACGAGCGGATGAGCCCGCCAGGCGGCGACTGCCCCGGCGCCCTTGGAGGCAAGGCCCAGATGCTCCGCCCTTGCCAGCAGTCGCTGCGCGTCCGACGGCTGGACCCCGCAGGCAACCGCCGCGGAGGAGGCATCCATTTCCTCCAGCAGCGAGGTACGCATGAGGAAGCCCCGCAGAGGCCCGTCCAGGTCGCCGATGACCTCTTCCGCCAGGTAGTCGTACACGTCCCCCTGGGAGCCGGCGATCGAATGGACGAAGGCTCGAACCTGGGCCGGCGTGCGGCCCTCGACCGCCGTCCCGACCAGACGCAGCGAGGCGGCCCAGCCTTCGGTTCGGGCCTGGAGGTCGTGCAGCACGTCCGACTCGAGCGGGTGGCGGTAGACGTCGCGGAAGAGGCGCTCGGTCTCCGCTTCGTCGAAGCGGAGCTCCTCGCGGTCGATCTCGGCCAGCTCACCTCGAGCCCGCAACGCAGCCAGCTGCAGCCGGGGCAATCGACGGGAGATCAGGTAGACGGTCAGGTTGTTCGGGATCCGCCCCAGAAAGTGCTCGACAACCGAGACGATGGATTCGCTCCGCTCGACCACGTGGAAGTCGTCCAGCACCAGGGCCGAGGGCACCTCGCCGAGCGTCTCCAGCTCGCTCAACAGCGTCTCGAGCACAGTCTCCTGGCGCAACGGCTCGATGGCCGTCTCGTTGAGGACGGAGGATGAGCGGCGCAACAGATGCGGATCGACGACCTGGCAGGACGCGACCAGGTAGCGCATGAAGGCCAGGCCGTCCGTGTCGTCCTCGTCCAGGCGATACCAGAAGACGCGGCGCCGGGAGCGACGAAGGAAGTCGGCCACGAGTGTGGTCTTGCCGAAACCGGCCTCGGCGACGACGCACACAACCCGGCGCCTGGCTCGAAAGGCCAGCCAGTCCAGCAGACGGTCGCGCCGCAGGGTCTCTTCGGCCAGAAGGGGGCGCTGGACCTTGCCGTAGCGCAGCGGGAATCCCGGTCGAACGCGTGACGGCTGACCGACGATCGGCTCGTCGACCTCAGGCTCGACGGACACCGGGAGCTCCTCCAACCCCTGCCGACCGTGAATCGGCGGGCCGTAGGATAGGGAGGGTTCCCGACGAGTGTCAATCGGATCGACGGCCAGGGCGTGCATAGCCGGGATGATCGTGATTCCTGATCACCTGCCACTTATCTGGCCGTGGCGCGGGCATTCAACGCCGATTGCCGGGTGACGCGCCCGCTCGCCAGCCGCGCCGACGGCCGTACCGCCGCGCCCTCAGTACTCCGGCGGTGTCGTCAGGCCGAGGGTCCAGGTGACGGGCGTGCCGGGGGTCACGATCTGGATGAAGATCTGGCCCCGATTGAGCGGGATCTGCTGGCCGGCTTGTGGGCCGGAGGCGTAGCGGAAGGTGGTAGGCGCCTGCTCGCGGCTCTTGGCCCAGCGGGCGTCGATGAGGGTCCCGTTCTGGAAGACGAGCGCCTTCCCCTGGCCGAGGTACCGGACGTCGAGGCGGTAGCTGTTGGGGTAGAGGTAGGTGGGCACGTACATGACCACCACCACGCTGGGGGCGATCTGGCGGCCGTTGTTGCTGTCTATTTGGGGAACTGAGTCCTTCTTGATCGGGTCGCCTGTGACCCAGCGCGGGTATGTATTGGTGGCGCGGTCGTAGCGATAGTCGATCAGGTTGTAGTGGTAGGGGACTGTGATGGTGCCGCCTTCCGGCCGCAGCCATTCCGGCGTGGCGTCGCCGAATGTCCAGAGGGGGCTGGTGAAGGGGGCCGTGGCGCCGAGCTTCCTGGCCAGGAGGCGTAGTTCGGTGCTGTTCGAATAGACGTTGTGGGGCGCCGCTCGCGAGTCCACGCGCCACATGTACCGCGTGACGGACTCGTAGCGCAGACCGTCTGCGTTCCAGAGGTAGAGCTTGTCTTCGATGGCCAGGCGGTCCAGAGTCTGCCACGAACCTCCTATGTGGACGAACATCGGCTTGTCCCATTCCTCGGCCCAGGCCACGAAGAACGGGCGGGCGCTGCGAATGGGGCCCACCAGTGGCGGATCCTGGGTCTGGTAGACGGCCATGTAGCGGGGGACGCCGCCGTCG
>DAOUEA010000027.1:0-47326 GCA_034430475.1 Chloroflexota bacterium | reverse complement strand
GTTCCCGGCGCCAGTCTATCGTGGCTCGCGGGCGCACCGGCCCGGAGAACGGGCGATGGGGCGCTCTGCTGAACGCCCCATCGCGGCCTGGGAGCTGAGAGCTGCTGGATCGAACGGCTTGCGTCATGGCTCGCCGAGCCGTCTCACTTGCAGTCCTGGCTGCAGTCGCGGTCGCGGTCCTGAGTCTGGGTCTGATCCTGGGTCTGGGTCTGATCCTGGGTCTGGGTCTGATCGCCCTCACCCTGGCCCTGGCCTTCGCCCTGGGGGCCGTTCTGCGTCTGGGTCTTGGTCTGATCCTGGGTCTGGGTCTGCTCGCAGCCGTTCTCGCCGTTCTTGGCCTGGGACGCATCGCCCGCCTGGGTCTGAGCGCACTCGCCGGATCCATTCTGGGCCTGGGTCTGCTCGCGGTTCTGGAGCATGTCCCAGCCCTCGTACTGGGCTTGCGTCTGCGCCTGCACCTGAGCGGGAGTGTCCGTGCCGGTGATGGTCGCCTGGACGTCGGCCACGATCGTGGCCCCGGCGCCCGTGGCGACGGCCCCGCCCACAGCGACCGCAGTGGCGGCCGCCACCAGCTTGGCGACTCCGAGGCTCTGCATCAGGGCAATCATGTGGTGGTACCTGCCTTTCGTCGTTGATGGCGTTCTTGGCGCACAGGGCGCTTCGGTGCGCGAGAGAACGAACGATTCGGGCCCCCGTTACAGCGAAATCGACCGCCCGGCTACACCGAATCCGCCGCCCGGCCGGGGGCGGCCTATCCGATCGATGGCGGATACCCGGCCGGCTGTGGCGGGGGTATGCTGGCCCCCAGAGGTGACGAGCATGAGTGCGAAGTCGAGCCAGAAGCAGCCCGAGACGGGGGCGCGAGCGCTGACGGTTCTGCTTGTCGAGGACGACCCGAACGTGGCGGCAACGACGGCCGAATGGCTGCGCCGTCTCGATTACGAGGTCATCGTCCGAGCCAACGGCAAGGAGGCCTGCGAGCTGGCGGAGAAGCGGATCGAGCCGATCGACCTGTTGCTCTCCGACGTGATGCTGCCCGGCATGCGGGGCCCGGTGCTGGCCGGCGCGCTGCGGACCAGCCACCCGGAGATGGCGGTCCTCTTCACCTCCGGCTACTCACCCGAGCTGCTGGGAGAGATGTTCAGCTCGACCATGGAGACGGCCCTCCTGCTCTACAAGCCCTACACGTCCGAACAGCTCGCCTCGCGCGTCAACATCGCCCTGTCTCGAAAAGCCGGCGACGGCGCACCGGAGGCAGAAGGCGCCTAGACGCGGCGGATCTCGTCGAGGAACTGCAGGGAGCGGGCCTCGCGTTCCAGGGAGACGCGGAGGAAGTCGCGCAGAGCCTGCTCGACCTCGCTCTCCACGGTGGCCGGCAGGCGCAGGGCGGCCAGGGCCTCGGCGTCCATGCGCTGATAGGCCTTGAGGACCTTGAGCGCCTCGACCGAGAGGGCGGTCAGCTCGTGGGGCGGCCCGGGACAGCGGGGGCAGAGCACGCCGCCCAGCGGCGGCACCCAGCGGAAACGCTCGTCCGCCTCGAGGGTTCGGTCGCATTCGACGCAGCGATCCACCTCCGGCCGAACGCCCAGCTCGTCGGCCAGGTGCATCTCGTACCAGCGGGCCACCCGCCCCGGGTCCATGCCCTCGTCGAGCAGCTCGTAGGCCCGGCGCAGCAGGGCGTACAGGCCCTCGGCCGCGTGGCGTTCCTCGATCGAGCGGTCGGCCAGCTCGGCCAGATACCAGGCCGTCGCCGCCGATTCGAGCGAGTCGCGCAGGCGCAGCCAGGCATGGTTGACCTGGACCTGGGTCACGACATCGAAGGTTCGGCCGCGGGCCAGCGCCACCCTCAGCTCGGCCAGCGGCTCCAGCGCTCCGCCGAGGCGACTGGTGGTCCGGCGCACGCCCTTGGCGATGACCTTGAGCTTGCCGTGGGCCGGCGTGAACAGGGTCATGATCCGGTCCGCTTCGCCATAGTCGAAGCGGGTGAGGACGATGGCGTCGGTCACGTACTGGCGAGAGCTGGGCACGGCGCCACGCTATCACGTGGGCCTGCTGGGCTTCCGGTCGAATGGGCCGTGGTAGACGCGATCCGGCCCGGCCGACCAGCCAGGACGGCCACCGGGCGGTTCTTCCGCCGGCACGAACGCGGCGGCGAGCTCGTCCGCCTGGTCCATCGAGCGGCCCGAGATGCGCGCCGCGGCAGCGGCTGCCGAGAGGAGCGTCGACTCGGCCGGGTCGAGGCCCCGGGCGAGGGCGGCCAGGAACCCGGCCGCCACGGCGTCGCCGGCGCCGGTCGTAGCCACGACCTCCGTCGCCAGAGACGGCAGGCTCAGCTGCCTGTTCGGCCACTCGTCGCCTGCCGTCCGAAGCGCGCGGTCCGCGCCCTCGCTGCGCTCTTTCGATCCCGTCCGCAGATCCAGGCCGTCCGCACCGGCCGTGACCAGGGCCACGGCAGCCCCCAGCTCGACCAGCAGGTCCGCCCATTCGGCCGGCCCCAGCCCCTCCCGGCCGGGCATCATCGCCGCCAGGTCGTCGGTGCTGGCCTTGATCACGTCCACCGCCGGCAGAGCCCTCGCCAGCAGGCCCTCCCAATCGACGGCCCGAGCCTCCGTGCCGGGCGTGATCTCGGCCATGTCGAAGGAGACCATCGCCCCGGCCGACCTCGCCGCCTCTACCAGGCAGATCAAGGCCGCTCCCCCTTCGGCGTACAAGGCGGGCAGGTGGGTCACGTAGCCCAGGTGGAGGATCGGCTCCCGGCCGTCGCGCGTCGCGGCTTCGAGCCGTTCGACGACCCCGCCGCCGTCGAAGGCCGCGTTGGCGCCGACGTGATGCCAGAACGTTCGGTCGCGGCCGGGGAAGTCCACCACGACCGAGTACGACGTAACCCGGCCATCCAGGCGGGCTATCCCGGCGGTATCGGCTCCGGTCCCCGAGGCGTCCAGCAGGGCGATCAGGACGCGGCCCAGCTCGTCCGAGCCGGCATCGGCGACGAGCTGAGTGGGGACCCCCAGGGCCGCCAGGCCCAACCCGGTGTTGCTGACGCAGCCGCCCGGCGACAGTGCCAGGGGACCGACCGCGATCAGCCGGCCGGGCTCGACGGCCGGCGGCGAGTCGAGAGCCGGCGTGAGGTCCAGGCAGACGTGGCCCGCGACGACGACCGGTCTCATCGGGCTGCCTACACCCGGCGGTCGTAGGTCGCGAGCCGGGGCGAGTGCTCGGCGCGACCCAGGATCAGCGTCTGGACCCATTCGGTCAGCCGCCGCCCCAGCCGACGGCAGGCCTCGCGGTCGGCGTCGTCGCGCGGCCGCCCGGCGCAGACCGCCCCGTAGTGGAGGGTTCGGCCGGGGGCGACGTAGTCGGGGATGCCGAAAGTGAGCAGGCCGAAGTTCATCAGGATGGTCATGAGGGCCAGGCAGGTCAGCTCGCCGCCCCCCTGCAGCCCGCCGGACGAGGAGAAGGCGCAGCCGATCTTGCCTTCGATCTGCGGCCAGAGCGGGCTCACCAGCTCATCCCAGAAGCGCTTCATCTGCCAGGCCACGGTGCCCAGGCAGGTCGGCGATCCCAGGGCCACGCCGTCGCACCAGAGGATGTCGTCGGCGCCGGCCTCGGCCACGCTCAGCAGGCGGACGTCCGTGTCCGGCACGCTGCGCGCTCCCTCGGCCACCAGCTCGGCCATGAGCCTGGTGTTGCCGGTCTCGGAGTGGTACAGGACGAGGATTCGAGCCTCGCGGGCGGGTCGGGCAGCTTCGGCGCTCATGACCGAATGATAGGCGCGTCCGGCTGCCCGGACCGCGACGCCGCGACACAGGCTCGAGGCCCGCGGTCCGGACGGAGGCCCGCGGTCCGGACGGAGGCCCGCTGCCCCCTGTTCACGGCCGCCCGTGACGCCGGCCGCGGCCCCCTGGCTCGGACTGAGCGCCCACTGCCCGCCTGGTGGGTACATCGGCGGTCGATTGCTCTGTCACGGGCCGCTGGGTGGGGATTGTTAGCCACCCACGGCTAGCACCAAGCCACGACGCTCACCGCTAAGCAGCGTGTCAGTCGTCCACGACTAACAGGTGAGCCGCAGTCACTCTTCTGGGGCCGCGCTCCGCAGATGTGCCCACCCGATGGGAACCGGCGCCCGGCCACAGCCCGCCGGCCGCGGATGTGCCCACCCGATGGGAGCCGGCGATATCCTTGGCCGTGCCCATCCCATCGAGGAGCCGCCGATGACAGAGGAGCACGCGCACGCCCCCAACAGCCACGTCCCCGCCCCCCGGACTGCCCGAACAGCACTCCACCGCAAGCCGGACCGAGCCGTCCCGGAGCGGATCGAGGAGTTCCTGCGGGCCGGCATGGTGGCCCACATCGCCTACGTGGAGAACGGCGAGCCGCGCGTCATCCCGTTCCTGTACCTCTATGACTTCGGCCACCTGTACGTCCACGGCTCGCCGGCCAGCGCCACGATGCGGGCCATCGGCGACGGCCGGCCGGTGACCGTCTCTGTGGCCATGCTGGACGGCCTGGTGGCCTCTCGGACCGAGACCAACCACACCGCCAACTACCGCAGCGTGGTGGCCTACGGCCGCGGCCACCGCGTCTCGGACCCAGAGCGCAAGCGGCGGGTCATGCGGGCCATGCTGGAGCGCTACTTCGCCGGGCGCCAGACGCCACAGGACTACGCCCCGGCTGGCGACGACGACCTGGTGCGGATGGAGCTGGTCGCCATCGAGATCGAAGAAGCGCAGGCCAAGATGCGCGAGGGCGATCCCACGGGGCCGGACGATTCGGATCCGAACAGGCCGGGCTCTGCTTTCGTCAGGACGGTTTGATGCAGCTTCATCGTCCGGAGATCGGGGCCGCGCTCTTCCTGGGCGAGCGCTCGATCAACATCAACTTCGCCGCTGCCGCACGCGTGCGGGGGCCGTTGACGCGCGAACGGCTGGAAGCCGCCCTGGCGGCCGTCGTGCGGCGCCATCCGATGATCGGCATCCGCGCCGTTCCCGAGTCGAGCGGGCAGCCGCCGTGCTTCGAGACGGACGGCGTGCCGCCCATTCCGCTGCTCGAGTTCGACCGGCCCGACGACGACGCCTGGGTGGCCGAGATGTCGCGCGAGGTCCAGGTGCCCACCCCCTACCTGCGCGGGCCGCTGATGCGCTGCCTGTGGCTGCGCGGCGAAGGGGTTTCGGACCTGGTCTTGCTGTGCGACCACCTGACGGCCGACGGCAAGGCGGCCGTGATCGTGCTGCACGACCTGCTTTCGTACGCGGCCGATCCGGCGCAGGCGCAGGACGCCCTGCCGATCGACTCCCCGCCCCTGCCCGACCTAGTGCCGCCGGAGATCGCCGAGCATATCCGCGAGGACGCCGCCGACTACCCGCCGATCGGGCCGCCGCCCGAAGACGAGCCGCCGGGCGAGCCGCCGGGCGAGCCCGCCGATGAAGGCGCCGACCCCTCAAGCGGCATCGAGGCAACCGCCCTGCCCCAGGCCGAGCCCGTCCTCATCACGCCCTTCAACCTGACCGGGGCCGAGACTTCGGCTCTCGTCGCCCGCTGCCGGGCCGAGGGCGTGACCATCCAGGCCGCCCTGTGTGCCGCCTTCCTGACGCCGTTCGCGGAGCAGGAACCCACTCAGCCGATCAGGCGCGCCGAGATCCCGGTGGACCTTCGGCCCCGCCTGGCCCGCCCGGTCGGCGACGCTTACGGCTGCTTCATCGGCCTCAACGAGATCGACGTGGACTGCGCGCCGGGCCGCGATCTGTGGGACGTGGCCCGGGGCGCCGCGAAAGCCCTGGCCGGCATGCGCGACCGCGACAACTTCGCCACGTTCCTGGTCGTGTCCACCTTGACCGGCAAGTTCCCCGCGCGCGGGTGGCACACCGCCTACGACCTCTCGATAAGCAACATCGGCCGCGTGGATCTTCCGGCGACGTTCGGCCCGTTGCGCGTGGAGTCGTTCTACGGCCCTCTCTTCGCCGCCACCGGCCCGACGCATCGGATCCTGGACGTCGCCACGTTCGATGGCCAGATGACATTCACCTACAGCGTGCGAGGTCGCGAGGTGCCCGCCGTCGCTACCCGCGGCCTGGAGCTCCTGCGGAGCATGACCGTCTGACCGGGACGCCCGCCCCCGCCGAGCCAGATTCCGAAAGCGGCTTGCTATGATCCGGCCGTGCAGACGCCCATGGCCCTTTCCGAACTGACGGCCGAGACCGAGCGCGAGATCATGCGCCTGCTCGACGACCACGAGGCGCCCACCGCCGGGCTGTTCGAGATGATGCGCTACCACATGGGCCTGGACGGCAGTGGCGCCTCCGGGAAGCGCATGAGGCCGCTCCTGGGGCTACTAGCCTACGCCTCGATAGCGGGCGACTATCGGAATGCCTTGCCCGGGGCGGCGGCCGTGGAGCTGGGCCACAACTTCAGCCTGGTCCACGACGACATCGAGGACGGCGATCGTGAGCGGCGCCACCGGCTGACGCTGTGGGCCATGCACGGCATCCCCCAGGCGATCAACGCCGGCGACATGCTGTTCACCTTGAGCCGCAAGGCCCTCCACCGGCTGACCGACCTGGGTTTCCCGGACGCCAAGGTCCTGCGCTTGATGCGCCTCCACGACGACACCTGCCTGGCTCTGTGCGAGGGCCAGTACATCGACATCTGGGCCAGCGAGCGAGCCGAGCCGATGTCGGTGGAGCTGTACTTCGACATGATCGGCCGCAAGACGGCGGCCCTGATCGCGGCTTCGGTCGAGGCCGGTGCGGTCCTGGCCACGGACGACGAGGCGGTCGTCGGCCGCTATCGCGCCTTCGGCTGGGCGCTGGGCATCGCCTTCCAGCTCAACGACGACCTGCTGGGCATTTGGGGCGAGCAGACCGAGACCGGCAAGGAGCCGACGGACGTGGCCCGGCACAAGATGACCCTGCCGGTGATCTACGCCTTCGAACATGCCGGCGCGAACGATCGGGCGCGCCTGGGCGAGATCTGGCAGACGCCCGAACCGACTGCGGACCAGGTCGCCGAAGCGGTCGCGCTGATCGAGCGGCTGGGCGGCCGCGACTACACCCGGGAGCAAGCCCGCGAACACCGCGACAGGGCCCTGGGCGAGCTGGAGGCCGCTGGGGTCGTCCACGGCGAGGTGCTGGAGTCGATCCGCGGCATCGTCCTGGGCGTCATCAAAGCCTGAGCCGCGCCCGGCGCTGCGCTCCGGCTACTCCCCGCTGGCGGCAGCTGGCGGTGGCCCGCCGGCCTGAGGCGGCGACGGGGGCTGCGACTCGACCGGCTGCCCCGGCACGTACCCGCAGCGAGGGCAGCTGGGCGTTGACTGGTACACCAGCTGACCGCAGCGAGGGCAAGACGCAAGCGCGGGCGTCGCCACCACGGACGCGCCGCAGCTGGGACAGGTGGCAACCCCGGATGGGACAGGCTGGCCGCACTTCGGACACGGCTTGGGCTTGGTGTTGTTCCAGACGACACCCAGCACGACCATTCCGATAACCCAGAGCCAGAACAGCATCCCCGTTCGCTGGCCGGCCCCATACGCGTCGCCCCGCATGCCCGCTATGAACCAGACGATGGCCAGGATGTAGGCCGCGGTCAGGCCGAGCATCGCCCAGCTGGGCCAGCGCCATTTCGCCATCTCGACTGTCCTCCTGACGATCCTCGTTCGCGTCGCTGCGCCGGCTACTGCTCGCTGGTGGGAGGCGGAGCCGGCGGCGGTGGCCAGCCGCCCTGGGGCGGTTGCGGGGGCTGTTGGGGCGGCCAGCCGTATTGCTGGGGCGGTGGAGACAGCTGCGGGGACCAGCCAGGCTGCTGGGCCTGGGGCGGCCAGCCGGCCTGAGGCGGTTGCTGTGGGGGCCACCCCTGTTGCTGCGGGGGCCAGCCGTATTGCTGTGCCGGATATGCCCCCCGAGGAAAGGCCATCCCGGGCATGTAGCCGCAGCGGCCGCACATCGTCGCCTTCGGGCTGACCTTTTTGCCGCATACCGGGCACAGCGCCCGCTTGCGGGTGACGAACCAGACGGGGCCCAGGACGACCATGCCGATGGCCCAGTAGATCAACGCCACGCCGAAGGCGACCCCGGCCTGATAGGCCGCCGTGTCATCTCCGGGCGGCGGATTGTAGGACTCCGTGTTGGGGACTTCCGGGTAGATCGCGAAGACCATCAAGACGGCCATCAGGACCGTCCAGCCGACGATCAGCCAGGTCGCCCAGCGCCAGTTGCCCATTGCCGTACCTCCCAGACGCCGACCGGGGCCTAGCTTAGTCGCCCTCCCGCTCGACTTCCTCGCCGCGGCGCTCGCGGACCGCCAGCACCTTGCCGACGCGGCGGCCGTCCGTCGTCTCGACCGTCAGCGTCAGGCCGTGCTCGGCGATTTCGATGCGATCGCCCGGCTTGGGCACTCCGCCGACCCGGTGGTAGACCAGGCCGCCGATCGTGTCGTACTCCTCGGCGTCCTCGAGCTGGGACAACTCCACACCGAACAGCTCGCCCAGGTCGTCCACCGAGGCGCGGCCGTCGATCCGCGCCTGGTCGTCCGAGAGCCGCACGATCATCGGCTCCTCGGCGTCGTACTCGTCCTGGATCTCACCCACGATCTCCTCCAGGAGATCCTCGATCGTGACCAGCCCGGCGGTGCCGCCGTACTCGTCGAGGACGATGGCCAGGTGGACCTTGCGCCCCTGCAGCTTGTGCAGCAGGTCGTCGATCGACATCGACTCGGGCGCGAACAGTGGCGTTCGCAGGAGCTTGTGCCAGTCCGGTCTCTTGACCGAGGCCCCGCCTTTGAGGAACGGCAGCAGGTCCTTGGCGTACAGGACGCCGATGATCTCGTCCACGGAGCGCTTGTAGACGGGGATGCGGCTGTGGCCCCCGCTGATGAAGCAGTCGAGCGCCTCGTCCAGGGTGGCCGAGAGCGGCAGGGCCGTCATCTCGGTCCGCGGCACCATGACCTCGTGCAGGCGCCGCTCTCCCAGCTCGATCACGGCGCTGATCATCTGCTCCTCTTCCGCCTCGAGGATGCCCTCCTCCCCTCCCCGCTCCACGATCAGCTTCAGCTCCTCGGTGGAGATCTGGGCCCTCTTCTGCACGTCCGCTCCGAAGCCGGCGGCGATCACCCGGGTCAGCCATGACAGCAGGACCACGACCGGGCTCAGCAGCCGGCCGGTCACATCGACCGGGACGGCCAGGGCCAGGGCGTAGCGATCGGTGTGCGCCAGGGCCAGGGTCTTGGGCACCAGCTCGGCGAAGACGATCGTGAAGGCTGCCAGCAGGATCGTTATCAGGAGCAGGGCTACTCCGCCCGCCGCCCCGCCGATAGCCGGCTGCAAGAACGTGTCGAGGCGGGTGGTCAGGTTCACGGCGGCGTAGGCGGACGAGAGGAAGCCGACGAAGGTGATGGCGACCTGGATGACGGCCAGGAAGCGGCTGGGGTCCTGCGTCAGGCGGCGAACCAGGCGCGCCCCGCGGTGGCCTTCGTCTATCAGCTGCTCGACCCGGCTGGTCCTGATCGTGACCAGGGCGATCTCGGCGGCGACGAAGACGGCCTCGACGGAGACCAGGATGAGGATGACGAGCAGCTCGACGATGACGTCGTTCATCGGGCCGGCTCTCCCGAGCCGGCTGCCCGAAAGTGGGCGAACGGTCCGACCTCCGAGTCGTCGGCGACCTCCGAGCCCTCGACTAGGCTGGACCGGATGACGCAGTTGCGGCCGATGGTGCTGCCGGCGATCACGCTTCCGGTGCCGACCAAGGTGCCGTCACCGATGCGCGTTCGGCCGCGCAGCGAGACGTTCGGCTCGAGCGTGACGTCCGTCCCCAGCTCGACCCCGACGTCCACGAAGGCGGTACTCGGGTCGATCATCGTCACTCCGGCCTTCATGTGGCCCTCGTTGACGGCGACCCGCAGCTGGAACTCGGCCTCGGCCAGCTGCGAGCGGTCGTTGATGCCCATCAGGGTGCCGTCGTCCATCACGTCCAGGGAGACGGCCGGGCGGCCGTCCGCGCGGGCCAGTTCCACCAGGGCCGGCAGGTAGAACTCACCCGACACCGGGGAGGCGGCCACGTCGCCGATCCGCGAGCGAAGCCAGGCGGCGTCGAAGGCGTAGAGCCCGGCGTTGATCTCGTCGATCTCCAGCTCCTCGGGCGTTGCGTCCTTCTGCTCCACGATCCGCAGCACGTCGCCCTCGTCCTCCACGCGCACCACGCGGCCCAGACCGTCCGGCTCGAGGGTCTGGACGGCCACGAGGGCCACGGCCGCGGCGCGCGCCCGGCGCAACTCGATCAGCTCGGCCAGCACGTCCGGGTCGACCAGGGGGACGTCGCCGTTGAGGACCAGGAGCTCGGTCGCCTCGGAGCCGGCCTCGGCCAGGGCTGCCTTCACCGCGTCCGCCGTGCCCCTGGCAACCTCCTGCAGGGCGAAAGCGGCTCGATCCCTGAAGGCTTCGGCGATGGCTGCCGTGGGCGGCGAGTAGACGACAAGCGGCCGCGAGCCGCACGCCTTCTCGGCCGCGTCGAGCACGTAGGCCAGGATCGGCCGGCCGCACAGCTCGTGCAATACCTTGGGCTTGCTCGACTTCATGCGCGTGCCGAGCCCAGCGGCAAGCACGACCGGCAGGATACTTGGAGGCGGCTCGTTCATCTGCTCTGACGGTAGCACGTAGCGGGGCCTACGGTCAGATGCGGCGGGCGATGGCCTCGATCTCCACCAGCGCTCCCTTGGGCAGGCCGGCGACCTGAACGGTGCTGCGGGCCGGGGCCGGATCCATGACGTGAGTCGCGTAGACGGCGTTCATGGCCGCGAAGTGGCCCAGGTCGCTCAGGAAGACCGTGGTCTTGACGACATCGCCCATCGACATGCCGTTGGCCTGGAGGACGGCCTCGAGGTTCGAGAGAGCCCGTTCCGTCTGAGCCTCTATCCCCTCGAGCAGGTTGCCGGTCGCAGGGTCCATGCCCAGCGATCCGGAGCAGAACAAGAAGCCGTCGATGGCGATGGCCTGGCTGTAGGGTCCGATGGCGGCCGGGGCTCCGGACGCGGTTATGGCCTGGCGTGGCACTGGCGGTTCTCCTCCCTGGGTTCGTCGGGCGCTGGGGTCATTGTGCCCCCGAGACGATGCTGGTGGCAGCCACAAACGGCGGTCCGTCGCCGAGCTGAGGCAGAGCCGAAGCGGCCGACTGGCGGACGAGCGCGGCGGCCTTGCGGGCGGCCGAAAGCGACGGGCACAGGACCCAGGCCGTGGGCCCCGAGCCGGACTGGCCGACGGGCAGGCCGAGGAGGCCCGAGAGGGCCTGCCGGAACTCACCCAGCCGCGGGACCACGACCAGCGCGGCGGGCAGGAGATCGTTGGCCGTGACGAGATCGGCGGCTCGCTCCGCCAGGGCCTCGGCCGTCATGCCGTTGCGTATCCCGGCCGTCAGCCGCTCGCTCAGGACGCGGGCGGAGCCGCCGGGCGACCGGGCGCCGGCGGCATAGGCGGCGAAGACAGCCCGCGTCGGAACCTGCAGCTGGGGCGTGACCAGGAGCACGGCCGGGGCCACTCCCCGGAAAGGCGGCAGCGGCTCCACGTGCTCGCCACGGCCGGTGACCAGAGCCGCTCCCCCGGCCAGGAAGAAGGGCACGTCCGAACCGATGGAGGCCGCGACCGATCTCGCCACGTCGCGGGGCAGCGTCGCCCCCCAGGCATCCAGGGCAGCGTCGAGGGCCGCGGCGGCATCGCTGCTCCCCCCGCCGAGGCCGGCAGCGACGGGGATGCGCTTGGTCAGGCGGGCCGTCAGCAAGGGCGGCGATTCGGGCGCGCCCGGCCAGGTCGTTCGAACGGCCCTTCGGGTTGCGGCGATCGCCTGCAGAACCAGGTTGTCCGGCGTGACCCGCAGCGCTCCCGCCACGCCCATGACGCGCAGTGTGTCTTTGCCGATGCCCGCGGCCACGGCCAGGGTGACCGTATCGGCCAGAGCCAGAGGGACCATCACCGAGTGCAGGTCGTGGAAGCCGTCGGTGCGGCGCCCCAGCACAGCCAGGGTCAGGTTCAGCTTGGCCGGCGCCTCGCGCGAGACCTGCCCGTTCACGACCGCTGCCCTCTCGATTCCCCCTGCCGCGGCCCGAGCGCCCGGCGCAGCTCCAGCCACTCCCCCACCGATAGGGTCTGAGGGCGCCTGTCTCCGGCGATGCCGCACTCCGCCAGCGCGGCGTCGAGCTTCGGCCCCGGCACGGGCAGCTGTCGGCCCAGGACGTTGCGCAGCATCTTGCGCCGCTCCCGGAATCCCGCCTGCACCACCCGCCAGAGATCGTCCTCCTCGGCCGCCGAGAGCCGGGCCGGCCGCTCCGCCGTCGCCCCCAGCGCCCCCCGGGCCTCGGCCGCCTCGAACGGCACGATCTCCACCACCGCCGACTCGACCTCCGGCGCCGGCTCGAAGGCCTCGCGCGGAACCGCGAAGGCCACCCGGACCGTGGCGTGGAACTGGACGAAGACCGAGAGGTAGCTCATCGCGCCGGGCGCGGCCGAGATCCGCTCCGCCACCTCGCGCTGGACCATCAGCACCAGCCGCTCCGGCCGGGGCGCCTCGCCCAGGAAGCGATGCAGGATGGGGCTGGTGATGTGGTAGGGGACGTTCGCCACCACCTCGTAGGGCGGCTCCACCAGCGACCCCACATCCTGGTCCAGGATGTCGCCCTGGACGACCCTCAAGGCGCCCGAAGCCACCGCCTCTGCCTGCTCGCGGGCCAGCCGCTCCGCCAGCCGCCGGTCCAGCTCCACCGCCACGACCGAAGCCCCGGCCCCCAGCAGGCCCCCGGTCAGGATGCCCAACCCGGGACCGATCTCCAGCACCCGCCGTCCGGGCCCCGGCTCGGCCAGGTCCAGGATCGACTGCAGCACGTCCGGATCGGCCAGGAAGTTCTGCGACATCGAGTGGCGGGCCCGCAGGCCCTCCTGGCGCAGCTGGCGACGAACGGCCAGCGGATCCAGGCGCGGCGCCCGAGCCGTGCCGGCCCGGCCAGTGCCGGTCCGGCCAGTGCCGGCCGAATGTGCGCCGGACCCCTCCGCCTCGCTCATCGCCGCGCCAGCGGCATCGACGGCCTGGCGTCCAGGTCCAGCCCGGCTCGCACGCCGGCCTCGTACCGCCGCGCCGCCGCGGCCCCGATCATGGCCGCGTTGTCCGTGCACAGCGCCGGCCGCGGCACCACCAGCGGGATCCCCGCCGACCGCGCCTCCTCGGCCAGCCGATCGCGCAGCACGCGGTTGGCGGCGACGCCGCCGCCCAGCACCACCGACCGGGCCCCCGCCGCCACCGCCGCCCGCACCGTCTTGGTGACCAGGACATCCACCACCGAGTCCTGGAAACCCTCGGCCATCTCCGCCACCCGATCCTCGGGCAGGAGCGTCTCGCCGACATCCGTCCCCTCCCCGCCCGTCTCGGTGGCGATCATCCGCCGCGCCGCCGTCTTCAAGCCGCTGAAGCTGAAGTCGAACGTCTCGCCCAGCCAGGCCCGCGGGAAGCGAACGTCGTGGCGCTTCGCCCCCTCGGCCGCCTTCATGACCGCCGGCCCGCCCGGGTACGGCAGCCCCAGCAGCCGGCCCACCTTGTCGAAGGCCTCGCCCGCCGCGTCGTCCACCGTCTCGCCCAGCAGCTTGTAGTCCAGGTGGTCGCGCATCTCCACCAGGAAGGTGTGGCCGCCCGAGACGATCAGGGCCACGGCCGGGAAGACGGGCTCCGCCAGCTCGCGCGAGTCGTCCGCCAGCCAGGCCGCGTAGAGGTGCCCCTCCAAGTGGTTCACCGGCACCAGCGGCTTGTCGTGGACGTAGGCCAGCGTCTTGGCGAAGTTGATGCCCACCAGCAGCGACCCGGCCAGGCCCGGGCCTTCCGTGACCGCCACGGCCGAGACGTCGTCCCAGCCGGCCCCGCCGGCCGCCCAGGCATCGTCCAGGACCGGCACGATCCAGCGCAGGTGGGCTCGCGCCGCGACCTCCGGCACTATCCCGCCGGCCGCGGCGTGCATCGCCACCTGGCTGGCCACGACGTTGGACCGGACCGTGCGCCCGTCCTCGACCAGGGCTATTGCCGTCTCGTCGCAGCTCGTCTCGACGGCCAGGATGAGCCCGCCATCGGTCATGAGCGGCGACTCACGTTGCTGGGCCGCAGGATGTCCGGCGCCTTCGCCTGCCCGCCGTCGATGCCCTCCATGCTCTCCATGGCCTCGAGGCTCTCGGCGTGCTCGCCCGAGGGCGCGCCCTCCGCAGCCTTGCGCCCGATCGGCAGGCCGTCCGCCCCAAGCTGGATCTGGGGCCGCTCCTCGACGGAAGCCCGGAGACGCGCCACCAGCTCACGCATCTCGCGGCTGTCGATGGACGGCGTGGTCATGATCAGGGCGTCCTCGTTGTCGTCGCTGTAGTAGCGCGGCCGGATGCCGGTCAGGGCGAAGCCGTACTTCTCGTACAGCCGCCGGGCCGCGACGTTCGACGGGCGGACCTCGAGCGTGGCCACCTGGGCGTGGCGGGCCCGGGCCATGTCGAACAGGGCCAGCAGCAGCCGCTCCCCGATCCCCTGGCGCCGCCAGCCCTGGCGCACGGCGAAGGTGGTGATGTGGGCTTCGTCCACCATCATCCACAACCCCGCGAAACCCACGATCTGCTCGTCGAAGCGGGCCACCAGGTAGTGCGCCAGGCGGTTGTTCTCCAGCTCGGAGCGGTAGGCGTTGGGCGGCCAGGGCGTGGTGAAGCACTGGCGCTCGATCTCCTCGACCGCGCCCAGGTCGTCCAGGGCCATGCGATCGATGAAGAGGCCTAGCGGCGGTCCCGCGACCATCGCACCTCTCCCTTCACCGCCCCGATGCCCCGCGGCAGGGTCACGTATTCAGGCACCAGCAGGGCCACGTCATCGCCTCCGGCGGCTATACGGCTCGCTCCCATGGAGAGCAGAGCGGCCGACAACCCGGCCTCTGCCAGCTCACCGCGGGCTAGAGCATCTTCCGGGGCGCGGCCGGGCAGGTCAACCGCCACGACGACTGCGCCGGGGGGTACCTCCGGCTCCTCGCCGCCCTTCACGAGAGCGGCCACCTCGCCCGAGACCAGCACCCGATCCGAGGGTCCGGCCGGGAGCAGCAGCACGCAAGTGGCGTCCCGCCCTGCGGCCGACCGGGCGCCGCGCAGCAGAGCGGCCGCCGTGGCCACTCCGGCGATGGGAATGCCCAGCCCGCGAGCCAGGGCCTTGGCCGTGGCGATCCCGACGCGCATCCCGGTGAAGGCCCCCGGCCCCGTTCCGACCACGATCCCGCCCAGGTCCGCCAGGGCGGTGCCGTTGGCCTTCAGCAGCTCGTCCACGCGAGCCAGCAGCTCCTCGCCGTGGCGATAGCCGGCCGGCCAGCGGCGCTCGGCGATCATCTCGCCGCCGGCCGAGCCCAGGGCGACCAGCGCCCGCGTGCCGGAGGTGTCGATGGCGAGGATGGGCCCGCTCATTCGGCCGCCTCCTCGGCGGTTTCGGCCAGGACCTCGAGGTAGCGCTCGTATTCGGCCGAACCGGCTCGGACGGTGATCGTTCGCGGCTCGTCGCCCGTGCCTTCGATTAGCACGTCCAGGTGAGCCGCGGGCATGACGTCCGCCATCCGCTCGGCCCATTCGATCAGCGTTACGCCCTCGCCCTGGCGCTCGTCCACCAGCCCGCCCGCCATCGCCTCGGCCGCGTCGGCCAGGCGGTACAGGTCGAGGTGGAACATCGGCAGCCGGCCCCGGTATTCGGCCATCAGCACGAAGCTCGGCGAGACGATCGTCTCGGTCACCCCTAGCCCGGCCCCGAACCCCTTGGCCAGCTGGGTCTTGCCGGCTCCCAGCTCGCCCACCAGGCTCACCAGGTCTCCCGGCCGAGCCGCCTGGGCCAGCGCCGCGCCCAGGGCGCGCGTCTGCGCCGCCTCCCGCGATACGGTGGCCCGCTCCAGCGTCCGTTCTCCAATCACCCCGCGAGGTTACCCGAAACAGGTTCGCCCGGGCGGCCCGTCAGCTGGGCCGTCAGGTCAGAAGGCCATCAGGCACTTGCCACACCAGCGCTCGAGCACAGGCCACAGACGTCCCCTTGCGCTCTCGATCGCCTCGATCCACTCGGTCCTGCTGCGCAGGCCGATGACGTATTCGAAACGCCGATCCTTGCCCAGGATCAAGAGGCCGTTGTCCAAGAACGACGGGATCAGGCCGTACAGACGAGGTCGCACAGGCACCACCGCTTCGATCTCCCGCAGCGGGATCGTCACTTCGCTGGCGAGGCCGAAGTTGGTCCAGTTCGGCACGAAGTGAAGGGCATCCGCCGTCAACTCGAGCGTGCCACCCGCCGACATGAACGCGTCCCGCTGGCTCTGCATGTTGGCGCGACCGCGCCTGATGGCTCCAATCTCACTCATCTTCACCTCCGCTTCACGGCCAAGGCTGCAAGAGGCGTCCTGTGGGCCCAATGCTACGGCGCCAGGGGTGCGAGCTGAGAATGCCCGAACTTCGCCTTCTTCTCGTCTCTGGGCCAGCGGGTGTGGCGTTCAGCTCCCGATGCGAAAGGCGGACCACACGCTCGCTAGAAGATGAAGCGCTCCAGGTCCGCCAGGGCCACGACCGTGGTGTCGTTGTCCTCGCCCAGGCGGACGTTGGCGGCTTCGAGGTGGATCCCGGCCTTGAAGCGGCGCAGCCCGGCCGAGCTGACCCAGCGGCCCTCGTGACCGGCGTGAGGGCCGCTCCGGACGCGCACCCAGTCGGGCGGGAGCTGCGGCAGCGGCACGTCCATGGCGTCCAGCACCAGCAGCGGCGGATCGGTCACGATCGCCACCTCGCGGCCGGCGAGCGACGTCAGCAGGGTGAGGATCGGCGAGGCGATGGGTCGGGTCTGATGGCCGTCCAGGGCCATGACGCCGAACGACGGCAGGTCGTGCAGCCCGGCCCGCTGGCGGGCCTCCGAGGCCGCCAGGTCGCGCAGCTCACCCGAACCGAGCGAGCCGGCGATCATGCCTCGAACGTTCATCGCCCGGGCCCGGGTAAGGGTTTCGGCTGAGATGCGGCCCCCGGCCACGACGATCGACCCGGCCTTGCTGACGTCCAGGGTCAGGGGCCCCAGCTCGCCGTCCACGAGCTTCGGGACGTCGAGGCGGCCGCGCGACGGGGTCCCGCCGGCCAGGACGCCGACGATGGCCGCTCCGGCGGCCTCGAGGGTGATGGCGATGCCGTTCCGGGCCTCGACCACGACACCCGAGGTAGGCGCGAACATGACTTCCTGGCGCTCCCCGGCAGCCACTCGCCAGCGGCCGTCCAGCTCGTAGAGCAGCGTCCCGGCCACCCGCATCCTGGCCTCTTTGCGGCCCTGGGCCCTGCCGCGGCGCTCGTCGCCGCCGACCCACCATTTGCCCGGGACCGGCGGGCTGCGCCGCTCCTGGGACTCCTCCTGCCTGGCAGGCTCGGCCGGCCTGGGCGAGGGCGTGTCGAGGGGGACCGGACCGGACTTCCAGACCGGGGTCGGCAGGGCCGGCGAAGCGGTCGGCGCTGCGGCGGGCGGCGGAGCGCCGTTGTTGCCCAGCCTGCCGGCATCGGTGATGTCCACGTCGAGCGTCCGCTCGGCCATGGGAGTGCCCGCTTCGATCGGCTGCCCGGGCGCGACCAGCGATCGGTCGCCCGGCGCCAGGCAGAAGCGAATGACCGGCGAGACGGCCAGCATGCGGCGAGCGGCGATGCGCAGGTAAGCCGGCGGCGGTGCGGCGGAGGCCTTGGCCCTGGCGCTCATTCGTCGATCTCCGGCCACATGGCCCGTTGCCAGGCCTCCCAGGTCGAACGCTTGAGATCCGCCCGGTCGGGCATCCTCAGCGGGATGTCCCGCAGGTCCACGAACAGCCCGCCCAGCCCGCCGGCGACCTCCAGGCTGAAGCGCTTGCCCCGGGTCGTCAGGCGCACAGCGTCCTTGAAGTCCATCTCGGCCGTGGCGGTCTGGCCCGGCGCCAGTTCGACCGACCAGATGCCGCCCGGCTGCAGATCGATGTCCGAGTTCACGACCCCGCCCGAGACGCGCATCCGCCCGGCGCTCCGCCCCTGCCGGATCCCGGAAGGCAGGATGAGGGTGCCCAGCGACATCAGCACGTCGCTGGTCAGGTCGCGCAGCATCAGCCGCCGCTCGTCTTCGTCGGGGATGTTCCCCAGGGGCCCGAGCATTCGCGCCTGGTCGCAGGTCAGCAGGCTCACGCCCGGCCTGCGGACCAGGTCGGCCATGGCCAGGGCCACGACCGAGGCCGGCGTGGACGACCAGATGCCGCCGCCCGCGATCAGGACGTCCGGCATCTCTCGCAGGGAGATCTCCGGGGTGCTGTCCACCAGGCGCGAGACAGCGGCCTTGGCCGCGGCCAGGCGCAGCAGCGCCCCTTCGCCTTCGGCCTCGCCCCACGGCCAGAGCCGCAGGTCGAGCAGGCGGTCGGCCAGGCGCTGCCTGTCGAAGGCCACGGTCGACCAGGAAAGCACGCCGTCGATCACCTCGTCCGACGGGTCTACCGGCGAGAAGGACCCCAGGGCCATGATTCCGTGAGACTCGACGATCGAGCGGTGGCCGGGCCCGAATGGCTCCGCGCGACTGCGCAGGCCGCCGTTGAGGCCCACCTCGACGGTCTCGATCGAGCGGTCCAGGACGTAGGCCAGCGACCGGGTGGACCGGGCAATAGCCAGCCGGCTGTCGTCGGCGCGGGAGCGCAGGCCCTCCAGGACCTGCTGCAGCGCCGAGCCGGCGGGCATGCCCGACTCGGCGTCGGGGGCGATGAGGACGCTGTGCGGGCCCGTCGACGGCAGCCCCCGGTCCTCCAACTTGTCCCGGTCGGCGTCCCTGGCGCCCGGGACGTCGGTCAGCTTGACGGCCGAGCCGGCTGCCAGGAAGAGCGGCTCGAGAGCGGCGGCGCCGCCCGCCAGGACCACGGCTAGCTCGGGCCGGCTTCGGGCGGCGGCCGAAACCAGGGCGCCCAGCATCTGCAGGTGACGCTTCTCATCACCGCCGGGCACGGGGTCCGAGCCCAGGATCACGGCGTGCGTCTCCGGCGACAGCAGCAGGCGGCTCAGGTCGATGGCGTCTTGGTCGTCGGCGCTGCCTCCGGTGATCAGCCAGCCTGCTCGAGCCGAGACCTCCTCCAGGCGCCTCAGCTGGCGCTTCGAACCGGCTATGACGGCAATGCGCTTGGGCGGGGAGCTGTGGGCCTCCAGGCGCGTCAGGTCGGCGACGACGGCCTCCGGCTTGGGCTTCTCCAGGACGGCCACTTCCTCGAGCAGAGCCTGATCCACCTGCCGGACCCGGTCCACCAGGCCCAGCAGCAAAGCCTCGGTCCCGGCCGATGCCGGCATGGCGGCATGGGCCAGAAGCCGCCACCGGCCGCCGGCGTGCCCGACGAGCGCGGCCGCGGTGGTAGCCGTGCCGAAGTCGATGGTGAAGAACGCCCGAGGTTGACGGCTCACCAGGCTATGCTAACCCGCCCGGCTCGCGGTTGTACTAGTACAGGTGGACATCCCCGGCGCCCCCGATCCCCCCGGAAGTCCGCCTCAGGCGTCCCAGTCTTCGCCGTCGTCGGGGTCCTGGAGGCGCTCGATCAGGCGCTCGATCCCCAGTTCGTCGGCCAGGATCTCGCTGGCCGCCGGCAGCTCCCCGCCGAAGACCCGGCGCAGCGACGGATCGAAGAAGACCATGGCCCCGCTGCCGAGCTGGCGATACGGGCGGCTGGCCTGGAGGAACAGGACGGCGGGCACGGTCAGGCCGCGCATCTGGATCTCGCGCGCGGCCTGCTCCACGAGATCGTCGCGCTGCTCTTCCGATCGGCCCGACAGCTCCATCAACTCGCCACCCCACTCGGTCTCACGCTCTCGGCCCGCCAGATGGCGCCGTCAGGCGCCTTGCGCCGATCGCATGTCACGGTTCGCGGCCCTATTCGGTCCCGAACGGGCCAGGTTCTTCCTCGCGACCCGCCTCCTCCAGACGGTCCCGCTCGGCCCCACTCCGGTCCAGATCATAGGCGACGGTGCGCATCTGGGCCGCCGTGGCTGCCGCATAGTACACCCGGGGAAGGCGGCCGGACATCGCAGTGACGACCTCATAGGAAATGGTGTTGCCCCACTGCGCCACTTCCGTGGCCTCGATGGCCTCCTGGCCCTGCCGTCCGATGAGGGTGAACTCGTCGTCCACCGTGACCAGGTCGCCCGGGACGTCCGTCACGTCCACCATGATCGCGTCCATGGCCACCGTGCCGACCGTGGGAACGCGACCGCCGCGGACCAGGACCTGGGCCTTGTTGGTCAGGCTGCGCGGCCAGCCGTCGGCGTAGCCGAGGGGCAGAGTGGCGATGCGGCTCGGCCGCTCGGTGACGAACGTCGGCCCGTAGCTGATGCCGGTCCCAGCCGGCAGGTCCGCGACCCGCACCGGCCTGGCCCGCAGCGACAGGACGGGGCGCAGGCCGGCGGCCGCGGCGGCGTGGCCGGCGGCGACAGTCAGGCCTTCGGGCACGATGCCGTACAGGGCAAGGCCGATGCGCACCACGTCGAAGGGGGGCGTGTGCGAGCCGAGCAGCCCGCCGCTGGCGGCGATGTGGCGGTCGGGGCAGCTGACACCGACCTCCTCCAGCAACCCCGAGGCCAATCCCAGGCGCTCCGCCTGGGATGCCGTCAGCTCGGCGTTCCCGGCCGACTGCAGGTGCGACCACAGCCCGGCCAGGCGGGCCCGCGGCGAAGCCTCGATTGCCGCGGCGGCGGCGGCCACGTCCGTCGCGGCCACTCCGCCACGTCCCAGGCCGGTCTCGACCTCCAGGTGGAGGGCCAGGTTGCGGTCGGTCGGCACGTCGGCCGCCGTCAGCCCATCGACGATCGCCAGGGTCCGCTCCAGCAGCGTCCGGTCCCCGGCCGTCAGCGACAGGTAGTGGCGGATGGCATCGGGCGTCAGCTCGGGCGGGATCGGGAACAGCACCAGGATGGGGACGTCGATGCCGGCCTGCCGCAGCTCCAGCCCCTCGTCGAACGTGGCCACGCTCAGGCTGCGGACCCCGGCCGCGATCAGGGCCCGGGCCAGGGGGACGGCCCCGTGGCCGTAGGCATCGGCCTTGACCACCGCCTCGAGGCGCACTCCTTCGGGCAGCGATTCGGTCAGCAGCCGGGCATTGGAGGTGGCGGCGTCCAGGTCGATCTCGATCCAGGCGCTGCGCGGCAGCGGTGGCAGCTCGCCGGGGCGAGCTTCGATGAGGGGATGGCGGGTCGTGGTGATACGGGCCCCGGCCCCGGCTGTCCCGCCCGCGCGGGAGCCGGCCGCCCGACGGCCGCTCAGCTCGACGCTCCGGCCAGGGCCGCGAGACGGCGGCGCGCCTGCGGCAGCTCCGGGCACAGGTCCGAGGCCAGGAGCCCGGCCTCCCCCATCCTGGCCCGCACGGCTTCGCCGGCCATGCCGTGGAGGTAGACGCCGAGCTGGGCCGCTTCGAAGGTCCCCAGGCCCTGGGCCAGCAACCCGCCGATCGTGCCGGCCAGGACGTCGCCCGTCCCGCCGCTGGCGAGAGCGGGGTTCTCGAACGGAGATACGGCGGCCTGGCCTCCCGGCTCGGCGATGACGGTCCGGGCGCCTTTGAGGACCACGACCTGGCCCCAGTCGGCAGCGGCCTCACGCGCGGCCGCCAGCCGCCGCTTGTCGTCGAAGACGAGATCGCCCAGCTTCTCCGGCTCCACTCCGTCGGCGGCGCGCAGGCGCAGGAACTCACCGACGTGGGGGGTCAGGACGCAGCGCGCGGCCACGTCCGCGGCCCAGCTGTCCAGCGTCGCCAGGGAGCGCAGCGCCTCCGCATCCAGGACTGCCGGCACCGGCCCGCCGTCCTCGTCGGCCGAGAGAAGGCCGCGGATCAGTTCGGTCATGGACAGGCTGGGCTTGAGCCCCGGGCCAACCACGAGAGCATCGTGGTCGTGGTCCAGGATCCGGGTCAGGGCCTCCTCCGGGTCGACCTCCTCCACGTCGTCCTCGGGCAGGGCGAGGGTCGTCGCCTCCACCACCTTGGCCGCGAAGAGGGGCTGCAGCGATTCGACCGTGGCCAGCGTGACCAGGCCCGCCCCAGCGCGCGCGGCCGCATTGCAGACAAGCAGGGCGGCGCCCGCGTAGTCGACCGAGCCGGCGATCACCAGCAGCTTGCCGAAGGTGCCCTTGTGGCCCCGGGCCGGCCGTTGTGGCAGGAGGGCTGCTGCGGTCGCGTCGGTCAGGACGACCTTCTCGGCATGGGCCTTAGGGGGCATCTCGTCCCTCCTCCCGAGCGGCGCTCTCCAGCTCCGCCACCTGGCGCTGCATCGACTGCAACCGTCCGAGCTTGGCCAGCAGCCGCCGCTCGCGCTCGTCCAATCTGTCTTCGATGTCCGGCGGCAGCAGGTATCGCCCCCCGGCCGTTCGGACGCCATAGGCGGTGGCCACCGCGAACTCGTCTTCGTGGCTGATGGAGATGGCGATCTGGCCCATCTCCAGCTGGTCGGCCCGGCGGGCGGCGCGCCCGTGGAGCCGGACCGCGGGCTGGCCGGTCGGCAGCCGCTCGATCTCTATCTCACGCCAGCCGATGCCCCTCACGCCCAGCCCCAGGACCTTGGACACGGCCTCCTTGGCGGCCCACCGGCCGGCCAGAGTGGCGGGCCGGCCGCGGACGTAGGCAGCTTCGGCAGGGGTCAGGACGCGGGCGATGAAGCGATCGCCGAACCGTTCCAGGGCCGCCCTGATGCGCGCGATCCGGATGATGTCGATCCCGAGCTCGACGGTCTCGCGCGGCGCCGGCCCCTCGGCCATCACTCCACCGTCACCGACTTGGCCAGGTTGCGCGGCTTGTCCACGTCGCGCCCCCGGGCCACGGCCACGTGATAGGCAAAGAGCTGCAGCGGGATGACGGCCAGGATCGCGCTCAGCGGCTCCAGAGTGTCCGGCACCCACAGCACGTCGGTGGCCAGGTCCGAGATCTGCTTGTCGCCCTCGGTGGCCACGGCCAGCACCCGGGCGTCGCGGGCCCGGCCCTCCATTATGTTGCTGATCACCTTCTCGTACACGGCCGAGCGGGTCGCGACGGCGACCAGCGGCACGTCCGGGTCGAGCAACGAGATCGGGCCGTGCTTCAGCTCGCCGGCGGCATAGCCCTCGGCGTGGAGGTAGCTGATCTCCTTGATCTTGAGGGCGCCCTCCAGAGCGGCCGGATAGCCGAAGCCGCGGCCGATGTACATGAAGCCGACCGACGCGGCGTAGCGAGCGGCGATCTCCTCCGCGGCCGACGCCAGCTCGATCGTTCGCTCGGCCTTGTCCGGCAGCTCGCGCAGGGCCTCGATGAGCTTGCGCTCCTCCTTCGGCTCTAGGCGGCCCAGGCGCACCGCGGCGTCGAGGGCCAGCAGGATCAGCGTCGCGATCTGGGTCACGAAGGTCTTGGTGGCGGCGACGGCCACCTCCGGGCCCGCCTGGAGGAAGACCGAGGCGTTCGCCTCGCGCGTGATCGCCGAGCCCACGGTGTTGGTCACGGCCACGATCGGGCAGCCCCGCTCGCGCGCCAGGCGCGCCGCGGCTATGGTGTCGGCCGTCTCTCCGGACTGCGTCACGGCCACGACCAGGACCTGCGGGCCGAGGGGCGGCGGGCTGTAGCGGAACTCGCTGGCCGCGGTCATGCGGGCAGGCACCCCGAGCCATCTCTCGAAGAGCGCGGCGCCCACGAGCGAAGCGTAGGAGGCCGTGCCGCAGGCGACCAGCTCGACGCGCTGGATCCCGGCCAGGGTATCGGCCAGCGGCTCCATCTCGTCCAGGTGGACGGACTTGCCGCTCGTTCGGCCGGCGATGGCAGAACGCAGGGCGGAGGGCTGCTCGTGGATCTCCTTCAGCATGAAGTGCGGGTAGCCGCCCTTCTCGGCTGCCTCGACGGACCAGGACAGGATGTCGACCGGGCGATCGAGGACGGCTCCCGTCCGATCGGTGATCGTCGCCGTGCCGGGCCGGACGTCGGCCACGTCGCCATCGGAGAGGAAGATGACGTTCTTCGTGTAGGCCACCAGGGCCGACGGGTCGGAGGCCAGGAAGCCCTCGCCCTCGGCCAGGCCCACGATCAGGGGCGCGTTCAGGCGGGCGCCCACCAGTCGGTCGGGCTCGTCGCGGTGCATCACCACGAAGGCATAGGCCCCCTCCAGACGGCCCATCGCCTGACGCACCGCCTCGGCCAGGTCGCCCTCGTAGGCCGCCTCGACAAGGTGGGCCACGACTTCCGTGTCGGTGTCGGAGGTCAGGGTGTGGCCGGCCGCGGCCAGCTCCTCGCGCAGGGCCCGGAAGTTCTCGATGATGCCGTTGTGAACGACGCTGATGCGGCCGCTGCAGTCGTGATGAGGGTGGGCGTTGAGATCGGTCGGGCGACCGTGGGTGGCCCAGCGAGTGTGGCCCACGCCGACCCCCGCACGCGGCGGGCCGCCCGCCAGGGCGTCCTCCAGGACCGCCACCTTGCCGGCGCGCTTTTCCACGAACACGCCGCCGTCTTCGGTGAGCAGGGCGATGCCGGCTGAGTCGTAGCCCCGGTACTCCAGGCGGCGCAGCCCGTCCAGGAGGACCGGCCCGGCCTCACGAGGCCCCGTGTAGCCTACGATCCCGCACATCCGGTCCCGATGCCTCCTTCTCCGGTCGCTCGCTCTCGGCTGCCCACGGCGCCAGCCGGGGCTCCCCGCGGGGCCCCCGGGCGAGACGGCTAGTGTAGCGGGCGCTCAGGAACTGGGCGCCGGAGAGACCGGGGAGACAGTCACGGTCACGTAGATCTCGGTCACGCTGATCGCGACGACCCTGATGCCCGGCGGCGGCTCCACGATAAGCGTCACCTGGTAGGTGCCCGTGTCCAGTGTTCCGACGGGGGCTACGGCCACGAACGACGACGTGTCCATGGCGTTGAGGGAGGCCGTGGGGCCGCCGATCGTCACCACGACGTTGGACGTAGAGAGGCTGTAGGTGCGGTCGGATCGAGCGCCCTGCAGGGAGATGCCGATGGTCAGGGTGCGTGTCGAGGCCGGCGACGACAGGCGGATCACCACTTTGACGGTCGAATCGCCGAGCGAGGCCACTCCCTCCGGCAGGTTGAGCGCCACCGTGGTGGTGATGTCGCCGGACGCGCCCTTGACAGAGATCGGCATCGTCTCGGCGGCCCCCCCCAGGAGCGACAGGGCGTTGGCCTGTCCCTGGACCGAGATGACGGAGGGCGTGACGTCGATCGAAGTGATGTAGTAGCCGGCAGCCGGCGAGTCGACGATCACGGGCGTCACCGGCACCGTCGCGGTTCGTATCTGGCTGCCGACCTGGATCCGGACATGGATCGAGGGCGGCGACAACTGGACGTTGTCGACGACGTTGCCGCTGGAGTCGATCGGCACCAGGGCGGCATCCTCGTTCACGTCGAGCCCGGAGTTGTCGACTCTCACGTCCGCCCGGGCGAGGCTCACCCGGGAGACCGCCGACGAGGGGCCGGTGGCCGTGACGTCGTTCTGGCTGAGGGTTTGGGCGCCCATAGTCAGATCCTCGGGCAGGGCCACTTCGAGATCCACCGGTACCGTCTTGCTCTCGATCGGGTCCAGGGTGACGCGTATCTGCTGGGGCTGGTAGTCCACGATCTGGATGCGCGCGTCCTCCGCCACCAGGCTGACCTTCACCAGCCAGTTCTCACCCGCGCCTACTCGAACGTCGGTCAGGTCGACGGTGGCCCGGAAGCTGGCCTGCGAGACGGGGACGTCGGCCGGCGCGATGAAGCGGATGCTGCTGACCTTGGGCCAGGGATCGGGCTTCAGGAGGTATGAATCGGCCGGCTGGTGGACAGGTTCGATCGGGACCTGGCCGGGCCACTGCTGAGTGCTCTGGAGCGAGATCATGGCCACGTACAGGATCACGGCCAGGCCGACGGCCCCCAGCTTCAGCGCCCAGTTGCCGAAGATGAATCGAAGCAGGGTCATGGCGCCGCCTTCTCCCCTTTGGGTGCCCCGGCTGCTTTCGGCTCCTCGGGCTGCTTCTTCTCAGGCTCGGGCTTGCGCTGCCAGCCTAGGAGGCGCGCCCGGCGAGCCAGCTCCTGGACGGCGGGGCCGCCGTGCCGCAACTCCATCCTGTTCGGCAGCAAACCGGATCCGGTGGCCCTGGGATGGAGCTGAGCCGTAAGCGACCGGGTCAGCTTGGCCTCGTCCAGGTTGCGCACGATTCGCGCTCGTTCCACCAGGCTGATCTGGCCGGTCTCCTCTGAGACCACCACGACCAGGGCGTCGGTCTGTTCGGTGATGCCCAGGGCAGCCTTGTGGCGCGTCCCGAATCGCTGGGTCGGGATCGTCGTCTCGGCTGAGGGCAGCAGGGCGCCGGCAGCCAGGATCGTGTCCCCGCGGATGACGACCGCGCCGTCGTGCAACGGCGTGTGCGCCGTGAAGAGGGTGACCAGCAGATCGGCCGAGACGTCACCGCGAATCATCACTCCCGTTTCGGCGATTTCCTGGAGGCCGGTCTCGCGCTCGATCACGATCAGCGCCCCCAGGCCCTCCTTGGACAGCCGGGCCGCCGCCGCCGCCACCTGGGCGGCGACATGGCCGGCCCGTGAGAGCTCGGCCGGCGTGGCCAGCCAGCCCAGAGAGCCCAGACGGCCAATACGGTCGAGCGCCCGCCGTAGCTCGGGCTGGAAGACGACGACCAGCGCGAACAGGCCGACGTAGGCGCCCGTCTGCAGGATGACCGTCAGAAGGCGCAGTTCGAAGGTGACCGCCGCGCCGTAGACCAGGATCAGGAGGCCCACGCCGATCACGAGCCGCACGGCTCGAGTCCCCCTGATCAGACTGAAGAGCCAGTAGATCAGCAGGGCGGTGATCGCGATGTCGAAGAAGACGTTCGCGCTCACCCGTTCGAGAGACGACTGCAGCAAAGGCATCGGCCTCAGTTTAGGACGCTCCGCCGGCAAGCGTGTGTCTAGCCCAGTGAGCTGGCCAGGGCTTCATCCTCGGGGAAGGCGCGGCTGGCGACGACGCTCAGCCGCTGGCGGGTCGCGATGTCGTCGTCGAACTCGGCCAGCTTGCCCAGCAGGCGCAGCTTGTCGGCCGCCAGCCCGTCCCATTGCCGGGCCAGGTACAGCTCGATCAGGGCCAGGTGGGCGTCCACGTCGTTGGGCGCTCGCTGGAGGAGCCGGTGGGCGGCGTCCAGCCCGGCCTCGAAGCGGCCCTCGCGGGCGTAGGCGCGGGCGGTCCACAGAAGGAGCGACCTCAGCGAGGAGGTGTCGCCGGCCTCGTCCGCGGCCTCGGCCGCCGAAAGCAGCTCGTCGCCCGAGGGCGCGGGGCCTTCCGCGCCGGGCCCCACCGGGCCGAAGATCTGCTCGACGTCGGCCATAACGGGCACCGGCTGCGGCTGGGGCGCCGGGCCTCGTTCGAAGGCCGGCTCGGGGGTGCGCTCAAGCTCGGGCGTGAGTCCCGGCTCGGGCGCCGCTTCGGCTGCCGCGCGAGCCGGGACGGGCTCTTGCTCCCGCACAGGCTCCGGCTCGGGCGCCGGCCTGGACGGGGCCTCCTGGGCCGGCTCAGGCGCGCGCTCGGGCTCGACCCCCGGCTCGGGCTCAGGCGCCTCCGCGGGAGCGGCAGCCCGCTCGACCCTGGGCTCGGGCTGCGCGGCGAAGGCCGTGAAGGCGACGGTGGGCGGAAGGGCCGGCTGAGGCAGATCGGGCAATCCCCGGGCAGGCTTCGAGGCCGGCGCGGGGGCCGGCGCGGGGGCCGGGACTTCCTCTTCGCCACGCAGCCTCAGAGCGCGGGCCAGCTTCTGCTCGGCCGCCTTGTCGCCCGCCGAGAAGCGGATCTGGCGCACCAGGGCCCGCTGGCGCTTGCCCCGCTCCGGGTCGTCGTGCAGCTCCAGGGCCCGGCCCAGCGTGTCGGACGCCTCGGGCAGGCGGCCGGCCGCTTCCTGTATCCCGGCCACGTGGTCCAGCACGAGCGCCGCCTCGGTCCTCATTCCGGAGGCGGTCATGGCTTCGGCCTGGCCGAGGAGGGCGCCCTCGTCGTGAGGCGACTTCTCGACCGCCTGGCCGTACTCCGCCAGGGCCTCATCGAGGCGGCCCATGCGCAGATGCACCCCACCCATGCTGGTGTGGGGCGTAGCCCGGGACGGGGCGATCTGGGAGGCCAGCTTGTACGCCTTCAGGGCATCCTGCAGGGCACCGCGAAGCACAGCCACGTGCCCGGTGCGCAGGGCTTCCTTATAGCGTTCGTAGAGATCGTCCGCCATTGCCCCCAATCATGACTCGACGCACCGAATCCGCATCGCGTACTCGCGTAGCGCGGTCTGCGCGGGTAGTCCTAGGTACGTTGCCCGATTCGACCCCCAGCACCGCCCGAAACGGGGCTTCCGGGCCGCTCCGGGCGCCTCGTCCGGACGCCCTGGGCGCCTCCCATCTCAGGCCAGCGTCTCCACCAGGAAGGCCTTCTGAGCATGCAGCCTGTTCTCGGCCTGTTCCAGGGCCAGGCTGCGGGGGCCGTCGAGGACCTCGGCCGCGATCTCCTGGCCGCGGTGAGCCGGCAGGCAGTGCATGGCCACCGCCCTGGGCCCGGCCTGAGCCATCAGCGCCTCGTTCACCTGGTAGCCGGCGAAGGCGGCCAGGCGGGCATGAGACTGCTCCTCCTGGCCCATCGAGACCCAGACGTCAGTGTAGACGGCGTCGGCGCCGCGGACGATCTCGCCGGGGTCGCTGCCGGTCTCGATCCGCCCGCCGCCCCGGGCGGCCAACTCGCGAGCCTGGGCCAGCACTCGGGCCGGAGGCCCGTAGCCCTTGGGGTGGGCCAGGCGGATCTCCATGCCCAGGATCGCGCCGGCCAGCGCGAGGGAAGCGTAGACGTTGTTGCCGTCGCCCACGAAGGCCAGGGTCAGCCCTTCGAGCCGGCCGAAATGCTCGCGCAGGGCCAGCAGATCGGCCAGCGCCTGACAGGGGTGCTCGTCGTCGTCGAGGGCGTTCACGACGGGGATCCCGGCCTGGGCCGCCAGCTCGGTCACGACCGAGTGGTCGAAGGTCCGAACGACGATAGCGTCAACCCAGCGCTCCAGGTTGCGGGCCACGTCCGAGACCGACTCGCGCACCCCGAGGCCGATCCCTTCGGCCAGGTGGAGAGGTATGCCGCCCAGATGAGCCACTCCGGCCTCGAAAGTCACCCTCGTCCGAAGGCTCGGCTTCTCGAAGATGAGGGCCACCGTCCGATCGGCCAGCAGCTTGCGCTTGTGGCGCCTCCCTGCCCGGAACTCGGCCTTCAGGGCCGCCGCCCGCTCGAACAGCAGCTCGTACTCGTCACAGCTCAGGTCGGCCGCACTCAGCAGATCCCGACCCTTCAGCCTCCCGCCTGTCATGGCACACCTCTCGCGCCGCCCCGCGTCTCGTGCACAGGCTGTCGCGGCGAAGCGCGAATGGTAACTCAGTCAGGCGACAGGAGCGCAGCGGCCAACGAAGAGATGGCCCGCCCCAAACGCGACTACCGCTTCGTGTACTGAGGGGCCTTGCGGGCGCGCTTCAACCCGTACTTCTTGCGCTCCTTCATGCGCGGATCGCGCGAGAGGAGCCCGGCCTGGCGCAGCGGCAGGCGGTTGGCCTCCGGATCCAGCTGCAGGAGGGCGCGAGCGATGCCGTGCCGGATCGCGCCAGCCTGGCCCGTGACGCCGCCGCCCTCGACCTTGACCTGGGCGTTGTAGGTGCCTTCGGTGCCGGTGACCTTGAACGGCAGGCGGACGTCCGCCTCGTCGACGGCGTTGCCGAAGTGCTGCTCCAGGGAGCGATCGTTGATCACGATCTCGCCCGAGCCCGGCACGAGCCTGACGCGCGCCACCGCGGTCTTGCGGCGGCCGGTCCCGTAGTAGAAAGCTGGGGTAGTCATGGTGCTCCTCGTCAGGCCAGCGGCTCAGGCCGCTGGGCCTGATGCGGGTGCTCCGGGCCGGCGTAGACCTTGAGTTTGGTCAGCTGCCGTGCCCCAAGCCGGTTGTGTGGCAGCATCCCCTTGACGGCGCGGCGGATGACTTCCTCCGGCCGGCGCTCCAGAAGATGTCCCAGCGTCTCGACCTTGAGGCCGCGCGGGTAGCCGCTGTGGCGGTAGTAGAGCTTGCTTTCCTTCTTGTCCGACGTCACGGCGATCCTGGCGGCGTTGATCACGACAACATGATCGCCGGAGTCGAGCGTGGGGCTGTAGGTGGGCTTGCCCTTGCCCTCGAGGACACCGGCGATGCGCGACGCCAGACGGCCGAGCGTCTCGTCCGTCGCGTCCACGACATACCAGCGTCGCTCGATCTCGCTCTCACGGACCGTGTATGTCTTGGCGGTCATCGTTCTCCGTTCGATCTGGCGTTCTTGCTTGCCTGCGCCGGCCGGTCCCTGGCGGGCTCGAACACGACGCGCCTGAGGCACAGTCCCTTCGCCGGGGCCGTGGCCCCGTTGAGTGGCTGCCGCCCCGACGCAAGCGCCTCGGCGACTGCCTCTTCCTTCAACCGTCCGTGGCCGACCTCCACGAGGACTGCCACGATCCTTCGCACCATCGACCTCAGGAAGGCGTCGGCCGCGATGTCTATCGTCACCTGCGGCCCTGCCCGCCTGACCCGAACCCGTCGAACGGTCCGGATCGGCTGCCGGTGCGCCGCCCCGAACGGGCTGAAGTCGTGGCGGCCCACCAGGGCCGACCCGGCTCGCTCCATCGCGGCGATATCCAATTGGTCCCGCACCCCGAGCGCCTGACGCTCGCGGAGCGGGCTGCGCGGCCCATTCCAGATGGTGTAGCGATACTCCCTGTATCGCGCCGCGCGGCGGGGGCTGAACCCGGCGGCTACGCGTCGCATCTCACGAAGCGACACGTCCCGCGGCAGGAGGGCGTCCAGCGCCCTGGTCAGCTCCTCCGCCGGTCGCCCCCTCGGGTCGGTGAAGGCTATCACCTGCCCGAAGGAATGGACCCCGGCGTCGGTTCGACCCGCTCCCTCGACCCGGACCCGGCTGCCGCCGTTGATCCGGGCCAGAGCGGCCTCGAGTTCTCCCTGGACCGTCCGGCGCCCCAGCTGAGACTGGAACCCGGCCAGGTCCGTGCCGTCGTATTCGACCGTTGCGCGGTAGCGCACCGGCAGCATCCTCTCGAATGCCTGGTCGTCGCCGATCTGTCGGCACCGGGCGTCGTTGGCTCGTCCGCTCGTTCGCTCACGCACGTCAGTGCGCTCGCTCGCGTGCTCCGCGCCGCCTCGCCGGGCATCCGCCGGATCGGCGATTCACTGCTCTATCCCTATATGAGTTCTATCTGCACGATGGGTGCAGCATCGCCCATCCTCTGGCCCAGGTGGACAATCCGGGTGAAGCCGGAGGTGCGGTCGGCGTACTTGGGTGCGATCTCGTCGAAGAGCTTGCTCACTACGAGCGGCTCGTTAGGGAACTCCGAGATAACCTTCCGCCGGGCCGCCAGGTCTCCCCGCTTGGCGAGGGTGATGACGCGCTCGACCTGGCCGCGGATCTCCTTGGCCTTGGCCTCCGTCGTCTGGACCCGCTCGTAGCGAAGGATCGAGACGATCAGGTTCTTGTAGAGGGCCATGCGCGGCCCGTGCTTGCGGCTGAGCTTCCGGCCGCCGATTCGATGGGCCATTGCTCAGGCCTCCTCAGGGGGCAGCTCGTCGAAGGCCTCTTCGTCTTCGACATCTTCGATGTCATCGCTGAGCGAGCCCTCCTCGGCGTCCGGGAGGATGAAGCCGCGCATGCGCAGCCGCTCCTTCATCTCGTCCAGCGACTTCTTGCCGAAGTTGCGCATGCGGAGCAGATCGTCGTCGGACAGCTGGAGCAGCTGGCCGACCTTGACGATGTTGTTGCGCTTGAGCGAGTTGTAGGCGCGCATCGGCAGATCCAGCTCCTCGATCGGCATGTCGAGCATGTTGGGCGGGAGCTGCGGGGCGCCACTGGCCGCCTGATCGGGGGCGGCGGCGACCAGGCCGATGTTGGCGAAGAGCGAGAACTGGCGGACGAGGATGTCGGCGGCGCGGCTGAGCGCCTCCTCCGGGGTGATCGTGCCGTCGGTCTCCATCTCGAGAGTCAGCTTGTCGTAGTTGGTCATCTGCCCGACGCGGGTGTTCTCGACCGAGTAGTTGACCTTCTGCACGGGGGTGAAGATGGCGTCGACGGGGATAACGCCGATCGGCATCGACTCTGCCCGCTCGGCGGCCAGGTAGCCCACGCCCTTCTCCACCGTCAGGTCCATCTCGACGGTGACGTCGTCCGAGTCGAGCGTCATCAGCGGCAGGTCCGGGTTGACGACCTCGACGTCCGCCGACTCCTGGATGTCCGCGGCGGTGACCACGCCGGCGCCGGACTTGATGAGCTTCAGCTGCACGGGGTGCGTGGCGAAGCTCTTGAGGCGCAGTCTCTTGACGTTGAGGACGATCTGAGTGACGTCCTCCTTCACGCCCGGGATGCTGGTGAACTCATGGTAGACGTCACGGATCTGGATGGCCGTCACGGCCGCGCCCTCAAGCGACGACAGGAGGACGCGCCGCAGGGCGTTGCCCAGGGTGACGCCGTAACCGGCCGGCAGCGGGCTGGCTTCGTACTTGGCGTACGAGCCGAGCTCCTCGACCGGCGCGATCTGCGGGCTCTGCTGAGTCTCGAGTTCGATCATGGCTTGGGCCTTACCTCGAGTAGTACTCGACCACGAGCTGCTCGTTGAGATCCAGCGGCATCTGGTCGCGGCGTGGGGTGCTGACGACAGAGCCGGCGAGCTTCGTGGCGTCAACGTTCAGCCAGTCCGGGATCTCACGCGACACGATGAGGTCCGCGACCTCCTTGAAGGGCCCGCGGCTGCGATGGGTCTCGCGCACCTCGACCTTGTCACCCGGCTTGAGCCGCATCGACGGGATGGAGGCGACGCGGCCGTTCACGTTGAAGTGAGCGTGGCCCACCAGCTGGCGCGCCTCGGCGCGCGAAGCGGCGAAGCCCATGCGGTAGACGACGTTGTCCATCCGCAGCTCGAGCATCTGCAGCAGGTTCTCGCCGGTGACGCCGGGGATCGAGGCGGCTTCATCGAAGTAGCCATGGAACTGGCGCTCCAGCACGCTGTAGAGGCGGCGGATCTTCTGCTTCTCGCGCAGCTGCAGGCCGAAGTCGCCGACCTTGCGGCGACGCACGCCATGCTGGCCCGGAGGCGCGGCACGGCGCTCGAAAGCGCACTTCTTGGAGTAACAGCGGGTGCCCTTGAGGAAGAGCTTGGCGCCCTCGCGGCGGCAAAGGCGGCAGACGGGATCGGTGTAGCGAGCCATCCTACCCCCTAGACGCGGCGCCGCTTTGGCGCGCGGCAGCCGTTGTGCGGGACGGGGGTCACGTCCGTGATAGCGCTCACCTCGAGGCCGGCGGCCTGGAGCGACCGGATGGCCTGCTCGCGACCCGCGCCGGGCCCTTTCACGTAGACCTCGATCTGGCGCATCCCATGCTCCATGGCCTTCTTGGCGGCCTGATCGGCCGAGAGGGCGGCGGCATAGGGCGTGCTCTTGCGGGAGCCCTTGAAGCCGGCCACACCGGCGGAGCCCCAGCTCACGACGTTCCCGTTCGGGTCCGTGATGGTGATGATCGTGTTGTTGAAGCTCGCCTGGATGTGAGCGTGCCCCACCGGCACGTTCTTCTTCTCCTTGCGGCGCTGCTTGGTAGAGCGCTTCCTTTCGGCCATGCCTGCGTCCGGCTCCTTCTAGGTCTTGGCTGTCGACTTGCGCCGGACGCCGACCGTCTTCTTCGGTCCGCGGCGCTGCCGGGCGTTCGTCTTGGTCCGTTGGCCCCGGACCGGCAGGTTGCGCCGATGGCGCAGGCCGCGATAGGAGCCGATCTCGATAAGCCTCTTGATGTTCATCGCGACCTCACGGCGGAGGTCACCCTCGACCTTGTAGCGTCGGTCGACGATCTCGCGCAGCCGGTTGACCTGCTCTTCGGTCAGGTCTCGGACGCGCGTGTCCGGATTCACGTTGGCCTGGGCGAGGACCTTCTGGCTGGTCGGCAGGCCGATGCCGTAGATGTAAGTGAGTGCGACTTCGACCCGCTTCTCGCGGGGAATGTCGATGCCGGCGATACGTGCCATGGGGCCTAACCCTGCCGCTGCTTATGCTTGGGATTGGTGCAGATGACCATCACGGTCCCATGGCGGCGGATCACTTTGCAGTTGTCGCAGCGGGCCTTGACGGAAGCTCTGACTTTCAAGGGGTCCTCGTCTTGTCCGGCACTACTTGAGCCGATAGGTGATGCGGCCGCGGGTGAGGTCGTAAGGCGACAACTCGACCCTTACCCGGTCGCCCGGCAGGATGCGAATGAAGTTCATCCGCAGCTTGCCGGAAATGTGCGCCAGAACGCGGTGGCCGTTGTCGAGCTCGACCGAGAACATCGTGTTGGGCAATGGCTCCAGCACGATCCCTTCGACCTCGATTGCGTCCTTCTTGGCCACGTTCCCGGTTACTTCCCTTTCTCGCACGAATGCCGGCCAGCAACGGCCGACACACGAACGAACAGGTTATCAAAGATCGACGGCACCGGCAACAGTCCGGTGAGGCTGGAGCGCACGCTCTTCTTCATATCGTCGTCATGATCTCCGGACCGTTCTCGGTGACGGCGATGGTGTGCTCGAAGTGAGCTGCCAGCGACCTGTCCCGAGTGGCAACGGTCCAGCCGTCGCCCAGCGTCTCGACGTCGGGGTCGCCGAGGGTGAGCATCGGCTCGATGGCCATGCAGATGCCGGGCTCCAGCTCGATACCAGGGTCGCTCGTCCGGTAGTTGGGCACCTGCAGGTCCTCGTGCATCTCGGTCCCGATGCCGTGCCCGACGTACGGTCGAACGATCCCGCACCCGCCCTCGACGGCCACGTCCTCGATGGCGCCCGAGATGTCCCCGATGCGCGCTCCCGGAACCGCAGCCCCGATGCCGGCCATCAGGGCCAGCCTCGTCGTGGCGAGCAGACCGGCTACCTCGTCCGGCGGCGTCCCCCCGACGTAGAACGTCCGGGCGGCGTCGCCGTGGTAGCCCTTCCAGATGGCGCCCGCGTCGATCGACACGATCTGGCCCTCCTCGATCACCCGCTTGCTCGGGATCCCGTGGACCACCTCGGCGTCCAGCGAGGCGCAGATGCTTGCCGGGAAGCCTCGATAGCCCTTGAAGGAGGGCGTGGCCCCGGCATTGGTGATGTAGGTCTCGGCGATGGCGTCCAGCTCGGCCGTGGTGATGCCCGGCTTGAGGGCCTCCTCGACGGCGGCGAGGGTACCGGCCACGATGCGGCCGGCATGCCGCATCAGCTCGATCTCTTCGTGGGTCCGCCGAACGATTGCCATGGCCGCGTCAACCCTCCTTCTTGACGACAGTCTCGATGGCCGTCAGCAGGTCTTCGGCGACCTTCTCGATCGGCTGGCTGCCGTCGACGGGGGCCAGCACGCCGCGACCGCGATAGTACTCGACCACCTCGCCCAGCACGCCGAGCTGCTGCGCCAGCCGAGCCTTGACCGTCTCCGGCTTGTCGTCTGAGCGCTGGTACAGCTCCGAGCCGTCGATGTCGCAGACGCCCTCGGTGGCCGGGGGCTTGCTCTGCTCATGGTAGGAGTGGCCTTCGGCGCGGCATATCCAGCGCCCCCCGAGACGGCGCACCAGCTCCGCCTCGGAGACCTCGATGTACGGGGCCGCGTTCACCTTGCCGCCCCGCTCCTCCAGGGCCTCGGTCAGAGCCTCGGCCTGGGCTACGTTGCGCGGGAAACCGTCCAGGATCACGCCCAGATTCGCGTCGGGCTCCGCCAGGCGCTCGTCCAGCATCTCGATCGTGACCTCGTCCGGCACCAGCTCGCCCTTGTCCATGAACTCCTTGGCGAGCAGGCCCACTGGAGTGCCGTCGGCCACGGCGTCGCGGAACATGTCCCCCGTGGCCACGTGGGCGAACTCGAGCTTCTCGGCCAGTATTTGCGCTTGCGTGCCCTTCCCGGCGCCGGGGGCGCCGAGCAGGACTATGACGTCGCCGATCATCTGATGAAGCCCTCGTAGCTGCGCATCATCAGCTGCGCCTCGAGCTGCTTCATCGTCTCGACGACGACGCTGACGACGATCAGGATGCTTGTGCCTCCCAGGCCAACGCCCATGGCGTTGAGGTTCTGGAACGGCGGGGCCGCCGCGATGGCCATCGGCAGGACCGCGACCGCAGCCACGAACGTGGCGCCGGCCAGGGTGATGCGGAAGGCCACCCGACGCAGGTAGTCCTCAGTGGGCTGCCCCGGCCGGATGCCGGGGATGAAGCCGCCCGATTTGCGCAGGTTGTTGGCCGTCTCATCGGGCTTGAACACCACGAAGGTGTAGAAGAAGCCGAAGGCCAGGGTTAGCAGGAAGTAGAGACTCAGGTACAGCGGGCCGCGCATGCCCAACCAGCTCTTGACGCCGGTCGAGATGTCCCGCACGAGCTGGTCGGACGATGCCGAGAAGTACTCCGCCAGCTGGAGCGGGAAGAGCAGGATGCTGATGGCGAAGATGATGGGGATGACGCCCGACATGTTCACGCGCAGCGGCAGGAACGTGGATCCGCCCTGGTAGATGCGGTGCCCGCGCACGCGGTTGGCGTACTGGATCGGGATACGGCGCTGACCCTCCTGGACGAAGATGATCACGAAGATGATGAGGATGCCCACCATCCCGAAGACCACCAGCTGCATCCAGTCGGGGCTGGTCAGGAACCGGACGACGGTGTCCGGAACGCGGGACACGATGCCGGCGAAGATGATGAAGCTGATGCCGTTGCCGATGCCCTTCTCGGTGATCAGCTCGCCCAGCCACATCAGGACTATCGACCCCACGGTGAGGGCCAGGATCATCGACCAGGCCTCGTACCTCTCGAAGCTGAACGGCGTGGTGAAGGCCTCCATCCCGAAGCTGTTGCGGACGTCGAACTGGATGTAGGCCAGGATGCCGTAGGCCTGCAGCGCGGCGAGCGGCATCGACAGCCAGCGGGAGTAGCTGGTGATCTTGTTGCGACCGTACTCGCCTTCTCGCGACAGCGCCTGCAGCGACGGGATCGTCGTCTGCAGGATCTGCATGATGATCGTGGCATTGATGTAGGGGTTGAGGCCCAGCCCGACGATCGACATGGCCAGCGGGTCGCCGCCCGAGAAGAGGGCGAGCAAACCGAAGAAGTCGCTGCCGCCGCCCGACTGGCGCCTCTCGAGAAGGTCGGGATTGATGCCCGGAATGAGGACGTGCGCCAGGGCGCGATAGATGATCAGGATGAAGGCCACGAACAGGAGCCGGCGGCGAATGTCCGGGGCTCGGAAGGCGTTCAGCATCGACTCGATCATGACTGGGCGTCCTCATCGGTTGCGGCGCCGGATGCCTCGTCCGGGGCGGGCTCTGCGGGCTCAGCGGCCGGAGCCTCAGGCTCGGCCGTCGGGGCTTCGGCTTCCGCCCTGGGGGCTTCGGCTTCCGCTTCGGCCTTGGGGGCTTCGGCTTCCGCCTTGGGGGCTTCGGCTTCCGCTTCGGCCTTGGGGGCTTCGGCTTCCGCCTTGGGGGCTTCGGCTTCCGCCTTGGGGGCTTCGGCTTCCGCCTTGGGGGCTTCGGCTTCCGCTTCGGCCTTGGGGGCCTTCTTGCTGGGGGCTTCCGCTTCGGCCTTGGGGGCCTTCTTGCTGGGGGCTTCGGCTTCCGCTTCGGCCTTGGAAGCCTTCTTCTTGCGGGCCCTCTTCGCGGCCTGCTCCTCGGCCGCTCGGGCTTCCTTCGAGCCCGGGGAGCCAGGGTACTCGAGCACCTGGGCGGTGCCGCCGGCGGCCTCGATCTTCGCCTTCGCGCTCTTGCTGAAAGCGTCGGCGACGACGAACAGCGGCCGGCTCACCTCGCCCTGGCCCAGCACCTTGAGCGGGCGATCGAGCGATCGAACCAGGCCTACCGCAGCCAGGATCTCCTGGGTGATCGAGACCGACCCGGCCCCGGCGTCCTTGCCGCTCTTGCCCGCGGCCGCGATCTCGGGGGCGTCGAGGGCGCCCGTCTCTGCCAGCTCCGAGAGCCGGCCGACGTTGACCACCTCGTACTCGATGCGGAACGGGTTGCGGAAGCCGCGCAGCTTGGGGATCCGGATGTGGATCGGGGTCTGTCCACCCTCGAACCACGGCTGGATCGTCCCGCCCGTGCGCGACTTCTGGCCCTTGGTGCCGCGGCCGGCGGTCTTGCCCTTGCCGGCGGCGATGCCGCGGCCGACGCGGGTGCGCGGCGTGCGGGCGCCTTCGGCGGGGCGCAGGTCGTGCAGCTTCATCGCTTCTCCTCGGGCAGTTCCTCGACCTTCACGAGGAAGCGGACCTGCCGCACCATGCCTCGCGTGGCCTCGTTGTCCGGGACCTCGACAGTGTCGCCGATGCCGCGCAGGCCCAGGGCCCGGATCGTCCCGCGGTTGCGGGCGATGTGGCTGATGGTGCTCTTCACCTGGGTGACACGCAGCTTACCGGCCATTGGCCACCTCCACGGCGGCACCCGGCAGGTTGCCGCCAGACGGCTGGCCGGCCACCGTGGCCCGAACCGGGACGCCCCGCCGGGCGCTCAGCTCCTCGGCAGAGCGCAGGCTGCCCAGGGCCTCTTGTGTGGCTCGGGCGACGTTGACCGGGTTCGTGGAGCCGAAGACCTTGGCCAGGATGTCCCGGATGCCGGCCATCTCGACGACGGCGCGGACAGCGCCGCCGGCGATGACGCCGGTGCCCTGGGAGGCCGGCTTGAGCATGATCTTCGTCGCCCCGAACTGGGTCCGGACCTCGTGCGGGATGGTGGTCCCGACCGTCGGGATCAGGATGAGGTTCTTCTTCGCGTCCTCGACGCCCTTGCGGATGGACTCGGGCACCTCGCCGGCCTTGCCCAGGCCGACGCCGACGTGACCCGCTCCATCGCCCACGACGACGACGGCGCTGAAGCTGAAGCGTCGGCCGCCCTTGACGACCTTCGCCACTCGGTTGATCTGGACGACGCGCTCTTCGAGCGTCAGCTTGTTGGGATCGATCCTGGCCAACTGATCAGCTCCTTCGCGTCAGAACTCGAGGCCGGCTTCGCGAGCGGCGTCCGCCAGCGACTTGATCCGCCCGTGGTACCGGAACCCGGCGCGATCGAAGACCACGGATTCGACACCCGCGCTCTTCGCCCGCTCGGCAACTAGGCGACCGATGACTCTGGCCTCCTCGGTCTTGTTCTGTTTGCCGCCCCGCAGCTCCTTCTCAAGGCTGGAAGCGGCGGCCAGCGTTCGGCCGGTCGTGTCGTCGATGACCTGGGCAGAGATGTGGTTGAGGCTGCGGAAGACGGCCAGGCGAGGGCGCTGGGGCGAGCCCTCGAGGCGCAGCCTGATCCGCTCGTGCCGCTTCTGGCGTGCGGCCCCGCGGCTGGCGACCTTGGTCATCGTCCTTCTTCCTTCACTCGCCGCTGATGCGGCCGATCGCTGTGTTGCCCGCTGTGCTCCTCGCTCACAGGCACTTGGAACTTGCGGGTGCGCGCCGGCGCCTTGCGCTCGGCTCGCCTGAGCGGCGAGCCCATTACTGGCTGGCTCACTTCGGGCCGCCGATCTTGCCGGCCTTGCCCGCCTTGCGCCGAACGTACTCGCCGGCGTAGCGCACGCCCTTACCCTTGTAGGGCTCCGGCTTGCGGGTAGCGCGCACCTCGGCCGCCACCTGGCCTACCAGCTCCTTGTCGATGCCGACGACCGCCAGCTTGGTGGGGTTCTCGACCTCGAAGGAGATGCCGTTCGGCGGCTCCATCTCGATGGGGTGGCTGTAGCCCAGGTTGAGCTGCAGCTTCTTGCCCGCCAGGGCGGCCCGGTAGCCGACACCGGTGATCTCGAGCGACTTGCGGTAGCCCTCCGTCACCCCGATGACCATGTTGGCCACCAGCGTCCGGGTCAGGCCGTGCAGCTGCCGGTGCGGCTTGGCTTCGGACAGGCGCTCGACGACGATCGTCGAATCCTGCTTGGTCACGCGCACATCCGGGTTGAGCACCCGCGACAGCGTGCCCTTGGGGCCCTTGACGGTGACTTCCCGCCCGACGATCGTGACGTCGACCCCGGCCGGGATCTGGATTGGCTGACGACCGATACGCGACATCGCCCGCCTACCAGACGTACGCCAGGACTTCGCCGCCAAGCTGGGCCTTGTGGGCCTGCGAGCCGGTCATGATGCCCTGGCTGGTGCTGACAATGACGATCCCAAGACCCCCCAGCACCCTGGGGATCTCGGTCTTGCGCGCGTACACGCGCAGCCCGGGCTTGCTGATGCGCTTCAGTCCCGAGACGACTGGAGCCTTCCCGTCGACGTACTTGAGCGTGACGCGGAGCACCTGGCGGGCGCCCTCGTGCTCCTCGCTGACGCTGGCGATGAAGCCCTCCTCGAGCAGGATTCGGGCGATCTCGCGCTTGGTCCGCGAGGCGGGGACGACCACCTCGGTATGCCGCGCCCGCGACGCGTTGCGGATGCGAGTGAGCATGTCTGCGATCGGATCGGAAACGTTCATCGGTTCCTACCAGCTCGACTTGGTGACGCCGGGCAGCTCGCCGAGCAGTGCCCGCTCACGGAAGCAGATGCGGCACAACGCGAAGCGCCGCATGTAGCCGCGCGGGCGACCGCAGACCGAGCAGCGGTGATAGGTTCGGACCTTCAGCCGCTGCGGCCGCTTGGCCTTGGCGATCATCGACTTCTTGGCCATCGGTTCTCCCTCCCCGCGCCTAGCCGGCGAAGGGCATGCCGAGGAGCTCGAGCAGACGCTTCGATTCCTCGTCGGTCTTCGCCGTCGTCACGATGCTGATCTCCAGCCCGCGGAGACGGTCTACCTTGTCGTAGTCGATCTCCGGGAAAGCGAGCTGTTCCCGGAGCCCGAGTGAGTAGTTGCCACGCCCGTCGAACGACTTCGTCGGGACGCCGTGGAAGTCTCGGATGCGGGGCAGGGCGAGGCGGGTCAGCCTCTCCAGGAAGTCCCACATCTTCTCGCCGCGCAGGGTGACCCGGGCGCCGATGGTGTTGCCCGTCCGCAGGCGGAACTGGGCGATCGAGCGCTTGGCCCTGGTCGTCACCGGCCTCTGGCCGGTGATCGTGGCCAGGTCCGCCACGGCGGCGTCCACGGCCTTGGCGTTCTGCAGAGCCTCGCCCAGGCCGATGTTGACCACGATCTTGGACAGGCGGGGGACCTGCATCGGGTTCTTGTAACCGAACTGCTTCTGGAGGGCCGGCACCGCCTCGTCGAGGTAGCGCTGGCGGAGGCCGCCGCTCATGCGGTCACCTCCAGCTGCTCGCGGCAGCGACCGCAGACGCGAGCGCTCTTGCCGGTGCTCAGTGTGGCGTGCTTGACGCGCGTCACCTGGTCGCAGTGCGGGCAGACGATCATCACGTTGCCGATGGCAATCGGCATGGGCTTCTCGATGATGCCGCCCTGCTGGACCTGGGGCGCCCGGTCGCTACCCATCTTGGGCGACGGGCGAGTGTGGCGCTTGGCAATGTTGACCCCGGAGATCACGACCGAGATCGGGTGGACGGTGGTCTTGCGGAACATCGTCCGGCCGGCTCTGCGGCCAACCGGGTTGCGCAGGACGCGCTCCACCTTGCCGCGCTTGCCGGCGTCCTTGCCGTGCAGCACGACGACGGTGTCGCCGGTCCGGATCTCGGGCACCTTGTTGACAGGGGCGTTCTTCTGCGCCGCCATCACAGCACCTCCGGGGCGAGCGAGACGATCTTCATGTAGTTGCGATCGCGCAGCTCGCGGGCCACGGGACCGAAGATCCGGGTCCCCCGCGGGTTGCCCTGAGGAGTGATCAGCACCGCCGCGTTCTCATCGAAGCGGATGTAGCTGCCGTCGGGGCGCCCGTACTCCTTGGCGGTGCGGACAATGACCGCCCGCACGACGTCGCCTTTCTTGACGGCGGCGTTGGGGATGGCCTGCTTGACGCTGGCGATGATCACGTCGCCGACCCCGGCGGTGGTCTTGCGCGAGCGGCCCATGACCCGGATGCACTGGATGGTGCGGGCACCGGTGTTGTCGGCGACGCGCACCCGGCTGTACTGCTGGATCATCGGTCGGCCTCGCCTTCGTCTGCCTGCTCGGCCGCCTCTTCGGCGTGAGCGTGGCGGCCCGGGTGAGCTGCGCCGTGGATAGCCTGCTCCAGGGCCTCGTCCTCAACCACGAGCTCGGACGTGGCGCCCTCACCCGCTCGCGAGATGACGCTGGCCAGCTGCCACCGCTTGGTGGCGGAGAGCGGGCGCGATTCCTCGATCAGGACGGTATCGCCCACGTGAGCCTCGTTGTCCTCGTCGTGGGCCTTGAACTTGGTCGTCAAGCGGATGACCCGCTTGTACAAGGGGTGCCTGGTCAGGCGCTCGACGGAGACGACGATCGTCTTGTCCATCTTGTCGCTGACGACGCGGCCAACCTTGGTCTTCCGCTTGCCCTGCACTGCTGCTCCTGCCATCGCGTGATCTCCTACTCCGTATCGGAGCGCTCGTCGCGGCGCTCGCGCTGCACGGTCAGGATCCGCGCGATCGTTCGTCTGGTTTGGGGGATAGCGCTGTAGTCCTTCAGCTGCCTGGTCGTCAGAGCGAAGCGGGCCTGCCACAGGTCCTGCTTGGCCTGCAGCAGCTGCTCCTCCAGCTCATGGTCAGAGAGGCCCCGAACCTTCTCAATGTCCATCTGTCAGGCCTTCCTTGACGATGACCCGGGTCGCGACCGGGAGCTTGTGCGATGCCAGACGCATGGCCTCCATGGCCTCCGCCTGCTCCACGCCAGCCATCTCGAAGAGGATCCGGCCGGGCTTCACCACGGCCACCCAGTGGTCGGGCGCGCCCTTGCCGGAGCCCATTCGAGTCTCGGCCGGCTTCTTGGTGGCCGGCTTGTCGGGAAAGACCCGGATCCAGATCTTGCCGCCGCGCTTGACCGAGCGGGTCATGGCGCGTCGAGCGGCTTCGATCTGGCGACTGGTGATCCAGGCCGGCTCCAGCGTGGCAAGGCCGAACTCGCCGAAGGCGACTGTGGTGCCGCCCTTGGCCGGGCCGGACATCCGGCCGCGCTGAACCTTGCGGTGCTTTACTCGACGGGGCATCAGCATGGCTACACCCCCGGCCCGACCGCGGTCGGGGCGGCAGCCGGCTCACGCCGGGGCTTCTCGCCCGGGACCTCGCCGCGGTAGATCCAGACCTTCACGCCGATCCGCCCGTAGGTCGTCAGGGCGTGAACCTGGGCGTAGCTGATGTCGGCCCGGAGCGTGCCGAGCGGGATTCGGCCTTCCTTGTCCCACTCGCGGCGCGCCATCTCCGAGCCACCCAGGCGGCCGGCGACGGCGACCTTCACGCCCTTGGCGCCGGCCTTCATCGTCCGCTGCACGGCCTGCTTCATGGCCTTCTTGAAGGCGATCCGGCGGGCCAGCTGCTGGCTGATGTTGGCAGCGACCAGGTAGGCGTCCAGTTCCGGCTGGCGGATCTCCTTGACCTCCAGCTTGACCTTGCGCTTGGTCAGCGCGCCGACTAGCTGGCGCAGGATCTCCACGTTGGCGCCGCCCTTGCCGATGACGATGCCCGGCTTGGCGGTGTGGATCGTGACCGTGACGTGGTTGATGCCGCGCTCGATCTCGACGCCGCTGACGCTGGCGTTGGCCAGGCGCTTGCCCACCAGATCCCGGATGGCGATGTCCTCGCGCAGGAGATCGGTGTAGTCCTTGTCTGCGTACCACTTCGCCGTCCAGGTGCGCGAGACACCCAGCCGGAAGCCGTACGGGTGAACCTTGTGACCCATCTAGGCCTCCCGGTCTTCGACGACGATGGTGATGTGGGTCATGGGCTTGTGGATGTGGAATGCCGCCCCACGCGCCCGGGCTCGCCAGCGCTTGATGGTCGGGGCCTCGTCGGCCTGAGCATCGGCCACGACCAGGTCCTCGGCGGACAGGTTGTGGTTGTTCTCGGCGTTGGCGGTTGCGCTCTTGAGGACGAGCGCCACGTCGCGGGCGGCCGCCTGCGGCATGAACTGCAGCAGGGCGGTGGCCTCTTCGACTCGCTTGCCCTTGATCGCTTGAGTGATGAGCCGGGCCCTCCGAGTGGAGCCCCGGACGTATTTCGCTGTGGCGGATACGCGCACTTGGGAGCTCCTACCTGAGTGCCGTCGACCGGTCGGTGTGCTTCCCGTGGCCGCGATAGGTGCGGGTCGGGGCGAACTCACCGAGCCGGTGGCCGACCATGTTCTCGGTCACGTAGACCGGAACGTGTTTCCTGCCGTTGTAGACGGCGACCGTGTGCCCGATGAAGTCGGGGAAGATCACCGACGCCCGAGACCAGGTCTTGACGACCTTCTTCTCGTTGTGCTTGTTCATCGCCTGGACGCGGCCGAGGAGCCGCGGCTCGACGAACGGTCCCTTCTTGACCGAACGCGACATGCTTCTCTCCTCCGCCTATGCCTTGCGAGTCCGCGAGCGGATGATGAGTCTGCTCGTCGACTTCTTACCGAGGCGTGTCCGATACCCCATGGCGGGCTTGCCCCAGGGTGTCTTGGGCGGCATGCCGGTGGGCGACTTGCCCTCACCGCCGCCGTGCGGATGGTCTCGGGGGTTCATGACTACGCCGCGGACTTCAGGCCGCTGGCCCATGTGGCGGGCCCGGCCGGCCTTGCCGAGGCTCTGGTTCTCGTGCTCCAGGTTGGAGACCTGGCCCACGGTCGCCATGCACCGCAGGCTGACCCGCCGAACCTCGCCGGAGGGCAGCCGCACAGCGGCGAATGCACCCTCTTTGGCGAGGAGCTGGGCCGATGTGCCCGCGGAACGAACGATCTGGCCGCCCTTGCCGGGCACCAGCTCGATGTTGTGGATCGTGGTGCCGAGCGGCATCTTGGCCAGCGGCAGAGCGTTGCCCACCCGGGCCTCGGCGCCGGGACCGGCCAGCACGACGTCCCCGACCTTCAGGCCGTTGGGCAGAAGCATGTAGCGCTTCTCGCCGTCGGCGTAGTGGAGCAGGCCGATGCGAGCCGATCGGTTGGGGTCGTACTCGATCGTGGCCAGCTTCGCCGGGACACCCAGCTTGTCACGCCGGAAATCGATGATCCGGTAGTGGCGCTTCTCGCCGCCGCCGCGATGGCGGACCGTGCGGCGACCCTGGGAGTTGCGGCCCGAGCCACGCTTCTGCGGCTCCAGGAGCGGCTTGTAGGGCTTGTCGGTGGTGACCTCCTCGAACGTGGACCGGGTCATGAACCGGCGGCCCGCCGAGGTCGGCTTGTAGCTACGCAGCGGCATCTCAGACAGCCTCGAAGAGTTCGATCTTCTGGCCCGGGGCCAGCGTCACGATGGCCTTGCGCCAGGGGGTCGAGTGGCCGCCGACGCGGTTGCGGATGAACCGGCCGCGCAACACCTTGGACTTCGTGGTCAGGACGTTAACCCCGAGCACCTCGACCTTGAACAGCTCCGCCACCGCGTCCGCGATCTGGAGCTTGTTGGCGTCCCTGTGGACCTGGAACGTGTACTTGCCGTGCTGCGCCTCGTCCATCGACTTCTCGCTGATGACCGGGCGGATGATGATGTCGTGAGCGGTGAGGCTCATGAGTACACCTCCTCCATCCGGCTCAAGGCCGGCTGCTCGATGACGATGGCGTCGGCATTGAGCAGGGCCAGCACGTTGAGCGAGTCGGCGCGGATGACCTCCACGTCCGGCAGGTTGCGAGCGGAGAGGACCAGCACCTCGTCCGTCGCCGGAGCGACGATCAGAACGCGGCCGTCACCCACGCCCAGCAGGTCCATGACCCCGAACAGGTCGCGCGTCTTGGGGGACTTGAGGCCCAGGTTGTCGACGACGCGAATCGCTCCGTCGGCCAGCTTGGCGGTCAGGGCTCCGCACAGGGCCAGGCGCTTCATCTGCCGGGGCAGGCGCTGGGCGTAGCTGCGGGGGTGCGGTCCGAAGACCACGCCGCCGCCGTTGTAGTGCGGGGCCCGGATGGAGCCCTGGCGGGCGCGGCCGGTGCCCTTCTGGCGGTACGGCTTCCTGCCGCCGCCGGCGACCTCGTCGCGCTTCTTGGTGTCGTGAGTGCCCAGGTGGCGGCCGGCCAGCTGGGCCGTAGCCACCTGGTGGAGGACTGCGGTGTTGACCGGTGCGGCAAAGAGCTCGTCGGAGAGCTCGACCTCGCCGATCGCCTCGCCCGTCCTCGCGTAAAGGGTCGTCTTCGGCATCTCTAGACCTTCTTCACGAGGATCAGCCCGTTGAGGGAGCCGGGAATGGACCCCTTGACGAGCAGCAGGTTGCGCTCGGCGTCCGCGCGGACGACCCGCAGCTTCTTGACGGTGGCCCGGGCGTTGCCCATGTGGCCGGCCATGCGCATGCCCTTGTAGACGCGGCCCGGCGTGGTGCCGGGGCCGATCGAGCCGGGCGCGCGGTGGTGGTCCGAGCCGTGGGTCTGGGGACCGCGCTTGAAGTGATGGCGCTTGATGTGGCCGGCGAAGCCCTTGCCCTTGCTGACGCCCGTCACGTCCACGACGTCCCCGGGCGAGAAGAGGCTAACGTCCAGCCGTTGGCCGACGGTGTAGGCCTCCGAGCCCTCGTCCAGGCGGAACTCGCGCAGGACGGACAGCTTGGGCAGGTCCTTGAGCTGGCCCAGCTCGGGCATGGAGAGCCGTTCCGACTCCTCGATCCCGAGCTGCACGGCCGCGTAGCCGTCGCGCTCGGGGGTGCGGACGCGGGTCACAGTGTTCGGCTCGACGGAAACGACGCTCACGGGGACCATCGTCCCGTCTTCCGCGAAGAGCTGTGTCATGCCGACCTTGCGGCCGATCAATCCGATTGTCATTGACGCACTCGCTCGCTGGGCCGGCTCATGCCGGCGTTGGCTTCTGCGCGCGTTCGCTCACGCACAGAAGTGCGCTCGCTCTCGTGCTCGGCGCCGCCTTGGCCTGCGCTCGGCGCAGCGGCGAGATGCTGGTGGCGGAATACTTCGCTCATCACAGCACTACATCTTGATTTCGATATCGACGCCCGCCGCCAGCGAGAGCCGCATCAGGGCGTCCACCGTCTTCGAGCTGGGCTCCAGGATGTCGACGATCCGCTTGTGGGTCCGGATCTCGAACTGCTCCCGGCTGTCCTTGTCGATGAACGGAGAACGCAGGACGGTGAACTTCTCGATGCGGGTCGGCAGCGGAACGGGACCGACGACGTCCGCGCCGGTCCGTTGGGCCGTCTCCACGATCTGCGCCGCCGACTGATCGAGCAGCCGGTGGTCGTATGCCTTGAGGCGGATCCTGATCCGCTGCCTTGCCATCGTTAGCTCCGCTACTCGGTGATCGAGGTGATCGCCCCGGCGCCGACGGTGCGGCCACCCTCGCGGATGGCGAAGCGCTGGCCGACTTCGAGAGCGATGGGGGTGATCAGCTCGACCTTCATGTCGACGTGGTCACCGGGCA
>DAOUEA010000026.1:0-5933 GCA_034430475.1 Chloroflexota bacterium | reverse complement strand
CGCTCGTCGAGCGGGTCGCTGGTGCGGCGGGGACGTCGCGCCATGTTCCGGCTCCCGTTGCTACCCGCCCGCGACGGATTGCCCGTTCTGGCGGTCGTTAGCACTCTACCCATGCGAGTGCTAACGCAGTGGAGCGATGGTAGCAGTCAGCCCTGCCGAGTGTCAACGGGCGGCCGAGCTGCGCGGGCGAGGGGAGTGGCGGGCGGGAACCGGCGGGCAGCCTATCCCTCGGGGCAGCCCCTATGCGGACTTCAGCGGCGACGATCGCAGTCGGATTGAAGGTCAGTGCAGGTACCTGGTGTCGGAGAAGAACTCCAGCTTGCACTCGACCTTTGCCTCGTCGTACTGGGCCTTCGTCCAGTGGCCGGTGTCCACGCCGTCAATCGGCGACCACAAGTGATCACCGCTCTTGGGGGAGCCATACGCTGCGACGAAGGCTTCCTCTGAGGGCGGAGGGTTGGGCTGGTACCCGAGCCCGATGAGACACTGGTACTCGCCGACCCAGCGCTTGTGGAGTTGGCGGAGCTCGTCGGGCGACAGGGTGGGAATCAAGGGCATGAGGGACTGGCAACCCCGAGATCTCTCCCAGGCCCCGGAGTCCAGCACTCCCGGTTGGGTCCAGCCGTATCCTGTGACCCCTCCCTCGGTTTCCGGCGTCACGATCTCCGTGATGACCCACCCCAAATCGAGCATGCACTGGACATAGCCATTCTGGCCGGTCGGGATGGAGATCACCGCCCACGAACTGCGTGGCGCCTCCGGTGTGCCGCCGCTCGACGAGCCGCACGAGACGGCCACGGCTACCAGCAGAAGCGCCGCAGCGGCAGCGAACAGACGCCGCGCTGTCCTGCCGTGCTGAGCTCCGCCGCCGCTTGGCCTGGAACGTGCACCGAACCGATCCGCCATGGAGCCCCCATCGTTCACTCACGCACACAACGTCGACACGCAGATACTAGAGGCCCCGGTCCGGCCGTCAACGCTACTGAGTTCCGACCGAGCATGTAACCGTGCATCTGCAATATATGGCCTGTTTGTGGCGGATCGACTGAGCCGGACAACGTGTCAGGTCGTTGGGGGGCGGTCACTGGGATCGTCCCCAGGACCGCGCAGGGAGAAGCAGGGATGAGACATCGACTGCTCAGGCGCGCCTTGGCGGCGACTGTCGCGTTCGTCCTGACGGTGGCTATCGTTGCCCCCGCGTTCGCGGGCGGCGGCTGGAGCGGCACCGTCACGTGTCCGTACCCCGTCATGCATATCTACTTCCAGGTTGAAGCCGATGGCCAGGCGCCCGGCGGTCCCAGCTACTACTACAACGTGCCGGGCTACTGGTGGAAGAACGTCAGCGCCAACTACGGCGGTGGCTACTGGACTCTCCACACAGACTACGCCTATCCCTACTACCCCACCTTCACCTGCTAGAACCTCCCCTACCATTCCAGGCGGACAGCGAGAAGAACCCCGCCTTGCCCACACCGGGCCCACCGAGCGGGGTTCTTCCTTTCCTGGCGTGGATCTCAGGGGACTCGCAGCACCCGCAGCGGATCGCGAGTGGCGGCAAAGGCGGCCGGCAGCGCGGACGAGCAGACGAGCGCGATTACCGTCAGCACGCCCACCGAAACCGGGAACCGCGGATCCGGCAAGTATCCGAGCGTTGACGACAGAAAGGCGCTGCCGGCCGCGGTGCCGATGACCGCGCCGATCAGGGAGGGCCAGAGCGTCGTCAGCACCACCAGTATGGTCAGCTGCCTCTGCGACGCGCCCAGGGCTCGTCGCCGGCCGAAGTCGCGCCGGCTTCCGACCGTGCCCGTGAAGACCACGATGGCAGCGAGGCCCATCGCCGCGGCCAGGATGGCCACGACCAGTTGTCGGTTGCGGCTCGCCACCTCGTCCGCGACCGCGCTGCGGGCATCGAGCAGGTTCTGGCTTCGTTGCACGGTGACGTCGGTTCGGAGCCCGAGCCCGGCGATCGTGGCAAGGTTGCTCGCTATCTGATCCACCCAGCCTGCGTCTTGCGCGGCCACGATAATCCGGTCGAGGGACAGTTCGTCGTCTGTGCTCGGCGTCAGGACGAACGAGTTGAGATCGCCCAGCGGATCGTCCGCGCGAAACCAGCCGACGACCGGAACCGCGCCGGGATCCAGGACTGAGTAGGCACCGGCAATGCCGAGTCGGGCCGCGCTGGCCTTCGACACGTACGCCCCTGTCGCCGAGCCCGCGCTGAAGTGCACAGGGGCTCGAACGGCCCGGTAGGCACGAACGGGCGTCGGGCTCCCGACCGCGCTCTGGGTCCGGACGTCGCTGACCGGCCCAAGGCCGACAACCCAGGCGACCCCGCTCATGCGGCCGATCCGCTCGACGGCCGAGGCCTTGATGATGGCTTCGGGGCCCGTGCCGACGAGCGTCATGACCGTCGTTCCGGACTCGTCGATACGGCCCATGATCGCCGTCTGGGACTCGATGCTGCTTCCGGCGACGGCGAGCACGAGAGCTGGGACGACCATCGCCAGGATGAGCACGAGCCCCGACACTATCCGCGTCGCCCACGCGATTCGGGCCGACTCCGGCGCGAGGCGCCACCACCACCGGTTCACAGTCTGTACGTCCGATCGCATCGGGCGGCCAGCGACTCGTCGTGAGTCACGATGACCACCGCCGCTCCCGCCCGGGCCTGCTCGAAGAGCGCCGCGTCTACCACCTCGGCGTTGGCCCGATCAAGGTTGCCCGTCGGCTCATCGGCCAGGATGATCCCGGGGCCGGCCAGCAGCGCCCGGCAGATCGCCACACGCTGGGCCTGCCCGCCGGATAGATCGGTCGCCTTGCGCCTGGCTTCGACGCCGACTTCGAGCTTGTCGAGGAGGGCTTTCGCCCGCTCTATCGAGTCCTGACGTGAGTCTCCGCGGTAGATCGCGCCCTCGAGGACATTGTCCAGGATGGAGCGGCGCGGGTCCAGGATGGCGTCCTGGAACACGAAGCCGATCATCGTCGACCGGATGTCCGAGCGGAAGCCATCGCCCATCCGCTCGACTCTGGCGCCCCCAAGGCTGAGGCTCCCCGACCAGGGGCGGACGAGCGTCCCCAGGATGTACAGAAGCGTCGACTTCCCGCTCCCCGAGGGCCCGACGATCGCGGCGGTCTCGCCCGCAGCCACGGAGGCACTCCAGCCGGTGACCACGGGCTGACCGCGGCGGTACCCGAAGCTGATGTCGGTGGCTTCGATCATCTCTCCGGCGCCACCGGGAGGCGGATGACGGCGCCGGGCTCCAGGCCCTCTACGACGGCGAAGCCGTTCGCCTGGGCGACGACGGTGACCGCGCGAGTCGAGCCGTCCGCCATCGTGACCGCCGACTGACCCGAGGGTTGGACCACCATGGCGGACGTCGGCACGATCGGACCGGAGGTGGTCGGCACCAGGACGATGGTCCCCTCCAGGGCAGTCTCGCCGGAAACCGGCACCAGGCCGCAGTCGGCGCCGCAGAGCGTGCCCGTGATGGTCGCGATGTAGCTGCCGGGGACGCCGCTGAGCGCCGGCTCGAAGGTGCCGAGGGTTCCCGTCCAGACGCCCCCCTCGAGGCCCATGATAGAGATCGTCTGACCGGACGAAAGGCCGGACCGCTGCGTCGCCGTAATGGTCGCAGTGAAGGCGGGGCTCGAAGCGAGAACGTTCACCAGAACGCCGCCGGGCGCGACCAGGTCGGCTACGCCCGGGATGACCGCCATCCGCGCGGGCAACCTGTCGACGAAGAGCAGCGCGCCGGCATCGACCACGCCGGTTTGCGCGGCGCCGATGGAGTTCTGCCACGACTTCGTGGCGATCCTGGTCGACTGTCCGAAGTCTCCGTCGACCTTGCCACTGTAGAAGCCCTTGTTGGTCAGCAGTTGCTGAAGCTGAGCCACGTCCGGGCCGCTCATGCCGGATGCGAGGGTCCGGAACATCGGCACCGAACCCGTCGCCACGACGACCGGCTGGAGATCGATTGTGGCTATGACGGCGCCCTCGGCGGCCTCGTCGCCGGCCTTCAAGGGAACCGACGTGACCGTCCCCCCACCGCGGGCGTGGAGCGTCCGAGTCGTAGTCCAAGCCGCCGTCACCGAGATCCTGGCCGTGCTGCCGACGGTGCCGTTCGCAACCGTGTAACTCTCCGGCTCGTGCGACTGCAGCGGCAGCGCCGGCGGCGCGACGGCATTGGTGCCGGCCCAGTACCCGGCAGCTGCCACACCTCCCAGCACCATCAGCGAGAGCAGCATGCCTCCGACCCGATAGCCCAAGCGGTTGGCATGGCGGCGAGCGCGAACTCGGGCGAGCACGAACACCCCTCTCTCCGGATGACCAGGTGATTCGGCAGACCGGTCTCGGCGCAGACTAGGCAACGTGTCGCCCCTTCGTCAAGTTGCCCCGGCATGGACAGTCAACCTATCGCTAGCCTTCAGCCTGAGGTGTGACGCGCGCTCTTGCAGTCAGTCGTCGGGCACGCCCGGCGAGCCTAGACCAGGCGGCCGAACAGCTCGCTGGCCAACAGGCGGCCGCGCAGTGTCAGGCGGAGGCGAGGCTCGCCATCCAGCTCGAACGGCTCGACGAGACCCTCCCGGGCCGCCCAGTCGAAGGCTTCGCTGTGGGGCTCAGCCCATGACGCCGGGACGCCCGTGTCCAGGCGAAGCGCCAGCATGAGGCGCTCTGTGGCCGCCGTCCGGGCGTCGATGAGCTCGCGACCGCCCGGCGGCAGGGTGGGCTTTTCGGAGCGCAGCAGGGCTCCCATGTAGGGCTCCGGGGCGGCCGCGTTCCAGCGACGCTCCAGGCCGTCGAAGGCGTGAGCTCCGGGGCCCACGGCCTCGTACGGCAGGCGCTGCCAATAGGCCAGGTTGTGCCGGCTCTCGTGCCCCGGGAGCGCCCAGTTCGAGATCTCGTAGCCGCGGTAGCCGAGCCGGGTCAGCAGCTCGGAGGCGAGCGCGTACTGCTCGGCCGCCCGGTCGTCGTCCTGCTCGGCCCGGGCCGCCTCGCGCCAGCGGCGCGCGCCGGGGGGAGTGGGCAGGTGGTCGCCGCCCACACCGGTCAGCCCTTCGGCGTCGGGGTCGTCCAGGGTCAGGGCGTAGAGCGAGAGGTGGTCCGGGGCCAGGGAGAGGGCGGCGTCGAGGCTGCGCCGCCAGCTCTCCAGCGTCTGCCCCGGCACGTCGTAGAGCAGGTCCAGGCTGACGGAGGCCATGCCGGCCGCCCGGGCCCCAGCCACGGCCGCGGCTACGTCCTCCGGGGAGTGGCGCCGTCCGAGGCGCCGCAGCTCCCCGGCGTCCATGCTCTGCGCCCCGAACGAGACGCGGTTCACGCGCGCGGCGGCGAAGGCGGTCATGTCGCCGCGCTCGTCGGGGCCGGGGTTCGCCTCCAGCGTCACCTCCGCCTCGGGCGCCAGGCCGTAGCGGCGCCGCACGATCGCCAGCAGCCGCTCCAGCCACTCCCCGCCGGCGAGGGACGGCGTGCCGCCGCCGAAGTACAGGGTTCTCACCGGCGGCCGGCCGCCCGCTGCCTCGCCCGCGGGCCCGAACCGCGCGTCCATGGCGTCGGCCCGAAGCTCCAGCTCGTTGCCGACCGCCTCGTACAGGCGGGCAGTCACCGCCCGCGGCCCGCGGGCCAGCGCCCCCGCATAAACGGTGAAATCGCAGTAGGGGCAGCGAGCCAGGCAGAACGGGAGATGAGCGTATAGCGCCACCGGGGGCAGCGGCCGCGGCTCGGGCTCCAACATCTACTTCTCTGTGAGTCCCCCGCGCCCGGCCCGGGAGCCGGCCGCGGCGCCCCCAGGCAGCGCGTCGATCCATCCCGACGGCCGATGGCGCTCGACAATCTCCTCCGGCTCGTCGCCGAAGCGCGGCACCTGGCCCGCGTGGCCGGTGAAGACGAAGACCGCCAGCGTGGTGGCGGCGTGGGCCAGGATGGCCGCCCCGATGCC
>DAOUEA010000025.1:0-2148 GCA_034430475.1 Chloroflexota bacterium | reverse complement strand
CGACAACCGGGCTACCGGCGTCACCGTGCCACTTGGTCCGGGCGGCATCCTGGCCATCACCTACGCCCCCACCCGCTACAAGACCACTCACGCCATCTTCGACGTCAGCGGCTACTTCGTGAACTGAGGCGAGGGGCGGCGGGGAAACGGCGCGCCCGGGGCGCAGTCCCGCACTACGGCGCTCGTACCTTCTGGGGTTGGGCCTAAGAGGCCTCCCCGGGTTGTGCCTCTGGGGTCAGGTACCAGATGAGAGCAGAGGGGTCAGACTGACGGTGTTCGCTCGAGGCCACGAGGCCGTTAGCGGGCGGATGCGAGACGTGGAACTGTTCCAGGCAGCTCGTGCGGCGCCGTCCACCGGGGCGGCGCTGCACGATTCCGGGCGCAGCTCAGCATGCTGGGCGCGGCTCAGCGAACTGGCCGCAGGTCAGCCTGGCGGGCGCCACTCCCTGGGCAGGCGCCGCGCCTCGATCGCCGAGCAGCGGTCCATGACCACGGCCAGGCCGCCCGCGGCGGCGATGCGGGCTGTCTCCCAGTTGACGACGCCCAGCTGCAGCCAGAGCGCCCGGGCACCGATGGCGACCGCGTCGCGGGCTATCTCTTCGGTCAGCTCCGGACGGCGAAAGACGTCGACGATGTCGATCGGGCCCGCTGCGGCAGCCTCGGCCAGGGTCGCGACGGCGGGCACGCCGTGGACCCTCGTTTCGTTGGGGTTTACCGGTACACAGTCGTACCCGGCCGCTGCGAGCGAGCGGAAGACCGCCCACGACGGCCGAAGGGGATTGGAAGAGGCGCCGACCATCGCGATCCGGCGGCTCGTTCGCAGCAGCTCGAGGATCCCGGAGTCGTCGAGGAGAGGAACCGCTTCATCCGCCATCTTGGCCTCCGTCAGGTCGAGCTGGAGGCAGCCGAGGCAGGGCTCTCGGCCGGGGTCGGTGCAGGGCGGGGTGGGCCGGCGCGCATCGCCGCCAGCACGTCCTGGAGGCCGTTCGCCAGCTCCGGTGAAGCGTGCCTGGCGAAGGGGCCCGGCTGGATGCCGCCGCTGGCCACCGTGCCGACGGCGACGCGTGGCACAGGCCTTCCGGACGCGTAGCCGGTGATCGCGTCCCGCACCGCCAGGTCGTAGCGACGCAGGATGCTGAGCACCAGGCAAGATCGAACGTCCGGGAGCAGCAGCGCCGCCTCGGTCGCGAGGGCGACCACCGGGACCTCGTGGGCGCAGGCCTGCCGCATGGCGCCGTAGCCGGTCAGGTCCGGCATGGCCACGATGACCCCCGCCCCGGCCGCGACAAGGCCGTCCACCGCCGCCCGGCCCTTCTGGGGATCCTGGGCCGCGCCGGCGTAGGCGGGTGAGACTGTGGCGGTCGAGGAGAGCTGCCGAGCGCCGTTCTGCAGGCCGGCCAGGTAGCCGGCGGCAGCGAGGTCGGACGCGAGCCCGGCGACGAAGCCGACGTTGCCGGTGGGACTGACGCCGGCGGCCACGTAGCCGGCCAGGTAGCCGGCCTCGACGTCGTCGAAGACAAGGCCGTGGACGTTGGCCGGGGCGCTGTCGGGTATGACCTGGTCCAGAACCAGGAAGAGCGTCGAGGGGCGTTGGGGCGCGACGGCCAGGGCTGCCTGGGCGCCCTCAGGCCCCGCGGTCACCACCACGGTCACGCCGACCGGAGCCTCAGCGGAAGCGGCCGCCGTCACAGCCGCGTACAGCTCCGCGGCTGTGACGGGGTAGACATGGCTGGACGCCGCGCCGAGGATCTCGGCGGCCTGCTGGGCACCCTGCCAGGCCAGGGCGCTTCGACTGCCCGGCTGGCTCTCGCCCACGGCCCCCGCCAAAGCGATCGTGGCCACGGGATTGGGGGGCGGGGTCGGCGTGGACAGGGGAGTGGCCGCGGCAGTGGTCGCCGGGGCGGCAGTGGGCGTCGTCGGGTTGCAGCCCCATGCCAGAGAGGCCGCCGCGGCGAGCGATATCAGGAGGCCGAAACGCGGCCCATGGGCAGTCTTCAAGCCTGGCTCCAGCTTGTCGTTCGACCGATTGTACGAAGCCGGGTTGCGCCCCGGCAGCGTGGAAGCGCCCTTTGCGCCACAGCCTGGGCCTCCGAGCTGGTGGTCGCGCGGGGCGACCCGCCGAGGAGCCGGGCATCCCGAGGAGTGGCG
>DAOUEA010000024.1:0-2693 GCA_034430475.1 Chloroflexota bacterium | reverse complement strand
GACCTCCGGGCCTACGACAGGGAGCGCGGCATCGCCACCGAGGCCTGGTCGCCGATCGCGCAGGGCGACGTCCTGGGCGATCCGATCATCACCGGCATCGCCGGGCGCGTCGGCCGTACCCCGGCCCAGGTGACGCTGCGCTGGCACGTCCAGCGCGGAGACATCGTCTTCCCCAAGTCCGTCACGCCTTCTCGAATGGCCGAGAACTTCGCCCTCTTCGATTTCGAGCTGTCGGACGACGACATGGCGGCCATCTCAGCCCTGAACCGCCCGGACGGCCGCCGCGGCCCGAATCCGGACGAGTTCAACTTGATCCCGGAAGGGTAGGGGAACCGCCGGGAGGCACAGCTCGAGTCCGAAGCCCTCGCTGTCGAAGGCCGCGGCTACGCGGCGACCACCGCCGACTCTTCCGGCTCGGGTGGCAGCGTCGCCCGCAATCCGGTCAGGAGTGCCGCCAGCAGGGCGGCGACGGCGAGCACGGTGGCCAACCGGTACCAATCCAGGGCGGCCGGCTGGACGGTCGTGATCATCAGGTCCTCCAGCGTGCCCGGGACCGGGAGGCGGTGCAGCAGCCCCGTAGCCTGCCCGGCGAGCCACAGAAGCAGCAATGAGGTGGCCTCCAGGAAGCCGCCGGCGAGCACCAGCAGCCAGGATCGGGAGCGGCCGCTGCGGACCGCGCTGATGCCGACCCACATGATGGCCAGCCAGGCGACGAAGGTGAGCCAGTGCCAGAGCCCGGCGAAGACCATGTCCAGCTGGACGTTCAGGCTGGACGTGCCCGTCCACACAGAGCTGGAAGGACACGCGTATCCGTAGAGCTCGTCCAGGTCGAAGATGTAGCTCCCCGAGACGAAGAACGTGCCACCACACGCCAGTGCGGCGAGACGAAGAGGCGGCCGGCGAACGAACCCGGCACGACAGGCAAGACCGGCGGCCACGAGGAGGATGCCGGCGGTGGGAAGCACGTAGTCGGCAAGCAGGATCCACAGGCGCGGGCCGGGCCACCAAGCCGCGTGTGACTCGAGCAGTGCCAGCGACAGCAGCTGATCGAGCAGGAGAAGCAGCGAGCCGGACAGAAGCACGACGCTCGACCGATCACGAGCTGGGTAGCGCCAGGCCACCGCCAGCGGCATCAAGGCGGCGCTGACGCCCATCAGAAAGGAGAAGACCGTCTCCTTCCAGAGGTATTGGACGTCCAGGACCGACAAGCCACCTATCCATTTGGCCTCCGCGATGGAGGCCCGAATCGTCAGCAGGACGGTGACGGCCGTCAGCGCCGTCAGGGCCCAGGTCCAGCGCGAGAGCGTCCGCCAGGGGCGCCGGAATCGAACCGGCGGTGCAACCGTCGCATCGGATCCGCCGAAGACGAGGCGGGCCACCCGGCGCCGCAGCCGGGCCACGAAGACGCCTCCTCCCGCGACCACGGACGCGGCGACGAGGATCAGTGGCGCAAGCAGGCTGGGGTGACATCCAGCCGGCGCGACTGTCTCGGAAGGGGCCGGGATGGCGCCCCCGGCACCGGCGCTCACGCTGGCGCCCGCGACCGCCAGGAGCATGAGCATGAAGGCGAGCAGGACGATGGACCCCAGCGACGCGGCAGCGGACAATGCCGGCGCCAGCCGGGCCAAACGCCCGTGCGGGCGTTCGGCTTCCGCCCGGAGGTCGGCGAACGTCCGCAGCCGGAGCGCGGGTGGGGTTCCGCCCGGTTCGAGCCCGCGCAGCCAGGTCGAGAGCTCGGCTTCTAGTCGATCGTACGAGGCCGTCATCGTTCGTCTCCCTCGTTCCAGCCGGCTCGTTCGAGCGCGGCGCGTAGGCGTCGCAGGCCGGTGTTGAGCCGCGACTTGACGGTGCCCAGCGGGATCCCGAGCAGATCGGCTATCGCCTCGAGCGGCAGGTCCCTGTAGAAGCGCAGAGCGACGACAAGCTGCAGGTCGGGATCGAGCCTGGCGAACGCCGCGGCGATGGCGTCCCGGGTCGCCACCAGCCCCAACTCGTCTCTGCGACGTAGCTCCATCTGGGCGCTCAGCTGTGCCTGGCGCACCCGGCCGCGGCTTCTGGCTCTCAACCGATCGCGGCACAGGTTCAGCACGATCCGCCCGAACCAGGCGTCGAAGCGCGCCGGATCGCGCAGCGAGCCGAACTTGCGCCAGCTAGCGAGGACGGCGTCGTGGACGACGTCCTGTGCCTCGACGGGATCGCGAAGGACGACGGCCGCCAGCCGGTAGGAGTCGTCGAGGCAGCGATCGCTCATCGACTCGAACGCCTGGAGAGCGCGCGCGTCGGATGTCTCGTCCGCTGTAGCCACCTGGACCACACGTCGCCCCATCTGGATGGATTCTGCAGTCCGGCAGCCTTCGCCGCCTCGCCGCACGACACTCACTGACGTCCGGCTGGGGCGAAAGGTTCGCGCCGAATCCAGACGTGCGGCAGGGAATGGCTCGACTGGGGGCCCACCGAGGCGGCCACCTGGCAGTCGCTGGAGCCCTGAGTCGCGCGAGAAGAACTCAGAACTGGTTGATGAAGCTCCACACCTCGGGCGGGACCCAGCTCGTGCTCTGACCCGAATCGTGGGGGTTCGGGTTGTGGCCGCCGTCGAAGGCGCACCAGACGACCGGGTAGTCGGGTGAGCTGCCCTGGTAGGTCGTGCAGATGTGGGTCCCGCTGCCGATCTCGGGCTCGGGTGGGTCGTCTGG
>DAOUEA010000023.1:0-17641 GCA_034430475.1 Chloroflexota bacterium | reverse complement strand
CCCGGCCTTCCAAGCTGAATGTCGCGGGTTCGAGACCCGTCTCCCGCTCCACTCTCCCATCTTGTCGATACACTGCAGTCGCTCACTGCGCAAGAGGGGACGGTCGAAGATGGGCGGCTCGTGTTTCAGTTTCCTGGCACATCGGCGGCGGTGCCAGCGCCGAAGGACATCGACGCCGCTGGCGACCCTGCGCGGCATCGGGCTAGCAGGCCTCCTGGCGCTCACCGGCGCCGCAGGCTGCACTAGCGCGGCTCAGAGCCCCAGCACCGAACCGACCCAGACGGCCAGCCCGAGTCAGGCGCCCACAGCCAGCATCGCCGTGAGCCCGTCGAGCCTGCTAGCCGTCGGCTGCGGTCCCGCCGCAGCTGTGACGATGCCCACCGACAGCGATCCGACCCTTCTGGCCTTTGGGCAGCCCGCGGAGGGTCCGCTCGAGGGTCTCGTTGTGACCCCGAGAGACCCACGCGTCGAGGCATTGCTCGAAGCCCTCGTTCCGGCGCAGCCGCCCGCGGGCTCAACTCTTCAGAGGTCGTTGCTGTTGCCCTGGACGGCCACGGGCGCGACCGATGAAGCGAAACTGCTGCTCGTCTACGCGCCGTCGAGCACCGATGGCTTGAGCGCCGAGGAGATCATTGGCGCGGGCGGTTGGTTCCTCGCGGAAGAGCCCGCCCGAGGACACGACGCTCTGTCGATCCAGAGGACGCTAGACTCATACGGGCCTGGAGCAAGCCGCGGCTACGCGATGGTCCAGGTCGGACCGTACCAGGGCATCCTCATCCACGAGTCTGCGCCCACCCCGCTCGGCCGGCCCTATGGGCTCCATTGGTCTGATGGCGCCCGCGACCTGTCGCTCAGGGCAGCTGCCCCGTCGAACCAGGTGATCGACTTCGCCCGGTCCCTCTACTGTCACTAGCCCGGCTTGATGCCGCACCTGCGGATGTGACCGACGGGCGACGACACGATAACTGGACACGCTACGCTCGCCCTCCTGAACGTGATGCTGTAGCGCTCAGGTGCCCCGGCCTTCCAAGCTGAATGTCGCGGGTTCGAGACCCGTCTCCCGCTCCAGATCCCGAGCTGACCCGGCGCTGGAGCGGGTCGCATTGGATCGCTCTTCGGGGTCAGCGCGGCGCAGGCGCAGGGGCGGACTCGTCGAGAGGATCGCCCCGAAGGTCGATGCAGCCGTCACAGCATCGAGCAGGCCGCCGTCATTGCGCTGTCTGAACGCGCCAGAGGGGAAGAGCGTCGTGGAAGCGGTTCGAGTTGACTTCTGCTTGGCTGCCAGCGGGGACTCTCTCATGGCCGTTCGCACCAGATACCAGTCCCCCGCAGGATCTGCAGGGGGAGCGACCTCATCTTCCATGTAGCCTGTGAGGCGGGGGATCCAGAATGAGCACTTCGCATTTCGTCCTGTTCGGGCATCGGCCGGGCCTGCGCCGGAGGGCATCGAACCAGGTTGCGCCTCTGCGCGGCTTGGGGCTTGCAGTCCTCCTGGCGCTCACCAGCGCCGTCGGCTGCGCCAGCGCGGCTCAGAGCCTCAGCACCGAGCCCAGCGACATGGCCAGCCCGACTCTGGCAGCCACGCCTACGCCGACCCCCACGCCGACCCCCATCCCGAGCCCGACGGGCGCCTTCGTCGCCACCGGTGACATGACCCATGCCCGTGGCGCGGCCATGGCCACGCTGCTGGCGGACGGCAGAGTGCTGATCGCGGGCGGCTACGACGAAAGCGGCACCGCCGGCTTCGACGACCCATCCGGCCAGTACGTCTTCGTCCCAATCACCCCGTACGTTGCCTCGGCTGAGCTGTACGATCCCTCGACGGGGCAGTTCACGCCGACTGGATCGATGACCACGACTCGGGCAAGGGCCCTGGCAACGCCTCTCGCCGACGGCCGCGTCCTGATCGCAGGCGGAGACGGCTGTCTCGACCCAGCCAAGTGCACGTTCGAAGACTGGGCTGGCGAGACCGCCCTCGAGTCGGCCGAGATCTACGATCCAGCAACCGGCGAGTTCACGCCCACCGGCTCGATGTCCGAACCTCGTCGGTTCGGCTCCGCCGTGCTCCTGGCAGACGGCCGCGTCCTGGTCCTTGGCCCGTACAGCCGTCTGATCGAGGTCTACGACCCCGCGACAGGTGAGTTCACCCAGGCCGGCACCCTTGAGAACGTCTACACGGGTGTGGCAGCAGAGAACTACTCGGGCGCGACCGTCTTCTACACGGGTGTGAGGGCAGTCCTTCTGCCCAACGGCAAGGTGCTCGTGGTGGGCAACAGGCTGGCGGCAAACAACACCATGGCCGGTCCGCGCGCCGAGCTGTTCGACCCGGAGAGCGGCCTGTCGAGTTCGATCTCGGCCTCGTTCCCATCAAGCTCTGTGCCAGGCAGTGCGCGAGTGCAGGCGGCGATCGTGCTGCAGGATGGTAGGGCTCTCATACACATCTTCGACCTGGACTCGCGGGTCAACCACCTGATGACCTACGACTCCGTGACGGGGACCTTCACTCAAGCGGGGTCGTTCCAGGGCCCTGAGGGGCGCTTTGGCCCTGAGGGCTGGCTTCCGGGGACTGTCACTCTGATGCGCGACGGCCGAGTGTTGTTCGCGGGGGGCACGCTCGAGGAAGTGGATAGCGTCTACGCCGGCCTGGCCGGTCTGTACGACCCGGCCACTGGCTTCGGGGTGCTCAGCTCGAAGATGATCCAGGGCCGCACCGACCAGATCGCGGTGGCGCTACAGGACGGCACGGTCTTGATCGCGGGCGGGATTCACCTGGCACCCACCGATTCTGCCGAGCTGTTCAAGGCCTAGGCTGCGGGACGAGATACCGAATCCGCCTCGGCGCTCGGGGCGACCGCCAGTCCTTCGGCATCCGGCCACGACACGATATCCCGAGCCCGACTGGCACGTTCGTCACCACCGGCGACATGACCCATCCCCGTGCCGAGGCCACAGCCACGCTTCTCGCGGACGGAAGGGTGCTGATCGCAGGCGGATACGACTGCATCGGCATCCCGATCTTCCAGGACCTCGCCTCGGCTGAGATCTACGACCCTTCGACCGGAACCTTCGCCGCAACCGGGTTCCGGTGTATCGATGTAGTGGTGCGGCCGCCACAGCCGCGCTCGGTCAGGGAGTCGCGGGCTGCCAGGGAGTGGCGGCGTCGGCGCCTTTCGTAACCACCACGAACGAGTCGGCGGAGGCGGGCAGCCAGGGGCCCGTGGTGCCGTCCGGCCACTTGACGCGGACCTGGGCGTCGGTGGCGGTGCCCAGGCCGAAGTGGATCCAGCCCAGCTCGCCGCTGGAGTGCCCGCCGCCCACGTTCAGCTCGCGCCGCCAGGTCTTGTCGCCCGCCTGTACCTCGATCCACGCCCCGATCGCGTCGGTGTTCGGAGCAGGCTGCGAGAGCTTGACGTCCAGCCAGTGGCCCATCGGCGCTGGATTGGCCGCGTCGCCCGTGCCCACGTTGCGCCACAGCTTCGCCGGGGCCTGATAGAACATCTCGACCAGGTCCAGCTGGCCGTCCAGGTTGAAGTCGGCCAGCGCCGCGCCCCGCCCCCTGTCGAAGTCGACGATCCCGGCCGCCTCAGCCCGATCCACGAACGTACCGTCCGGCTGGCCCAGCAAGAGCGCGCTCGGGTCCTTCGAGGCGTATTCGGGCACCACGCTCGGGTTGCCCTTGGTGATGAGGAGATCGACGAAGCCGTCGTTGTTGACGTCCTGGAACTCGGGGTGCCAGGAGGTAGACGGCAGGACGTCGTCCCCGGCCCCGGGGCGGGCGGACGTCACGCCCATCTTCAGGGCGATGTCGCGAAACTCCGGCCGGCCGGGCCCGCCGGCCAGCTCCTGGAGCCTGTTGTCGGCCTGGCTCGTCAGGAAGTAATCGGGCTTGCCGTCGCCGGCCAGATCGTAGCTGGCGATGCCCATGCCCTGGATCTGCACTTTCTGCCAGCCGTCCGCGGCCGTGTACAGTCTCGGCGCTTCGCCCGGCACGATCCGCCACAGCTGCTCCTGGCCGCCGAGGTAGTAGTTGCGGTCGTTCGCGACCCGGAGGTCCCTCTCGCCCGTGCCGCTCCAGTCGCTGAAGAGCAGCGAGAGCGAGCAGTACCCGGGCTCCAGCGAGACGGCCGCCGCGTAGCCCGTGCCGGACGCATCGGGACGGATGAACATCGGCGAGTCGCAATCGAGCGTGAGCTTGCCTGTCGAATCGATCTTGCGGAAGCGGCCGAAGGCAAGGGTCGGGAGCCCGTTCGAGCCCTCCCAGGTGGCGCTGAAGGCGATCGACAGGCTGGTGCCGCCATCGATCCCCCAGCTCTCGTTGGCCCGCTCGAACCGGCAGCCGCCCAGGCCGCGCAGGATGACGTTGCCGCCCGCCCGAAGGACCGCCAGGTCCGTGTTGCCGTCGCCGTCGATGTCGATCGGATAGGTGCCGGTGACGCTGGTGAGGTCGGTCGCGGAATCGTGGATGGCGCTGAAGCGAAGGGCGCCGCCGATCGGGCTGTCGTTGCGGTACAGCACGGCCGGGTTCGTGCCGCCGGCCATGTAGATCTCCGGCTTGCCGTCGCCGTCGCAGTCGAAGACCGCCACGCCGCCGCCGGTGTCGAACATGGCGTCGCCGTCGTAGGTCTGGTCGATGCCGGCCGAGGCCGTCTCGTCCACGAAGGAGGGCGGCCCGGAGGCGCCACTCGACTGGAGTTGCAGGAACGCGTATCCGCCCGCCGCCGCGACGATCGCCACCACGGCCACCAGGGTGGCGACAACCGTCCCGCGGCGAGTAAGCCGGCTCAGCTGCCTGTCCCCGGAGGGAGCACGGCCACGTTGAGCCAGCGCTCGCCGGTCGCCCGTCGAATGGCGAACGTCTGCGCAAACGGCGCCGACTGGCTGGACGCGAAGTTCCCGGCCGAGTCGTAGGTCTGGTAGGTGACCGTCCCCTTCGCGTCGAAGCCCAGGCTCAGGCCCGTCTGGACGCCGAACGGCACGATCAGGGTTACGTTCACCGAATCGAACGTGTAGACGTCGATGACGCACGTGCCGGCCGCGGCGTCCTGCCTCAGCCGGGCCTGCATCTCGTCCAGGCGGTCGCCGTGGTCGATGGCGGTGAGCAGGTTCTCGTCCGACCGCAGCAGCGCCTGGTTCTCGACGGCCAGGTTCTGGGCCAGGGTCACCAGCAGCTGGGGGGCGCTGTCCGCGATCTCGTGGTCCCAGTCCCGGACCGACTGGCTGACGGTGATGGGCGGGAGCGTCGACGGGTCGATCTGATACGCCACGCCGTTCAGCATCTCCGTGGTGTTGGGCGCGACGGCCGTGCGAGCCGGTGTGCCGGCGTAGACGACGCTGGCGCCCACGACTGCCACGACGAGGGCCATCGTCGCCACGCCGCCGATCGGGCGGAGCAGGCCGGGACGGCCGCCGGTCACGAGCCTTGTCCCGAACGCCTTGATGGTGTCCTGGGCGGAGCCCTTCTCGGGGAAGGCCATGTCGAACAGCGGATGGGCGAGCAGGAGGATCGTCAATCCGCCGAGCAGCGCCACCTTCGTCCCGAACTCGTCCGCCTGTGGCGCCATCAACAGCGTGGTGGACACGGCGGCGCACAGGGCGAACGCGATCCGCGCGACCCGGCCGGCAGGCACGGTGGCGGGGTCGGTGACCATGAAGTAGGCGTAGATGAACACCTCCGGCGAGGTGACGATGATCCGGTAGTAGTCCGCTCCGCAGACCGGGGCGAAGGCCCAGTTGGCGGTCATGCAGTGGCCGGAGCCGGCGAGGACACCCTGGAGGACCGCGAACCCGACGAAGAAGGTCCCCGACAGCAGCATCATCTTCGCCCGCCAGATAACGTACGTGCCGCCCACGAGGATGATCGCGTAGGCGGCGATCATCCAGGCATTGAGGGGGGCCCACCACAGGTTGAGTGGTTCGAGCTGTGAATTGCCGAAGATCAGGAAGGCCAGCACCAGGCCGACGTTCGACGGGTTGAACAGGTTCTTGCCCTTGTAGCGGATGAAGTACTTCTGCACCAGCGAGAACGCGGCCACGCCGGCGAACATCAGCAGGCCGTTCGTAGCCCAGGGCTGGTCCGCCGGTGTCCCGACGACGCGCAGGAGAAGGGCCACGCCGCTGCCGGTGAGAAGGGCGCTGGCCGGCCAGATGATGACCCGCTTCCGGGCGAACGTGACCGCGATCTCGATGACGGCGCAAACCAGGATCGCCACCAGGATCTGCCAGACGCTGAGCGGCCAATGCAGCCCCAGCTGCCCCAGGGCGTGAAGGCTCAGAACGACCGCCGCGATGCCGAGTCGCGGATCGCGGATGTTGGGCAGGATGACCGGATAGGCGTTGCCGCCGAGGGTGATAGTCCTGTCCGCCACGTTCGCCTCCCGACAGGTCCAAGCCGAAGGCAAGTATAGGCAGGGGGCCGGCCGACCTGAGAGGTTATGCGTGGATTGCGCCCCTGCGCCTCTGCGAGAATACCCACTGTTGTGACAGCCATCACGGTCCAGAGCAATCCTCCCTCGGCCGAGCCGGTCCTCCCGGAGCCGCCGGCAGTCCTTCCGATGCTGCGGACGAACCTGGCGCTGGGCGTCATCGTGTTCTTCTGCTGGCTCATCCTGGGGGGCGAGCGCTCCCTGAACGCCGTAGCTAACCACTGGCAGGTCTCGCTCACGATGGTCTTCGGCTCGCTCGTCGGGGGCGGCACGTCGGAGGGTGGCGGCGCCGTCGCCTTCCCGGTGCTGACCAAGGTGCTCACCGTCCCGGCCGATCAGGCCCGTCTCTTCTCCTTCGCCATCCAGAGCGTCGGCATGGGCTGCGCCACGACCTCGATCATCCGCAACAGGGTGCCGATCGAGTGGCGGGCGATCAGGTTCGGGGCGCCGGCCGCCATGGCCGGCGTCTTCTTCTCGTGCATCTACCTGGCGCCGAGGCTCCAGGCGGCGACCGTTCGGCTCACCTTCACCGCGATTCTCGTCGGCCTGGCGCTGGCTCTCTGGATCAGCCTCCGGCATGCTCCGGATCGGCGCGATCAGATGGCGCCGCATCTGTTCGGGCCCGGGGAGCGTCTCGCCCTGTTGGGGGCGGGCCTGTTGGGCGGGCTTCTGTCCGGGCTCGCGGCCGTCGGCGAGAACACGATCATGTTCATCCTGCTCGTGCTGGCCTTCCGGGTGTGCGAGCGGGTCGTAACGCCGACGACGGTGGTGCTGCTGACCCTGGTGTCGTGGACCGCGTTCGCCACGCACGTGATCGTGATGGGCGACTTCACGGGACCGCCGGTAGACATGTGGCTGGCCGCGGTGCCGGTCGTCGCCATCGGCGCGCCGACAGGGGCGCTGATCTGCACCCGCCTGTCGCGGCTGGTCATCGTCCGGATCCTCTACGTCCTGATCGCCGTCGAGTTCACCTCCACGCTGCTGCTCGTGCCGATGGGGGACGGGCACTGGCTGATCCTGGCCGTCGCGATCCCAGTCTTCGCCGTGATCTGCGCGCGACTGGCCATGTGGCGGCGCTACAGCGTCCTGCCACCCGACGCCGACAAATCATCCTGCTGAACAAGCGGACGCTGCCCGGGGTCTCTGGCCGCTGCGGGATTCCCGCTGTGCGCCGGGCTGCCGTCGGGCCGGAGGACCAGGAGAGTGGCAACATCCTCAGCCGAGGACTCCATCCCCATCGACAGGAGGGCCACGTAGACGTTGCCGTTCGGGCCGACTGTGAGCTGGACGAAGTCCGGCGCTTCGGTCCCGAAGGGCAGCGGATACGGCCAACCGGAGCGGACGCCTGCCTGGGTATCCAGGGCAACGACCTGCACTCCGGACGCTCCTTCCGCCGCCAGGTAGACGGTCCCGTCGGAGCCGAACACCGGAGCCTGCGGCGGCGAGCCTGGCGCGCAGGCGTTGCAGCCGGTCTCGAGCAAGCCTGTCTCGAACGGCCAGCCCGACACGGTCTGCCCCGTTGGCTCGAGGGCGATCACCCTGCCGGCCCGAGGGTCGTCCGTGTTGCCGAGGAGGTACAGCGTGCCGGCGGGGCTCAGACCGAGCCTGAGGCTCCTGTCGGGACAGCTGGAGGTGAAGCCGGCGGGGGCGACCGGCCAGCCGGCCCGTGTGCTTCCGTCCGTGCCTATGGCGACCACCTTCACCTGTCCGGGCGAGCTGCCCCGCACGTTCGTCGAGGCGACGTAGATCGTGCCTTGCGGGTCAATGACGGGCTCGATCGCGGCGCCGTCGATGGTCCGCGGCCATCCTGGGAGGGTCCGGCCGTTGGCCCCGATGGCGGAGATCGAGGTGCTGCCAGCGTCGATGCATGGGCTTCCAACGAGGTCCACGTACGAGATCAGGCGGACGCTCCCGTCCGGGGCGAGGAGGAAGTCGCCGGTGCCGACAGGCGTCGCCACCGGCCAGCCGGAGCGGTCTCGTCCATCCGATCCGAGTGCATGGAGCTGGCCGCTACCGTCATAGGCGCCGGCCCAGAGGAACAGGGTGCCGTCCGAGCCGAGTTTCAGCGTCGGCTTGTACCACATCTCGAGGGTCGCCGGCCAACCGGCCCTGGTGCCACCCTGGGCGTCGAACGCACTGACGCGCCATGAGCCCTCCTCGCTGGTGGGCTCGCAGGCCAGATAGGCAGAGCCGTCGTCGGCCACGACCGGCTCGCTGCAGTCGATCGCTTCCTCCACGACGACCGGCCAGCCAGTCACCTCGAGCCCGGCCGAGCCGAGCCGGTGGAGGCTGTACGTGGTTCCGGAATAGGGGTCGCTCCCGATCGTCTCGACGAGGACGGTGACCAGTCCGTCCGACCCCACGACGAGGCCGGATAGCCGCCCGGTGCCCAGCTGGGCCGGCCATCCCGGGCGCATCCGGCCCGAGGCATCGATCGCCGCCAGCCGGGCGTACTCGACCGACCCGCCGGGATCCTCCGACGCGGGCCAGATGGTCACGTCGACGTAGGCTGTGCCGTCGGGACCGAATGTCGGGACCGGCAGCGGCGTGGACGGGGCGGTGAACGGCCAGCCGTCGGCTGAGGGCAGTGGCGGGCCGCCGGGTACCGCCGTGGGCGCGATAACCGCGGACGCCGATGCGGTCGGCGCTCCCGTTGGAATCGCCGTGGGCTGCGTCGAAGGCGTCGTAGTGGCCCCTCCACAGCCAGTCGCCAGGCTCGCAGCGACAAGCGCCATAGCGAGCAACATGACCGGTTGCCTGCGCATGGCGGCTCCTCCCGGGATGCAGACGAGTTCAGGCCAGGGAAGCCTAGCCTCCTCTCCGTGCCGCAGCAAGCCACCTGAGACCCGACCCGCGGCAGATGTTGCGCTCGCCGCGTGTGCTGGTCACGATACGAATGCCCGGATGCAACGCACGGCACAGGTCCGGGCTTCGGCTGGGAGGGCTGTCGATGGCACGGGTAGTGGATCGGGCCGCGGACCGGATCGCGCCCTGGCGGGGGGCCGACTGGCGGGTCGTGATCGGAGAGGGCGTTCTGCTCATTCTGGGCGGGGTCTACTTCCTGGCGGATGGGGAGCGGGCGGAGTACATCCTCGCGCTGCTCATCTCTGCCGGGCTGGTCGCCGACGGGTGCCGGCAATGGTTCCTGGGCTTCAGGAGACTCGAACGTGGCCGGGTGCGCGACATCACTCTCATTCGCGGGGCGGTCGGATTCGTCGTAGGCGTGCTGGTGATCGCGCTTTCCGCCGTGCAGCAGATAACTGTGGTGGGTATGAGGATCGCGCTCGGCTGCGGCGGCCTCGCCTACGGCTTGCTGGGCCTGCTGACCGCGATCCCGTCCATACGCCACCGCAGGGCGCACTGGACGTCGATCGGGTTCGATGCCCTGCTGGCGGCTCTTGGCGTCTTGCTCCTGTACCGCGTCGCGACTTCCGATTCGATCTCGCAGCTGCTGGCGGTGATGGGCTGGCTGGTCATCGGATCGGGTGCGGCGACGGTCCTGGTTGGGATCCTGCGACGGCCGACGGAAGAGGCACAGGCTCCGGCCGAGGAGGGCCAGGGGGAGGGTCAGGAGTAGTCGCGGACCCGGACCGGCTTCTCTATCAGGCGGCTCGCTCCTGCGACGCCCCCGCCCCGCGGACCAGGAAGAGGGCCAGCGGCGGGACGACCACGATCGTGGCCACCAGGGCCAGCAGGACGTCGATGACGGTCACGGCGCCGAAGTCGCGGATGGCCGGGAACGACGACGCCAGCAGAGCCCCGAAGCCGGCCACGACCGTCAGGCCGGAGGCCGCGATCGCCCGCCCGATCCTGGTGACGGCCTTGTGCATCGCCTCCTGTGGCGGAAGGCCGCGGCCCAGCTCCTCCCAGTAGCGGCCCAGCAGCAGGACCGCGAACTCCGTGCCGATGCCCACGATCAGGGCGCTCATGACGGCCGTGAGCGGGTTCAGCTCCATGCCCAGGAGCCACATCGCCCCCGACGACCAGCCGGTCACCAGGATGATCGGCACGACCGGGGTGACCGCCCTGCGCCAGCTGCGATAGATGGCCAGCAGGCCCAGGAAGACCGCCAGGAAGCCGGCCAGGGCGATCTCCAGCCGGCCGTTCGTGAGCGAGGTCAGGATGGAGGCGGCCATGTACGTCGAGCCGGCCGGCCCGACGGTGACGCCGCTCGGGGGATCCGCCTCCGCTTCCATGGCATCTATCAGCTCGGCGACGTCGGCGGTGGACATCGGGATGGTGTTGAAGGTGATCGAGGCCGATTTGTGGTCGTCGCTGATCAGGGTCACGCGAATCGGCTCCGGGATCTGGCTCAGGATGAACGCCACCAGCGGGCCTTTCAGGAAGAACATGGTGACCGTCGGGCCCAGGACGGTGGGCAGGCTGACGGCGCTGACGATCTGGGGATGCTTCTGCATCTCCTGGGCCTGGTACTTCGCCATCCAGCCCACGACCTCGGGCGAGGTGACGTCGTCGGCGCTGACGAGGAACTGGATGTAGGAGCTGCTGCCGGTCGCTTCGCGCACCTGGTTCATTGCCACGACGCCCGGCGTGTTGGCGGGGATCAGCTTCTCGATCTCCGTCTCCACGGGCACCATGTGGTCGACGGCCAGGCCGCCGACGGCCAGCGCCGTGGCCGCGGCCAGGACGAGCGGACCGAACCTCGCCGATCGCATCGAGACGGCGGCCAGGTAGCGGCCGAGATCGAGGCGGGGCCCGCGCTGCGAAGAGACCGCCGCCGTGCCGTTCTTCGCGGCCGGGCCCGGGGCCTTGTCGAAGCGATAGAGGAGGGCATTGAGGGCGACGAGCGCCAGGCAGTAGAGGATCGCCACGCCCAGGGCGAGCAGAATGCCGAAGTCCCTGACCGCCGGAACGGCGGAGAGCAGCAGGGCCATGAAGCCCAGGATCGTTGCCAGCACCGCCGTCCCCACTGCCGGACCGATGTGGACGAGGGCGTCCACCAGCCCGGCCGCTCGCGTCCGGCCGCGCGTCAGCTCCTCTTCGTAGCGGTTGTGGAACTGGATGGCGAAGTCCGTGCCCAGCCCCAATAGGATCGGCAGGCCGGCCATCGTCACCAGGGTCAACGAGATGCCCGCCGCGCCGGTGATGCCGAAGGTGAACAGGACGCCGACGACCACGACGGGCAGCGCCATCAGCCGCCGGCGGACGGGGAAGACGATGTACAGAACGGCGACCATCAGCAGGACGGCCACGACGGCCGTGACCGCCATGTCACGGATGATGCTGGAGATGATCTCGGAGTAGAGGCGCGGGTATCCCGCCGTCACCGTGCCGTCCGGCAGGCCGGTGGCCGCCACCGCCTCCTCGACCCGCTGGGAGACCTCACCCTGGCCGTCGATGCCCAGCCCGGGGACCAGTGCGATCTGGACCAGCTCGTAGCCGCTCGGGAACAGGCTCTCGAACGTGGCCGTGGGCTGTCCGTCGGCGCCGAAGACGATCGACGTCGCCACGCCGGGCTGCTCCAGCGTTGTGCCCTCGGGCAGCCTGACGGTGCCGAGCAGGGTCAGGACGCTGACGCAGGATCGAACGCCGTCCACTTCGGCCAGCTGGTCGGTCAGGCTCTCGATCCTGTCGAGCATCTCCGGGCTGGTGAGCTCTTCGGGGGTGCCCGGGATCATCACCACCATCGGGTCGAGGCCGAAGGCGGCATCGTAGGCGTTGGCGTTCCTGGCCGTGTCGCTGTCCTGGTCCACGAAGGCATCCTGGGTGGTGACGATGTGGGTCTGCGTGGCGCCCAGCACGGCCAGCACGATCAGGGCGGCCGTGACGGCCAGGATGGATCCGGGCCGGGCCTCCACGAAGTGTCCAAGCCAGACGAACAGGGCTCGCACTGCAACCTCTCAGTCGTTCGCGGCGGGATGTCGCGCCGAACCTGACTCGGCGCCCGCCTCGCCTATCCGTTCGGCGAAGCTGGCCACCCTGCGCATGCCTTCCACGAGGCTGTCGAGTGTGGCCTGGTCGGGGTACTGCTCGATCGCGGCGTCGATCGCCCTCTCGAGCCCTTCCGTGAGCCGGCCGAGCAGGCCCAGCCCCTGGTCCGTGGCGGACACCCAGACCACGCGCCTGTCTTCACGCTGGGATCGGGCCACGACGCCGGCGGCGACGAGCCGGTCCACGAGTGCCGTGGCGGCCGGCAACGAGATGCCCAGCCGCGCGGCGATCTCGCCGGCCTTCATCCGCCCGTCCGGCGCCGAGCTGACGAGCATCAGCGCCAGCAGCTGGTTGGCCGTGAGGTCCACGGCCTCCAGGTCGAAGAGCGTCGCCAGCCGCAGGCCTATCGCGACGTTCGGCAGCAGCCTGACGATCTCGCGCGAGGCCTCGCTTCTGGTGACCATGGGCGCACCCTAGCACAATACTTCCAGCACCGGAATAGTTTGAGCTAGTGCATTATTCGTAGGGCCGCCCGGGAAACCCGTTCCGGAAACCTGACACCCAGGTGGCAGCAGGTGATGCTACGCTCGGCGTCCACGCCCACAGGGGAGACACGAGGCTCGCGATGGAAGACGCATACGAACGCCTGGCAACGGCGCTGGACCGCCTGGCGAATGGCTTTCCCCGCACCGAGTCCGGCGTCGAGCTGAAGATCCTGCGCAAGATGGTGTCGGCGGAGGAGGCCGCGGTGGCGTGCGCGATGACGGCCACGCCGGAGCCGGTGGGGAGGATCGCCGAGCGTGCCGGGATAGAGGTCCGTGAAGCCAGCCAGATCCTCAAGGAACTCGCCAGGCGCGAGTTCGTGTGGGTTTCCTCGACGCCGGGGGCTCGCGGCTTCAGGCTCGCGCCCTTCATCGTGGGCAGCTACGAGGCGGGCCTGCTCCACGGCCGGGAGCCGGAGTTCGCACAGCTCATGGAGGAGTACTTCGGCGGCGCGGGAGGGGCGCTGCTGATGGCGCCGCAGCCGGCGCTACACCGCACCGTGCCCGCGAGGGCCGCCGTCAAGTCCGAGTGGGTGCTGCCGTACGACGACGTTCGCACCATCCTGCTCGAAGCCCGGTCCTTCACCCTGGGCGACTGCGTCTGCCGGGTCCAGCAGGAGCTGCTCGACAGCCGCCGCTGCGACTTCCCGGTCAAGGCCTGCCTGTGGTTCTCCAAGTCGGAGGCGGCCGGCCGGGAGGGCGCTATCTCCCAGGAGGAGGCCCTGGCCTTCCTGGACGAGATCGAGAAGATCGGCCTGGTGCACACCGTCAGCAACGTCCAGGAGGGGCACGGCTACGTCTGCAACTGCTGCGGCTGCTGCTGCGGCCTGCTGCGCGGCATCAACGAGTGGGGCATCCACGACTCGGTGGCCCAGGCCAACTACTACGCCGAGATCGACCAGGATCTGTGCACCGCCTGCGCCGTCTGTTTCGGCCGCTGCCAGGTGAACGCCATCTCGGAGAGCGACGGCGGCTACGTCGTGGACCGCGCGCTGTGTATCGGTTGCGGCCTGTGCGTGACCGGCTGCGCCGACGGCGCGGTGACGCTGCGGCCCAAGCCGCCGGAGGAGGTCGTTGCGCCGCCGCCGAACTTCGCCGCCTGGGAGCAGCAGCGACTGCAGGACCGCGGCCTGGCCTGAGGCTCCCTGGCCGAAGGCGCTCGCCTAGCCGGCGCCGCCCGGCAGTCGAGCGGGCGCCCCGTGGCCCGGCAGCACCAGGCTGAGGGGGAGCGCGCGGAGCTTCTCGGCCGAAGCCGTCGCGCGTTCCGGATCTATCGACAGGCGGAGATCGGGCGGCTTGACCTGCCCGTGCCTGTCGCCCAGCAGCGCGTCGCCGGTGAAGGCCACGCCGTCGTCGCGCAGGAGGGCGATGCTGCCGTCGGTGTGGCCGGGGACGTGGAAGACCCGCAGGCCGCCGATGGTGTCGCCGTCGTGCAGCCGCAGGTCGGGCTCGATCGGCCGGAAGCGGAAGAGGCGGAAGACGAGGCCCATGGCCCGGCGCCCCTTCTTCGGCAGCTCGCCGCCGGCCAGGATCGGAGCGTCCAGCTCGTGGATGGCAACCTGTGCTCCGGTGAGCCGCTTCACCTCGGCCGCGCTGCCCAGGTGGTCTATGTGCCAGTGCGTCAGGACGACGCAGCGCAGCTCTTCCCTCCGCCTGCCCAGGCTCTCGATCAGCCGCATGATCCGGCCCGCGTGTCTGCCCATGCCCGAGTCGACGAGCAGCAGGCCCTCGTCGGCGACGACGAGATAGGCGTTCGAGATGCGGACCCCCTCGACCTTGTAGATGCCCTCGGCGACCTGCATAGGGCCATCATGGCCGATCGAGCATGAGGCCGCTACGTCGCGGTCGGCCTGCCCGCGGTCAGAGCGGCCGTCCCCGGCCGTATCCCGCCGGGGCGCGCCTGGATCGCCGGCGTCGCGGCGTCGGGCCCGCTGGGGCCGCTGGGGCCGGCTGCGGCCACATCGACGCCGTGGCCAGGACCAGGATCGCCGCCATCAGGACCGCCGAGGTCAGGCACCAGGCACAGGTCGCGCCGATGACGAACGGCTCGAGGAAGGTCAGGTAGGCCGAGAAGGCGACCCCGAATGCGGACGCGGCAAGGAGACCCAGGCGGCCCAGCCGGGCCAGCGTGCCCTCGGTCAGGCGCCCCACGACCCACGTGGCCAGGACCGTGAGGGAGCCGGCAACGCCGAGCAGCCCCACCGAGAGCAGCCCGAACAGCCAGGCGTACTCGCTCTGGTGGACGCGGTTGCAGTCGCCCACCGGCCCGCAGACGGCGGCCGAGCCGCCTACCTCCACCGAGGCCATGTAGGCAGCCACGGCCAGCTCGACCAGGGCGACGAGCGGGATCAGGCGGGACGGCGGGCCGATGCGCGCCGGGTCCGATCGCCAGGCCACGCTGCCTGACCAGACGAGGCAGGCGATGAGGCCCAGCAGGACGATGATCGAGAGCGTGCTGCCGGCGGGATCCTCGGCAGCGCGGTCGATCGCCTCGGACAGGGGCGATGTCTGCTCGGACGGTTCCAGGCCCAGGTCCGCCGCATACGGCGGCAGGGTGGGGATGGCCGCCGGATTGGAGACAACGGGTTCCAGGCCCGGGATGGCCGGCCACTCCGACCCGCCCTTCTCCAGGAGCGATTCCACCAGGCTGGGGAAGAACCGGGGGATCTCGTACGAGCCCACCAGCACCTGCCCGCCCGCGTACAGCGCCGGCACGCCGCGGCGGTCCCCGCTGACGCCGTAGTGGGCCATGGCCGCCTCGTAGAGCTGCGACCCCGTGGCGGTGCTGACGTCCAGGGCCGCGATCTGGAGACTGGTGCCGTATTGCCGCTGCAGGGGCGGAAGGTCGTAGGTGATGACCTGGTGGCAGTGGGGGCAGGAGGTCGAGTAGAAGAGCACCGCCCTCACGACGGGTTGCTCCGCGGCGGCGGTGCGGGCACCGAGAGTCAGCACCAGCAGCAGCACCGCGGACGCCGCCACGGCCAGCGCACGGATGGTCAGGGGCAGCCGAGACGGGCGACGCGCCCGGGTTGCGGTCACAGCGCTCCTCATCGCCTGGCCTTGCCGAGGCCCCGGGCCCGCTCGAGGAAGGCCTCCGTAAGTCGCTGACGTTCGTGCATGACCCCCACCCAATCGTCGAGCTCGCGCCGGCCCGCCTCCGTCAGGCGGTAGGTGCGCTTTGGCGCTCCAGCGTCGACCTGCCATCGCGAGACGACCAGCCCTTCGGCCTCGAACTCTCGCAGCGTACGGTACAGCATCCCCGCGTCCACTCCCCTGGGCGCCAGGCACAGCTCGTTGAGCGCCGCGATCAGCTCCGCGCCGTAGGGTTCGCCTTCGGCCACGAACAGCAGCGCGAACGGCTCCAGCCATCGCCCCCGTTGCCCGTCCGGGCGCACCCAGCCCCTGTGGCTGTCGTGGTGCAGGTGGGGGTGGGGCCGGGCCTGGCTCATGAGTGGTGGCTGTGCCCCTCGCCCCGGCCGTGGCCCTGGTCGTGGCAGGTGTCGATCTCGCCGGCCGCCGCCAGCATCCCGCACTCGTGGTGCGCCGACGGGCCGCCCAGCGAGATCACCTCGCCCGTATCGGTGTCCAGGACCGCGAAGAATGGGGCGCGGCCGAAGTGACTCGAGACGCGAGCGGTGGGGGAGGGGGGCTCGATGGTTGGAACGAGCAGACACATTCCGGGCTCCGATGTGCGAAAGGCACCTATATGCCAAGAGCATATCCGATCGCCCGAACGAAGGGGGCGAGGGCTGCGAACGGGGAGGGCCGGACGGCTACTCCTTGACGACTTGGATCGCCTTGGTTGCGTGCCCCGCCGAGTAGCCGCTCAGCGTGCAGGTGGCGGTGACGGTGTAGTCGTTGATGGCCCACCACGGCGAGATGGGCGGTGGGCCGCCCCACACGACGGTGAAGGAGGGCGTGGCGCCCGGAGCCGTGCCCAGGTCGCGCGTCGCGAAGATCGGGTTGGTGGCGGTAGATGCAGTCAGTGTGCATGCCGCCCCCGGGAGCGTGTAGACGTAGAGCGTGAATGTCACCTTGTGCGTGACGGTGATCGATCCGCTGGGGCCGATGCTGACGGGCACGACCGGGGTGGGCGTGGGCGTCGGCGACGGCGTGGGAGTGGGCACGGGAGTGAGCGTTGGCGTCGGCCAGGGGGTGAGCGTTGGCGTCGGCCAGGGGACTGTCGGCGACGGCGTGGCGCTGGGCCCGGGGGACGAGCTTGCCGTGGCGGAGGGCGACGGCCCGCCGCTCCCGGTCGGGGTGGGGCCCGGCGACCCGGACGGCGTCAACGCCGGACTGTGATGGCCGCCGGGTGAGGGTTCGGCTGAGGGCTCACCGTCGGAGGAGGCGCTCGAAGCGGCCCCCGGGGCGGTGCTGGCGCCCATCACCGTCTCGGAAGGGTCGCCGGCGATGCCTCCTCCGGGCGAGACCGACGGGCCGTCGGTCGCGGAGACAGGCGGCAGTGGCCCGGCGGCGTTGCCGGCCAGGCTGGCCAGGACGACCAGGCTCAGGACGCCGCCGAAAGCGGCCAGCAGCAGCGTTCGTCTACGGCGCCGGGGTCGCCTGCCGGCCAGCAGTCCCTCGGTCGAGAAGATTGGCTCGGCAGGCGGCGCGGTCGGGGGCTCGCTGTCCTCGTGATGCGCCCGGACGAGGCCGGCCACCTCCTTGGGGGCTGGCCGAACGTAGCCCTCGACCGTGACGGGCGTGGCGGGATCGTGAGGGGTCGGGGACGGCGGCCCGCTCGTGCCCTCCAGACTCGATTTGCGCGGAGCCTTCTTGCTACCC